>CAZXDK010000120.1:0-2700 GCA_964639585.1 uncultured Gallionellaceae bacterium | reverse complement strand
TGAAGGCCAACGCCAAGGGCACGCTGCAAACCAATCTCATGCGCATCATGGCGCCGGACGTCGTCGGCCGAACGATCAGCGAAATCCTCGCCGCCAAGGGCTTTTTGCGCGAGACTCCGGCGCTGATCGAAGCCTTCGACGCGGCGAGCGAGACCTATTTCGATTGGCGCGGACGCTATGGCGCGCAATTTTCCGGCAAAGGCTCTGGCTTTCACGCCGAAGACCCCAACGCCACGCATCGCGACACGGACTGGACGCGCAAGGACGTCATTGTCCTCTCGACGAGCGGCGGCGAGGCGCGACTCGTCAATGACGAGGCGGTGCTCTCGGCGCGCAACCTGACGCTGGAGGCGCCGGGCGACGTGCTCGGGCATTTTCTGCGCAAGGCGGGCAAGAGCAACAATTTCTCCGGCGAGGACGAAATCGCCGAGCTGCGCGAGCAGATTCCGCCGGGACTCTTCACGCAAGTTCCCGTGCATCCCTACATTCTGATGTTCCATCTCGATCTGCACCATCACGTCTGGGTGCATGTCGACGAGATGCGGCTTTATCGCTATCAGCCCGAGTTGAAGAGCAAGCTGGTGCTGCCGGAGGAGCAGACGGATCTCATCGACATTCTGACCGCCGAAATGGACGTGCTGATGGATGACATCGTCCAAGGCAAATCCGGCGGCACGACGGTGCTTTGCGCCGGCCCGCCCGGCGTTGGCAAAACGCTGACCGCGGAAGTCTATTCGGAAATCATCCAGCGTCCCTTGTACCGCGTGCATTCCGGCCAATTGGGCCTCAACGTCGGCACAATGGAGACGGCGCTGAAGGAGATTTTAACCCGGGCCCAGCGCTGGGGAGCGGTGATGCTGATCGACGAGGCCGACGTCTACATCAAGCGCCGCGACGACAACATCGCCATGAACGCCGTCGTCGGCGTCTTCCTGCGCGTGCTCGAATATTTCAACGGTCTGCTCTTCCTGACGACGAACCGCGTCGACGACATCGACGAGGCGATCGTCTCGCGCTGCATCGCGCTGATCAAATACAACCCGCCAGACGCTGACGCGAAGCGCCGGATCTGGCGCGTGATGACCGAGCAATTCGCGCTGAAAGTCGATGACGCGCTCATCGACGACCTCGTTGAGATTTTTCCCGCCGCCACGGGCCGCGACATAAAGGGGTTGGCGAAGCTCACGGCGAAGTTCTGCCACCAGAAGAATGTGCCGCCGAGCCTCGCCGTTTTCCGCCGCTGCGCGATCTTTCGCGGCCTCGACACGGCGCATGCGGCTTAGCAAATTCAGTCGTCGAATCCGCCGGACAGTCGCTCGCGCCAACGTTCGCGAAAGGCGTTCGCCACATCCTCGCTCGCAAAAGCGACCTCGATCGACCATTCCGTGGTGCGCGTATCGTCGGGCCACGTCCGTTCCGCGCTGCTCCAGAAGAAATTTGGCCAGTCGGGATTGCGCCGCGGCTTGCCGCTCTCGCGCGACGAGGGCCGGCCGACGCGCGCAATCAGCCAATCCATGATTTCCGGCCGAAAGGCGGCGCCAAAAAACAACCCGTGCCGACCCATGCGGTCGGGCGTGCGAAAGATGCGCTGATTGAGCCAGGCGAAGGCAGGCGGATCAGGATCATTGTGAAAGCAACGCAGCGCCAGCAGCCGGAACCCCATCGGAACGGAAAGCGCCGGCACAGCGTTGACGCAGCCCGCAGACTCCTGCAACGCCGCCGTGTCGGAGCCATGATGTTCCGTCCTCACGCGCTCTCCCCCCGCGCCTCTGGCGGCGGCCGGTCGACCGCCTTTAGCGCATCGAGCACGGCGATCAGCGCGCGGCGCCCATCCTCCACCGCCTCCGCCTCGGTGCCGCCGACGCCAAAGCAGCCGGGAATCTCTGGATAAGACAGCACGTAATAGCCGCCCTCCTCTGGCGGTCCGCGGCCGAGCTCGGTTCGATAGACGGGCGCCTCGCTCATTTGTCCAACTCATCCATGAGGTCCACCATCGCGACGAAGGCCTTCACGTGAACGCTTCTCACCTTCGCCTTCATGGGGATTGCGACGCAATTGGGCACGGAAGGATGCGTGAACACGACATGCGTTCCCGTCACCTTGCGGAACTTGATCGCATATTGCGAGGCGGTGATTTCAAAATCGGCGGGCGTCCAGGCGCCGCCCGGATCATTGCGAAACGCCTCCAAGCGCTTGTTATGCACGGCGTCGCCTCCCATCCGTCCCGGCTCGAATCTTGCTCGCTGTCGATGCAAATTCGCAGCCAGCAGCACGGAGCGCCTTCATGTTTGTTCGCGTCTGCAAGGAAGACACCCTCATGGAGGGCGGAATGCGCGTGGTTATCGCCGACGCGCAACTCATCGTTCTCGCCTGGCCGGAAGACGGCGTCGTAAAGGCGTTTCAGGGAGTCTGTCCGCACACCAACGCTCCCTTGGCGGACGCCGATTTCGATGGGACGACGCTGACCTGTCCGCTGCATTTCTGGTCGTGGGACATGAACAGCGGCCAACCCACCCACGAGCACGCGACGCCGCTCGCCGAATATCCGGTTCGGATCGAAGACGGCGTCGTCTACATCGACGCCGAAGGCGTCGCGCCGATCTTCGCAGAACCCTGAACAACGCTGGTCCGCATATTGCGCGACCGCGATCACGCAAGGAAGGTGGGCGAGCATGGCGGTGGATCTGAAGACCGATTGGA
>CAZXDK010000119.1:0-2735 GCA_964639585.1 uncultured Gallionellaceae bacterium | reverse complement strand
GCGCTTTGCGATTTTTTATAATGAGTGATGGAAGAAAAAAAGTTCGAAGGTAAGTCGAAGATCATCGTCGATATCGATGGCATCCACTGTGCGGATTGCGCTCTCAATATCGAACACTCGGTGGAACACCTTCCCGGAGTTCTCTCCGCAGAGGTGAGTTATGTTCTCTCATCGGCCACGGTCTACTACGATCCGCATCGGGTGGAAGAGGAGAAGATCAAGAAGGCCATCACCCAGCCCGGTTATGTTGTCAGGGAGACCCTCGCCCAGAGGACCCGCGCCTTCTGGAGCGAGATGAGGCCCTTGCTCTTTATGGCCTCCTCCGGAATAACGCTGGCTCTATCCTATATCTCAGGGTGGCTCCATCTGGGACCAGCCTACCTTTCGACCGCGTTTGCCATCGCCTCTTTGATCCTCGGAGGCTACCCCATTCTGAAGAGCGCCATTAAGGCCCTCTTCATCCCCGATTTAAATGTGGATACCCTCGTCTCCATTGCCGCCATCGCCGCAACTTCTGTCGGCGCCTATCAGGAGGCCGCAACGGTCATCTTCATCATGCTTCTCGGCGAGTTTTTAGAACATCTCACCGTTGGAAAGGCGCGCAGGGCAATCTCTTCCCTGATCCAGCTTGCTCCAAAGACAGCATGGGTAAGAAGGGAGCAGGAAGAAGTTCGAGTTCCAATCGAGGAGGTGAAGGCCAAAGAGATTGTGATCGTCAAGCCCGGAGAGAGAATACCTGTGGATGGGAAGATCATCTCCGGATGTGGTTCGATCAACCAGTCGATGCTAACCGGCGAGTCGATTCCCATCGAGAAGGGAGTCGGGGATCGGGTCTACTGCGGAACCATTAATGAGTCCGGTTCATGTGAGATTGAGACCAATCAGGTCGCTGAAGATACAAAGCTGGCCCAGATCAAGCGGTTGATCCTTGAAGCCCAGGCAGAAAAATCGCCCACCCAGAGAGTGATGGACCGCTTTGCCCGATACTTCATCCCGGCCATTCTTTTAATTGCTCTCGCAACCTTTCTCATTACAGGAGATGCCATCCGTGCGATCACCATCCTCATTGTCGCCTGTCCCTGTGCGCTGGTTCTTGGGACGCCCACAGCCGTGGTGGCCGCCATTGGAAATGCGGCCAGGCAGGGAATCCTTATCAAGGGAGGAGCTTACCTCGAACAGATGGGAAGATTAAAGACCCTTTTGATGGATAAGACCGGGACCCTCACTTATGGGAGGCCCAAAGTGGTAGGGATCAATGGACTCGATGGCTTGAATGAAAAGGAGGTCCTTTACTGGGCAGCCATTGCGGAGAAACGTTCCGAGCATCCCCTGGCAAAAGCGATCACGGAAAGGGCGGAAGAGTTGGGTCTCCTCATTCCCCACCCCGAATCCTTTGAGAATCTGAGAGGAAAAGGGGTAAAGGCCCGATGGAATGGGAAGGCCATCCTGTTAGGCAGCGCCCATTTCCTCAGAGAGGAAAAGGTGACCATTCCGGAATCGGCCATGGAGGTTTTGAAACGGAAAGAGTCGGAGGGAGCCACCTCCCTTTTCCTGTCGCTGGATCATCGCCTTCTCGGCCTGATTTCCATTGCGGATACATTGAGGGAGAAGGCAAAGGCCACCATCGATAGGATCAGGAGAGAAGGGCTGTCTGAAATCTGGATGCTCACGGGCGACAGCGAAGCGGTCGCCAACCGGATTGGAAAAGAATTAGGGATCCGGTACGAGGCAAATCTTCTTCCTGAAGAGAAGGTATTGAGGGTAAAGGAGTGGAAAAAACAGGGCCAGACAGTGGCCATGGTTGGTGACGGGGTCAATGATGCGCCTGCGCTGGCCGCCGCCGATGTCGGCATCGCCATGGGTGCGGCAGGAACGGATGTAGCCATCGAGACAGCCGACATCGCATTGATGACGGATGAACTCGAAAAGATCCCGACCGCTATCCGCCTCTCTCGGAAGGCCCTTCGGGTGATTAAGGAGAATATTGCCTTTGCCCTCGTCTTTAATACGGTGCTGGTTTTTCTCTCAGCTCAGGGATGGGTGACCATGATCCTGGGAGCCGTGATGCACCAGGCCAGCTCCCTCGTGGTCATCCTCAACTCGATGAGGCTGTTGAAAAAATAGTTCGGAGTGATGAGTTCGTAGTTCGGAGACACGAAATTCTAAATCCACATACATTATAAAACACTCCGAACACCGAACTCCGAACTCAAAACTGTAATAATTTTCCCTTGACCAAAGGAGGTTCATTTAATAAAATGAGAATCATTTCACAACCTGAAAGGAGAAGTTATGGACGAGAAGAAATTTAAAGAGATCATTCAGTTTGCCATTGATAAGGAGATTGAGGCTTTCAATTTTTACACTGGAGCCAGTCAGAATGCAAAATATTCCGGGGGCAAGGAGCTCTTTTTGTCGCTTGCAAAAGAGGAGGAGGGCCACCGCAAATTGTTAGAAAACCTGAATATGGAGAAGGTTTCACAGAAAAGGATCGAGAAAGTTCTCGATCTCCATATCAGTGACTATATGGTCGAGGTGGATATGAAACCCGGTCTCTCCTATGGCGATACACTCCGGATCGCTATGAAAAGAGAGGAGAAATCCCTTAAACTATATAACGACATGAAGGATTCGAACACCGACGAAGATTTGAAAAAGCTCTTCACCTTGCTCGTCAATGAAGAGGCCAAACACAAACTGAGACTCGAAAAGATCTACGACGAAGAAATCCTGAA
>CAZXDK010000118.1:0-2769 GCA_964639585.1 uncultured Gallionellaceae bacterium | reverse complement strand
TTCATAGTCGTCTTCTCCTTAAGGTTGTTCTTTCGGCATAAATACCCACAACAGGACGTAAAAAAGCAATCCCGTACCAAAGCAAAAAAAGAGCAGGGAAAATATCACCCGCCATGTCCAGGCGGGAACCGGCGTATGTCTGCCCAATCCCCCGCAGACGCCCCCTATCCATCGATCGTCGCTTGATCGGCAAAGATTCCGTAACCAGTTCGCTTCAGACATGTATCCTGTTTACACGTAAATGTTCGTTGCGGCAATCCATTTTAATACATTTACAATATTTTTTTAATGGAAATTTGTATGAAAAGTGGTATTGTCATAGCGGACATTGAGATTGATCACACATAAAACGTGGAGGAGACTTAGATGAATACCATTCTCAGCAAGAGGGCGCTTTTACTTTTTGCCTTTCTGACCGCCCTGTTCCTGCTCGGTTCTTACGGCGACAGCCGCGTCTCGGCCATCGACCGGAATATATACAAGAACCTCAAGACCTTCAGCGAGGTCCTGGACATGGTGGAGAAGAACTATGTGGAACCGGTGGATAATGACAAGCTGATTCAGGGGGCGATCAATGGGATGATCAAATCGCTCGATCCGCACAGCAGCTTCATGACCCCGGAAATGTACAAGGAGCTGGAGGTGGAGACCCGCGGGAGCTTTGGCGGGCTCGGGATTGAGATCACCATCGTGAAAGACGTGCTCACGGTCGTCTCCCCGATCGAAGATACCCCCGCCTACGTCGCCGGTATCAAGGCGGGCGATCAGATCATCCGGATCGACGGCAAGACGACGAAAGACATCACCATCACGGAAGCGGTCAAAAAGCTCCGCGGTCCACGGGACACAAAGGTGACCATCACGATCATGCGTGAGGGGCTGACCAAACCTAAAGATTACGTGATCACCCGGAGCATCATCAAAATCAGGAGCGTCAAAACAAGGATCTACGATGATCAGATAGGCTACATCCGGATCGCCTCGTTTCAGGAACGGACGGTGGACGATGTGAAAAAGGCCCTCCGGGAGATCGAGGCGAAGGTCCAACCCCTGAAGGGGCTCGTCATCGATATGAGAAACAATCCCGGCGGTCTCCTCAACCAATCGGTTGAGGTGTCGGACCTTTTTCTGAAATCGGGGGTCATCGTTTCAACACGCGGTCGATCCAAGGGGATGGAGAGCAAATCCGTGGCGAAAAACGACGGGGATGAACCGACCTGCCCGATCGTCGTCCTCGTCAACGAGGGAACGGCCAGCGCCGCGGAGATCGTCTCCGGCGCTCTTCAGGACAACGGGCGGGCAGTGATTCTGGGCGGCCAGACCTTCGGCAAGGGCTCCGTGCAGACGGTCATCCCTCTGGAAGGCGGCGCAGCACTTAAACTGACGACGGCCAGATACTACACCCCTAACGGTCGGTCCATCCAGGCGGAGGGGATTACTCCCGATATCATGGTGAAGCCCATCCGCCCGCTCGAAGAAAAGGAGGTTGCAAAGGATCCTGCAGAGGATCACCTGCTCCGGGAAAGGGATCTGAAAGGCCATATCAAATCTCCCAAGGAAATGGACGCCAAACCGGAGGAGCCGAATAAGGACAAGGGAGACGAGATCCTCGCCCGGGACAGTCAGCTGAAGAATGCGATCGACATCCTCAAGAGCTGGGATATTCTCAAAAGGAACACGAAGGGGTGACCGTCGCCGGTAGACGGAGCACATGGGTTTTTTCAAAAGGATAAAGCGGGTTTCTTTCCTCGCCGCGCTGATCGTTGCCGTGCTGATCGCAGTAGTGATGATCCTGCCGGACCGGATCGAACGCGCGACCGATCGGGCCATCGTCCCCGACCGCCCGGAAACAAGCCCGCAGGAAAAGGCGTTCCCATCAAGAACACCGGCGAGGTCCCCGTCGGAGGCCGAACGCAGAGGGCGACCGATCGCTGTCATTATCGACGATATAGGCTATGATCTTCGCCTGGTGGAGGAACTGGTCCGGATCGGAGCGCCCCTTGCCTTCGCCATCCTCCCGCACACGCCTCATGCCGTCGAAGCAGCCCGAATCCTCCATGGGGCGGGGAAGGAGATCCTTCTCCACATGCCGATGGAACCGCGGTCTTATCCGGCGGAGAATCCGGGGGCGGGGGCGTTGTTCGTCCATATGAACGAAGAGGAGATCCGGAGGCGGATCGAAGCAGGTATCGCTGCGGTTCCTTACATCTCCGGTGTGAACAACCATATGGGCTCCCGGTTTATGGAGGATGAGGCCAGACTTTTCGTCGTCATGCAGGAGCTCGCGAAACGGGGACTTTTCTTTGTGGACACCAGGACCACCCCCGATTCCCGGGGAAGGGCGGCGGCAGCCAGGGCCGGCGTCCGGTTCTTGCAACGGACCGTTTTTATCGATCATCCACCCGGTTATGCAACCGCCCTTGCAAACCTCACCCGTCCGCCCCGCCAGGCTTTGGAGAAGCGAAGGCCGTCGCTGTTGATAGGGCACCCCATTCCCGGGACGCTCCGGGCTCTCAAGGAAGCATCCCAGCTCTGGCAGAACGAAGGAGTGCGGATCATCCCCGTCTCGGCCTGTTTCAACGCGCCCGCCGGAAAAGAAAAAACGGGTGCTCTGGCAACAAAACGGTAATATGTAAGAATTTTGCGGCAGGAAGGAAATTTTGAAATGAGACGAATGATGTTCCGTATAACAGGCGCCCTTCTCCTGATGATCCTGGCCCTGGGCGGATGCGCCACCGGTCCCGTCAGACAAGATGCCCCCCGTCACTT
>CAZXDK010000117.1:0-2828 GCA_964639585.1 uncultured Gallionellaceae bacterium | reverse complement strand
CCACATGGTGCTCGGTCATGCGCTCTTCTGGGCTTCGGCCAGTTCGCCGAGCGCCCCAATCGACCGCTTGAGATATCGGCGAATGGTGCGGGCGGTGCATCCCCTGGCCTGCCCGACCCGTTCCGACACCCGGTCGCCGACGATGCCGATCCCGGGCCCGGACGGCGGCTCCAACTCGTCTGCGGCGTCCAACACGGCCATCAGCAGGTCGAAGTCGGCCTGGTCGATCACCTCGGCATTAAGGCCGTCGCCCAGTATTTCGATGAGTTCCTCGATGGCGTCCGGGCTGCTCTCGACCGCGGCAAGCCTGGAGTCGTCCAGCGGCAGGTACGGCGCGGTCGAGGTCAGGTCCTTGACGACCCGCTTGCGCAAGTTCAACTTGAGGTTGGCAGCGACCCGTCCGGTCGTCTGCCAGGGATAGGTGCGGACGGCGATCCACAGCTGGGCGGCGACGTGGAAGTCGATGTCATCGCTCATGGACCGAAGTTGGTGGGCGAGGATGGTCGCGGCCGGCATCATCACCCACGCCAGTGCCAGACCAGCCTCCCGACTGGCCCCGGCGTCGGCATCGGACAACTTGGCCAAGCCGCGCAGCACGCGGTCGGCCTCGCGCGGCTCGGCCGTGCGGAGCCAGTCGCACAGGCCGCCAGGCCTGGGCACGAGAGCAAGGTCGGGTGCCTGCAAGGTCCAATCCACCCAGTGCGTTTCGAGGAGATCGCTGATCTGGTCGGCGGTGACGCCGAAGGTTTCCGCGACAGTCATGGGAGTTCCTTCCGTGGGTCCTGAGACCACGGAACCTCACCAAGCCGATGTCGCCACCGATGTCACCAGTCACTGTGCACAAGCACCTTCCGACTGTCCACAGATGTGGTGAACGTCCTTGCCAAACCAACGTTCCCCACGTTCAGCAAGTCACTGCCGACCGGCGTCTTGCCTAGCGCACCTGGCACCGCCAGCCGCCTGTCACGGGTTGGGGTAAAGCAGGTGGGGCCGGACGTCCGAGCGGGGTAGCCAGGTCATTCGGGTCGGCGATCCGGGGTGGCTGCGCCACTCCACGCAGGTCCGGTCGGAGCTGAACCAGACCGCGATCGCCGGGACGATCGAGGTCCGGTTCGCCCAGACAAGTCGGGCCAGGACGAGGCGTCCAGCTCCGGGCCTGCCGAGCTTGCGGTCCTTTCCCGGCGGAGCGCCCACCGCGTTCAGCGGCGCCCGGAGAAGCCGTTCCGGCCCGCTGTCGGGTATGCCCATCGCCACAGCCTAAATCGAACACCCGTTCGAGCCCAATCGATGCGCCACCACCGATACACCGCCGACGTCGCTGATGGGCGGTGAGTTTCCCGGCCCGCTCCTGACCGGAACGGGCCCTCCCGACGGCTTAAGGGACAGCACCGAGATTGGACGTCACATGCCCGAGCCGAACCCTCTCAGCCTCGCGAACAGCTACCTAGGACTGGCGGCCGACCAGCTGCTCGCCGACGACCCAGGGTCACTGGCCGCGCTGTTCGCCGGCGTCGAGTGCCTGGAGATCCAGAGCCAGCTCAGCGAGTTCCTCCCAGAAGGAGCGCCGGTCGTGGCCGCCCTCCCGCCGCCCCAGGCACTGGCTCTGGCAGCCGACCTGCTCAGTCTCGACAGCCGCACCGAACTGGACGTGCTCGCCCAGCAGGTGCGCCACCTCTCGCGGGCGGTTGGCTGATGGCTACCTCCGCCCTCGATCTGCTGACCGCCCTGGACGCCCGCCTGTACGACCTCGAAGCCAGCACGATGGTTCCTGGCTCGACCCAGCGCGTCCGCCAGGAATGGCAAGCACTCGCACGAACGAGCCTGCGGCTCCTCCGAGACCGGCCGCGACACCCCAATGACGAGGCGCAGCGATTGGGACTCTTGCTCGAGTCCATGGCGGAAGCACAGGACGCGCGTCCGCTCCCCGCACCCGGGACCGGGCTCATGGCGATCACCACAACCATCGGCTGCATCGCCGAGGTGATGCGCATGCCAGTCGTGACCGCGCCGGCGATCCGAGCGCAAGCCGGCGAAGCGTTGGGCACCAACCTTGAAGCCGCGCTCGCTCGCGCCGCCCGCTGGACTCAAGGCGGTTTCGAGGCCCTCGGCTGTCAGCTCGATCCCCAGATCGTCCGACTGGGCGGCCTCCGGCCCGAGCCAACCAAGCCGACCGCGCTGCACGCGTGGCGGATCATCGGCCCGAACGACCCGGGCATCGACGGTGCCATAGCCCGCTGGGAGACGGCAGCAACCGACGCGATTACCAACCCTCGCCTAGTCACCCAATACGCCCTCCAACTCGCCGCGGCAGACATCGCGCTCATCTGCGCGACGGCCAGCGCCATCATCGACGGCGCCAACCAGTCCTGGCACACCCACGACGACGCGGCGGGCAAAGCTCTCACCGCGGGGGGGCGAGCATGGCGGCAGGCCGCGCGGTGGCCGAGCCACATCCGCCTCGGAGGCCGAAGCGCCCAACTCCGCCACGCCTCAGCCGACCTGCGGCAGCAGCTGGACGACGCGCTGCGAACAGGCAGTGAATGGAAGCAACCCGCCGAATTGTTCGCCGAGATCACCCCAGGGCAACTGGTGACCGCAGCCCATTGCGGCCTTCAGTCGGCCATCCGTGTCGGACATGAGGTCATCGCCGCACTGGACAGCCTGACGCGCGGGGCGAGCCGGGTCTGGCTCGACGCCAGCCACATCCCCATGCCCAAGCACTCGGTGCAGAAGGCGCTAGACAGCCTCCGCTACGACTGGTGGCCCGACCCCGCCACCTACCACTCCGCGGAAACCCTGCACCACGACGCCACGGAGGCGCTCAGGAA
>CAZXDK010000116.1:0-2837 GCA_964639585.1 uncultured Gallionellaceae bacterium | reverse complement strand
GCAGCCATCGGCCGGATCTGATCCTGATGGATATCCAGCTGCCCGAGATCAGCGGTCTGGAAGTCACTCGCATTCTCAAGGAGGACGACGATCTGCGCGCCATTCCCGTCATCGCGATCACCGCCTTCGCGATGAAGGGCGACGAGGAAAAGATCCTGCAGGGCGGCTGCGAAGCCTATTTGTCGAAACCGATTTCCGTGGCCAAATTCTTGGAAACCGTGAATTCCTTTCTCGCAGAGAAGCGCTGAGAGTTCTGTCTTCACCTGAGCGCGCGCGTTCGCGTCATGACGATCTGCCCGCGAAGGGCCGCGCATCGTGCAGCCGTTACCGTGACGGCTCTTGATCGCCCCTCGATGGTCCGGCCACGGCGGAGCGGCGACCCTCTTTGAGCGGGCTTGTTGAGCGGGCTTGCAGGCGACGCGCGGCTGAACTATACAGCGCGCGACGACGTCACGCCGTCCGGCCTCCCCCAAGAGGCGTCCGAATAAAACGGGGCCATAGCTCAGTTGGGAGAGCGCTTCAATGGCATTGAAGAGGTCGTCGGTTCGATTCCGTCTGGCTCCACCACTATCCTAATTCGCTGTTTTAAAGTGGTTTTTCGAAGAAACCAACGGAATGGTTCTCGTCAAATCCCGGACTTGGCCCTAGCCGAATCGTAAGAGCGCCGCGCAGCCTCTGAGCGTCGCGGCCAGTCTCGGCGTGCAAAAATCATTCTGGGGTCGAAAGGGGCGATCCCGCGACGAAACCTGGCGCGAGAGATCTATTCAAAGACGCTCAGCAAATGGACGAATTGAATACAAAATGCGTTCTCCGACGTGGGATGGCGCCGATCTCGCGACGACGGTAAGCCCGCCAATGAGGTCGAGCGACGCCGTCGGCGCGACGGTTGACACTTCCAAAGAAGGAACTTGCGAAATGAAATCACGACTATCCGTTGCGACGATCATATCTTTGCTTTGCGCGGGTTGGGCCTTCGCTGAAGATGCGCCGGTGACATATCAATGCGAGGTCTCGGCTCAGCAGAGCGACTCAAGCCAGTCGGGGCCCTTTTCCATCGAGATAAGCGGCGCCGCGGTGAAGCTGAGCAACGTCAGCGCCCTCGATGGCCATTTTTCTCTCATTCGAAAGAATGACGCCTTCTACGTCTTTAAAAACAAGAAGAATCAGGGGGGCAACATCAACCGTTCCACCGGCGCAGTGGAATTATATGCCGTTAACGCCGCTTCCCATGAGATGACGGTGTCGATCAACGGCGCGTGTGTCGAACAGAAGTGACTTCGAATTTCGAGCCATCGTGCTCTTCTCCGCTCGATCTGATTTGCGATGCTCTCCCTGAAGCTGCAAGGGAACCAATCCTAATGCTGGCGGTTCTAGTTCCGCGTTCTTGGATCAGCCATGCAGGGAAGACCACAGGCGACATCGCACCCTCCTGAGCGAAGCTTGCCGCCGAAGCTCGAGGTGAGCTTGCACGTCAATGGCGTGGAACGCCGCGTGTTCCTGCGGCCGTGGACCACCCTCCTCGACGCCCTTCGTGAAAATCTAGACCTCACCGGAACCAAGAAGGGTTGCGACCACGGCCAATGCGGCGCGTGCACGGTGCTGATCAACGGACGACGCGTGCTTTCATGCCTCACGCTCGCCGTCATGAAGGACGGCGCCAAGATCACCACCATTGAGGGATTGGCGCAAAATGGCGAGCTGCATCAGCTTCAGACCGCCTTCATTGCGCATGACGGCTTTCAATGCGGCTACTGCACGCCCGGACAGATCTGCTCGGCGGTGGGACTGATCGCCGAGGGCCGCGCGAAAACGAGTGATGAAATCAGAGAATTGATGAGCGGCAATATTTGTCGCTGCGGCTGCTATCCCAACATTCTGGCGGCGATCGAGGCGGTCATGCAAGGAGCGCAGACATGATCGATTTTGATTATGTCCGGGCGAACGACGTCGGCGACGCTCTTAGCCAGATTACGAAACATCAGGCTGCGAAGTTCATTGCGGGCGGCACCAATCTCATCGATCTGATGAAGGAGGACGTCGAACAACCGACGCGCTTAATCGACATCACAGGGCTGCCGCTTAACGAAATTCATGAGACGCAAACAGGGGGCCTGAAGATCGGCGCTCTTGTACCCAACAGCGATCTTGCTTACGACGAACGCATCACACAGCGTTATCCCCTTCTCTCGAGCGCCATTCTTGCGGGAGCCTCGCCTCAACTGCGCAACATGGCCTCGACCGGCGGCAATTTATTACAGCGAACGCGTTGTCTTTATTTTTACGACACCGCGACTCCCTGCAATAAGCGAAGTCCAGGGTCGGGCTGCGGGGCAGCAGAAGGCTTTAACCGCATGAATGCGATATTGGGTTGGAGTAAATCCTGTATCGCCGTTCACCCCTCGGATATGTGCGTCGCGCTCTCTGCGCTTGACGCCGTTGTTCATGTCACCGGCCCCAAAGGCGATCGCGCCATCAACTCCACCGATTTTCACCGTCTGCCGGGCGACACGCCCGAAATCGACACAAATCTTGCTCGTGACGAAATCATAACGGCGATCGAGCTGCCATCCGAGGAATTTCCTCGACATTACAGTTATCTGAAGATCCGCGATCGGTTGTCCTACGCTTTCGCACTTGTTTCCGTCGCTGCTGCTCTGAAGATTGAAGCAGGCGCGATTAAGTCCGCCCGCCTCGCATTGGGCGGGGTCGCCCACAAGCCCTGGCGCGCGCCTGACGCCGAGCAGAGTCTCGTGGGCGAGCTAGCTGATCGAAAGGCGTTCTGCGAAGCAGCCGATATCATCTTGCAGGGGGCTGTCGGCTTTGCCCATAATCGCTTC
>CAZXDK010000115.1:0-3096 GCA_964639585.1 uncultured Gallionellaceae bacterium | reverse complement strand
TTGAGCTTGATCTCGCCGCCCCATTTTTCCGGGGTATTGAACTCCATCGAAACGATGTCGTCCTCGAGATCGCGCTTGGGCAGGTAAAACACATATTCGGTCTTGCTGCCGCGCTGGATCATGATGTTTGCCATTACAACTCCTTGAGTTGCAGGATTGAGCGATTAGGATTGAGGATTGAGTTGGCGCAGCGGCAAGCCCACTCAATCCTCGTTCCTCAATCCTCGATCCTGCTTAGCGTACTAGATCGTGGTTGTAGTCGGTGGTTCCCATACCGCGAGTGTCATCATCCAGACGTTCCAGCACTGCGTTGGTCAGTGTGGTGAGCATCTGCATGGCGCCTTCATAGCCCAGCGTAGTGGCGCGATGCAGGTGGTGACGGTCGAAAATCGGGAAGCCGATACGGATCAGCGGAACTTCAAACTCTTTACCCTTGTGCAAGGTATCGCGTTGAATGAACTTGCCGTAGCTGTTGCCGATCATGAAGTCAGGCTGTTCGGTCAACACCAGCGAACGGAAATGCCACAGGTCGGCGCCCGCGAACACTTGGGTGTTCTTGCCGTAAGGCGTCGCATCCAGCACGGCTTGAACCGCTTTCGTCCACTTCTTGCTGCCGTTATTGCACAACACGTGCAGCGGCTCGATACCCAGTTCGGTGAGGAACTTGGTCATGCCGAGAGTGAAGTCGGGATCGCCGTACAAGCTGATCTTCTTGCCGTGCAGCCAGGTGTGGCTGTCGGTCATCATATCGACGAAACGACCGCGCTCTTTGAGCAACGATGCGGGGATAGGCTTGCCGGTGACTTCGGAAACCTTCATGAGCCATTCGTCGGTCCACTCCAAACCCATCGGAATGTTCAACTTCGGCACTTCGTGCTTCCAAACCTGATCGATATATTTCTTGGTCTTGTCGAGCTGCATCGGTTGCAGCAGGAAAGTGGTGATCGCGTTCGGAGAATCTTTGATCTCGTCCTGAGTCGTGCCGCCCGCATACATGCGGAACTCGCCGTCAGCCGGTGTATCCAGCACTTCGGTCGGATCGCTCAACATGGTGTGCGCAACGCCCATCTCGTCCAGCATGCGATGCAACACGCGGTAGTTGCCGAGGTAAGTCTCGAAGCCGGGAACCAGATTGATCTTGCCGTTCTTGCCTACCACCTTGTCATCCATGCTGTTGCGCGTGAAGTAACTCATGATGCCTTCGAACATATTGTCCCAACCGGTGACGTGCGAACCCACGAAAGACGGGGTATGCGCGAACGGAACAGGATAATCGTCGGGGATGTTGCCCGCTTTTTTGGTGTTGCGGATGAAAGCGTTCAAGTCGTCGCCGATAACTTCGGCCATACAAGTCGTGCTTACCGCGATGACGTCCGGCTTGTAGATCGCTTTGCAGTTTTCCAGGCCGTCGATCATATTCTTCTGACCGCCGAACACGGCTGCGTCTTCAGTCATGGAGTCGGAAACGCAAGAGACTGGTTCGCGGAAATGACGGTTGAAGTAAGTGCGGAAATACGCCACGCAACCCTGTGAACCGTGCACATACGGCATGGTCTTCTCGAAACCCAGTGCGCACAACACCGCGCCCAGAGGTTGGCATGCCTTGGCCGGATTTACGGTCAATGCCTCGCGCTTGAAGTTCAGTTCACGATATTCCATCGTGGTCGTCCAGGTGAAAGTGTCTTGAACCTTGCCGGCTTCGTGACGTTCTTCGAACTGGTCTTGTTTATTGCCGATCGATTCCTTGTATTCGTCCTGACGGAACAATGGATAACAAGGTTTGATGTCATCAACTTGTTGCATTTTTATCTCCTTAGCCGCACTGCTCATATGCAGATGCCGGCACAGATTGATTGGCGGGCGGCATTGCTACCGCCCCGTATTTATTACGCTGCTTTCTTTTCCGCTGCCGAACCGTCCTTGTTCAACCATGGTGCCTTGATCTTGCTCCAGCACGGGTTGTTCAAAGTCATGTCCATATCGCGTGCGAAGATCGCGAAACCGTCATAGCCGTGGTACGGGCCGGAATAGTCCCAAGAGTGCATCTGGCGGAAAGGAACGCCCATCTTTTGGAAGATGAACTTTTCTTTGATGCCGGAGCCAACCAGATCAGGCTTGACCTTCTTGACGAACTCTTCAAACTCAAAGCCGGTCACGTCGTCATACAGCAAGGTGGCATTGCCCATATCCTTGATGGTGCGATCGTAGTCGTCGTTGTGGCCGAACTCGTAGCCGGTGCCGACCACTTCCATACCCAGATCTTCGTAAGCACCGATCACGTGACGCGGACGCAGACCGCCCACATACAACATGACACGCTTGCCTTGCAAACGCGGCTTGTATTTGTCGATCACGGCTTGCATCAGCGGTTGATACTTGGCGATAACGCGCTCGGCGCCTTCCTTGATTTTGTCATCGAACAGTGCGGCGATGGCGCGCAGAGATTCGGCAACTTTGGTCGGGCCGAAGAAGTTGTACTCGATCCAGGGGATGCTGTACTTTTCTTCCATGTGACGCGCGATGTAGTTCATCGAACGGTAGCAGTGGATCAGGTTAACCTTAACGTATGGTGTCTTTTCCATTTCCGCGATGGTGCCGTCGCCGGACCATTGTGCAACCACGCGCAGCCCCATCTCTTCCAGCAGAATACGCGAAGACCATGCGTCGCCGCCGATGTTGTAGTCGCCGATCACGGCCACATCGTAAGGTGTGCTATCGAATGCCTTGCCGTCGCGGCGCGGCAGAACCCAGTCACGGATCGCGTCGTTGGCGATGTGGTGACCCAGCGATTGCGACACGCCGCGGAAACCTTCGCAGCGCACTGGAACGACTGGCTTATCGATCTCTTTGGCAGCTTTCTTGGAAACGGCTTCGATGTCGTCACCGATCAGACCGATAGGGCACTCGGACTGCACGGAAATACCCTTGTTCAAAGGGAACAACAGTTCGATTTCGGTGATCAGCTTGGCGAGCTTCTTGTCGCCGCCGAACACGATGTCTTTTTCCGTAAAATCGGAAGTGAAGTTCATCGTGCCGAAAGTGTTCACGCCGGTGGTGCCGACGTAGTAGTTACGGCGACCGGCGCGGGAATACTGA
>CAZXDK010000114.1:0-3258 GCA_964639585.1 uncultured Gallionellaceae bacterium | reverse complement strand
CAGGGGTAATCATGAGCCCACCACGGAAGATGTTTGTCAACGCCGCCGACCCGGAGGTATTTCGGGTCGCCATCGTCGAAGAAGGCCATATTGAAGAGCTGGCCCTGGAGTCCGCCTCCCGGGAACCCACCAAGGCCAATATTTACAAAGGCGTAGTGGTCAATATCGAGCCCAGCCTCCAGGCGTCATTTGTCAACTACGGCGGGGAACGCCACGGTTTCCTGCCCCTGTCGGAAGTGCATCCCGACTACTACCAGGAAAAACCCCAGAATAGGGCCCAGACCAAGATTCAGCGGGTGCTGCGCAAAGGCCAGGAGCTCATCGTCCAGGTCTACAAAGAGGAGTCCGCCACCAAGGGCGCCTACCTCAGCACCTATATCTCTCTTCCCGGACGCCGCCTGGTGCTCCTGCCCCAACAGACCCACCTGGGGGTTTCCCGCAAGATCGAAAAGGAAGAAGAGCGCCAGCGCCTCAAAGAATTGGCCCAGAAATTGGGGCTGCCTCCGGAGATGGGCCTGATCGTCCGCACCGCCGGGGAGACCGCCAAGACCCAGGAACTGGCCAAGGATATGAAATATCTCCTGAAGCTCTGGGAAACGATCAACCAGAACGCCACCGGCCAGCCGGCGCCTTATCTGCTCCACCGGGACCTGGACCTCATCACCCGGACCGTCAGGGATTATTTTTCCCCGGATATCACCACCATCCTGGTGGACAATGTCGAGGTCTACCAGACGCTGCGCACCTTTATCCTGGAAATGTCCCCCCGGCACGTCCACACCCTGAAACTCTACAAAGACAATCTGCCCATCTTCACCCGCTTCCAGCTGGAAGACCAGATCGACCGCATCTACTCGGAGCGCGTGCCCCTGAAATCCGGCGGCACCATCGTCATCAACCCCACCGAGGCGCTGGTTTCCATCGACGTCAACTCCGGGCGCTGCACCAGCCAGAAAGAAATTGAAGACACGGCTTTGAAGACCAACCTCGAGGCCGCGGATGAGGTCGCCCGGCAGCTTCGCCTCCGGGACCTGGGCGGCCTGGTGGTCATCGACTTCATCGACATGAAGGACAGAAAGCACCAGAAGCTAGTGGAGCAAGCCCTCAAGCAAAGCCTGAAGAAGGACAAGGCCCGGGTCACGGTGGGGACGTTGTCGAAGTTTGGATTGCTGGAACTCTCCCGGCAGCGTCTGCGCCCCACCGCGGAGGTCAGCGCCTATACGCCTTGTCCTGCCTGCCAGGGCCGGGGCCGCATTAAACGGGTGGATACCCTGAGCCTGAGCCTCCTCCGGCAAATCTCCACCCAGGTGGCCCAAGGCCAGATCCAGGAGGTCCGGGCCGAGGTGCCCCTGGAAGTGAGCAACTTTCTGCTCAACAAGAAACGCAAAGAAATCCATAACCTGGAAGAGCATTACCAACTCAAGATCGTGGTGCTCCCCAAAGAAGGTCTGGGGCCTGAAGAGATTCTGGTGGAATATGTCAAGCGGGAGCCCTCGGAGGCTAAACCCGGCCCCGAGCTCAAACCGGCAGCCGAACCCCAAACCGCGCCTGAGCCCCAAAAGGCGGGCGAACCACAACCGGCTCCCGCGCCTAAAAAAACCGGCAGGCCCAGACGGGGGTCCGGCAGATCAAGGAAGAAACCCGTCCCCGAGCCGGGAAAGGGTGAACCTGCGCCCGAAGGCGCAGGAGAAGCGAACCTGCCGGAAGCCCAGCCCATAAGTGAACCCGGGCCTGAGCCCCCCAAGGCCGCCGCGCCCAAAAAGACCGGCAGGCCCAGACGGGGGTCCGGCAGATCAAGGAAGAAACCCGCCCCCGAACCGGGAAAGGGTGAGCCTGCGCCCCCGGGCGCAGGAGAAACGAACCTGCCGGCGCCGGCAAAGTCCGACTCACCCTAAAGGAGCAGTGGCATGCGCAGCAACTTGATGAAACAGGGCCTGGAAAAATATCCCCACCGATCCCTCCTCAAGGCCATGGGCTTGACCGACCGGGAGATCGACCAGCCCATAATCGGCGTGGCCAACTCCTTTAATGAGTTTATCCCCGGGCACATCCACCTGGACAAGATTACCCAGGCGGCCAAGGCCGGGGTGCGCCTCAATGGGGGCACCCCCCTGGAGTTCGGGGTCATCGGGGTCTGCGACGGCCTGGCCATGCACCACGCCGGCATGAAATATTCCCTGCCCTCCCGGGAGCTCATCGCCGACTCCATCGAGATCATGGCCACGGCCCATCCCGTGGACGGCCTCATCCTGGTGGCCAACTGCGACAAAATCGTCCCCGGCATGCTCATGGCAGCCCTGCGCCTCAACATCCCCGCCATCCTGATTTCCGGCGGGCCCATGCTAGCCGGGCGTTTTAAAGGCCAGGCGGTGGACCTGATCACGGTCTTTGAGGGCGTGGGGGCGGTGAAGGCCGGGAAGATCGGGGAGGACGAACTCAAAGAGCTCTCGGAGTGCGCCTGCCCCGGCTGCGGCTCCTGCGCCGGCATGTTCACCGCCAATTCCATGAACTGCCTGAGCGAGGCCTTAGGTATGGCCCTGCCCGGCAACGGCTCCATCCCGGCGGTCGCCGCGGCCCGCTTCCGCCTGGCCAAGGAGGCCGGCTTCAAGATCATGGAGATGGTGACCAAACAGATCCTGCCCCGGCAGATCGCGACGCTCACGGCCTTCAAGAACGCCATGGCGGTGGATATGGCCCTGGGCTGCTCCACCAACACCGTGCTCCACGTGCCGGCCATGGCCCGGGAAGCCGGGATTGACCTGTCCCTGGACCTGTTCAACGAGATCAGCATTAAAACGCCGCACTTGTGCTCCATGAGCCCCGGCGGGCCCCACCACCTGGAGGACCTGGATGCGGCCGGCGGCGTCCCCGCGGTCATGGCCGTCCTCATGGAGGCCGGCCTGGTGGACGGCGTCCCTCTCACCGCCACCGGCGCCACCGTAGCCGACAACCTGGCCGCGGTCCGGGTCTTAGATGAAAATGTCATCCGGTCCCTCAGCAACCCTTACCACGCCCAGGGGGGCATCGCCATCCTGAGGGGTAACCTGGCGCCGGACGGGGGGGTGGTGAAGCAGTCCGCGGTGGACGAAAAAATGCTAGTGAACGAAGGCGTGGCCCGGGTCTTTGAATCCGAAGAAGCCGCTACTCAAGCCATCCTGGGGGGCCAGATCAAACCCGGCGACATCGTGGTCATCCGCTACGAGGGCCCCAAGGGCGGCCCCGGCATGCGGGAGATGCTCACCCCCACCTCGGCCATCG
>CAZXDK010000113.1:0-3405 GCA_964639585.1 uncultured Gallionellaceae bacterium | reverse complement strand
TAATTTAAACTATTCTCAATAATACTGTTCCGCGTAGCGGAATCCTGCTAACATTGGCTTAACCTTTAAAGACTGTTCCTGAGCGAAGCGAAGGATTGGCGTGGTTTTTGCATTGTTATTCTGCAAAAACCATGACAAAAGGCTTTATAAGGTTGAAGCATTTGTTAGATTTTTTTAAAATGGAATATAATTTGGAACGGGTTCACCTAGTCTTGTAAGTATATCAGAAATCAGGTCATTAAGCGTTAGTGTATCTTTATCGAAATCATCTTTTACTAAATCTGAGATTATTTTAATATAAGAATTATACTCTACAATATCAATTTTTTTTATATCACATAAATATTTGTATATTGCTTCATTTAACTCTTTATAATTACGAATTTTAATCATATATATTGTATTTTCTAGTATTTTATATCGTTTTTCTTTGCTTGTTTCATTTGCAAACTTATTTAAAATCTTTCGAAATTGATTTTCCGTTAACTGTTTTGAATTAATTATAATATAATCAATAATAAAAGTTTTATCAGCTTTCTCTAAAAGATCTATATATTCTTCTTCAAATAATTCTTTATATACATCTTTTTCTGCTGTTGTTCCATTTCTTAATACTTCAATCATTCTATTCGCAGCACTTTTTTTAGTATCACTTTTTGATGAGAAAAAACATATATTGAAAGACTCTATTAAATCACTAATCTTTTTTTCTAGAATCTCTACATACTTACCTTCTTCATAAGTATCATATTTTGGTCCATCTTCATCAAAATAACTCCACTTTTCTTTAAAAGTTGATTCAAGTTCTTTTGGTATAATCTCTAATAGATATTTCCTTTTTTCTTCTTCATTTTTAACTTTTTGAATCATATGATCAAATAGCTCAACAGCATGTTCATCATTAATCATAAAATGTAATAGCTGTTCAGCAGTTGATCCTAATTCGCTTTGGCGTATTTTACTAATTTCAGCTATAATAATATCCAAAGTACTTTTATACAAGTTTGCATCATCTTTTGTGACTTCAATTTCCATCCTGACTGCCTTTGCTGGATGAATTAAGTTCCTAAAATCACGTATTGCTTCCAATAGATAGTAAACTCGTGTAGAAACAAAGCTATTTATTTTGCAGTATTCATTTATATTTTTAAGACCAGCATTTTCTACAGCTACATCTTTTCCTGTTCTAACATCAGGTATTTTAGTAATTTTCATATCAATAAGATAATCTGTCAATAATGCCTCAATTAAGCTTCCGGAGATAGTTGTAGAAGATTTATAACATCCATTATCTATATCTTTTTTAATTTCTTCATAATCATTTTCAAGTATACGCTTATACCTGCTATCTGAAACAAATAGGAAAGCTTTGCTATCCATATAATTATCTCCTTAATATTTTTTATTTATAAATCTAACATTCGTTTAACCTGCGAGGCATCAAACTGGCGCGCTTCTTGCTCCAAGGCTTTTATATGCCTGTCTTACTCGTTTGGTTTGAAGTTATCAGTTCTAGTTTACAGATCCAGGCAACAAGCGCCGCTATAGCAAGAAGCGTGACAGTAGCCGAGTCAGGTTGAAACGGTTGTTAGATTTCTTTAGGCTTTTAATACCACTATATAAATATGTTCTGTATCTATCATGTTAATTATCTCTAATCCAACATCCTTTGCTACCCTTTCCATTCCTTTACGATCTTCCAACGCTCTAAACTGTATATCTTCTTCTATTTTTTCATGCTTTCTATTTATTGTTTCTCTACTCGTACCATGTGCAATAATTACTTCTCCTTTATGTTTTACTATGCTCTTTGCTTTACATGAAAACCTCTTATATCTCTGAAATGGGGTACAGTCGAATATGCTAGTATGTAATCAAAATTCCTATTTGGCGTATATGTCAGGAAATCCTCACATACAAGTTCAATATTATTTGTCTTGATCTTTTGTTTAGCCTTTTCAATCATCTTCTCAGAAATATCTAAGCCCACTATTACCCCAGTCTCTCCAACATATTGGGAAATAAAAGGAAAAAGGATTCCTGTTCCACATCCTACATCAAGAACTGAACTCTTAGGATTAATAGATATGATTTCGAATATTTTTCCTATACTCTCGAAATCCCTCCTTTTTATATCATCCCAAACGTCTGCTGCTATATTGAAGTATTCCCTATTTGTCATGCTCTAATATTCCTATAGAATCTATTTTCTGCTGCGCGCAGCGACAATCTAACATTGGCTTGACCCTTAACGCGTCCTTTGGCGCGATTCTTGCACCACTTTACGCTGTCGCTTCTACTTTACTGCTTCTCGCAAGAATCGTGACAATAGCGTTATAGGGTCGAAGCTTTTGTTAGAAAACTTGTAATCTCGTTATCGCTGTACTTATTTGAAAAAACATCTTAGTTTATCTTTTCTTATCAATAAGAGACCGATCCGCTTTATATAATGCCTCTTTGCTCTTTTCCTACTAATAAGTGATCAATCCGCCTTAAATCAAGCTCTTTCATTTTTCTTGTTACTTTGTTCTTCTTTCTTCTTCGTCGTAAACCATATGACATCTGCTATCCCGGTTGCGGACCATATGTCCGCAACCCTTCTAACATTGGCTTAACCCTTAACGACTGTTCCTGAGCGTAGCGAAGGATTGGCGTGGTTTTTGCGTGATCTTCAAGCAAAAACCATGACAAAAGGCGTTATAGGGTTGAAGCAGTTGTTGGATGCTTCCTATTCTTTTACTTTTATTGATTCAACTTCACTCTTTATGCTTTCTTTTTCTGTATAATCTTTATAGTTATCTATGAATGTCTTATAATAAATGAATTCATCTACCATGATTGTCGGATATACATCTATAATCTTATACAGATTATTATCTTCTTTATCTCTTTGTAGCCAATAGTATTGTGACACAACTTCTTCTGGATTCTTTATGCTTAATTTATCTTCCTTCAGTACTGCTATTACTTTAAAGTCATTTCGTATCAAATAAGAGTCATCAGACTTATTATAGATAATGTCTTTTCTTGATACTTCTCTATATATCTTTAATCCTTCAACTACATTTATGTCTATTTTTAATTCTTTTAGCTTACTTTCAAGCTTTCCTTCTCTATAAAACCCAGGATGATAGATTCTTCCAAAGTTTTCATTGCCCCAAGTATCATCTTTATATTTATCGCTATATATCCTAAGAAAATCGCTTATTGTTGTTTTCAATTGTCTGTATGTCGCTGAATCAATCGTGTGTCCGCACGATGAAAATGCGATTACTATCATAATACACATAAACAACTTTCTCATACTTTACCTCGCACTATGAGTTATTTAAGGGTATATTTTCTTTTGGGCGCGAAGCGTCCATCCAACATTGGCTTAACCTGCGAGCCGCCAAGCGCTACTGC
>CAZXDK010000112.1:1671-3453 GCA_964639585.1 uncultured Gallionellaceae bacterium | reverse complement strand
CCTGAGCTTCTACCGCGTGATGGACGGCGGCCTGAAGGGAACCCGCCGCCACCTGCGCGCGATGACCGACGGCGACCTGACGACCTCGCCCTCGCCCTGGGGCCGCGACGAAGCGGCGCAGCTGATGCTGGACCTGCGTTCGATGCAGGAAGCCGTGCGCCACCTGGTGCTGGGCGTGCGCCGCTCCAGCGACACCATCGTGCACACCAGCAGCGAGATCGCCAACGGCGCGCTCGACCTGTCGGCGCGCACCGAGCAGGCGGCGGCGAACCTGCAGCAGTCGGCCGCGGCGATGGAGCAGATCTCGTCGACAGTGCGCAGCAGCGCCGACAGCACCGCCGAGGCCTCGCGCGTGGCGCAGCACAACGCGCAGGTGGCGCGCGACGGCGGCCGCGTGATGCAGGACGTGGTGAGCACGATGGACGGCATCCGCCATGCGTCGGCACAGATCGGCGACATCATCGGCACCATCGACGGCATCGCCTTCCAGACCAACATCCTGGCGCTGAACGCGGCCGTCGAGGCGGCGCGCGCCGGCGAGCAGGGCCGCGGATTTGCGGTGGTGGCCAGTGAAGTGCGCTCCCTGGCGGGCCGTAGCGCGGAGGCGGCCAAGGAGATCAAGACCCTGATCAACGCCAGCGTGGAACGCGTGGAGCAAGGCAGCACACTGGTGGATCGGGCCGGTGTGACCATGACCGAGGTGGTGAGCAGCATCAAGCGGGTGACCGACATCGTGGGCGAAATCAGTGCCGCCGGGCGCGAGCAGTCTGCCGGCGTGGCGCAGGTGGGTGAAGCGGTGACCCACATGGACCAGGCGACCCAGCAGAATGCCGCGCTGGTGGAACAGATGGCAGCCGCTGCCAGCAGCCTCAAGGGCCAGGCGCAAGAGCTGGTGCACCTGGTGGACGAGTTCAAGCTGCAGGAATAGTCACCAGGGGCACTAACACCGCGAGACACTGGCCCGCCAGGGCATGCGCCGCGCCGCATCGCTGAACGGATCGAGTGCTGCCGCCCGGGGTCGCTCCATCAGCACGCAGGTGTTGCCGCGGCGCAGGCGGATGTGGTCGTTGTCGATGCGCTCCTCAGTCCACGGGCCTGACTCCGCCGCCGCGTTGGCAATGATCTGCTCGACGGTGGCGGGCAGACGGCCATGGAACGGGGACAGGGCCGCGGCGCTGGGTGGGGCCAGGGTTGTCAACGCGTTGCGCGGCAGGTTCAGGTTCAACGCCGACGGGGGCGGTTCAGCCTCCGTCACAGCGCCTTCAGCGCTGGGAGCCGCCGATGGTTGCACCGCGGATTCGTTGACCCGTTCTTGGTCCACACCACCGCCCGTCCGCCGGCGTTCTTGCCGCAGCGACTGCGCAGGCGCCGTGCGCTGCAGTGTGGGGGCCTGCAACTGCGGCAGCCACACGGTCAATGGGGCCAGCGCCCCGCCGCTGCGCGCCAGCGGCATGTCGTGCCCCAAGGTCCACCAGGCGACCACGCCCACGAGGTGCGCGCCCATCACAGCCATGCCCACCACCACCCTGGCCGCTGGCTTTGCCGGCAACGCATTCCCCTCTGCACGCAAACGGATAACCCTACAGGCCGCCGTCATTTGCTATATATTTGATAGCTTCATAAGCATATTCTACGAGGGCTGGAGTCCAATATTAAGGTGGTTCAAGGTCTGCGAGGACGCCTGGGGCAACAATGGGCTTTCCTATTGACCGTCCACGACTGCCCCACATGCCCACCATCCGCGATTTCATGGCCCACGACCACCTCCACTGCGATGGGGTG
>CAZXDK010000112.1:0-1571 GCA_964639585.1 uncultured Gallionellaceae bacterium | reverse complement strand
GCCAACATCCGCCGCCCACTGCTGGTAGCCACGGTGGTGCACTCTGCCATCACCCTGGGCGGCATTCTGCTGGTGCTGGCCTTCCTGACCGCCAAGCCATTGCTGTTCGGCTGCGCCGTGGCCTGCCTGGGCGGCGGGGTGGTTGCGTTCATGGGTGCGGCCTTGCAGGCCCTGCACGGCGCGCCCACCACCAGCCCCATCGTCCGCGGCATGCGCCTGGGGCTACTGGGGCTGTGCGTGACGGTGAGCATCGGCCTGCTGAACGCCGTGTCCATGGGCTGGTCGCTGGGCCTGCCACTGGAACAGTTGGCCAATGTGCACCTGGGCTGGGGCTTTGTCGCCTGGGGTGGTGCGATGCTGGGCGCCGTGGGCTTTGTGGCGGTGCCCATGTTCCAGCAGACCCCGCAGTTCCCGGGCTGGTTTAGACGTGGATTTGCCGTTGTGTCCATCGCCACGGTTGCGCTGTGGACCGCCGCCGAACTGGCCGGCGTGGCGCGCGGTGCCTCGGTGTTGGCGAATGGTGTCGTGCTGGTGGCTGCGTCCTTTGCGTGGATCACGCTGCAAGTGCAGCGCAAAAGCAAGCGCCCCAAGCTGGATGCCGTGCAGCGCCTGTGGCGTGTCGCCATGGTCTGCGCGTTGCTGGCCAGTGCGCTGTGGTTGCTGACCCGGATGTCGGGCACGGTGGCCCAGTGGCAGAGCTGGCCGTTGCTGTTTGGCGCCCTGCTGCTGTTTGGCGGCTTCATGTCGGTGATTTTGGGCATGCTGTACAAGATCGTGCCCTTTCTGGTCTGGCTGCACCTGCAGAACCTTGGCCACGGCCGCCTGTTGGCGCCCAATGTGAAGAAGGTACTCGATGAATGGCACATCAACGGCCAGATGCACGCCCACTTTGTGGCCGTTGGGCTGTTGCTGCTGGCCGTGGTCTGGCCACGTGGGTTTGTCTATCCGGCCGGCCTGGCCCTGATCGCAGCCAATGCCTGGCTGCTGCGCAACCTGCTGGCAGCGGTGGGGGTGTACCGCACCCACCGGGCCAAGATCGCGGCGCTGGACGCCTCAAACGGCTGACCCCGCGCCGGCGCCCGTTCGGGTCAGCCACTAAAATCCGGCGCTTACCCGCAGCACGGATATCCCATGACCCACACCACGCCCGAGCGCCCCGTGCGCAGCCAGTATGAAGACTTCATGCGCCACGTCTACACCACGGGTGTGCAAAAAGGCGACCGCACCGGAACCGGCACCCGCAGCGTGTTTGGCTACCAGATGCGCTTTGACCTTAACGAAGGCTTTCCACTGGTGACGACCAAGAAGGTGTTCCTGAAGGCCATCATCGTCGAGCTACTGTGGTTCCTGCGCGGCGACAGCAACGTCAAATGGCTGCAGGAGCGCGGCTGCACCATCTGGGACGAATGGGCCGGCAAAGACGGCGACCTAGGCCCGGTTTACGGTGTGCAATGGCGCAGTTGGCCCACGCCAGACGGCGGCCACATCGACCAGATCGCCGACGTGATCCAGACACTCAAGACCAACCCCGATTCGCGGCGCATCATCGTGAGCGCCTGGAACGTGGCCGA
>CAZXDK010000111.1:0-3458 GCA_964639585.1 uncultured Gallionellaceae bacterium | reverse complement strand
CTTGCGTTTCTTGGGCGGTCGAATTTGGTTGAGCCGGATGAAGTGAGCGGTGGCCACAGGCCACGAACCGTTTTGCGGTCTTGATGACCTAATAATCATTAACTTAAATCAATGTCCATTAGAATAATTATCTTTAAAACTATTGAGCAAAGCGGTTCGAGCGAACGCCGGCGATACCTGAGGAGCGCCCATGGGGCGCGACGAACGTGAACCTGCTGTTATGCGATGGCCCGAAAAATGTCTGGAATTCAATAATCTTGATTAGTAATATTTCTTTATCACTTTATAAGCCCGATTTTGTTATCGTCGGCAAGTAATTATCCAGCGGCTCACCCCACTCCCGCCCGAAGCCAGGGATGGCGAAGGGCGAAATTGTTAAAACTAATAATTTTTGCTTTTTAATTTATTGCAGAATTTAACATTTGTTTACCATTATTTCAATGTTTTTGAAAAAAACGACTGTGCAAGCTGTTTGCTCGTACAGTCGTTCTCATAAATTTTTATTATGTCACGCTTTAAAAACAAAATTTATTTATATGTTTACAGAAGCGTTATATCCTATAAAAATGTAATTGTTAATTCCATTTAATATTCGTTTGTAAATGGACCTCTCTTGGATTTGAATTGTTTTTTTCGTCCTTGAGTATCACCGTAAAATTTCCATCTGGTTTCGAAATAAGTTTTATTGTGCTGATGGCAAATTCATCTTCGTGAATATTATAAAGCGATGACGAAAACTTATTTATTGAGCCTGTTATATTAGCTGTTTTCGAGATATAGAGTTCGGCATACTCGAACATCGGCATAAATGAATAAAGTCTTGAATAGCAATGATACATGCAGTGAACATCAAATTTCTTTGATAGATCTAAATTGTCGGCATATTTCTTAACAATATTAATGAGATCAACATCGATAAATTCGCCGCGTTCTTTGATGGCGGCATCGTCGTATCTGTATTCAGGGCTTATCATAAAATCATAAAGTCCGTCAAAATTAACATCGAGCACCAAAACATATGCGCGTTGCGATTGATTTTTAATAGTTTCTTCATAAACTGCATTTTGTCTGTTAATTCCTTCAGGATTTTTTGATTTATCTTCTTTGCTTAAGTTTTCGAGAAGTTTGCTCTTCCCTGCAGCCGAGATGTTGTATCGTGAAGGAAGTTTTTCGATCAACAATAAAGGATGGGCATCATCGCCGCGTTTATTTATTATGAACTGGTTATCGTTAGCTGTTACTTTAAAACCATGATCCATTAAAAATTTTGAATTTTCAATATTACCTGCATAGCTGAGTGAAAATGATACCAGAATAAGTAATACCGTTAAGCCGATTTTTTTAAACATTATTTCCTCCAAATATTTTAAATATTGGCGTTTATGTAAATATAGCATAAAATTATGAGATTGTCAATTTTCATGTTATAATGATTGATAACTTCAATAGTTTTAGAACCCTAAATATATTAGTCTGTTTTACTCGGTTTGTTAAAAATGTTGAGTTTCAAGTGTTATTTTAATAAACACGATAGTTTAAAATTAGCGCCGGACAAGGATGGCCGGCGCCGTCGGTGGGGTGAGACGCGTATACCATATCATGCTCGACTAATTAATAAAAGTTTTATCGGGCGGTCTTTGGGTACAGAGGGCTTTCGCATAACGCCGCGGGTTCACGAAGTTCGAGCGCCCTTAGAAACGCTTGCGTTTCTTGGGCGGTCGAATTTGGTTGAGCCGGATGAAGTGAGCGGTGGCCGATAGGCCATGGACCGTTTCGCGATCTTGATTACCTAATAATCTTCTACTTTAATCAATGTCCATTTAAGAAATAATCTTTAATATTAATTAGCGGAACGGGACAAGCGAACGCCGGCGAAACCTGAGGAGCGCCCATGGGGCGCGACGAACGTGAACCTGCTGTTATACGATGGGGGCGCGGCAGCTTAGGCACACAAGCATCTTTCGGAAAATACAGTTATCTTGAACAATACTGCTTGGTAACCTATTAATCTTTTTCCCAACGGCGGTGCGAGCACCCAGCGAGCGCGCCGTTGTGGCATAGTATTTTTTTGTATGAAAAATTCTGAATTAATGATTTCATGTTACTTTGTTACCGTTCCAATAATTCTTCGTTGCCAAAATATGCCATAAAATATGGATAAATTGCGTTTTTGTCTTTGAAAAATAAAGTGAATGGGCCTTCAACTTTTAATTTTAATGGATCGCCTGTCGATGAATAGAAAAATGTATATGATTCAATTCTAGCGCCTTTTTCGTTTAACTTAAAATCAATAAATTGAAGAGCACTTGCAAATGTGTATTGTTTAAAATTTAAATTTTTAAAATTTTTGCCAACGATATCTTCAAAAGAATGATAAATTTTAAAACTAATTTTAGGAATAACAAGAGTTTGAATGTCGGTATTACGTTCCCCTTTGATATTTATAAAAGATGTGATTTTATTGTAAGTGTTAATTAATGTATCTTCCGGCTTAAGAGTAGATAATATTAATGTGTCGTCAGGCGATTCAGTGATCAATTCTAATATGAAACCATTCTCACTATAATATATCAGATTTATTTGACGTTTTAAAGCTTCGCCTTCATTTCGGCGTCTTAAACCTTCAAAGCCAAAAGCTTTTACTGTTGTTGATTTATCATTAAACTTCATTTTTGCATAAAATGTGCCAAATTTTTCTTTGAAATCAAGTATTTTTTTCAAATAAGAAAACGCAAAAATATCATTTTCGTTAATTATTGGAAATGGAATGTCTGGAACTGCATTGAATTTATTTTTAAATTCTTCGTTGATTTTTTCAGTTACATTATCTTTACCAAATCCGGCCAATGCAACAAAAGCATCTTGTGATATTTGAGGTGGCAAATTGCTTAAAACATTAAGTTTATCTACATATCCAGGTTGATTCTCAATCTCAATAGTTTCTTTTATTACATCTTTACGTAAGCTATTCCAAGCCATTTGAGCTGTGGCACAGTATATTATGTTTTTGTCTGGCACGATTTTAAAATCAAGAATAGGCGTTACTATTGTTGAAGCGTTACTTTTGGTATTTATAACATTAATTGTTTCAATGTAAAGGCTAATCTTGTTCCGTAATAGAAATAGTAAAATTATGAAAAGTAAAATTATCGAATTTTTGTTTTTTTTAATATAAATTATCAATGCAAATAGCTCCTCAGAGATTAATTATCATCTGCTTCATTGTATTTTTCATTATTTTAACAAATTTTTATTTTTATATCAAGTAATTCTTTTGTTTAGATTTTGGAACGTCTTTTTTTGAAATACCATTGTCTTAACTTAGCGGTTTAGCGGTCTGGAAGACCGCGAACCGCTAACAAGAGTTTTTGATATTACTAACCCCCGTCGGCCGCGCCCCTTTCGTATAACGCCGCGGGTTCACGAAGTTCGAGCGCCCTTAGAAACGCTTGCGTTTC
>CAZXDK010000110.1:0-3484 GCA_964639585.1 uncultured Gallionellaceae bacterium | reverse complement strand
ACACGGGGGTCGTTTTCATCGCCAGCTCTCTCCTGCTCTTCCTGAACCACATCAACCTAAAAACGGCAGTTGAACTCGACTGCCGACCCGAAAGCATTGCATAATTGCGGTATTCCATGGATTGGAGGACTCACCCGATGGGTGAACCGGATTCGGCCCTGCAAAAGCGTGGGGACTGCAAGGCGGAAGCGATGCAGGTCGACACCTTCGGCGGGCGGCTTCATGTCGAGTGGGATACCGATTCCAGCGCCACGCCCGTTGGACAGTTGGCGTTCTTCGCCGAGTTTCTCAAGGCCGCCGGCGTTTTCGACGACTGGGTCGGTGACTGCCCGCTTTCGTACAGCAGTCCGAACGCTCCGACGAACCGGGACATCCTCGGGACGTGGATGCTGTCGGTATTGGCCGGTCACAAGCGCTACGCGCACGTCACCGCGTTGCGCGGCGACGGCGTCAGCCCGCAGGTTCTGGGGATGCGCCGGATCGTCAGCGAGGACGCCCTTCGCCGGGCGCTTGGCCGGATCGACGAGGAGACGGGAACAACCTGGATGCGCAGGCATCTGATGCGCAGCATCGCCCCGGCGCTGTCCGAGCCGTGGATTCTCGACGTCGACACGACGATCAAGCCGCTCTACGGCCGCCAGGAGGGCGCCGAGATCGGCTACAACCCGAAGAAGCCGGGCCGTCCCTCCCACGCGTACCACAGCTACTGGGTCGGGAACCTTCGCTTGGTGCTCGACGTCGAGGTGAGCGGCGGCAAGGAGCACACGGGCAGCCATGCGCTTCCCGGTCTCTCCCGGCTGCTGGATGAACTTCCTCCGGAACACCGTCCCTTCCTCGTCCGTGGCGACTGCGGCTTCGGCAACGACACGGTTCTTCGGGAGATGGAAGCACGCCAACAGCCGTACCTGTTCAAGCTCAAGCAGTCGAAGAATGTCCGGCGGCTGCTGCTTCGCCAGTTTCAGCGCCACGACTGGGTCGATGCGGGTCAGGGATGGGAAGCCGTGGAAGATGAGATCAAGCTTGCCGGCTGGGAGATTATCCGTCGCGTCGTGATCCTGCGCCGTCCCTTCAAGAAGGAACTGGCGCTTGCAAGAAAGAAGGGGAAGCAGGTGGAGATGCTCTTCCCCGACGATGCCGGCACGGTGTGCTACGAGTATGCGGTTCTGGTGGCCGGCTGCCCCGTGGACACGGCAGCGATCGCGCAGTTGTACCGGGACCGCGCCGACTCGGAGAACGGATTCGACGAACTGAAGAACCAGTGGGGCTGGGGCGGATACACGACGAGGGACATCGCCCGCTGCCGGCTCACGGCGCGGATGGTGGCGCTGGTCTACAACTGGTGGAGCTGGTACAACCGCATGGCGCGGCCGGATGCCCGCCTGGAAGCGGTCACGAGTCGTCCGCTGCTGCTTGCGGCGGTGGGGCGTATGGCAACGCACAGCGGGCAGAGTCGTTTGTACCTGACGCCGATGCACGCTGCCGGACGCGTGATCGCCGCCATGATCAGCACGATCCGTGCGGGTTTGCGGTATGTGAAGCATATTGCGGAGCAGTTGCCCTCCAGAGACCGATGGGAACTCCTGGTTCGCTACATCGTCGACCGGATCCTGGCTTCGGCCCAGACAGTCAGACGAAATCAGCCGGCATTACCCGCCACGGCGGCGGGGTAACTGCCGTTTTTAGGATTATTGCTTGTACGAATGTGGATACTGATCTTGTCCACGGCCCTCTCGATTTTTCCATTCTCTTAAAGAAAGCCTCAAGTTATTCTCTATCTGACCTAACAGGAACGTGGCAGTATAGCGAACTGGATTCATCGTTGTGGTGGCAAAGGGGCCCGATGACATTTGATTCAAACGGATCTTTTTTGTTGTTACCTGATTATATATTTAGTGGCCAATTTGTTTCCTCAATCCTTCCCGCAGCCTCAGGATATTTTACCTTGACTCCAAACGGATACGGAATTTCGTCTTCTTCCAGTAATTGCGTCATGGATTCTGGTAAATCGATTATTGTATGTACAAACGCTGCCAATTATAATGCATCAATGGCCATCATAGTTAAAGTTGAATCGTATTAAATAAAAATAGGAATTTCAAGAAGCGATTATACATTCATCGCGGTTTCGTACTCGGTAATTTGTATAAGTGCAGGCTAACAACCGGCTGAAGCTGACGGCTCACCTGGGAAAAATCCTGAGTGCCCGCAGCTTAGCCTGAGCGTTAGCTTGAAATTGAAACCATTTTTTCTTGATTGGAGCGACAATGAAAATTGTGATTGACTCCAATATATTTTGTCAGGATTACCGATTAAAAGGAGCACATTTCTGCCTATTTTTTGATGGGTTAAGGTCTATCGCGGGACAACTCATTGTTCCCGAAGTGGTTGTCGACGAGGTCGTAAATCGTTTTAGGGAAGATATTGATTCGCATTATTGCAAATTCATTATTGAAGAACGGCAAATCGCACATATGTTAGACGATAGTCGATTTAAATTAAGATCTGTGTTGGACCAAGAAATTGAGGTTAATAAATATAGGAGTGCATTTATCTCTAAGATCGAATCAAATGGCGGTAAAATCCTGCCTTACCCTTTTATTGATCACAAAGAAGTTGTTAAACGTGATTTGCAAAGGCGAAAGCCATTTAAACCTGATGGATCAGGGTACAGAGATTTTCTTATATGGGAAAGCATAAAGAAATTAATTTCTGAAGACGATGTTGCATTTATTACAAATAATAAAAAAGATTTTGGAGAAGGACCAGAAATTGATGCCACATTTCATGCAGAGATACTTGATCCCTCAAGGATAACTATTTATAAGAACTTAAAAGATTTTAATGAAAAAAAGATTCTTCCTATGAGAACTATGTTGGATGAATTCGCATCCGCATTGAAAAGCAATAATGTAAAAGAATTTGATATATTATTATGGTTATATGATTATTTATTTGATCTTATTAAACAATATGATATTAAAACAATTGTAACTGGCTTTCCAAAAACAGTTGGAGAAGTTAAGATACACTCTTTAAAATCATACGACAATCTAGAAGTTATACGCGCCGACGAAATGGAAACCGGGGAAAAATATGTAAGTATTCATGTAATGATCAGTGTTGAGTGTTCGGTTCATATTAATAATATAAAAGATGAACTTAAAATATATGAAGTCCAGCATTGGGTATCACTACATAAAGACAATTCCTACGGACTATTTAATCCAATTATTGTTCCTCTCTGGGTAACAGTTACATTCATATTAGACGTACAAAATGCCATGCTTAAGTCTGCTACAATTGGTCCAATTGATGGTGAATATGGATCCATTGACGAAGATGGAACCATATATATTTTCGATCATTCAAGCTAACTACCGGCTGGAGCTGACGGCTCGCCTCTTTCTCGCTCGGCGCCCGCAGCTCAGCCGGAGCGTTAGGACGACCGAGCAACAAGAGGTGAAAATCTATTAGGCGTGAATGC
>CAZXDK010000109.1:0-3491 GCA_964639585.1 uncultured Gallionellaceae bacterium | reverse complement strand
GCAAAGCAGCCTGCTTCGCCTTAAGTCAACAACATTGACCCCAACCCTCCCCCGTCGGGGGAGGGAGTCAAAACAGTGGCCGGAGAATCTGCCAAAGTAGAATTAATTTTTAATGCTTTACGGATGAGCGCCTGCGGCGCGAATTCCACAATTAAGCACTAAAAATTAAACATTAAAACTCCGACAGCTCCCTGAGCATCTGGCGGGTATGCAAAGTCTGCTCGCCGAGATAATGATTGAGCAAGGCGCGCATCAGCATCTTGCTCTGCTGCTGGGTAAGCGGGTCGCGATAATCGTCGCAAGCCATGTCCAGCAGCGTTTTGCCGCGCAATTGTACACCGTCGCGCGGCGCGGCGCGCAGCACCGGGCCGTGCTCGAAGGCGTAAACGTAGTCCTGTCCAGGCTCCAGCGGCGTCCCGCTTTCCGCCTCGTGATCGAGATTCAACGCGTACCCCATCTCTTTCAGCAGGCGCGTCTCGAAACGCCGCAACACCGCCGCGTGGTCGGCGTTATGCGCCAATTCCAGCAGGGTGTCGCGGTAATAGAGGAACAACTGTTCGTGGGGATCGTCGCGCGGCAGGAGTTTAAGCAACAGTTCATTGAGATAAAACCCGCAAACCAGCGCCCGTCCCTGCAACAACGGCTGCCCGCCCTGCCACTCCGCGCCGTGCAGAGTGCGTAATTCCGACTTGCCAAACCACGCCAGCGCCAGCGGCTGGAACGCCTGCATCAGCCCGCGCACCGCCGACCGAGGCCGCCGCGCACCGCGCGCCACCAGCGCGAGCCGCCCGAAATTCAGGCTGAACACCTCCACCACCAGGCTCGTTTCACGGAACGGATAGGTGTGCAGCACGTAAGCGGGCTGGTTTTCCTGACGGGATTTGGGTGTGGACGCCATCGGGGCAACGGAGTTTTGATATCAAGGCGGGGGATTATAAGCCTTAGCGCATATAAGCGCGCCACCAGACAGACGGCAGCGCACCTTCTGCATAAACTGCCGCTCTGGAGTCAACCGACACACGCTGCATACAGCGCTTGTCCGGCGAAAAACCAATTTCCCAGACATCTCTCCCCCATCTCATCACCTACCCAAGGAAATATCATGAACAACATCAGGAATTACACCATCACGCTTGCCGTCAGCCTCGCGTTCACCAGTGGCGCGATGGCTTCCAGCATGAGCAATAACGAATACCAGATATGCAAGGACAGAATCGCCGCCGAATATCAGTCGGACAAGGCCGACTGCGCGATTTTTTCGGACAACCCCAACGACCTGTGCGCCGACGAGGCCAGGGGCAAGGAAAAATCCGCCAGAACCGAGTTGGACGACAACTACCGGCTTATTCTCAAAACCCACTACCAGGCGGATGTCGCCAAGGCGGCAGCGGACTTTGCGGCGACCCAGGCGCGTTGTGATTACGAAAAAAACGGCAGCGCCAAGGCAGCCTGCGTGAAAGAAGCGAAAGTGGTGCAGGCCGCCGCCAGAGCTGACGCGAAGAAACATCAGGCTTTTCCCGATGCGGGCGACACCTGGGTAATAAAACCCGCCGCGACGACGCCGGCGCAAGCCTGCGCAGCGGATTTGCAGGCGATCATGGCGGCGTTTCACGCCAATTTCATTCTCCACGCCGGCGCTCCCCGCCTTTAATTCCTCCTGCACGAACGGCTCGCAGCGCCTGGCGCATAACCAGCGGCGAGAGCCGTCTCAATCTCATGTCACTACGTTAAGCTTCAGGCCGCTGCGGGCTGGAGCGCCGGCATCCTGCCGGCAGGCCGGCGAGACGCCGGCGCTCCCAGGCAACGTCTGGCCGACACGCTTAACTTAGGGACAGGTCCGTCTCAATCGATTTTCATCATACACAGCGCGCCATTGGCCTTGGCGGCCATCCGGCAATCGTCCTCGTTGTCGTAGAGACACTGTGTCGCGGCATAAGGCGAAACCACACAATATTTGGCGTCGCCGAATGGCAGCTTGATTTCATCCTCATTCACGACACATTCGACCGCTTCATCGACGGAATTCAGGCAGGAATCCAGATCGGGATATAAACACTGCCTGCCCCAGCCGTACAGCGCGCAAAACGGCGCGGCGCTGGCACTCTGGCAAGCCAGGGCAGCAAGGAAAACGATTAGGAACCGTGAAATACGCATATCCGTAATTTCCTGTTTGTTTGAAGACACAAAAATTTCTGTCTCGATTGTACCCATCTCGTTCGTCTACCGTGGGAAACCTTGCAAGGCTAAGGCTGGACACGCCCCCAGCGACGGGTTTGCCTTGCCCCACCGCGAGATAACAGCAATTTTCAATGTTAGTGTTTACTTACGCCGTAACCGCCGTTGGACGGCGACATGACTGGAGAACAAGGAAGGACGCGGCGTTCCGGGCAGCGGCATCGTCGGGTGGGCACGGTTCTTTGTGACCACCGAAAGGGATGTTCAGCGTGGTACGCGATGAATCCGCGTCTACTCACTCATAATGCGTCCACATCCGCAGCACCCGGACGGTTTTCTGCTCGGCCAACACCTGGTAGACGATGCGATGCTGAATAGTGATGCGGCGCGAGTACGCCCCGGCAAGGTCGCCGACCAACTTTTCGAAAGGCGGGGGATTCTGGAAGGGATCACTCGCCAGCACGGCCAGCAGTTCCTGAGCCTTGGCCTTGAGACCGCTTGCCGCGAGTTTCTTTGCATCCTTGACGGCTTGTTTGGCATACACCACCGCCCAATTCACCAGTCAAGCTCCGTCGCGCTTTCTCCAAGCGGTTCCGCCATGCCGGCCTTGATCGATTCGCGCATGTCGGGAACGGCAAGCAAATGCAGGGTTTCCTGAATCGCGCTCCAGTCCTCGGCGGAAAGCAGCACGGCGCTGTTGCGCTTGCCGGAAATGATGATGGGCTGGTGAGACTCGACCGTCTCGTCGATGAGACGGTACAGATTGGCGCGGGCTTCGCTGGCAGTGAGAGTGCGCATACGGCGCTCCTTCGGGGGGGGAAGGTCTTATCGTACGTTAATGCGTACCTTTCGTCCATTTCTCGTCGGTCAGGTTAGCAAGCGTAGGCTGGGGTGAGGAACGAACCCCAGCGAAACATCCGAAACATCGGCAATGCTGGGGTGGGCACGGTTCTTTGTGCCCACCATTCAGCCAATTTCCGCGTGGGCACGATAATGCCGTACCCACCCTTCTAGGCTAGACTTGCTTTCTTTTGTGGATCGCTGCTTTCAGTGCTTCTTCATAGGTTAAATGTGCGATTTTTCCCAGACGGCGGTAACCATTCCAGAACATCCAAGAAATCACAACCCAGACAACTATCGCAATCATCAAGTGAAGAACTGGGGCATTTTTTAAATAGGCACAATAGATCCAAATGGCAGTCAAAAAACTAGCAAGGGATCCGATGAACGAGGTGCCCAAAGCATGGGCCTGATTCCCCAAAGACTAAACAACCACCGGCTCAAGCCGGTGGGTTTGAATTACGGACTGAAAGTCC
>CAZXDK010000108.1:0-3604 GCA_964639585.1 uncultured Gallionellaceae bacterium | reverse complement strand
TCAAGCGCTTCAAGGAGACGTCGATGACGGAGAACATCCGGACCGGGAACATCCGTGTCGTCGACGCGGCGGAGGTCCAGAAATTTCCCGTATCGCCGAAGAAGACGCAGAACGTGCTCCTCGGCCTGATTGTCGGCCTCTTTCTGGGGATCGGCTTGGCATTCTTCCTGGAGTACCTGGACAACACGATCAAGACCCCCGACGACATCAAGGAGCGCCTTAAGCTACCCTACCTGGGACCGGTGCCGGTCATCGCCGCGATGAACGGGAATCCCGGCAATCCGGAGCTTAACCCGGAAGAAGGCCTTGTGACCATCTCCTCGCCCAAGTCGACGGCAAGCGAATCCTACCGGGGCATCCGGACGAGTCTTCTCTTCTCCGCCGCGGACAACGCTCCCCGGATAATCCTCGTCACAAGTTCGGCGCCTTCCGAAGGGAAGACGATCACCTCGGCCAACCTGGCCGTGACGATGGCCCAGGCGGGAAACCGGGTCCTGCTGCTCGACTGCGATATGCGCCGGCCCAAGATGCACCGTGTCTTCAACATCCCGCGCGACCGCGGGATTTCGAACATCCTCGTCGGAAACTGCACGGTCGACGAGGCGATCATCCATACGACCATTCCGGGAATCGATATCGTCGTGTCCGGTCCTGTGCCGCCCAATCCCTCAGAAATGTTAGGCTCGCAGCGCATGACGAAGCTGCTCGCAGATGTCCGCGACCGGTATGACCGGATCATCATCGACTCGCCGCCGCTCACGGCCGTTACGGACGCGGTGATCCTGTCGAGGTGCGTCGACGGCGTCCTTCTCGTCATCCGGGCGGCCGAGACGCACCGGGAGATCATCAAGAACGCCATCGGTCTACTCAATAACGCGAACGCCCACACCCTGGGCGCGGTGCTCAACGGCGTGCAGATGGGCCGCGACAGCTACTATTACTACCAGTATTACTACTACTATTACGGCGAAGACGGCGACAAGAAGAAAAAAGTCCACCGGAAGAAGCGGGCACAGAGCCGCTACTACGGAAGCGACCGCGGGGATCGCGAAGGGGTCAAGCCCGTCACCGCCGCCTGACCCCCGATTTCACGCAATATCGGCAGGCGCCTCCATAGTAAGGAGCGTTCCGCCGGTAATCAAGATGTCAAGTTTTTTGTTTGGCCCGTCCATATTGAACCGCCCGTCGGTGCTGTCTTCCTAATTTCGAACAACCATTAGCATAATCACGGATGCGGTGTGATGGCGATGACCGTGATCCGGTTCTCCTCCGGTCCGTAATACCAGAAGACTCGATAGGCCGCAGGTGTAGACTGCTCGGCGTAGGCTTCAAAGACCTTTTCTCCCTTCGGTCCTTTGAGGCTGGTAAACTCGTGTGTTCGAAGGCTTGGATGTCTCGGGTTTTCCGACAGAAAACGGAGAGTCTTGCGTACAGCCCGAAGCCGCTTTTCAAGTCCCGCGTCTGCCTTCAGACGATCCCAGTGCTTCCTTGCCCACTCCGTTAGGATAATCTCAAACAATCAGGACTCCTTCAGTTCTTCGGGGTCCAATCGGAAGACCTTACCCTGCGAGGCGTCACGCAAACCCTCCCGGACGTCGTTGATAGCCTCCGGGTTTTGGAAAAGCCAGAGTTCCGAAGCGGGGATCTCGGCAATCGGCTGCAGCAGCACCTCGCCGCTGACGTTCCGATAGAGACGGATCCTTTTGCAGCCTTTGAGGATTTCGCCGACGGTCAGGCGGTTTCTTTCATCGATGGTCCTCGTTCCGATTTCCTCAAATGAATCAGTTACTTTTAAGATATTCTTCATAAGACAACCCCCTTTTCGCAGATATATACAGGAAGTCCCCTCCGGGGTCAAGGGGTAAAACCCATTTCAGGATAAACCCACATTCAATATGCGAGGGGCTCTGTCACTAATTAAAAATGGGGGTATACTCGGGGACGATTTCTTGGAGTTTGGCTTTGATGGCGGGGATGTCGAAGGTGTCGGCGATGCGGATCAGTTCGTCGATCTGGGAGGGTAGGCGATTTCACATGCAGATTTTTGCGGATCGTCGGATTGGTGGTGACGCCCCGGATGATACCCATCTTCATGAACCGTTCCACTTCTTTGATTTTACCGGTGTCCAGAAAAATCGCCATGGTACCCTCCTTGGTTACTTTACCGATTCCCACTTCATTTCGGCGACTTTCATTGAGGGATGGGAGACGATCAAGTGCCAAATAACCGCCTGAAAGGCCTCCGTATGCGCTGTCACCGTCTCCGGATTGACCGTCGGCACCACCACGCAGGCATCAGCCACCTGCGCCGTAAAGCCGCCGTCTCTTCCCACAATGCCAAATATCTTTGCGCCCGCTTCTTTCGCATACTCCAAGGCCCGCACCAGATTGACACTGATGTAGAAACTCTCCGGCGCCTCGTCCGTCTCGGGCGTGGGGTAGGTCTTCGCACCCTCGTAGATGGCGGAGCTTTCCGCGTAAATCACCTTGCGGACGCCACTAAGACGGGCAGCCTCGAAGACATTGACAGTTCCTCGCACATTGATATCCGCCGTCTCCACCGGGTCCGCCTGACAATCGGCGATGCAGTTCTTGGCGGCGAAATGAAAGACCGCATCCGTCCCGGTAAACAGCGGATAAATCTCCTTCTCGCGGATATCCAGTTGATGGAATTCAACGCCTTCCGGGATGTTGGACCGCAACCCGTAGGCCAGGTTATCGATGCCGATGACCCGGTGGCCGTCCCGGAGCAAGCGTTCAGCCAGATTTGCGCCGATGAATCCCGCAACACCTGTAATCACAATTTTCATTATCGTGTTCCTTTTAATAGGGACAGAAACCTATTTTTAGAAAAAGAAGAGCTGCGGGAAATGAGGTTTTGAAAATAAATGGGTTTCTGTCCGTACGCAGTAACAACTGTTTGATCTAACGGGTTGAAGTCCCGTCCGGGGAATTGTCCGATTCGCCCCGGTAGTTCAAGGGAGCGGCGTCTTGGTAACAGGGGGTCGTAAGTTCTCAATTGGCAAAACAGCAGGCCGTAACGCAAGTGAACCTATACGTAGCCTCGTTATTTAAAATGAAGATGCCGACCCAGTGGTCAGATGGGGAAGGCCGCCGTTCACTGGCAGGAATAACGGAAACGACCAGTGTGATCTTCCGGGGTAGCAGGGATGGCATGTTGTGGAAGACAAACAGTCCAGTGCTGGAGACCCGATATAGTGATGTTTGAGGAATATCAACTGGTGCGTATAAGGCAACGAAATCGCGGCGGGCTATATCGGGAGTCGGAGGGGTTCAAGGTACCGTTTGAGGGCAAGGGACAACATAACCCTGCCCGAGGGAAGGGACCCTACTTTGTTCACGCAACCGAAGAGTGGAGGGATAAGGGATTGCAGCGATGCTAACAACCCCCGAAAACATCAGGACACTACAGAGGAAGCTTTACAGCAAGGCCAAGCAGGAGAAAGCCTATCGTTTCTACGCCTTGTACGACAAGGTATACCGGGCGGACATCCTCAGTCACGCCTATAGCCTTGTCAGTGCCAATAAAGGGAGCGCCGGGATAGACGGCGTCACCTTCGAGGCCATCGAGACGGGAGAAGGG
>CAZXDK010000107.1:0-3820 GCA_964639585.1 uncultured Gallionellaceae bacterium | reverse complement strand
TTACGGATTATACTTCTTCTCCTCCAGAAGCTTCTCCGTGTTCATGAGAAAGGGGGTTCTCTTCTCCTCCACCCATTCGTAATTTTTTCCCACGAAGATGGCATTGACCGGGCAGACCTCCTCGCAATAACCGCAGAAGATACATCTCAGGACATCCAGTTCGTAGGTGAGGGGGTAGCGTTTTCCCTCCTCATCCTCGGCGGTCTCAATGTAGATGCACTGAGAAGGACAGACCGCCATGCAGAGGCCGCAGGCCACGCACTTCGTCTTTCCCTGCTCATCCTTCTCAAAATACTGGATTCCTCTCCAGCGTTTCGCAGGAGGCACCTTCTCCTCCGGATACTGGATGGTGATCGGCCTGGAGAAGAACCGACCCAGTGTAAAGGCCAGACCTTTGAGCAATGGAATGATCATCTTCAACCTCTTTAAACTTCAAAGTAAATTCTATAATAGATTCTCTAACTCAAATTACCAATAACCAATCACCAAATACCAAATAAGCTCCAATCACCAATAATCCAATTTGGTGATTAAATGTTTGGTTATTATTTGGTTATTGCCTGCCTGCCGGTAGGCAGGGAATTTGGTCATTGGATATTTAACTCCTTTTATTATTCAATACTCTGTCCAAATATAATTTCTTTAACCCTTTAATGAAACGACCAGCGCCGTGATCAGGAGATTGATCAGCGCCAGGGGAAACAGAATCTTCCAGCCAAATTTCATGATCTGATCATAACGCAACCTCGGGAAGGTCCCTCTCTGCCAGATGAAGAAGAAGAGGAAGAGGAAGAGCTTCCCGCAGAACCAGACCACCCCTGGAATGAAATCGAGCTGGGGCAGGGGGGCCTGCCATCCACCCCAGAAGAGCGTCACGGCCAGCGCGCCCATCGTGATCATATGGGCATATTCGGCCATGAAGAAAAGGGCGAATTTCATACTGCTGTATTCGATATTAAACCCGCAGGCCAGTTCCGATTCCGACTCCGGCATATCAAAGGGAATCCGGTTGATCTCCGCCAGACCGCAGATGATGTAGAGAACAAAGGCCACGGGTTGATACCAGATGTTCCAGTTCCAGAACCCTCCTGCCTGATGATTGATGATCTCCGTCAGCCTCAGGCTTTGAGAGAGGATAATCACGCCGATGATCGAAATGCCGAGGGCCACTTCATAGCTGATCATCTGAGCGGCGGCACGAAGCGAACCGGTCAGGCCATACTTGTTGCCCGAAGACCAGCCCCCGAGCACGATCCCGAACTCTCCGAGGGAGGCGATGCCGAAGATATAGAGGAGCGCGATATCGATGTCCGCAATCCTGAGCTTGACCACCCAGCTCGTCCCGGGAATCGTAAACTCATTTCCAAAAGGGATGACCGCAAAGAGGGAAATGGCCGCAATGATAGAGATCATGGGCGAAAGGACGAAGACCGCCTTATCCGCCCCTCCCGGAACAAGGTCTTCCTTGAAGAAGGCCTTGATCCCATCCGAAAAGGGCTGAAGCAGTCCGAAGGGACCGCAGCGATTCGGGCCAAAACGAATCTGGATGTGGCCCAGGACCTTTCGCTCCAGCCAGGTCAGATAGGCCACGGAGAGCATCAGGCAAGCAAAGACCACCACGCACTTTACAATTGTCTCAATGAGAAGATATAAGACCTGCATCCTGCTTCTCCTCTAATCCCCTTTTTTCAGCTAAACCGCCAAGAGCCCGATCCGCACACACCGGAGGCAGCGCTCGGCTTCCTTCTGTGCGACTGGAATGGAAAACCCTTTCTCCACTTCGTCGAAGATCCACTTTCTCGAATCAGGAGGAAGAAGCTCCAGCATCGCCCTCTTCTGCCCGCCCGGGTTTCCGATCTTTTCATCCTTGCTGTAGACTTTGATCTTCTCAACCAGAGTCTCCAACCGTTCGTCCTCCGACTCCTTTAACTCCTTCCCTTGCAGGTAGGCGTCGATCTTATCAGCGGCCTTCTTTCCATGGCCTCCTGCACGGACGAGGACATCCGGACCGATCACACAATCACCCGCAGAGAATATTCCTGCACGGTTTGTCTGAAATGTTCCTTCCTGCACTGCGATGGTGGAGCGCTTTGTCGTCTTCACCCCGTCCTTTTCCTCGAGGAAGGAGAGGTCAATCGCCTGGCCAATGGCGGGAATCACGATATCGGCCTCGATGAAGAATTCCGAACCCTTGATGGGAACAGGTCTGCGCCTTCCGCTCTCATCCGGCTCGCCTAATTCCATCCGGATACATTCCATGCCGGTTACTTTCCCATCCTTTTCAATGATCCGGACCGGATTGCAGAGGTAATGGAATTTCACGCCCTCCTCTTCGGCGTCGTGGATTTCCACCCGATCCGCGGGCATCTCCTTCTTCGTCCTGCGATAGACCAGGTTCACATCGGCTTTGCCGATGCGAAAGGAAGAGCGTACGCAGTCAATCGCCACATTCCCGCCGCCCACAACCACTACTCTCTTTCCTTCGGGATAGGGGTCTCTTCCAAGATTGATCTCAAGGAGATAATAAACTCCAGGGATGAATCCCTTATATCCCTTGTCCTCTCCCTCAACACCCATGGGTGTATTGGTATGGGCCCCTACACCGATAAAGATGGCTTTGTATCCTTGTTCAAAGATCTGGGAGAGGGTGATATCCTTTCCCACCTGAGTGTTGTAACGGATCTCCGCACCCATCCTTTCCACGAGGCTTGTCTCATATCTTACGATATCCCTCGGAAGCCTGTAATCCGGAATTCCGACAGCGGCCATTCCTCCCGGCTCCCCCAGCCTCTCAAAGATCGTGACTGGATAACCTTTGAGGCCAAGGTAGTAAGCGCAGGTAAGGCCGGCGGGACCGGCACCGATGATGGCCACCTTTTCGGAACGGGTGGGAACCCGGGTTACCCCCGGCTCTCTTCTTTTGTCCAATTCATAATCCGCTACAAATCGCTTGAGCCATTTGATGGAGATGCATTCATCCACATTCTGCCGCCTGCAGTTATCCTCGCAGGGCCGGATGCAGACCCTTCCCAAAACGCCTGCAAGACAGGTCGCCTCCCGGATGGCGGCAAGCGATTCCGTGAACCGGCCTTCCTTGATCAATTCGACATAGCGGGTGATGGGAAGATGCGAAGGGCAGGCGCTTTCGCACGGAGCGGTCACCTTCACCTTATACTCTCCGCGCGGGATCTTCTTCTTCGACTGAATCACTTCGGAGAACTGTGCTTTAAAATGGTCGAGGGCATGGAGCACGGGTTTGGGCCCGGTCTGTCCTAAATTACATTTTGAACTCTTCCCGATCATCTCGCCCAAATACTTCAGTCGATCCAGATCCTCTGCTTTCCCCTGACCCCCTGCAATCCGGTTAAGGATGGATGACATGATCCTTGTCCCTACCCGGCAGGGTGTGCACTTTCCGCACGATTCCTTCTGAACCGCTTCCATGTAGGCCCGAATCAGATCGATCAAATTGACTTCAGGGTCCCGGATGGCAATCCCGTCCCAACCGATGAAGGCTCTGACCTTCTTCTCCTTTTCAAATTCAAGGGGAAGATTGAGATTGGGTATGGGCGCCCTCTCTGCCTCCGGTTTTCCCCGGTTATCCACAACCGCTCCACCCCAACTGCTAAAAAGGATGTCTGTCATAAGAACCTCATCATTTAATGATCAATGCAAAATGCAAATTGAAAATTGAATAATGCAAAATATTTTTTCTTGTATCAATTTAGCTTTTTGAAAAGGTTCTTTGTCTGTCATTCCCGCGCAGGCGGGAATCCAGACGTCGTCCCTGCGAAAGCAGGGAACCAGAGACATATAAAAC
>CAZXDK010000106.1:0-3928 GCA_964639585.1 uncultured Gallionellaceae bacterium | reverse complement strand
ATGAGAAGGGCGTGGTCGATCGAGTTCCCGGAGAGGATCATGACCGTCCGCTCCGGACCGATCCGGCGGTCGATCAGCGCCTGCGCGACGGAATCGGCGAGGCGTCCCGCCTCCCCCCACGTGACGAGCCGCCACCGCCCCGAGGCGTCCCGCTCCCCGAGGAAGGTCCTGTCGGGGGTCTCCTTGACCCATCGGCGGAACATCGCCCCCACGCTCTTCTCGAACGGCTCGAGCGCCCTCGGGGAACGGAGGAGATACCCTCCCTCCGGGGTTTTCCGCGCGTCGATTTCGGCGGGCGCCAGATCCAGCGGCGCGAAATCCGTTCCTCCCACCGGTTCCCTCTCTTTCTCCTCAGGTTTCCTCAAGATTCATGGGACCGGAATACGTATCTGCCGTCCTCCAGCGACGCCTCCGCGAGGAGGCGCTTCGCCTGCAGCAATCCGTCGGCCGGGAAAACGGACCGGAGGGATACGAACTCGAGGCGCGAGGCGAGCGCGTCGCCCGAAAGCGCGTAGGCGGCGCAGCGGGACGCGGCCGCCTGGAACCGGCCCGCGCCGGAGAAGAGCGCGACCTTGACGACCGCCTCCAGCAGGTCCCTCTCTCTCGCGCCCGCGGCGGCGCGCTCTTTTTCGGCCCGGAGGGCGACCGTCTCCATGGCGAAGATCCCGATGATCATGTCCGCCAGCGCGAGCAGCACCTCCTGGTGTTCCCTCGCCTCCCACGACGCGTCCAGGACCGCGAGGAAGGTCCGCTTCAGGCGGTCGACGAAGAGAAGCTCCTCCCCGAAGGGGCCGCTCCCCGCCGCCTTCCCCTTTTTTTCCTCCCCCTCGCGCGCGCCGGCTTCGGCGGCCCTCCCACGAAGGTCGAACTCCGCGCCTTCGCCCCTCCGGAACAGCACGGTCGGGATGAGAAGGCGGTTGATCTCGTTGGTCCCCTCGAAGATCCGGTTGATCCGTTCGTCCCGGTAGTACCGCTCGACGGGGTAGTCACGGATGTACCCGTAGCCGCCGTGGATCTGGACCGCCTCGTCGGCGACGAACGCCAACGCTTCCGTGCAGTGGACCTTGGCGATGGCGCACTCCCCGGCGTACTCCTCGATCGCCTTCACGTACGCCTCCATGGAATCGGCCCGGGTGCGATCCAGCGCCGCGATCCCGTCGTCCAGGAGGCCGGCGACCCGATAGACGACCGACTCGCACGAGAAGACCGCGGCCGTCATGTCCGCCAGCTTCTCCCGTATGGCGCCGAATTCGCCGATGACCCGGCCGAACTGCCTCCGCTGCCCCGCGTAGGCGGCGGCCTCGGCGAAGGCGCCCTTGGCCATGCCGGTCACCGTGGCCGCCAGCTTCAGCCGCCCGATGTTCAGGACGTTGAAGGCGATCTTGTGCCCCTTCCCGGCCTCCCCCAGCAGGTTTTCGACCGGAACCGCAGCGTCATCGAGGATGACCTGCGCCGTGGAGGAGCCTTTCAGCCCCATCTTCTCCTCCTCCGGGCCGATGGAAACCCCCGGGAACCGCCTCTCCACGAGGAACGCGGAGAACCGCTTCCCGTCGATCTTCGCGAACACCGTGAACAGGTCGGCGAACGCGGCGTTGGTGATGAACTGCTTCACCCCGTTCAACAGGAAGTGGCGGCCGTCCTCCGACAATCTCGCCGTGGCCCTGGCGCCCAGCGGATCGCTCCCGCAGTCAGGCTCGGTGAGGCAGTACGCCCCGATCCACTCCCCGGAGGAAAGCTTGCCGAGATACCGTTTTTTCTGGTCTTCCGTCCCGTAGTAGACGAGCGGCAGCGACCCGATGCCGGTCTGTCCGCTGCAGGTGATGGCGAACGAGCCGGACGGCCCCATCTTCTCGGCGATCAGCATGCTGGTGGCCTTGTCGAGGTCGAGGCCTCCGTACTCCTCGGGAACGTCCACGAGGAACAGCCCCAGTCCGGCGCACCGGCGCATCTTCTCCACCACGAGCGGAAAATCCTTCCGCTCCATCCGGTCGAGGTCCGGCAGGATCTCCTTCCGTACGAACTCCTCGGCGGTCCACGCGATCTGCCGCCGGTCCGGCGGGAAATCCCCGGGGGTGAAGATCCTCTTCCCGGCGGCGCCGGTCAGCAGGAACTCCCCGCCTTTTTCGATCCTTCCCGCCGTCATCGGTCCCCGCCATATGTGGGATTGCGCATCGTAAAGTCCGGAAGAAGCTCGTCCCGGGAGTTTCCCGGGAAGGAAGCCTCTTGCTTTCCCTTCCGATTATGGTATTAAGGTACCATATGGCAATGAAAGATCCAATCCTCATTCGGAACGCCGTGCCCGCGGACCTCGACGCCATCATCGAGATCGACGACGTCGGTCCAAAGGAGGAGAAACCGGCCTACTGGCGCGGGATCTTCGCGCACTACGGGAGCGGCGAGAAGAAGGACCGGATCTTCCTCGTCGCGGAAACCGGGGGCGGTATCGTCGGGTTCATCGCCGGGGAGGTGCGCGCCTGGGAATTCGGCTCGACCCCGTGCGGCTGGGTCTTCGCGCTGGCGGTCTCCCCGAAGATGCGCGGGGCGGGGATCGCGAAGCGGATGTTCGACGAGATCTGCCGGCGCCTGATAGGGGCCGGGGTCACGACGGTGCGGACGATGGTGGACCGGAACAACAAGGTGACGTTGTCGTTCTTCCGGAGCCGGGGGCTGCGCTCGGGCCGGTACATCGAACTGGAGCGGGAGATCGATTGAAGCTGAACAAGGGATCCCTGTTCGCCCTCTTCGCGGTGCTCGAACTGGCGGGCAACGGCGACCGGCAGCTCTCGACCACCGACATCGCCGGGAAGTACGGGATCTCCACGCACCACCTCGCCAAGGTGATGCGCAACCTGGTGCACTCGGGGCTGGTTCAGGCGGTGCGCGGCGTCGGCGGCGGGTACCGGTTCGCGGGGAACGTCAGCCGGACGACGCTCCTGGACGTGATCCAGCTGTTCGAGAAGCTCGAATCCGAGCTCGACATGCCGAACCACGGCAACCCGGCGGGCGAACCGATCGTCGCGGAGCTTCGGAGAATCACCGAGGAGATCGACGACCTGACGAAGGCGATCCTCGATACGATCACGCTGGAAACGGCGCTGAAAAGCACCCGCCTGCGCAAGGAAGCCGCCGCGGCCGGCGGCGGAAAATCGTGACCGGGAAGGCTACCGCTCCTCGAACCGGCTGAAAAAATCGTACATCATCTTCGAGTCCGCGGCCCGCGCCGGTTGTTTCAGGCACTGGAACTCTCTCAGTTCCGATACGGAGATGGTGCGGACCTGGTCCGCGAAGTGGACGCGCAGGATGTAGTTCGGGCCGGCGTTCGTCGTTTCGTCCAGGTAAAGCCCCAGGTCGACCATGAATCGCATGAACTTCCGGAAATCATAGTATTGGTCCCGGAAGTGGATGTTGCCGACGTGGCTCTCCAGGTCGCATCGTATGAAGAGTTCCTTGTCCGTGGCGAGCGCCGTCACCTTGGTGGAGATGGCGGGCCACTCCGAGTAGGCGGAAGCCGTCGAAGGGGTGACGACCGCCAGGACGAGCGCCAGCAGGATGCCGGCCGGGAACAGATGCTTCATGCCCGATCCCCCTATCCGTTTCGAGGCGGTTGACGGTAAAAATCCGTTGAAGCAAAGCTATTAGAATGCAAAATAAAATGCAATTTTCGTTCCGGGCGGGGGAGATTCGTAACCGGCCGGATTCGCTTGATAATTTTATTTTCCCCTTACGGCGGACACTTTTTCATTTCAGGAAATAAGTAATTAATTATCCTTATTGTGGATAAATTTACTCTTCTCCTCGTCGCGCCGTTGAAATTCCGGATTCCGCTAAAGGCGCAGCAGCCTCGCGGCGTTGCCGCCAAGGATCCTCTCGACCCCTTCCGCCGGCAACGGTAATTTCCCGATCGCTTCCATTTTGCGCCGGATCCACC
>CAZXDK010000105.1:0-4017 GCA_964639585.1 uncultured Gallionellaceae bacterium | reverse complement strand
GCCGAGCAGCGCGCCAAGAACGTGCAGATCAAGGACGGCGTCAGCGAGGAAGACTTCGTGGCCGGACGACAGAAGCGCGATCAGGAGCTTGCCGCGCCGCGGCTGCTGCTCCCCTCAATTCAGGTGAACATTCGCGCCGGCAAGTTTCCGCCGCCGCGCGGCGACGGCGCGCGCTTCTTGAGCATTCCGGTGAAGTTCAAAGGCGCTGCGGCCCAAGCCGGTTGAAATCTGAACGTCAGTTGCGTTCGCGCAGATAGCCTTCGAGCATGGTGACGGCCGCGCTACGGTCGGCGTCGCTGGCGGAATTCAGCGCTTCGGCATGCAAATCCGTGATCCATTGGTCGCGCGTGGCGCCGCCCGCAGCGTCGCGCGCCAGCGTCAGATACATGAGTCCGCGCGCACGCTCCGGCTCGCCGCTCGCCTCGCCGGTGAACATCATCCGCCCGAGCATCGCCTGCGCCTGCGGATGGCCCTTGCGCGCCGCGAGCTCCAGCCAATTCACGCCCTGGCGGACGTTCTTCTTCACGCCCGCTCCTTCGAGATACATGCGCGCCAGATTGTATTGCGCGTCGGCGTTGCGGAAATAGGTCGCCGCATAACGGAACAGATCGAACGCGCGATCGAGATCGGGCTTGATCTTTGCGCTTGGAACGCCGTCACGCAGGTAAACGCCCACGGCGACGAAGGCGCTCGCCGCCATCGACCGCTCGCGCGGATCCGGCTCGTCGTCGGCGTAGTGATCGACGATTTGCGCGAAATATTCGTAAGCCTTGGCGTCGTCGCGAACGACGCCGTCGCCTTCGGCGTACATCCTGCCAAGCTTCCACTTGGCCAGCGGCTCGCCGCCTTCCGCGGCATAGCGTAGCGCCGTCACCGAGGTCGCGGCGTCACCGGCATGGTAGCTCTCGACTCCGGCGCGCAGCGCCTCGCGCGGATCCTTGAACATCGGCAGAGGTTGCGCCTCGGCCCGGGCGGCGGTGCGAGGCGCGTCAAGCGCCGGCGCCGGCGCGACGAAAGCCGTCACCAGCATGCCTAGGCTCGTCGCGAATAGGCAGATCGGCAACGCCGTGCGCCTCTTGCGCCTAAAGGCTGAAATCACGCCCGTATGAACGCTTCCGACCATAATGTTTCGACTTCCTTCAACCCAGAAGACGCCCGACGTCCTTTGAGGCCATACGCCAGCCGTCACCGCTAATCAGCGAGAGGGAAAGAAGGAACCTGCGGCCGAAAGGGAAATCTTTCGGCGCCTGTCTCCGCATCTCGAATGAGCTTGTGACCCGGTCACCTTAGCTCAGCTTTTGTGTCTGAAAAGGGGCTGCCATAGCGACAATCGTGGGCAAGATGCTAATCCGCCGTACTGTTGCAATCAGAACACATGTCTGTTGCAAAAATGCAGCAGCGGCTCGAGGCCACGCGTCGTCCTGACGCAAGCTCGCATGAGAGGCGCCGATACCCAGCGAGCCGCGCTTGTGCTTTCATGCGAAGCGAATCGACGGCTCCCGCTTAAGGAAAACCACATGCAGCTTCGACGCCTTACGCTCGCAATGGCTCTCGTCGGCGCAAGCGCCGCTTTCGCAAATTTGGCGCTCGCGGCGGGCGACGCTCAGCGCGGCGCGATCGTCGCGAAACGATGGTGCGCGACCTGCCATGTGGTGACGTCGGATCAGACCAGCGCCTCGGCCGACGCGCCGTCCTTCTTCGATATCGCCCAGCGACGCACCGACAGGAAGAAGCTTGGCCATTTCCTGATGGATCCGCATCCGCCGATGCCCGACATGCATCTGTCGCGCAAGGAGATCGACGACATCGTCTCCTATATCCGCAGCCTCGACCCGCGCCCGCAGCCCGCGCCCGAACCTGACGGTAAGGACAAGGAGCTTCCCAAGAACGGGTAAGAGGCGGCCTCGCCTGCTGCGTCCGCGCTGCGAAAAAGGGGATGCCGGCCTTTCGCGTAAGGCGCGCTCTAGAACTTTGAGATCGATCACGTTACTGCATGTGGGCGATTTCGCCCAGATGCAGCGTGATCTAGAGCGGGCAAATGGCCTACATCGTCAAGGAAGCCTTCAAAACCCTGCAAGGCGAAGGCGTAAACGCGGGCCGCGCCGCGGTCTTTTGCCGCTTCGCGGGCTGCAATCTGTGGAGCGGGCGCGAAGCGGACCGCGCCGCCGCGCAGTGCCAGTTCTGCGACACGGATTTCGTCGGCTTCGAGGGCGAGGGTGGAGGAAAGTTCGCCGACGCCACGGCGCTTGCCGGCCATTTGGCGGGGCTGTGGGGGGAGGGCCGCGCGCAACGCTTCGCGGTGCTGACCGGCGGCGAGCCGATGTTGCAGATCGATGAGGCTTTGGTTTCGGCGCTCCACGGGCAAGGATTTGAGATCGCCATTGAGACGAACGGCACGCTGCCCGTCATCCCGGAGATCGACTGGATCTGCGTGTCGCCCAAGGCCGGCGCGCCGCTGGCCCAGACGCGCGGCGCGGAATTGAAGCTGGTCTTCCCCCAGCAGGGGGTCGACCCCGCCGCCTATGAGCGGCTCGACTTTACGCATTTTCTGCTGCAGCCCATGGACGGCCCAGATGTTTCGCGCAATACGGATGCCGCGGTCAGCTACTGCCTGGCGCATCCGCGCTGGCGTCTGTCTTTGCAAACCCACAAGGCGATCGGGGTGAAGTGACGGTGTCGAGTTTCGAGGTCTTTCGGGAGTTTTATTTCGAGGCGGCGCACGCGCTCTATGATCCGGAGGCGCCAGAGGGCGGCAAATACCGCAATCTGCATGGCCACTCCTTTCGCGTGCGCGTGACCCTGCGCGGCGCGCCCACCTTCGAAGAGCAATGGGTGGTGGACCTCGGCAAGCTTGGCCGTAGGCTCGCGGAGCTGCGCGAACGCCTCGATCACTCGTTTCTCAACGACCTCGAAGGCCTCGGGAAGCCGACGCTCGAAAATCTCTGCGCCTACATCTGGCGCGACCTCTCGCCGACAGTGCCGGGTCTTGCCGAAGTTGGCGTCTTTCGCGACAGCTGTTTCGAGGGCTGCGTCTACCGCGGCGACTAGAGCAGGTTCCGAAAAAGTTGACAGACTTTTTCGATGAGAACCTGCTCCAATACTTTGATCTTGAGCGGTTCCTTATCGATCACATGATTTCATGTGATCGGGAAGCGCTCTAACGGCCAATCCCCCGCGCGCGGGCGAGGTTGCGGCCGAACTGCGGCGCATCGCCGCTATTGCGCAAGAGCGGCCCGGTCTCTACGGTTGAGCGCTCATTTTGAGCAAAACGCCCACCACAGCGGCGACGTCAACAGTCCGCAACCAATAAAGAGTGGGGAGCGAGGGAACCCTGAGGACATGGCGAACAACAAAGTCATTACCGCCGACGAGGCGATTGCGCTCATTCGCGACAATGACGTCGTAACCACCACCGGCTTCGTCCAGAGCTGCATTCCCGAGGCTCTGCACGCCGCTTTGGAAAAGCGCTTCGTCGAGAGCCAGCATCCGCGCGACCTCACGCTGATCATGACCGCGGGCGCAGGCGACTCCAAGGGCCTGGGCACGGGGCGCTTTCATCACGAAGGATTGCTGCGCCGGGTCATCGCCGCCAATTTCGGCCGCATGCCGAAGGTCGCCCAGGCGGCGCAGGAGAATAAGATCTGTGGCTACAATCTCCCGCAGGGCGTCATCTCGCAGCTCTACCGCGCCTGCGCCTCCGGCCAGCCGGGCCTCTTCTCCAAAGTCGGCCTTTATACCTACGTCGATCCGCGCTTTGGCGGCGGCAAGGTGAATGACCGCACCAAGGAGGACATGGTCAAATACCATAGCATCATGGGCGAGGAGTGGCTCTTCTACATCGCCACCAAGATCGACGTCGCTTTCATTCGCGGCACTTCGGCCGACCCTTCCGGCAATATTTCGATGGAGCGCGAGGCGCTCGTCCTCGACAATCTCGCGCAGGCCATGGCCGCCCATAACAATGGCGGGCTCGTCATCGCGCAGGTCGAGCGCATCGTCGAACAGGGCTCGATCAAG
>CAZXDK010000104.1:0-4156 GCA_964639585.1 uncultured Gallionellaceae bacterium | reverse complement strand
CCATCAGGTTCAGGGATCCCTTCAAGGCCTCGTTGCAAGACGAGGCCTTTTTTTTGTCCCTCAAGGGTGTTAATAAGCTGATGGCCAAAACCTAGGAAACATGCGGGTTCCCAGGCTTTTCGGACCCATAAAAAAACAATATTTGCCCTTCCGAACCTGTCGAATAATTAGCGTGACTTACATCACGTAAATTACCCCGAACACAATAATTATCGTGAGTCAACTAACGATAATCAAGGCATACGAATTTCAACCGTTTTCGTTATTCCAATCACGCTAACCTGGCAGAAGCAGGTTCTTGATTTCCGTGATGCAACTAACGATAATTGGGCATGGCCCGACCAATCGCGACTCTAAAACTCGAAGGCATTGAACCCGCCCTTCTGTATTTGAAGCGCGCGTTAGACCGCCCTGGCGAGTCATTTCGTCACAAGCCGGCGGTGACCAGGCAATCCCTTGCCGACCTCGAAGCCAGTATGGCCGCCAAACCAGAAATCAAAGCGCTGCTTTTTAAAGACTGGGTTGTTGCAAATTTGACGGATGACGGCCGCATCAAGATGCTCAATGCGGTCCGACAGAAGCGTGTCACCTCAAAGAAGGTTGACCCCACCCATCGCAGCCTACGACTCCCCCTTGAAACTGCAAAGCAGCTTGACGCCCTAGCGAAGCAGGCCGGTGGCATGCCAGTGACCAAGCTCTTGGCTGCCTTCGCGGCAGTCGGCTCAGTTGATGAGAAACTGCGCAAACAGCTGTTTCGCCTGGCGGTTGCAATCAACACGGGTTGATTACATAGATTTTTTTTCAGGTAGTGGCGGCATCTCAATTGGGAGCAACTAGCGAATGACGTACCCACCTAGCTCGTATGACGACGAGAACCTGGACTTCACCTTTGGCAGTTCCTCGGACGGCGTCGCCAGCAATCGGAATAAGTCCACAATGCCGCCGCCTAGGCGCAAACGCCCTGAGCATGTAGAGGGAACCAGTCTGTCAGTAATTGACCCTGCCATCAAAGAAGTGATGGCGGTCGAAACCGGGGAGCACCACCCCGTGGCGGCGGTCCTGGGTACAGATTTCGCTGACCTGATGAAAATACGCTTGGCCGTAAGGACTGCACTTTACAAAGACCGCCCGATGTATCTGTGCTCAATTTGCCGCGTACCTGTCTACATCTGCCGCACGCAAAACGAGCAACGTTTCTTTTTCAAACATCGCCACGAAGACGGAAATTGCCCCGCCATAACCCGCGGGGACTTGAACCAGAAGGAACTGGACGCTCGCAAGTACAACGGAGCCAAGGAAAGCACCCTTCATCTAAAGATGAAGAACTGGATAGTCGAGTGCTTAACTGCCGACGGCCGATTTGAAGATATTCGGCAGGAGGCGCGCTGGGTCGGTCCATTGACGGGAGACTGGCGCCGTCCGGATGTGCGCGCGACACTCAACGGAATACCCATTGCCTTTGAAGTCCAGCTATCCACCACATACCTTAACGTCATTGCGGAGCGCCGGCTGTTTTACCTAGAACAGGGCGGCTTGCTTTTCTGGATATTTGCCGTGTTTGACAGTGAGCACCGGCGCATGACTGAGGAGGATGTGTTCTACAACAACAATCAAAACGCATTTATCGTGAACGCGCAGACTCTGGAGGGCTCCCTCGCCAACAATGAGTTCATGCTGGAGTGCGTGTGGGCAGAACCTACAAAGAATGGTGGCACCTCCGCCTTCCATCGAAAACGGATTTCGTTTCACGACCTGACACTGGACAAGGATTCCCAGCGGGCGTACTTCTACGACTTCGACAGTGCCAAGCAAAAATTAGCCGAAGACGCCAATAACATAGCCCAATGCTTACGAGACGATTTCGAGGCCTGGTGCGGCGCAGGAGGCTACAGCAGTGAGAATCGTGACACGGAATGGGCCGAATTCAAACGACGCTTCCATCCGCATGGATTTACATTCCCCAAATACCTGAGTGGCGTGGACTTCAGCCTGTTCCTTGCCCTGTACTCCGCCAAAAACAATACGCCATGGGGTTCCAGAAGAAAGAAACTCGTTGAAGTGGCACACCGCGTGGCCACCGCAGAGAAACCGAACCTGACCTGGTTTATGCACGCAGTGCGGAAATACGGCCGGCTGACCACCATGGAGGCGGAAGGCGACCCGAAGAAGTGGCGGGTTAAGTACGAGGATTGCAGGAAAGAATTCAAGCAAAACCGCGAGCTGTACCAGCCTCCACTAGAGAAGTTGGCATTGGTCGAATTTCTGTTCCCGGAGCTTTGCCCACTGCCCAATCGTTGAAATCACGCTTGGCTCCAGGGGGAACCGCCGAACTGCTTGACCGTTAGCGGCTCAGAGCGCAGAATCTGTGCCCAAGGCGTCCGCCTAAGCTTCGAGCAGCTTACAAAAGACAGGTTTCCGTAGGTTTTCGTACTTTCACCCTTGCGTATTCACCATCCTCGGGGCAAGTAATCGCTCGATTGTCCCGTGATATTTGGAGAATCGCATGCCTGTAAACATTTCTGCCCTTTCTTATGCATTGCGCAAGCAATGTCAATCCGCAGGCGCTGACATCCAGCTTAGTCACTGCCAGCAATTGCTGTCTGCAGCAATTGGCTACAAGTCACTTGCTGCCCACCATGCAGCACAAGCCGCCGGCCTGGACGCTGACGACCTGGACAACGTGGACTCGGTCATCTTGGTTCGACACCTGTTGGTTTCGCGTGCAAACGAACTTAAAATGGCCCTAGATGCGGAGAGACTCGTATCTTTCATTTCGGCGGCGTTTGACAGCTGTTTGCCGGGAGTACCGGTCTTTACCGACGAAGACTCGTGGAGCGAACGCATTCGAAAGTACATAGTCGACTTGGTTGAAAGCGACGGCAACGTTGGGGGCCTGATTAATGACACCAACAACGATGGTATCGAAGAGACCTATGTGCCATTTGACCTCTCTACAGAAATCGTCCCACCCCCGGCACAAACGCTCAGTACGAGCATGCAGGTGAACATCACCTTGGGTATCGACACAGAACGACCGTACACGGGGCATCGTATTGATGCCGCCGTTGAGTTACACATTACGCGACTTGGTCGGGCAATTTGGGGAGCTCCTCAGGGCCACGTTACAAACTGGCGTCTACGGTATGACGAACATGGATATATCTCCCGAGCCCAGGCACTGGCCAATGAATTCGGTCTAACCCTTGAAGAAGCAGAAGAGCTTGAAGACGTGGAGGCCCACGAACATACGGGCCACGATGACACGGTCTATGGGTATTACTTTGACTTCAGCGAATACGCATCCCCGGCGGTTGCAGCCAAACTGATGGCAAAGTTCGGAAGACTCGACAATCTGCGGGTGAGCCTGAACTTTTTTGACAACATAGAGCCCAGTTTCGACTGAGCCATGCATTTCAGTCCTGTCCCCGTGCGGACGGGGCTGGCCTGACTCTGACGCGCAAGTTACCCTCCGGCTTTTGTTCTGAAATCACGCACCTGCCTCTTTGATTGCAGCCTCCAAGGCGTTGTCCACCAAATCGCCACCCTCGGCACTCGCTTGCGAGCTTGGAACCCACGTCCGTTGTTCGACCAAGGATGGAATCTTTTCCAGCGTGCCCAACGGTTCAATACCCATGGCGCCAAGTCGCTGCAGGAGCTCATCAAGCACCTCGTCCTGACGCAACGACCAGGTGGACGCAAAGCACCTCCAAAATGTCCACCCCGCGCGCTCCAGTACCCGCTGACGACTCATGTCCGCTGCCCATCGGTCTGGTCCATGGAACTCATCGCCGTCGCACTCAATGGCCAGCCACTTGAGGTCTGGGGGCGTGCGCGACCGAGGAGTGTTGGACATTTGGGTGTATCACGAAGTGGAAGATACCTTCGTGAAGCGACCCGGGATAGTCGAATCCGCCTACTTTTTAAGCAAATTCGGGAGGTTAGTGGGCACTCAGGGCCATCAGCTTATTAACACCCTCCCTCAAATTTCAGCGGGTCTTGGAAGCAATCGCTACCCGCAACTGCGGCAACACCTGCAACATGGCCTGGCGTCCTGCCTCGATGGAGCGCTTGCGGGCACCAAAGTCGGCACTGGAAACACCCAGCAGGGCCGGCCGAACCACCACATCGGCTTCTTTCAGCTCAAAGTAGTTGATGC
>CAZXDK010000103.1:0-4285 GCA_964639585.1 uncultured Gallionellaceae bacterium | reverse complement strand
ACAGGAGGGTGACCAGGCTCGACGCGAGAAGAAGTTTCTTCATGCCGCCCCCTCTGGTGTTGCGAGACGTCGCACTAATGGACCGGCCAACGGGAGGGGGACCAGAAGAACTCCCAGTTCGGCCCCCGGAACCAGGTCCCGACCAGGGTGAGGACGATGAACCCGGCCAGGAAACAGGTGAAGATGGCGATGGCGCCCAGGCGCGTGCTGTTCTCCCTGCGGATGACCCACAGGGAGTACGCCATGTAGAGGAACGTGAGCACGGTCCCCGGGTTGAAGAAGGTGATGACGATCTGGGGGATCCCTGGAAACCAGTTGCGGAGCCAGCCGAACCGGATGGCGAACGCTTCCACGGCGATCACCGCGGCCAGGCCGAAGACGGCGGACCGGAGAGCGACCTCCCTGCCGCGGGACGCCGCTCCGAACCAGTCGCCGACCCCCTCGGGCTCCCGGTCCAGGTAGGGGATGAGCACGAGCCCGAGGAGGGTGACCATGGGGAGGAGCACCCCGCCCGCGAACGCGGAGAAGGAGACGATCTCCTGAAGCCCGAGGAAGTACCAGGGGGCCTTGGCCGGGTTCTCCGGCACCAGCGGGTTGGCCATCTCCTTCAACGGGGCGTCCAGGAAGAAGGAGATCGCGACGGTGACCGCCAGCGTGAACATGAAGACGGCGGCCTCCGCGGTCATCAGGTGAGGCCAGGACGGGAGCGTGTTCTCCGGCCCCCGCCCCACATTGGGGCTCGTCCCCCGGACCACGGCCATGAGCCCGTAGCTTTTCCTCGGCGCCTGGGTGAAGACGGGGGTGACGTCCTCCTCCGCCGGGCCCAGCCGCCGGTCGGCGTCCGCGGGCCGGGAGAGGCCGCCGTCCTTCCGGATCCGCCAGAAGTGCAGCCCCATGAAAACCGCCATCACCAGGGGGAGAAAAACCACGTGGAGGACGTAGAACCGGATCAGCGCGTCCTCCCCCACGGACCGGGAGCCCAGGAGCAGCGTCTTCTGGAATCCGCCGATGTCGATGTACCGGGTGATGCCGATCGCGTCGGTGATCTCCCGGGGAGACTGCGCGATGTTGGCGCCGATCGTCACGGCCCAGTACGCGAGCTGGTCCCAGGGGAGCAGGTAGCCGCTGAACGACAGCGCGAGCGTGAGGATGAGAAGCACGATGCCGAACACCCAGTTCATCTCCCGGGGCTTCTTGTAGGACGCGGTGAAGAAGACGCGCGCCATGTGCAGGATCACCGCGATCACCATCAGGTGGGCGCCCCAGCGGTGGATGTTGCGCATGAATCGGCCGGTGGGAACGACGTAATGGATGTCCTTGATCGACTGGTAGGCCAGCGCCATGGACGGCTTGTAGTAGAACATGAGCAGCACCCCGGTCACCGTCAGCAGGACGAACGAGGCGGCGCAGATCAGCCCGAGCCCCATCGTGTACGACCACCGCAGGCTCCACCGGTGGACGCGCGTGCTGTGGATGTGCAGGAACAGGTTCTGGAAGACCGCCTCGGCGCGCGACCGGTCGGTGACCGGCGCGCCGTGGCGCACCAGGCTCTCCCAAACGGTCCTGGGAAGGGCACGGACATTGGCGACGTATTCGCTCCAGCTGCCCACCCGCCTCGCCTCCTTTCCCGCCTCAGATCTTCAGGTACGTCCCCGGCGGAACCGTTTCCCCTTCGTCCACCACGAGCTCCCCGTCGGGGGCCTTCGCCACCTTGAGCCAGTCCAGCCCCCGGGGAGCGGGTCCGCCGGTGATGCGCCCCAGCGCGTCGAAGCGTGACCCGTGGCAGGGACAGCTGAAACCGGAAGGGACGGGCGCCACGACGCACCCGAGGTGGGTGCACACCGCCGAAATGGCGAAGACCCCTTCCTCCCCCCGGGAGACGAACAGGTTTCGCCCGGCCACCTTCCGGTACTCCAGCTCCGGGATCGAACCCGGCGGGCCGACCTTGACCTTCAGGGACGGTTCCGGAAACACCGAGGGTTTCGGAAGGCGGAGCATCCCGATCGTCGCCGCGAGGAGCGAGGCGCAGAACGCCCCCCACGCGGCCAGGGAGAGAAGGTCCCTGCGGCCGACGCCCTTGCCCGGATCGTCTACGGACATCGCCATTCCTCCCGGAACGTGTACCGCTCCATGGTGATCGCCTCCACGGGGCAGCGCCTCTCGCAGTTCGAGCACCGGATGCAGCGGTCCTCGTCCTTGATGATCGCCGACCACTTCTCCCCCGGGTCGCCGTCGCAAAGCGTTTCGCGCGTCCCGGGCGGCAGTGACAGCTCCTCGACGGGGACGAGCTTCAGGCACAGCGTGGGACAGACGTCGGCGCAGCCGCCGCAGAGGATGCACCGCTCCGAGTCGAAGATCGTGTTCACGCCGCAATCCAGGCAGCGGCTCGCCTCGGCGGACGCGTCCGCCCGGCCGTACCCGGTTTCCACGGGGTGGTCCATCCTCCCCATCCGCTCGTCCACCGGCGCCGCCGGGACCGGAAGGCGAGGCGTCGATTCGTACCCGGTCTCCCGCCCGAACCGGTCGAGGACCCGGTGGGCTTCCACCTCCCCGGGGACGAGGTCCCTGCCCGTGACGTACCGGTAGATCGACCGGGCCGCCTTCTTCCCGCTGGCGATCGCGTCGATCATCAGGCGCGTGCCGTGGGCGGCGTCCCCCGCGACGAAGACCTTCGGATTCGTCGTGGAAAGCGTCTCCCGGTCCACCTGGAGCAGCCCCCGCTCCGTCAGCGCGACGCCGTCCCGCCCGGGGGGAAGGAACGAGAGGTCCATCGTCTGGCCGATCGCGAGGATGACCGTGTCCGCCGGCAGTACCAGTCGGTCGTCCGGGTCGTACCGGGGGGAGAACCGCCCCGATTCGTCGAATACCGAGAGCACCCGCTGGAAGACCACCTCCCGGACGCGCCCCTCCCCGTCGAGCAGGATCTCCACCGGCCCCACGCGGTTGAACCGGCGGACCCCCTCCTCTTCCCCCTCCCGGATCTCCACGGGATCGGCCGGCATCTCCCGGAGCGACTCGAGGCAGCAGAGGGAAACCTCCCGCACCCCCTCCTGGCGCATGGCCATCCGGGAGACGTCGACCTCCTCGTGCCGGATCGCCGTCCGGGAGACGTCGAAGGCGACGGATCCCCCGCCGATCACCACGACCTTCCGGCCCATGGAGACCGGCTCCCCGAGGGCCACGCTGCGGAGGAAATCGACCCCCCCAAGGACCCCGGTCCCTTCCGCGCCGGGGATCGCCAACGTTCGCGAACGCTTGGCTCCCACCGCGATCAGGACCGCGGCGAACTCCCGGAGGAGATCGTCGAACCCGACGTCCCGCCCGACCTTCACCCCGCACCGGATGTCGACCCCCAGCGCCTCGATGACGGCGATCTCCCGCCGGATCAGGTCGCGCGGCAGGCGGTAGGAGGGAACCCCGAGGTGGAGCATGCCCGCGGGGACCGGCTCCCACTCGAAGATCGTGGGCCGGAAGCCCAGGAGGGCCAGGTCGTGTCCCGCGGCCAGCCCGGCCGGCCCCGACCCGACGATCGCCACCGGTTCCCCGGCGGCGGGGACGAACCGGCCCCGGACGCTCTCGCGCGCGAGGGCCGCCATCTCCTCGGGCCCCCCGCAGTCGAGGTCTTCCATCCCGCCGAAGCCGGCGGTCGTTTCGTCTTCCCTGAACCCCGGGGATTCGGGGCCGTGCTCCCCGCAGGCGAAGCGCTTGAGGGCGCGGATCGAGACCGGCGCGTCGATCTTCCCCCGGCGGCAGGCCGCCTCGCAGGGGGCGCCGCATACCCTGCCGCACATGGAGGCAAGGGGATTGGGGCCGCGCGCGATCCGGTAGGCGCGCCGGTAATCGCCGGCGGCGATCGCACGGACGTACCCCCTGGCGTCCGTCCCCACCGGGCAGGCGTACTGGCAGCAGATCTGCTCCTTCCAGTACTCCAGGTCCGGCACCCGGACATCGAAGGTTCGCGTGTCGCTCGGTTCGGTCTCGGGCATTCCCGCTCCTTCCGACACCTCCCCTCAGGAGAGATCGGCGATCGTGGTCCCTTCCATCGCGGCGAGGAAGTTCCTCTGCAACTCCTGCCACCCCCGGTGCCGTCGGCAGGATGCGCCGGGACACTCGGGGTTCCCGACGATGCAGACGGGGGAAAGCGACTCCGGCTCGAAGATCGCGATCAGCGTCTTCAGCGGGAGGCTTCCGGCGGACCTCTTGAGGCGGTATCCCCCCGCCCTTCCGCGTCCGGACTCCAGCACGTCATGTTTCGAGAGAGTGTAAAGGATCTTGGCGAGGTACG
>CAZXDK010000102.1:0-4538 GCA_964639585.1 uncultured Gallionellaceae bacterium | reverse complement strand
GTCGCGGCGGCGGAGCTTTCTCATAGATACGTCACCGACCGTTTTCTGCCGGACAAGGCCATCGACCTGATCGACGAGGCCGCCTCGCGCATGAAGATGGAAATCGACTCCAAGCCCGAGGTGATGGACAAGCTCGAACGCCGCTTGATCCAGTTGAAGATCGAGCGCGAAGCGGTGAAGAAAGAGAAAGACGAAGCCTCGCGCAAACGCAAGGGACTGATCGAGGACGAGATCAAAAAACTGGAGCGCGAATACGCCGATCTGGAAGAGATATGGAAATCGGAGAAAGGCGCGGCACAGGGCGCGGCCACGGTGAAGGAAGACATCGACCGCGTGCGCGCCGAGATCGTGCGCCTGCAACGCGAAGGCAAGCTGGAAAAAGTGGCCGAGCTGCAATACGGCAAGTTGCCGCAACTCGAAGCCAAACTCAAAGAGGCCGCGCAACGCGAAGCCGAAGGTGGCGCGAACAAGAACCGCTTGCTGCGCACCCAGGTCGGCGCGGAAGAAATCGCCGAAGTGGTGAGCCGCGCGACGGGTATCCCGGTGTCCAAGATGATGACGGGCGAGCGCGACAAGCTGCTGCACATGGAAGACAAACTGCACGAGCGCGTGGTGGGGCAGGACGAGGCCGTGCGCCTCGTGTCGGACGCTATCCGCCGTTCGCGCTCCGGCCTGTCCGACCCGAACCGCCCCTATGGATCTTTCCTGTTCCTAGGCCCCACGGGCGTAGGCAAGACCGAGCTGTGCAAAGCGCTGGCCGGATTCATGTTCGACTCCGAAGACCACCTCATCCGCATCGACATGAGCGAGTACATGGAGAAGCATTCCGTGGCGCGCTTGATCGGCGCACCGCCGGGCTATGTGGGCTACGAAGAAGGCGGCGGATTGACCGAGGCCGTGCGGCGCAAACCGTACAGCGTGATCCTGCTCGACGAGGTGGAAAAGGCGCACCCCGATGTGTTCAATGTGCTGCTGCAAGCGCTGGACGACGGCCGCATGACCGACGGCCAAGGCCGCACCGTGGATTTCAAAAACACCGTCATCGTGATGACCTCGAACCTCGGCAGCCAGATGATCCAGCAGATGTCCGGCGACGATTATCAGGTGGTGAAGCTTGCGGTGATGGGCGAAGTGAAAACCTATTTCCGCCCCGAGTTCATTAACCGCATCGACGAGGTGGTGGTGTTCCATGCGCTGGACGAAAAGAACATCAAGAGCATCGCGCGTATCCAGTTGCAGTATCTGGAAAAACGCCTCGCCGCGATGGAGATGAAACTGGACGTGAGCGATGCCGCATTGGCCGAAATCGCCAACGCGGGCTTCGACCCGGTATACGGCGCGCGTCCGCTCAAACGCGCGATCCAGGCGCAACTGGAAAACCCGCTGGCCAAGGCAATACTCGAAGGGCGCTTCGCTGCCAAGGACACCATCAAGGTGGATTGCAAGGGCGGGGTGATGCAGTTCGACAAGTAAGAAGTAGCTGCTGCAAAGAACAAGCCCGGCATGCCGGGCTTGTTCTTTTATAGCGACATGATTTCAACCTTGGGCTCTAACGCTCAATGGGCAGTCGCAGGCGTGATGAAAGGCTGAACATCGTGACTATGTTTCTTTGCGTGTTTAGCCATCCGTTTTTCCTTTGGTGTCAGCAAAGGTTGTTTCTTGGGATCTTTATGAGCATTATGGTTCTTGGGCATGATCAAACTCCTTACGGTGATTAAGAGCGGAACTGCAACTTCATGCTACTCCTATGCATCGGCTTTGTCTGAATTTTGTTGGGGCGGGTTTGCCCCCATGATGGGCAACTCAGTGCGGGGCAGATCGAGCGCCTCAAATACTTTCAGTGCCGCATAAGCATCGTTGGCCGCGTAAAGCATTTGCTGCGCAGTGAGCTCGTGCTGTGACCAATCGGTGGTGGTGATCTTTTTCGATTTGGCAAAGCGCTGCCTGAACATCAGGCCCACCGCATTACGAACCCCCATTTCTTTCTGGTAGCCCCGCATGCTGAATACTGCATTCAGATCAACCACCCCGCCGAATTGGATGCCGAATTTGTTGAAGATATGCCCGCGATCCGATCTGAGGCCGAAGCCTACCTTGACGAGCTGTTCCGCTTGCAGCAACTCAAGAAGGAACGGCAGCCCCTCAGTTCGATGCACCTGAAACAGATAAGCGCTATCGCGCAGCGCGAACTGCACCACATGCGGGCCATTGCTGATTTCGCCCACCGCAAACGTCGGTTTGGATTCGGTATCGAAACCAACCAGACCCGCCGCTTTGATTTCCGCTGTAGCGGCGGCAAATGTTTGCGCTGTGGTCGGCACATGAATGTGCTCCAGTGTAAGGCCGGGAAACGGCGCCATCAGCGTGATTTCAGCTTTGGTGGGGACGGTAATTTTCATAAGGGGAGGGGTGCGGGCTGGCTGTTCAGCGCGGCTTATTTCCCATCGCTTCGCCCATACGCAACGCCTTGGTCGGTTGCCATGCGGGGTTGAAGCTCAGCGTATCTTTGGGGAACAGCATCACCACCGTGGAGCCCAGCAGGAAGCGGCCCATTTCCTCGCCCTTTTTCAGCGTGATCTCTTGGTCGTCGTAGCGCCACTCGCGCACGGTGCCGGGGCGCGGCGGATTGACCACGCCGTGCCACACCGTAGCCATGCTGCCGACGATGGTGGCGCCCACCAGCGTCAACACGAAAGGCCCGAAGTCGCTATCGAACACGCACACCACGCGCTCGTTGCGCGCGAACAAGCCAGATACGCCGCGCGCCGTGGTCGGGTTCACAGAAAACAGTTCGCCCGGCACATGGATCATGCGGCGCAAGCGTCCCGCGCAGGGCATGTGGATGCGGTGGTAATCCTTGGGGCTGAGATACAGCGTGGCAAAACTGCCGTCGGCAAACTGCGCGGCCAGCTCAGCATCGCCGCCGACCAGCGCCGTCGTCGTGTAGCTGTGACCCTTGGCCTGAAAAATACTGTCGCGCTTGATGGCGCCGAACTGGCTGATCGCGCCGTCCACCGGGCATATCAAATCGGCCTCCGCCAATGGTCGCGCACCCTCGCGTAATGGCCGCGTGAAAAATTCATTGAAGCTCGCATAGCTCGCGATGTCGGGATTGGCCGCCTCCTGCATGTTCACGTGGTAACGCGCCACAAAGCGGCGGATCACCGCAGTGGTCAAGCTACCCAGGCGGGCATGGGCAAACTTGCCCGCGAGTACGGTGAGCAACTGCTTGGGCATCAGGTATTGCGGTAACACGGCTAAACGATCAGACACGGCGACTTCCAATAAAAACGAGAGGGCGGATTATAGCGGCGCGAGGCGAGGTCATGACACGGATGAGAAAAATTGTCAGCCCCGCAGATCCGGTGACGGTTATCTTGCTTTCAGCGCCCATGCGTGCAACTGCCTGCACTCATCTTCGATTTCTTGCCCTGACGAAGGCGCGTTCATTGGGGTAATCAGAGGTTACTGCCTTTGAACGAGCAGCACATAAGGCTCAGCCAGGACGTGTTTTTTGGTCGCGTTCGTACTTATTTGCGGATTGCATATTCCGCCAACAGCACCAACTCCTCGCGGTAGATGCGCCTGAACAAAAACTTGATGAGCGCGTTACCGATAAAGCCCATGCTTTTCATCTCGGTCGAAATGGTCACGTTCGCCGCTTTGCCGCCATCGACAGGTTCGACGATGAAACTGGTGACGGCCATGCCATCGGTGGTGGACTCCACCAGCACACGTCCCGGCTGCGGCTCGGTGATGACGCTCTGCGCCTGCTGCACCTTGCCGAATATCACCATCTCGAAACGCACCTTTGTGCCCGCGCCGATGCCGCCTTCTTCGACCACCAAGTTGCGGAAATGCTTGGGCGGGATGATGTGCGGATGGCCGTTGCGGTAATCGGCGATGATGCCGTACACATGCTGCGGTGCTGCGGGAACAACGGCTGATGCAGAGATATTGAACAGGCTCAAGATGAACTCCTTTCTTAAACTGAACGGGAACCAACGAGGCGGGGTGTAGGAGCGTGCTCTGCACGCGACAGCACTCTTTCGCGCGCAGGGCGCGCTTCTGCAAAACCGCCTGAGTTATGAGAAATTATTGTCACGCTTTGACATCATCACTGGTAAAAGACTAAGTGACCCCAATAACGGGAACGGAAATTTAGCGCAAACAGATCGTTTTGACTATCCCGCAGATTGTTTCGCCGCCCGCGCCCTTAACTGCCCGCAAGCCCCCTCGATCTCCTGCCCCGCCGAGTCGCGTATCTTGGCGAGGATGCCGTTTTGTTTGAGATTCAGAACCATGGCCGCAATCCGCTCGGCGGAAGGGCGGCGATAGGGGAGGTCGTCCACCGGATTGAAGGGGATGAAATTTATCACCGCATATTTGCCCGAGAGCAATTGTGCGACGCGTTCCAGTTCCGCATCGCTGTCGTTCACGCCCTCGATCAGCGTCCATTGGTATTGCACCGGATAGTTGGTGGCGCGCGCATACGCTTCGGCGCGCTCCACCAGTTCTTCGATAGCGATCTGCGGCGC
>CAZXDK010000101.1:0-4659 GCA_964639585.1 uncultured Gallionellaceae bacterium | reverse complement strand
GGAGCAAATTCTCAAATTTCCTCCATCAGCATGATGATTAAAACGGTAGATAAAGCCCTGTATAAATCTAAAGAGAATGGACGAAATCGTGTGACGATGATCGACAAGATATAATGTGAATAATATGCCTGACAGCCTCATCGACGAAAAAACCAACAATCAACTGGATGACAAAGTAGCTTTCTGGGCTGAGTCTCTGCAATCTTCGATACTCGTTATATCTGAAAACGAAGAAGTCTTATACTCGAACGCGACCTGTGCGCGTGATTTTCACATTCTTAAAAACGAATTTGTCATTTTTGAAAAACAAAAAGGCGCCATCAACCGCATCAGAAAACTCAAAGATCCGGTGGCGAAAGATAACTGGATCAAGGTCTCTTCGCTGCTTGATCTTGAATACATGGGTGTAAAAGCACACCTAGTCATCCTCGAAAAATCCACCTCTCTCCCTGCTGAAGATGAACCTGCCAAAAGCGGCGACTTTGAACCCTTGCTGGGGATAATGCCCGGTGTGGTTTATCGCTGCGATAACGACGAAAAACGGATCATGCATTTCCTGAGTGAGGGTTGTTACCAGTTGACCGGGTATCCGGTCGAAAGCTTCGTCAATAAAAAAGATTTCCCCTATTCCAAATTGATCCATCCTGAAGATTATTGGCGCACCTGGAAGGATATCCAGACTGCCCTCAGCGAGAACAGGCCTTACCGCATCAGCTACCGGATCAAACACGCCAACGGTGAGATTCGCACCGTTCAGGAACAAGGCAAGGGCGTGTTTAACCATTCAGGCAAAGTGATCGCCCTTGAAGGCTGGATCATCGACATCTCGGACCAACAAAAGATAGAAGATGCCCTTGTCGAAAGCGAAACCCACTATCGCAACCTGGTGGAAATTTCACCCGATGGAGTGGTGTTGGTGGACCCTGAAGGCAATATCATTTTTTCAAATCAGCAGCTCGCAGTATTGCTCGGTGCAGAGGGTAATCAATTACTCATAGGAAAAAACGTCCGGGATTTTCTTTCTCCGGCCACCAGACAGACTGTAGCAGAAGCCGTTGCTGGCAAATTTTCAGGTAACAATATTAATAAGAGCAATTACCAGATCCAAAAATTGAACGGCGAGATCATTCCGGCGGAAGCCAATGTCAGAGCCCTTCGTGATAAAGATGGCACAGCCGTGGCTTACATCGGCATCATACGCGATATCAGTGATCGTGAAGAAACCATTCAGGCACTCAAAAACAGCGAGGCGCGATACCGGGCTATTGTTGAAGACAACCCTGAAATGATCGTGCGTTTCAAACCGAACGGCGTCATCACCTTTGTCAACCAGGCTTTTTGCACCTATCTTCAGTCCACCTCCGCTCAGTTGGTTGGCGATAAATTAACCAACGTCCCCTCAGACGAGTTCAAGAAGATTGCGGAACGGCAATTTTCATATATTACCCCGGATATGGCACCCGAGATCAACGAATACTCGGTCATGACCAAACCCACGGATGTGTCCTGGTACCGTTGGAAAACCCAGCCCATCCGCAACGATGAGGGCCATTTCATCGAATATCAATCCGTGGGCGAAGACATCACCGGCGAAAAGAAAGCCGAACAGGCCAATATCCAATCCGAGATGCATTTGCGCACCTTGATGGAATCCATCAAGCTGATCGCCATCATCACCGACATCAAAGGTAACATCACTTTCTGCAACAGCTACTTCCTCGAAAAAACCGGCTGGCAAAAAGAAGATGCCATGGGCAAGAACTGGTACGAACATTTTGTACCCACCGATATCTCCGGCCAATTAATGGAAGAACTAATTGAACAAGCCCAGGAAGGCGAGATTCCCCAGCATCACGACAACATGATCCTCACCCGCTCGGGTGAACAACTCATGATCTCGTGGAACAACACCCTGCTCAAAGACGAACAGGGGAACGTCACAGCCATTGCCAGCATCGGTGAAGACATCACTGAAAAGTATTACAACGAAAAAGCCCAGGCGATCATTTATAAGATCGCCCAGTCCACCATCATCTCGAAAACATTGGATGAATTATTCCAGTCCATTCACGCTGTACTGCTCGATCTGATGCCGGCCGAGAATTTCTTCATCGCCCTATACGACGACGAAACGGATACTGTCAGCTTCCCCTATTTTGTGGACCAGTACGATCCGCCGCCCCCGCCGCGCAAGGGCGGCAACGGCTTGACCGAACATATCATTCATACTGGCAAACCCCTGTTGGCCAACCCTGAATCATTCAACCGCATCGAAAACAAAGGCGATGCCGTTAACATCGGCACCCCCTCCGTGGATTGGATCGGCATTCCCCTGCTCATCGAAAACCGCACCATCGGGGTCATGGCCGTTCAATCCTATTCGGATGAGATCCGCTTTAAAAAGCGTGATGAGCAAATGCTCACCTTCGTCTCGGCACAGGTGGCCATTGCCATCGAACGCAAGCGGGCTGAACAGGCCTTGAGCACCAGCACCAAACGCAACGAACTGCTCATCCAGGCCTCCACGGATTGTATCTTCCTCGAATCGCTCTCGGGCGAAATTCTCGAGTGCAACGCCGTGGCCGAAGAAGTCTACGGCTACACCCGTGAAGAACTGCTCACCATGAACGTGGCAGATCTTGTCACCCGTGAATTCACCGCCGATAAACCGGATTATGTTACCTGGCAGATCGAACATGGCGGTCACTTCAGCAACATCCCCAATGTCAAAAAAGACGGCACCATTTTTCCGGTCGAGGTCAGCGCCAAGATCACCGACATCGAAGGCACCCGCTTTGCGGTCGCTTATGTCAGGGATATTACCGAAAGAAAGCAAGCCGAAAACGCCATTCTCGAAAGTGAAGCCAAGTTTAAAGCCCTGGCCCAGACGGCCGCCGCCGGCATCTTCATCAATCGGGATGACCAATTTTTGTACGTCAACCCCATGTGGTGCGAGATCACCGGTTTTACCGAACCCGAATTGCTGACCACCAGCCTGTGGAACGTCATCAACCACGGCGACGGCGGCGAGATGAGAAATAAATATGCCGACCTGCTGCGCACCAAATCCGGCATGATTCGCTTTGAAACCTCTTTCAATACCCGCACCGGCGAACAAAAATGGCTGGATATCACCGCCGGCTTCATTGATTATCAGGGTGAAAAAGCCACCATCGGCACAGCCATTGACATCACTTTTAGAAAACAAAGGGAACACGATCTGGAAGTGGTCGCCAAGATCAGCGAGGCGCTGCGCACCGACCTGACCCGCGAACAGGTGCGCACCACCATCCTGGCGGAACTTATGACCTCCCTGGCTATTGACGGCGCCATCATCTCGACCATGGAAGAACGTGAAGACCTGCCCAACCTGGTGCGCGCCATTGGCTGCTGGCAGAGCGTTGATAACCGCAAGCTGCAAGCCAACGAAGGCTTGAGCGGATTCATCGTCAGCTCCTGCAAACCTTACGTCAACTTCAATGCCGCCCGTGATCCCTATTTTGCCTTCCAGGATCTGATCACCAACCTGGTCACCCTAGCCGGGGTTCCCCTCGTCACCAAGGGCGAAACCATCGGCTCCATCATCATCGGCGCCAGCCGTTTGTTAAGTGATAACGAACTGCGCCTGCTGAAGACCATCGGCGACCTGGCAGCCAGCGCCATCCACCGCTCGGACCTCTATGAGCAAACCAGCGTGCAGGCCACCGAACTTAAACGCGCTTACGACGCCACCCTCGAAGGCTGGGCGCACGCGCTTGAGCTGCGCGACAAAGAAACCCAGGGCCATTCCCTGCGTATCGCCAACATGACCCTCGAACTGGCCAAACGAATGGGCATCGAAGAACAAAACCTCGATAACATCCGCCGCGGGGCGCTGCTGCACGATATCGGCAAAATGGGCGTGCCTGATACCATCCTGCTTAAACCCGGCCGCCTGACCGAGGACGAATGGTCCATCATGCAGAAACATCCCACCTACGCCTACGAGATGCTTTCTGAGCTTCCTTATTTCAAAGATGTGCTCGATATCCCCTACTGCCACCACGAATGGTGGGACGGCACCGGCTACCCGCGCGGCCTGAAGGGCGAGAAGATCCCCCTCTCGGCCCGCATCTTCGCCATTGTGGATGCCTGGGACGCGCTCGTCTCTGACCGCCCCTACCGCAAAGCCTGGACCAGGGAAAACGCCCTTAAACACCTGGTCGACCAGGCCGGCACCCATTTCGATGAAGAAGTGGTCAAGTGCTTCGTCCAGATGATGGAAGAGAATAAATAAAGGACGGGTAGGGTGGGTTCGAGGGCTGAACCCACCGTTCTTACCCCGTAGAGTTCATCGCGGATGCACCCTTCCTGGCATAATAGCTTTGCGCCCGTAAATGTGCTGCATATTGTACGGGCGACCTGCAGGTCGCCCGTGTATTTTAATGATTTTGGTAGGGTGTGTTCAGCGCGGACTTTACACCCTAAGGAATGCCTCGTAAGGTGCATCCGCGATGCACCATTCTGCTTGCGAAGCGCCTTGTAAAAGAATAGTCAGGGAATGCCAAATCGATTAGGCTCCTCTTGCCCCTTCGGAAAACCACCCTACACTTGGCCCCTCTTGCTCCCTTCGGGAGAGACTCTTCGTAAGGTTGTGTTAAATCAAAAACTGGCCTTAAG
>CAZXDK010000100.1:0-4744 GCA_964639585.1 uncultured Gallionellaceae bacterium | reverse complement strand
TCGACGGCGCCCGCGTCGCCGCGCTGATGGGCGCCAAGACGATCGAGAGCCAGGGGCGCGCATTTGGCGTCGAGACGCGCTATCTCGGCCGCAACGCCAATGCGCGCATCGAAGAGTTGATGACGCGCGCGATCATGCTGGCGCTGCGTGAAGAACGGGGCTCGATTCTCGCGTTTCTGCCAGGGCAGGGGGAGATCGCGCGCGTCGCCTCGCGTCTCGCCGAGTCGCGCCTGCCGGACGACATCGACGTCGCGCCGCTCTATGGCGCGCTCGATCGCGGCGAGCAGGACCTCGCCATCGCGCCGGCGCGGCCCGGCCGTCGCAAGATCGTGCTCGCCACGTCGATTGCGGAAACCTCGCTCACGATCGAAGGCGTCCGCATTGTCGTCGACAGCGGGCTGGCGCGTGTGCAGCGCTTCGAGCCTGATCTCGGATTGTCGCGGCTCGAGACCGTGCGCGCTTCACGCGCCAGCGTCGATCAGCGCCGCGGCCGCGCCGGCCGCACCGAGCCCGGCGTCTGCTATCGCCTGTGGGACGAGCCGCAGACGGCGGCGCTTCCGGCCTTCGCCGCGCCTGAAATACTCGACGCCGATCTTTCCGGGCTTGCGCTTGATCTCGCGGCCTGGGGGGTGAGCGACCCCACTCAACTCAAATGGCTCGATCCGCCGCCGGCGCCGGCCTGGAAGGAAGCCGTCGCGCTCGACCGCGAACTCGGCGCGCTCGACGACGGGCGGCTCACCGACATGGGCCGCGCCATGCGGGCGCTGCCGCTTGCGCCCAGATTGGCGCGAATGGTCGTCGAGGCGGCGGGTCACGGCGAGGCGAAGCGCGCCGCCGAACTCGCCATGCTTCTTTCTGAACGCGGCCTCGGCGGGGCCGACGCCGACCTTTCGCACCGGCTCGAGCGCCTGCGCGGCGAGAATTCGAAGCGTGCGCGCGACGCGTTGCGTCTCGCCGCGCAATGGGCGCGTCAGGCGATGACGACCGTCAGCGCGGCGCCCCGAACGCAGCCCTCTCCCGTTCTCGAGGGAGAGGGTTGCGCCTTTCAAGTCGCGGATCGCCAATCATCAGCGTCCCCTCTCCTGCAATCGAAGCGAAGCGGGGGAGGAAAAGGGAGGGAGTGGTTGTCGGACGGCGCGCTCATCGCGCTCGCCTATCCTGACCGCATTGCAAAGTCACGGGGCGCGCGCGGCGAGTTCCTGATGGCGAATGGGCGCGCCGCGGTATTGCCGGTGGAAGATCCGCTGTCGCGCGCGCCTTTTCTAGCCGTCGCCGAAATAACCGGCCGCGCCGCGCAGGCGCGCATCCTCGCGGCTTGCGCGCTCACCGCCGAGGAGGTCGAGGCGATTGCAGGCGAGCGCATCGAGACTCGCGACGAAACCGTGTTCGACGCGGCCAGCGCGAGCTTACGACGGCGCGCCTTTCGGCGCCTCGGCGCGATGCGCCTTTCCGAGCGCAATCTGGCGGTCGAGACATCCGAGGAAAACGCAAGGATGCTCGCGTGCGGCGTGGCCACGCTTGGCGTCGCGCGGCTGCCCTGGACGAAGTCGCAGATGCAACGACGCGACCGCGTCACCTTTCTGCGCCGCGCCGAGGGCGACGAGTGGCCTGATCTTTCCGACGCCGCTCTGGCGGCAAGCGCCGAAGAGTGGCTTGCGCCGTTCATTGAGGGGCGCACGTCGCTCGCGGATATTGCGGCCGACGACCTCGAGGCGGCGCTCGCTCAGCTTCTCCCCTATGAGTTGTCGCGCAGGCTCGACGCCGAAGCGCCGCCGTATTTCGAAACGCCCGCCGGATCGCGTCATGCGCTCGACTATGCGGCCGAGAACGGACCAATCCTCTCGGTGCGCGTGCAAGAGCTTTACGGCCTCTCGAGTCACCCGACTCTTGCGCGCGGACGCGCGCCGCTCACGCTCGAACTGCTCTCCCCGGCGCATCGGCCGATTCAGACGACGCGCGATCTGCCGAGCTTTTGGAAAGGCTCCTGGAGCGAGGTGAAGAAGGAGATGAGAGGGCGCTACCCGCGCCATCTCTGGCCGGACGATCCGGCGGCCGCGCAGCCGACGACGCGCGCCAAGCCGCGGGGCTCGTGAGCGCCGCGGCGTGAGGCGGAGCGCTGAACCTTATGGCGCGCTTGCGGTGGTGGCTCGCGTGGCGTCGCGCGGCAATCGCTCAATCGTTACTTTCGCTGTGCCGGTGTTGTTGTCGTAAAAAATTTGCTTGCGACCGTTTAAGGACACATGCGCAGCGTCGTTGACGAAAAGGAATAGCTCTCCCGTGTCGCTCGCAACGAATTCCGACACGAAGGTTTTGCGCGGGAAAGCCGAATTGCAGCTCTTGCCGTCGTAAGAGTAGCTGTCTCGCGCCCAAGCCGCCTTGGCGGCATCCAATTCGTCGGCGGGCAGCGGATCGATGCTCAGCGACAGGCCGCCGTCGACACAGGATTTCGCAGCGGGGTGGTTCGCGCAAAAAGACTTATGTTCGGCAGTTTCGCTGTAATTCAGCGGGAGCATCGAGCATCGCCGGCCGCGCGGCGATAGAGCGCCGCCGCCGTCGATCGGGACGAGCGGCCACTCTGAATCTCCGCGCGCTCCGATGCGGGCGATAGGATGGAACCAGGCGGCTGAAGGCCAGCGACGTAAGGCGACGCCAGCGGTCTGAATCCAGCCTTTCGCATCAAAGCCGTAAGGATCGGTGAGCATCAGCTGATCCAGCCAGGGATCATCGCTTTTAGGGTCGATGCTGATCGTCAGGCGATAGACGCCGCCGCGTTCAACTGTCCAGCGGCTCGCCCAGCAGGGATCATTCGTGGCAAATCGTGCAGATGCGCTCGCCACCCATTCGGGAGCCTCTGAACCCACGCAAACGCGACCCGATCCCGCGAGATAATTGAAGCCAATTCGATTGGCGGCGAGAAGCAGGGGCGCAAACACAAAGACAATCGCATAAGCGGCAGGCGCCATCGCGCGGCCGACGCCAAGGACAGATCTTGCCGCAGGCGAGCTTCTCACCGCGCGCACGAGTTGTGATGTTGCGCTCGGCTTGGGTTCAATGTCCTTCTTGAGTTTGTCGTTCTGGATGTTCCACGCTAAGCGCGCATGATAGCGCGTGGAGTCCTCGTAAGAGTCGCTCTTGTAGCGCAGAAAGAAATAGCCAATCGCCAGCGCGATGCTAAAAAACGGGTGATTCAGCGCCGCTTTGACATGGGCATAAAGATAGGAAGGCGTGAAGGACAGGATTGTGTCGCCCATGCCGCGCAGCACATTTTCGAAGCCTGACATGAATCGCGATAGAGCGTCGCCAATGGGGCCGAGCACATGCAAAAGCCACTGGAACGGGAGCGCGATTCCCGAAATCTGGCTCCAAACGCCTTTATTAAAGTCCTCAATCGCCGGAGCAATCAACGGAAGCATGATGATCATGAGGAATAAGGCCACGAAGAAATAATAAGCAATTCGGTTCAGCCACACATAGTCACGGGCGATTTCCATCTCGTTCCGGTCGGGGGCGTCGAGTTTCTTCATCGCCACCTGGGCGATGTCGAGTTCGCTGTCGTCGCTTTGCAGGTTCTCCGGCTCCGAGGCGCGATCCGCCTTGCGAATGAGCGTGTAATCCGAGCCGGTCTCGGCGCGCGTGATGGAGCCGTCCGGCATGAGCACGTCGGCGCCTTTGGCTCCGCGCGTGGCTACGTCGGCGCTGATTTCGCCGAGCGCCAGCGGCGCGTAATCGTCGCTGCCGTCAACGAGCCGTTCAACGACCGTATGGTGGACGGTTGGCCGGCAGTAGGGGTGCTTGTCTGGATCCTCCAGCTCCACTTGTCGTGGATCGTAGCGATACAACACCGCCGCGCCGGCTCGAGAGTTATGCAGCGGTCCGAATGGCGTCGCTGTCCTTCTGAATTCGGCCAGCGCCGTTGCGCGGAAATTGAGCGCTCTGTCGGCCTCAGCGTTCTCAACTTCTCGAATCATCCACACCAGCGGGCAATGCGCCGTCATGTCGTCTGGATAACCGCCGCCGACGTCGGAATGCACGCCGGCGAACCAAACTTCCTCAATGCGTTTGGGCTTCGGATTTTTTAAATCGTCCTCAGGTTCCTTCAGATCATCGTTAAGAAGAGATACGCGGATTGGATGAAAGGTTCGACGTTCGTCATCAAGACTCAAGGCCTGACGAATCCGAAGGACTTTTTCCCAGATCGTATGATCGCCGCCGAATTTGATCGGGAAGACGAAGCGATGGATGACATCGCGCATTTCTTCAATCGGCACGCCATAGGCTTCCACCGTGTCGAACAGTCCCACAAAGTCGATCGATAATTCGCAAGGTTGGCGGTCCGAAGCCGCCTCTTTCACTTCAGCATAGCTCGGCTGCCCTCGAAGCCGCTTCCAAGCGCTCAGGACGGCGTCTCGCAGCTTGGGCAAACGTAATAGAACCCAGATATTCTTTTTCCGTTCCTCATCCTGCGCGCAGAACGCCCGCCACGCGTCGTTTGAATTGCGAACCATCTCCTGGTGGGTTAACCGCTTTCCGCCGAATTCCGTCGGCAGCAGCCCTTGCTTGTGAATCAGATCGATCAGCATTCGAATGGTGAATGCGCCTCGGCTGAAGCCGAACATATAAATTGCCGGGCGCGGCTCGCGGGGCTCCCAATTCCAGGACAGGAAACGATAAAGCTTGCGCACGTTCGAGGGCACGCCGAAGCCGGTCGCGCCATCGAGCATCGCGAGCGGCTTGAACCCCTCGG
>CAZXDK010000099.1:0-4939 GCA_964639585.1 uncultured Gallionellaceae bacterium | reverse complement strand
GTTAGAAATTCCAGTCGTTGCGACTCGAAACCGAGCGGGGCATTATTTCTAACGGGGTAAAGGAGAGAGCATGGCAGAGACATTCCATTTGGACCCGGGAGTTCCCAAGTATTTACAGATCAGCCACTGGCTGATGGAGATGATCCAGAAGGGCCGCTATGGGGTGAACGATAAACTTCCTTCGGAGTCGAAACTATCGGAACTTTTCCGGGTCAACCGGAACACGGTCAGGCAGGCCATCTTTGATCTGGTGACCAAAGGGCTGGTCCAGAAGAAAAACGGCGTGGGATCGTTTGTCATCGGGCGGGCGGTCCAACCCGTCAAATATACCCTCCAGCACATCTCCAGTTTTACGGATGATATGATCCACATGGGGGTTTCCCCGAAGACCAGACTCATCAGCAAGTCGGTGATCGAAGCGCCCGCTGATGTGGCGGAGAAGCTGATGTTGGGAAAGGAGAAACTGGTCATTCTCACAGAGCGGCTCCGCCTGGGAAACCGGATTCCCATGGTCATTGAACGGAGTTACCTTCCCCACAAGGAGTATAAAGCCATTTTAAAGATGCGGCTGACAGGTTCTCTCTATCATCTCCTGACCAAGAAGTTCCGCGTGGAACTTCACCGGTCGATCCAGACCTTCCGCGCCACTCTTCTCTCCAATGAGGATGCAAGGTTATTAGGGGTTCCTCCCCGTTCTCCTGGGATCTTTCTCGAAAGCGTGATCTACGATTCGAAGAACATTCCCGTGGAGGTCCTCCACGCCTTCCACCGAGGGGACAAGTATATCTTCGAGGTGGAATCGGGGAGATACCGGTACGATTTAAAAGGATAGGGAGAGTTCCCAAGAAATGACCAAATCCGTTCGCCCTGAGCCTGTCGAAGGGTGAACGGTTTGCTCAGCCTCCGGCTCAGAGAGCCTCTGGCTCGGAGAGGACGGGCTTGTCGAAGCATGAACGGTTCAATGTTTCACCCAGTTCGACACGCTCACTACAGGCTTCGAGAGCCTCAGGGTGATCGGTAATGTAGATCCCACACAAAAGACGGTAGAGCTCTCATAAAAAAATCTTGACAAATTTATTTTTCCTTGTTACCTGTATAGATAGGTAGTTAGGTAAGATGACGATAAAGGCAGGAGGAGCGTCCCGTTTTACGGGGCTTGAGGTATTAGGCTGAAGTCATTTGCCCCTGCGGCAGGAACCTCAAGCGAAGCAATCCTCAAACGAAATGCTCCTTAAGCGTAGCGTACATTCAAACTCAATCAGTGATGAGGAGGTTTTATGAGTGATCTGAAGCGTTATCTTGTGCCGTGGATTGATCAGGTTAAACCCTATGATACCGAGGACCTGGTGGTCGCCTGGTCCAGGCCGGAGCTCAAGCGGATGATGATCAACGAAAATCCCATCCCCCCTTCGGAGAAAGTCCTCCAGGCCATCCTGGATGCGGCGAAGATGGGGAACCGGTATCCTGACAATGGGCCAAGGCTGCGGGCGAAGATTGCCAAACAGTACGACCTCGGACCGGAGAATGTCTATATCAGCCACGGCTCTTCGGAGATCATCGATATGATTATGAGGCTCTTTGTCACTCCCGGAGATGAAGTGCTCCTTCCCAATCCCACCTTCTCGCTTTATGGCATTCGGGCCAAAGCCGTGGGAGGAAGTGTGGTGGCTGTGGACCTGACCTCTGAGCTCCAGTATGATGTCCCGGCCATGCTCCGTGCCGTCACTCCCCGCACCAAATTGATCATTGTCTGTACCCCCAACAACCCCACAGGAGATTTCATTCCGGATGAGGACCTGATGAAGATTGTTGAACTTGGCATCCCCACACTGATCGATGAGGCTTATCTGGAGTATCATCCGGAACATGAGTCAAAGGCTCCCCTGATCAGGAAATATAATCATATCATCGTTGCCCATACCTTCTCCAAAGCCTACGGGATGGCGGGGATTCGATTCGGATATGCCCTGGCCGATGAGACCCTGATCGGCTACTTTCGCAAGATGCAGGTGCCCTGGAATACGAGCCTTCTCTCCATCGCTGCGGCAGAGGCAGCCCTCGACGAGGAAGAGGAGTTGAAGCGGAAGGCGGCCTATAACAATGCGGGCGTGGAGTATGTGTGCAAAGAACTTTCTAAAATTCCCGGGGTCAAGCCTTATTTCTCCCACGGCAATTATGTGCTCATCGATGCCACGGATGCAGGAGTCACAGGCAAAGAGGTGGTCGATTATGTTTTTGAGAAGGCAGGCGCCATGCTCAAGTACTTTGCTCCCTTCCGGGGACGGAGCGGCTTCTTCCGCATCAGTTTAGGCACACACGAGGAGAATTCCCTCTGTGTTCAGGCGATCAAACGGTTCTTTGAGAACAGGAAGAAGGAGAAACGAGTATGAAGAAGGGCCCCTTTGAAAGGTTGATGGAGACCCACCCTGGACTGGAGATCTGGTGGGATTCTTCGCCTCTGGTCTACTCTTCATGGGCGGAGGGAGTTGTGAAGAAAGCCGCTTCAGGAAGGACGGAAAAGGTCCGGGAGCAACTGAAGAGGCTCTATGACCCCGAACATCCGGAGAAAACCCTCTTCCGCGGGGTCACCACCAACCCTCCTCTTTCTCTCGGCGTGATCAAAGCGCGAGAGTCGTTTGTGACCCAGATCATTGATGACCTCATTGAACAGAATCCCTGCATCGACAAAGAATCCCTTTTCTGGCTAACCTACAAAAAGATCGTTCAAAAGGGAGCAGAGATGTATCAAGGGGTTTTTGAGCAATCCGGATACAGGTACGGATACCTTTCCGGCCAGGTGGATCCCCGAAATCTGACCGATAAGGAGAAGATGATCTCACAGGCGCTGGAACTGGCAAGCCTCAGTCCCAATGTGATGATCAAGGTTCCGGGAAGCAGGGAAGGGTATGAGGTCATCCGATTTCTAACCTCAAAAGGAATCTCAACAAACAATACCCTCACCTTCGTCCTTTCCCAGTTGATGGCCTGCGCGAAAGCAGTCAAAGAGGGGTTGGAGATCGCAAAACAGAATGGGGTCGATTTGACGCGATGGAGGTCTGTGATCACCCATATGACCGCACGCTATGGCGATCTGGGAGATCTTCGAAACGAGGCAGAATCGCTGAAGATCAACCTTTCCGAGGCAGATGTCAGGTGGGCTGAGATAGCCATCTTCAAAAAGGCCTATCGGCTTCTGAAGGAGAGGGGTTACCAGAGCAAGATGCTCATCTGCTCCTTGAGGATCAGCCCGGAGATGGATGGGAAAAAGCATTGCTGGCATTTAGAGAAACTGGCGGGCGGGGATATTGTTTTCACCTGTCCTCCCTCTTTTATCGAAGGGGTATTCGAGTATTTAGATGGGACGGAGTTCAGGTCCCAGATCGATGAGGAAATCCCCAGGGCTGTTCTCGATAAATTATTACGAATTCCTTATTTCGAAAAGGGTTATGATGAGGATGGATTGAGCCCTGACGAGTTTATCTCTCATACCGCCATGATGGTCACTGCAAAGGAGTTTTCAAAAGCCACGGGAGAGATGGTCGATTTTGTTGCGAAACGCTTGGCCGCAAAGTGCGGATGAGGTGTGAGATGATCATCGGAGTTCCAAAAGAGATCAAGGCAGGAGAGAAGAGAGTGGCCATGACGCCCCAGGGGGTGGATGCCCTGGTCTCTTATCATCACAGGGTTCTGGTCGAGAAGGGGGCAGGGGATGGAAGTGGTTTCTCCGACATAGAGTATGAAAGAGCTGGAGCCATCCTCATCGAAAGCGCCGGGGAGATATGGAATGAAGCTGATATGGTCGTCAAAGTGAAGGAGCCTCAGGAGCAAGAGTTTCCTTTCCTGAGACCCGGAAAGATTCTGTTTACCTTTCTCCATCTTGCGGCAAGCGAAGCTCTCACCCGGAGGTTACTGGAATCGCGCATCATCGGAATGGGTTATGAGACGGTCCAGGAACAGGACGGCTCGCTTCCTCTGCTCAGGCCCATGAGTGAGATTGCAGGCAGGGCATCGATTCTTGCAGGAGGGATGTGTCTGGAGGCGAGGCATGGAGGAAGGGGAGTCCTTCTCTGTGGCGCTTCAGGCGTTCCGCCAGCCAAAGTTGTTATCCTCGGAGCAGGGGTAGTGGGCGCCAATGCCTGCAAAGTGGCTGTGGGCATGGGAGCCAGGGTCTCCATTCTCGATGTCCAGGCGGAAAGGCTCCGCTACCTTCATGATATCACCCAGGGGCATATCGCCACCCTCATCTCGAACCGGATGACGATCAGAGAAGAGATTTCGGATGCCGATCTGGTCATCGGAGCGGTTCTCATCCCGGGAGCCCAGGCCCCGAGACTGGTGACCCGTCAGATGCTCAAAGGGATGCGGCCCGGCTCTGCCCTCGTCGATGTGTCGGTTGATCAGGGCGGTTGTTTCGAAACGACAAGGCCCACCACCCATGAACATCCCACCTATATCGAAGAAGGGGTGGTCCATTATTGTGTGGCCAATATTCCCGGGGCTTATCCGAGAACCTCCACCTTTGCCCTCACCAATGCCACGTTCCCCTATATCCTACAGATCGCAGATCTCGGGTATGAGAAGGCGCTGGCAGAGAACGAACCCCTGAGGCGAGGACTCAACCTGATCGATGGAAAGATCGTATGTAGTGGAGTGGCTCAAAGTTTCGATATGGCCTGCATTGCCAACCCGTTCTCTTCCCATCCTTGAAAACTCCCGCTCGATATGATAAACCTGACCTACGCCATGATCAATTAGCAGGCGGTTTTCAAAACCATCAGAATACAGCTATCCTAAATTGGTTATATAGATTCTTAGCACAACAACCACGACAAAAAATTTTCGAATAATTTGGAAAACACAATGGTAACCCAAAGACCCGCCGCAGGAGCACGCGGTATAGCACCCCAAATACAACCCACCCCCTAAAACCCCACCAAAA
>CAZXDK010000098.1:0-4960 GCA_964639585.1 uncultured Gallionellaceae bacterium | reverse complement strand
GGTTTTCCAGGGCCAGGGCCAGAACCGGACGGTAAACCCGCTGGGCCGCCCGCACTATGACGCTGACGCGCTCCGGCGCCGGCTTAAGGAAAAAGGAGCACAGCGACGGGATGGCGACGATGGAGAGAAGCAGGGAGGCCAAGAGCGCGATGACCACGGTGAAGGCCAGGGGCGCGAACATTTTCCCCTCCATGCCTTGCAGGGTCATGATGGGGAGAAAGGTCAAGGCGATGATCAACTCTCCGAAGAGGCTGGGTTTCCGCACCTCCAGGACGGCGTTGAGCACCGTTTGGCGGAAATTCTGCCCAGGCTTCATCTCCCCTAAGTGATGCATAACGTTTTCCACCTGGATGATGGCGCTGTCCACGATCATGCCGATGGAAATGGCCAGCCCCCCCAAGGACATGAGGTTGGCCGACAGCCCCACCTGCCGCATGGTGATGAAGGTGGCCAGGGCCACCAAAGGCAGAGTTACGGCGATGACCAGCGCCCCTCGGAAGCTGCGCAGGAACAGGTAAACCACCAGGATCACCAGGAGGACGCCCTCGGCGATGGCCCGACTGACGGTGTTGATGCAGTCCCGGACCAGGCCGGTGCGGTCATAGAAAGCCTTGAGCGTCACCCCCTTGGGAAGGATGCCGCCGGCGTTCAATTGGGCGACCTTTTCCTTGACCGCGGTCACCACCTCCCGGCCGCTGCCGCCCCGGATCATCAAGACGATGCCGGCCACGGCTTCCCGTTTGCCGTTCGAAAGGACCGCGCCCCAGCGGCTGGCCGGACCTTCAACCACCGTGGCCACGTCCTTGACCAGCACCGGAGTGCCGTTCACTGCTTTCAGCACCACCGCTTCAATGTCCTGGATGGATTGCATCAGGCCGAGGCCCCTTACCAGGGCCTGTTCGCTCCCCTTCTCCAGGACGTTGCCGCCGGCATTGGCATTGCTGGAGGCCAGGGCGCTGAAGACCTGTTTCAAGCTGAGATCGAATTTCCGCAGCCGGTCAGGGTCCACCTGCACCTGGTATTGCTTGACGTAGCCGCCGAAGGAGTTGATGTCGGTGACGCCGGGCACGGTTTTCAAAAAAGGCCGGACAATGGCGTCCTGGATGGTGCGCAGGCGCATGAGGCGGGCGGTCTCCGGGCCGGGTGCGGCCAGCGGCGGCGCGTTCTCCTCTTCCAGGGTGTACTGGTAGATTTCGCTCAAACCCGTGGCGATGGGCCCCAGGACGGGCTCCACCCCCTTGGGCAGTTTATTTTTGGCGGCGATGAGGCGCTCCAACACCAGTTGCCGGGCAAAATACAGGTCCACCTGGTCGGCGAAGACCACGGTGATCAGGGACAGCCCGAAGCGGGAGACGGAGCGGAGTTCCACCATGTCGGGCAGGCCCGCCATCTGGACCTCGATGGGAAAGGTGACCTGCTTTTCCACTTCTTCAGGGGACATGCCGGGCCAGGTGGTATAGACCTGCACCTGGACGTTGGTGACGTCCGGGAAGGCGTCCACCTGGAGCTTAAGGGACGCATAAACCCCATAGGAAACCAGTCCCGCCAGGGCAATGAGGACCATGAGGCGATGCCGCAGGCAGCTTTGAATAACCCGATCAATCATCTTCAGTCTCCTCGCAACCTGCATTAATGGGCATGTCCATGCCCCCCGCCGAGGCCGCAGCCCTGGAAGGCGCCCTTTTCCACCTCGGATTTCAGGGTGAAGCCTCCCTGCACCACCACCGGCTCATCCGCGTCCAGACCTTCCAGCACCTCCACCCGGCCCCCACCTTTTACTCCGGTCTTGATAAGATGCTTCTGGTAGATGCCGGGAGCCATTTCCACAAAGACAAAGAGCTCGCCGTTGGCGGACAGGACCGCGGTTTCTGGAACGCTCAGGACGGTGCGCTGGCCCACCCGAACGGCGATATTGGCGAACATCCCGGCCTTGAGGCGGTTGCCGGGATTATCCACCCGCACCCGGGCCCGGACGGTGCGAGTGGCCTTGTCCACCATGTCGGCCAGGTAATCCACGGCGCCCGGAAATTCCTCCCGGGACAAGGAACTGACGGTTATAATCGCCTGAGAACCTGTGTTCACTAAAGGCAGATCCTTCTCGGGGATCTGGACGAAGCACCACAGGGCGGAGGTGTCGGCCACGGTGAAGAGATCTTCGTCTTCCTTGACTACCAGGCCGGGGGTGACTTTACGGTCCACCACCCGGCCGGCGATGGGTGAGCGCAGGGCGAAGACCGCGCCGGACCGGGAGCCTTTCGGCAAAGAGGCGGGCGCGGCGCCGCCGGCCCCCAGGAGGCGGAGGCGGTTTTGGGCATAATCCAGATCGGCCCGCTCGACTTCCAGCCGAGCCTGGCGCTCCTGGAGTTCGGCCCGGCTGATGGCCTTGCCCTCATAAAGCTGGCGGGCCCGGTCATAGGCCTTTTGGGCGGCATTAAATTTAGCCGCGGCTTGCCGGGAGCCCATCTGGGCCTGACACAGTTCAACGCTGTCGATGATCACCAGAACCTCCCCCGGCTTCACCATTTGCCCGTAGTCCGCGACGATCTGCACCACCCGTCCCGGCACCCGGGAGTGGATTTTAGCCAGGCGCTCTTCGTTGAAGACCAGCTCCCCGGTAAATAACACCCGATTATTCAGGGGACCGAGAACCACCGGGGCCGTCTCAATTTTAGCCTGCTGCACCGCCTCCGGGGTCAGCCTCACCTGACCCGGCACCGGCGCCTCGGGTTCTTTTGTTTCAGTATGTTTGGAATGGTCGTGATCAGCAGGGGCCGTCTCGATTTTAGCCGGCGGCGCCGCCGTGGGTTCTTTTTTGCCAGCATGCTGGGCATGGTCATGACCAGAATGCTGGGCATGGTCGTGACCAGCATGTTGATCGTGCTCGTGCCGCTCGTGTACATACCACCGCCCCAGGAGGCCCACCGCACTCAGAGTGGCCAGAATAATCACCAGCCACCGGGTCTTGGTCAACCGCAGCCGCATCACTTGATACCTCCGCCGGCCAGCCGCCAGAGTTCCGCCCGAGCCAGGCGGTAATCCAACAGGGCCTTGTAGTAGTCCTGTTCCGTCCCCCGATAAACCCGGCGGGAATCCAGGAGTTCCAGCAGGCTGGTTTCGCCGTGCTCATAGCTGAACTGGGCCACCCGGAGAGATTCCGCCGCCTCTTTCAGGATGGCGGTCTGGAAGGACTCCACCTGCCGGCGGGACGTTTCATAGAGGCTGTATTGGGAAGCCAGCTTGGTTTCCAGGTCTTGTTTGAGCAGCCGGAGTTCGGAGTCGGCCTGGCTTTTGGCGGCTGCGGCCTTGGCTACTTCGCCTTCCTTGCGGTTCCATAAGGGGAGGGGGATGCTGAGACCGCCGCCGGTGGCCCTGAGGTCCACATCCCGGGTGTGGAACACCTTCACCGTCACATCCGGCACCCAGGCCTGGCGCTCCGCCCCCAGGGTGCTCTCCGCCTGGCGGACCTGGGCTTCCTGGGCCGCCAGCAACGGATGCGAGGCAAAGACCGCTTCCTGCCAACGCTTCAGAGGCACGACCGTCTCAATAACTTCGCCTTCGCCGGACAGGGCGAAATCGGCGGGCAAGGCGGCGCCCAGGAATTGCCGCAAGACCTGCCGGTCTCCTGCCAGGGTGGTTTTGGCCTTGTCATATTCCCTTTCCAGGGAAAAAAACTCCACCCGGGCCTTGACCAGCTCAAGGGGCCGGCTTTCTCCCAGGCGGACCCTTTTTTCGGCGATATCCAGAAGTTTTTTGGCCGACTCAAGATTTTCCGCGGCAATCTTCAGCAAGTGCTCGCCGGCCAGCACCCGGTAAAAAAATTCCCGGCACCGGGCGCGTACGTTGATCTGTTCCTGGGTTAACTTCTGGTTAACCACATCGATGCCGAACCGGGCGGACTCCTGCCTTTTCCCCCGGCGTCCCGGCCACTCGATGGTCTGGGACAGAGACAGGCTGTAGCCGGTGGCATAGGCGCCGCTTTCCAGGCCCTTTTGGCTGCTCATCGATCCTTCCGCTTCCGGGTTGGGGTATTGGCGGGCGATGCGCAGTTCCGCTTCACTCTTCTTGATCTCCGCCCCGGCGACTTGCAAAGCCGGATGCGTTTTCAAGGCCATCTCTTCCAGTTCCGGGAGAGAATAGGCCCGGAGTCCGGCCATAGCTCCGCCGGACCATAGGGGGGCCAAACCAAGGACCACCCCCACAGCAATCCACTTGAGGTTCACCACACACCTCCGTTGCCACGCGCGTGACTACTGAAATTAATTGCCGAACGACAGATTAAAGGAGATGAAGGGGGCTAGGCCCGGGGGGGACGGAAAATGCTGGAGGCAAAGATTCTCGGTGCAGGTTGCGCTTCGATGGCATGATAGGGTGAGAAGTAGTGTCTGACTATCGGGACGGCCTTAGCCGCGGACAGGAGAGGCATCGAGTGGCCGCCGCAGCATTCGCTGTGGGCGCAATCCCCCGCGCAGTTATGGACATCGGCATGGCAGGGGATAACCCCCGTCAACGTGAACGCCGACAGGAGAAATAAGACCACCAACGCCATCCCCAACCTACACGAGCCTCTCTCTAATTTCATGACTTGTTTATAAGCTTGCCATTAGCCTCTGTCAAGCATATTTTGGGGTTCCGACAAACGTTTTGCACTGCGGTTTCTTGACACTACCGCAATTAATCGTTTTTAGAAAATGAATCTGCGTTTCAATAAATGAAAACCAAACGGGAAGTCTTCCGAGAATCCTCAGTCAAGGAAAAGTTTGGTACTCAAATACCGTTCCCCGGTGCTGGGGAGGATGGCCACGATCCGTTTGCCACGATTATCGGGGCGGCGGGCCAGGCTGAGCGCCGCGAACACCGCGGCCCCGGAGGAGATGCCGCAGAGGATGCCTTCCCGTTTGGCAACCTCTCTCGCAGTTTCCAGGGCGTCTTCGTCGGCTACGGTGATAACTTCGTCAATGAT
>CAZXDK010000097.1:0-5123 GCA_964639585.1 uncultured Gallionellaceae bacterium | reverse complement strand
CCGCCGCAGTCCAGGCCCGTCCGTGACCCGTCATCGCGGACTCTGCATCCCGCCAACGCTCCAGCGTCCCCGCACCAATCCCTATTTCGCGGGCAACAACTTCCACCGCTGCGCTCTCCGGCGGTAGCAATCGCGCTATTGCTCGGCTCTTAAATTTCAAACTGTATCTTGCCATTTCTGTCCTCCATCGCCGCCCCTGGTTCCGTTTCTATTCAGGCGACAACTATTCTGACGCAGGGGGCTCTCGAACCGGGGGACAACAAGGGGTCGTCTCAGAAAACGGAAAATAAAGCACGTTAAGCCTCGGCGCGCACCGCCTCCGTAACGGCCCAACATTTCCCTGGCATGAGAGCAACATTGTTATCGCCGTATCGCGGAGTTAAACTTTCGTATGCCCAAGAAAAGACGTATTCCCCGGCCTGTCTCGACAATCTTGAGTCCGGCAGACCGTGAACCGAAAAACGGCTGCGCTTTCGGCATTTTTCCAGTTTCTGGTGGATCGTTACCATTACCCCGCTTACATGGGGAATACCCGCGCTGGCGGGCGATTTGCTCCGCCTTTGTCCTTTAACCCCCGCTTACATGGGGAATACGAAATCTGGACAATTGTCCCCGATGATGACACCCTTTAACCCCCGCTTACATGGGGAATACGACGCTTTATGCCGCGATGTCGGAGTCCTAACCCTTTAACCCCCGCTTACATGGGGAATACATAATCCATCCCGAATATTCAGCAGCAGCCGACCTTTAACCCCCGCTTACACGGGGAATACAGCTGCTTTATGTTGGCGTCATCCTCAGTCATCCTTTAACCCCCGCTTACATGGGGAATACGATAAATCACCCCTACCTGGCGCGGATTTTCACCTTTAACCCCCGCTTACATGGGGAATACTGACCAATGATGCGGTTAATGGCGTTGGTGTGCCTTTAACCCCCGCTTACATGGGGAATACAGCTTCAAATCTGGCACCAACTCGCGCACCATCCTTTAACCCCCGCTTACATGGGGAATACGACGCTTTATGCCGCGATGTCGGAGTCCTAACCCTTTAACCCCCGCTTACATGGGGAATACAAATCAGTTTAGTGGTTTCCATGATTTTTCCTCCTTTAACCCCCGCTTACATGGGGAATACGTGGTGCACCGACCAAGGCGGACCGTGTTGCGCCTTTAACCCCCGCTTACATGGGGAATACTGCAATCTTCATCTCCCCGATATCTTTCGAACCCTTTAACCCCCGCTTACATGGGGAATACTGTTGCCTTATTGTTATGTGAAATCAGTTTGTTGCGCCACCACTAAACATGCACCGGGTTTATGCATATATTCCACCAGCGGAATCCCGTAATTATCCACCACTGCATAACGATGTTTTCCAATGGTTCGAATGGCGATACCGAGCTCGTTTCGCGCCGGGTACACTATCCGTTCTGAAACAGGCACTGGGTGCATTTCTTACAAATGCTCAGGCAGGAAGGACATCATCCGGTTTTCTGGTGCCCAATATGGCGGATGGCAAGCCGCCTGAATCGGAAGATAGGACGCGTTTTCCTGCCATGGCAGAACCCGCTCTTTCCATCGCTCCAGCGCGGTTTCGTCATAATCAATAGTAACAGACCGAACCCGGCCATGCCCAATACGGCTGCGCTTGCCAAGGTGGGTAACCAGGCCATTTTCCGGCGCCAGCAATGCCTCGATCTGGTTAACGTCGCCGATGCACCAGGCTACCATCTCGTTTACTTCGACGACTGGATAGAACTGGAACATGTTTTTCATCAGTCCGCGCTGGATGTCGATCTTGACGGCGAATTTCTCGCCTTTCTCCAATGCATTCCGGGAACGAACGCCGATTTCGATGTCACCCGATGTCACTCGGGCGGCATAGTCGTCCGTGTTGGTCTTGCGAGTCCACATACGAACCGACTGTTCGCCAACGTCCTTCGGCGTCAATACCGACGCCTTCCACACCCAGGCTCCATTCTGCTCGTGACGGTCGAGCGGCAAGTCATCAGCGAGGGAGCGTACCAGCATATCAGGTGGCAAATCGCCGCCAGCCAGCCGTTGCTGTGTTACGGCATAGGCCAGCAATGCGTCCAAATGCGTCGGGAAACCGGTGGCAACCACCGGGGTTTCCAACGCGAAGGTTATACGGAGCGGATCCATCACTTAAGCCGCCTCAGCAATCTTCTTGTCTTTCTTCGCGGGCTTTTCCGGATCCACAAAAAAAGCCAGCATCTCCGGGACCGTCAGTCTGGACACCTCTTCGCGCATGGCACCCACATAGTCCATGACCGATTCAGTCAAACCAACCGTGCCGTTTTCATCGATCTTGAAAAGCGGCACAGATTCTCCCTCGATGGTAATCTGGAAATCACGGGCTTTCGTGCGACCAAAACCTGTGCGCACCCATCCACCTAGCCCCTGCTCGTTGAGAAGGTCGCGCAACGCGACGATGGCCATGCCGATCTGCGCCTTCGTCACCGTGTCGGAAAGATCAATATGAACAAACATTTCGGTGCCCGGAATAATCGACTGGATATTGACGATGTTGTCGAGATCCACCTTTTTGGTTCGCACGTCATCATTGGTGATGCCGGCTGCTTTTTCGTCGCCGCGCTGCTTGCGATTGCCCAGAATATTTTGCTGGTAAAGGGCCACACTTGATTCGCACTCGGCAATATGTTTTTTCATTTCATCTTCGCGCATGACACGCATGACATCGTCGACGCGAACAATATGACGCCAGTCCAGCAGGTTCCAGCCTTCGACATTGACCAGTTTTGCTTCTTCCGCCCCTTTTTCCTTCACGGAATGGCGCGGCAGATTGCTCTCCGCAGCTTCACTCGTGCCAAAATGCGCGGGCACCAGACCGGCCTGCACAGTGCTATTGATAATGGGCAACAGATCGGCGGGGGCATAACGCGAGCGGTGCAGGCGCAAGCCGCCACCGAACAGACCCATATAGACATTACGTCCCGCTCTCCCCGCTTCCTCAACCGTCATGTCCCCGCTCGGCTTGCCACTAGCCGCACCGGCCGTCAGGCCGGCATAAAGTTCAACGGGAATTTTGTTGCCTTTTGCGGCGAAGGCATCCATCACAATGGCCGCGCCCTTACGACGCAAACGGCCCCGCATGTCGTTGGCAGGAAAATAGGGCACGTCAGTACGAAAGCTGTCCGCGATGATGCTCTGGGTCATGGTGGCCCCTTTCTGACCATCCACCGAAGCCACGTGCATCGGGGAAACCAGCGTCAGGACGCCTTCAATCTTGGTGTTTTGAGTCATGAAAAATCTCCTTTGGAAAAGTTGAAATCAGAGTTTGCGAGGCGCCGGCTTGACCGGATTCTCGCTATATAAAACCTGAACCAGGCCCCACAGTTCGCCAGCATTGAGCGCCTTGATCGCGGCATAGGCGGCGCCGTACTCAATGCTTTCTTTGGCTAGTTCGGGAACATCCGGTTTGAAATGACCATGAGTCGAGCGTGTCAAATTGCGATCGATATCCATGAGCAGCGTGAGCGGCGTCAACTTACCGCGCAAAGGCTTGCCTTTTTCCTGGGCGCGCTCCCTTGCCCGCTTATCAAGTTCAGGCAGCAGCAATTTCGCCGCTTCGATGCCTTCAAGAAGAAAGGCGCGGCGAATGCGCAGAAGCTTGTCATCGTAGCGCACCAAAATCATATCGCGGCTAAATGACACCGGCGCCTTCCAGGCGATGTGGCCTTGCTGTTGTGTGCTGATAAAGATCGAAAACGGCGGCTCTGGGGGATTCAAAAGCCAATACGCCACGTCGTCGTTAGAGAAGCACGGATAGAGGTCGTCTTGGCTCACAATTACCTTGGTATGCGACTGGGTGAAATCCTTGCCGCGCGCAAAAATGCCGGCACAGGCGTCACAAGCATATTCGCCAACCGGATTGGCAAGGTCGGAATACTCCGTAAAGGAATCTGGCGGATCCCAGGGAAGTACGCGATCGCCTGCGCAATAGGGGGCGCCGCAGGTGACGCAGAGCCCATCTGCTGGCGCAGCCACCGTCCCGCCGCCGGGTAGATTCTTTGACCTTATAATGAGTTGAGGGGTGGTAATCATCGAATAGTCTCCCCAGCTTGTTTCAGGCCAAACTCGCCAAGGTTCAAACCGATGCGGCCATATCCGCGCGACGTCAGGTTCCCAGCAAACCAGAAGCCAATCAGGTTCAAGTGGGTATAAAATTTGACATCGACCAGCATGGCGTATTGGTTCGTTGTGCCCGTGTTGGTCACGAGCCGCAAGCCTCGCGGACGATTCAACTCAGCCACCACAATACCCATCTGGCTATACACTGGACAATCCAGGTTGTAGGCATCGGCTTGTGTGGCAATGGCCTTTGTTAGGCGGCGAGTCACGAGAGCACTTATCTCATGATCATCCATTCCGGCGCGCCCCCCCTTTTTGACGACCATTTCACGCACAAAATAGGGGCGCACCTCGTTGGTTTCAGAGATGCGAAGGTCATGTTCTTCCATCTGCATCGGCACCGAACAATTGAAACGGGATTTGACCGCCTTCATGGCAGGAACCACTGCGCGCTCCAGCAGGTCAACGGAATCCTGGTCGGCAAGAATGCCCACCCAGCCACGCCCTGCTACAGTACGAATTGACGGTATAACCCTATCGATAATCTTCACAACCCGTTCTTGACCGTTTTCAATAAACCGGGATTCCTTGGCTTTGCCCTGGCGAATGGGGCGCTGCGTGTCCGGGTCGTAACAGAAGAACTCCGGTGGCAACGCATTACTCTTGGCAAGATCCTCGCGGAATTCGCTTGCGTAATAATGCTTGTCGCGCGGCAAAGAAAACCGCAATAACTGATGCTTCATCAAAATTCTCCTTCATGTTTTAATCAGTTGTAAACAGTCTAGCATGTTAATTTCTCGTGGTGCAATAGAAGCATTTGTCATTTTGAAAATAACTGATTAAAATCGCCGTAACAAAGTTCGGTTGTTAGTTGGCCGTTCGCCCATTACCTGCGCAGTGTGCAGGTTTGATTTTTTTGGACTTCGCGCAAATATTTAGGAACATGCACACGTCACCCACACCCCCTAACCGCGAAAGCGGTATAGGCGGAGCTTGTAAGGC
>CAZXDK010000096.1:0-5274 GCA_964639585.1 uncultured Gallionellaceae bacterium | reverse complement strand
AATTTTTTCCACGCCTTGCATTTGGGCGAAATCTGCATTTTTAGAAGCGCCCTTATGGCATTCGCTACGCGGCAATGACGCAGTTTTTAGTCGGCAAGTGAAAAGGCAAAAACCGCTGCGGGAGCATCATCACTGCGCATTGCTGAGCTGGATCAATTGCATCAGCTTGTTTTTTGCCGCACCGGAGGAAATGGTTGTCGCGGCATGTTTTACACCCTGCGCCAGCGTATCAGCCAAGCCCGCCGTGTAGATCGCCGCCCCCGCATTCAGCAGCACAATATCGCGCGCGCTGCCGTCCTGATTGTCGAGCACGCCCAGCAGCATGGCTTTGGCTTCCTCCGCATTGCTCACGCGAATGTCCGTTAGCGGCGCCCGCTGCAAACCGAACTCATCCGGAGTAACCGTGTACTCGCTGACCTCGCCATGCTTTAATTCCGCGATGGATGTGGCGCCGCTGATCGTGATCTCGTCCAGCCCGTCGCTGCCGTGCACCACCAGCACATGGCGACTGCCCAAGCGTTGCAGCACGCGCGCCTGTATGCCGACCAAGTCGGGATGAAACACGCCCATCACCTGATTATCTGCGCCCGCAGGATTGGTAAGCGGCCCCAGCACGTTGAACAGGGTGCGCACGCCGAGTTCACGCCGCACCGGCGCGGCATATTTCATTGCGCCGTGAAAATTGGGCGCGAACATAAAACCGATGCCGATCTGGTCGATGCTGAGGCCGACCTGTTCCGGCGTCAGGTTGAGATTTACGCCCAGCGCTTCGAGCACATCCGCCGAACCGCAGGTGGAAGACACCGAGCGTCCGCCGTGCTTGGCGACCCGCGCACCCGCTGCCGCCGCAACCAGGGCGCTGGCCGTCGAAACATTGAACGTGTGCGCCGCATCGCCGCCAGTGCCGCAAGTGTCCACTAGATGCTCGCGCTGTGTCACCGGAACCTTGCTGGCGAACTCGCGCATCACAAATGCGGCGGCGGAAATTTCGCCTATGGTTTCTTTTTTCACGCGCAAGCCGACCAGAATCGCCGCGATCATGGTGGGTGATACTTCGCCGCCCATGATCTGGCGCATCAGCGATAACATCTCGTCGTAAAAAATCTCGCGTTGCTCGATCAAACGCACTAACGCTTGTTGCGGCGTAATCATGGTTTTCCCTCCAGAAAATTCTTCAGCATATCGTGGCCGTGCTCGGTGAGTATGGACTCGGGATGGAACTGCACGCCATGCACTGCCAGCGTCTTGTGACGCACGCCCATGATCTCGCCGTCGTCGGTCCACGCGGTGACCTCCAGGCAATCCGGCATACTCTCGCGGGCTATCACCAGCGAGTGGTAGCGCGTGGCGGTGAACGGGTTCGGCAGCCCGGTGAACACGCTGTTGCCGTGATGGTGGATCAGCGAAGTCTTGCCGTGCATCAGCGTCTTGGCATGGATGATGCGCCCGCCGAAGGCCTGACCGATACTCTGATGGCCCAGGCACACACCGAGCAGCGGAATCTTGCCGGCAAAGTGTTTGATCGCCGCCACCGAGATGCCCGCTTCATTCGGCGTGCACGGGCCGGGCGAAACCACCAACTGCTGCGGATTCAATTTCTCGATCTGCTCCACGGTAATCTCGTCGTTGCGGTAAACCGCAACCTCCGCGCCGAGTTCGGCGAAATACTGCACCAGGTTGTAGGTGAAGGAGTCGTAGTTGTCGATCATGAGCAACATAATGTTTATATCTCTTTGCTATATGTATATATTTCGCAACATTGCCCCATGTTGACCGGCAACGCCTTGGCGAATCGCCTTTCTTGCTTCGCTGTTGCAGCTCTCCGGTGACTCAATGTTCGGTTGAGGATTATCGCACTCTTAACCAATACTCGGAAATACTGTCGGGCACAATACCCCGCCCTGAGCGACCTGAAAGACTCCCGATTAATTCGAAAAGAGAGTCGGCAAATTGGCATTGACTGATGGAATATGGTCAAGGATACTTCAATACACGCGCTTGAATTTCATCTCTTTAATGAAAAAACAGATTGAACGAATTGCTCGCTGGGGACTGCTTTTTCTGCCTCTCCTTGCAGGCCAAGTCCATGCCGGTGAAAACGACGCGTTGCGCTTGAGCGGGTTTGGCACCTTGGGCTATGCGCGGGATGATCGTCAGGACATGGCAACTTCGCGGGACGTCAGTCAACAGCCGAAGGAGGGGCACAAAACCGGTCCCTCCTGGCTAATGGATACGCGCCTGGGCATGCAACTCGAATACCGCCTTCATCCAAGCGCCGAACTGGTCGGGCAGGCGGTATTGAGTGACCGCGTAGATGCCAGTTGCAATAGCTCAATCGAGATGGCCTACGTCGGCCTGAAACCTACTCCCCAAGTAGGCGTGCGCGTTGGGCGCGTCGGTTATGACGCGTTTTTGATGTCGGATCACCGCAATGTTGGATATGCATATTCCTGGGTGCGCCCACCGGCCGAGTTTTACGGCTGGATTCCCATTGCTTCGGTGGATGGGCTGGATGCCACCTATAGGGGCGATACCGGCGATGCGTTTTGGAGTGTCAAGGCGCAGGCTGGCACCAGCCGTATCGGCATCTCCTTAGGCAGCCAAAATTACAATTTCGTCACGAACAATTTATGGAGCCTGTCCGCTTCCAGCCAGACCGACCTGTGGCGCATCAAAGCGGCCTATTCCGAATTTACCGTCGATAGCGAGGTGTCAGCGCTGAATCCCCTGCATGCCGGACTCGGGCAACTCACTGCCGCCACAGCGGTATTGCTCCCCCGGATTAGCGCCGAGGCGGCCGATCTTAACCAACAACTTTTTTTCAAGGGAACCAGGATCAGCTATGCCACGATTGGCGCCGCCTACGATGACGGCACCTGGTTTGCGCAAACTGAATTGGGGCGAGCCACCGCGAGCGCCTCCATCGGAACGCAGGGGGATATGGCCTATCTGAGCTTAGGTCGACGCTGGGGCGACTGGGCGCCCTATGTGCGTTATAGCACCGCCAAACACGGGAATGCCATATCCACGGCAAAAACCGACTGGGGCGTAATCGCTCAGCAAAATTTGCAGAGAAAGATTTACGACATCCTTAATTCCACGCAGATTGAGCAGCACACTTTAACATTTGGTATGCGCTGGGATTTCAACAAACAGGCCGCACTGAAGCTGCAATGGGATGCCACCACCGTCTCGCCCTATGGATATGTCTTGTGGTCGCATGATTCGGCTGTTAATAATAGCCAAAGCCGCGTGAACCAGATATCGGCAACTCTGGATTTTGTGTTCTGAACATGCAAAACCGGCGCATTTCATCAATTCTGCTTCGCATGCTCTGCGGTTTATGCTTGACCGTCCCATGCGGGGCGCAAGCCGATATTGCAGTCATCGTACACCGCAGCAATCCGGTGCAGGCCATGACCGCCCGCGAAATATCTGATATTTATCTGGGGCGAAGCAGAACCTTCAAGTCGGGCGAGTTTATGAACATCTACGAGCAACCGCTGGATAGTGCTTTGCGCGAAAAATTTTTTCACGGCCTTAACGGAATGAATATGAAGCAACTCAACGCTTACTGGGCGCGTTTACGGTTTAGCGGAGAGGTACTTCCTCCCGTCAGCCTGCCGGACAGCCTGGCCCTGCTGAATGTGGTGCGTCGCGATCAGAATGCCATTACTTATGTTGACGCCGCCGTGCTCGATGATTCAGTGCGCGTGGTTTTTCTGGTCAAACAGCAATGAGACAACTTTCCACTAGCCTCGAATTGCGTCTGGTAGCGGCCGTCAGCCTCGGACTATTGTTGTTTTCATTGATTGCGGGATTTGCCACCTACACCTATTCCTACCGGCATCAACTTGAGTTAGCCGAGTCGCTGCAACGGCAATTGGTGCACACCGTACAGATACAGGCCGAAGTTGCGGTATTTGCAGCCAACAACGAAATTGCCCAAGGCGTAGCAGAAGGTTTGCTGGCGAATCCCGTTATCAGCGCCGTACGTCTGGAGGCGAACGAGGGTTTCAAGCTGGAGCGAGGGATTGTCCCTCATCCCGATTCTGCCGTGGGACGATATTATCCTTTGCTTTCACCTGTTGACCGGGTTGAACGCGTCGGCGCCATGGTGGTGTTTCAGAATGACGCCCAGGTCGATAGCGAGGCGAAGAAAAACGCCCTCTACAATGTGGCCTTATTGTTGTTACAGGTCATAATCTCAGCCATTCTGATGTTCGCCGTTTTTCGTACTGTCGTGACCCGACCGGTTGCGCAATTGGCAACGGATTTGGTCGCTATCAATCCGGGAAGCAACATGCGCCTGAACGTAACCAACAAACACAGCAACAACGAGATTGGCCGCCTGGCCAAGAGTGTGAATGTCCTGCTGGAAACCGTGGAGGAGGCTATCGATAAAATCAAGGCGCAACATGATCAAATGGAATTGCTGGCAACCCACGACTCGCTGACCGGACTGCCGGGAATACGTTTGGTGACAGACCGCATGCAAGTGGCCATCAGTAGCGCACACCGCTCGAAAGAGAGGGTTGTACTGTTGTTTCTTGATCTCGACGGGTTCAAGTCTGTCAACGACACTTTCGGGCACGATGCCGGGGACGCCGTTCTGCGGGAAGTTGCGCAGCGCCTGCGCAATACCATACGCGACGAGGATACCGCCGCACGTATAGGTGGCGACGAATTCCTGGTGTTGTTGGGAGGTCATCAGGATGAGTCTGATGCAGCCAAGGTGGCCGAGAAACTGGTCGCCACGATTTCCCGTCCGATAGAATCCCGCGGTGATGCATTACGGGTTGGCGTCAGCATCGGGATAGCGATCTTCCCGGATCATGGCGAGACAGTAGAAGCCCTGCGTAAAATGGCAGACGCCGCCATGTATCGGGTCAAAAAATCGGGGAAGAACGGCTTTGAGTTTGCCGCACCCAAGCAGCCTGACACCGTTAAGGTGTAATTCGTCAGTAGTCTGTTCCGTGCGACTGGAGTACCAGCCTTAGCGGTGCACTTTGGCGTCGAGGCCATCCAGAACCATCTCCGCCGCGCGCAGCACGGCGCGCGCCTTGTTCTGCGTTTCCATCCATTCGTTGTCCGGCACGGAGTCGGCGACAATGCCCGCGCCAGCCTGCACATACAGTGTGTTGTTCTTCACCACCGCGGTGCGCAGCGCAATGGCGACATCCATGTCGCCGTTGAAAGCCAGATAGCCGACCGCGCCCGCGTAGATGCCGCGCTTGCTGGGTTCGAGTTCGTCGATGATTTCCATGGCGCGCA
>CAZXDK010000095.1:0-5380 GCA_964639585.1 uncultured Gallionellaceae bacterium | reverse complement strand
AAGGATGCGGATATTTGAATCAGGCGGCAAGGCTGGGGATTATGGGGCGCTTACCTTTAAAAATGCACAATTAGCCAGATGGTCGCAATAATCGCAGTAACAGCAATTACCATCAGCCAAAAATTTCGCTTTCTCTGCTGCATGGCAAAATCAAGTAAAACTTTCTCAAAACTCGCTGAATAATTCTCACTTAGACGTTGATGTATCAATCGTGGAATCTGCGGCAGCAAAGTTGCGTAACGAGGCGACTCATCCTTTAGAGATTTTATAAAACCGCGCCAGCCGACCTGTTCGCTCATCCAGCGTTCCAGCCAGGGCTTGGCGGTTTTCCACAGATCAAGCTCGGGGTCTAACTGCAAGCCCAAGCCTTCGATATTGAGCAGCGTCTTTTGCAGCAGAACCAGTTGCGGTTGTATCTCAACGCCGAAACGACGCGAAGTCTGGAACAGGCGTAGCAACACCTTACCGAACGAAACCTCGCGCAACGGCCGGTCAAAGATCGGTTCGCACACCGCACGGATCGCCGCTTCCAACTCGTCCACGCGCGTATGTGCGGGCACCCAGCCGGACTCGATATGCACCTGAGCCACGCGCTTGTAGTCGCGGTTGAAGAACGCGATGAAGTTCTGCGCCAGATAGTTCTTGTCGGTATCGTTGAGCGTACCCATGATGCCGAAGTCCAGCGCGATATAACGCCCGTCCGCGGCCACCTGGATATTGCCGGGGTGCATGTCCGCGTGGAAAAAGCCGTCGCGGAATACCTGCATGTAAAAGATCTCCACACCGTCCGAGGCCAACTTGGAGATATTGATGTTCGCCGCGCGCAACGTATCCATCTGGCTGATGGGGATGCCGTGCATACGCTCCATCACGATCACATTCGTATCGCACCAATCCCAATACATCTCCGGCACGAGCAACAGATTGGATTTGGCGAAATTGCGCTTCAACTGGCTGGCGCAAGCCGCCTCGCGCATCAGGTCGAGCTCGTCGTGCAGATACTTCTCGAATTCGGCCACCACCAGCTTCGGCTTCAAGCGCTTGCCGTCCGCCCACCAGCGCTCCATCAAACCGGCACAGATGTCGAGCAGGGCAAGGTCATGCTCGATCACATGCACGATGCCGGGACGCAAAATTTTCACCGCCACCTCGCGCCCGTCGGGCAACACGGCAAAGTGGACTTGTGCGACCGAAGCACTCGCGACAGGCGTTTCGTCAAAACTCAGGAAGACATCGGAGAGTTTCTTCTGGTAAGCGGTTTCCAGCACGGCGACCGCTTCAGCCGACGGGAAGGGCGGCACCTGATCCTGCAACTTCGCCAGCTCATCGGCGATATCCAAAGGCATCAAGTCGCGGCGCGTGGAGAGCATCTGCCCGAACTTGACGAAGATCGGCCCCAGACTTTCCAGCGCCAAGCGCAAACGCTCCGCGCGTGGCGCCGAGGTATCGCGAAAGAACAGCAGGATGTTGAGCGGCGATAACAGCCAACTGGTGCGCTCGTGCGCGAGCAGGAACTCATCCAAGCCGAAGCGCAGCACCACATAGAAGATTTTGAGGACACGGAAGAAACGCATAGCCAGCAGCTCAAATAAAAAAGGCACGGCGAAATCGCCGTGCCCTCTAGTTTACTTGAGTTGCGCTTAAATCTGCTGGATTCCAGACAACAGCCAGACCGCTTTGTCGTCCTTGGTGTTCTTCTGCACGTGCCAGATTTCGTCAAAGTTTTCCGGTGCACTGTTGTTCTCGCGTAACTGACCGCTCATGCGCACGCTGGCGATGGCGATTTCATTTTCATGCGCGACTTCCAGCAGCTCCGCATTTACGGTGACCACATCGGTCTTTTGCGCAGTGTTGTCGCGCTCGCGTATCTGCATCGAGATCTCCGCGAACATTTCCGGTGTGGTGTATTCGCGGATGTCGTCCAAGTCCTTGCGGTCATTCGCGGCCTGCAAACGGATGAACGAAGTCTTCGCGCTGCGCAGGAAAGCCTCCACCGGGAAATCGCCCGGGATGTTGCCCGCTACCGGCGCGACTGCGGCGACGCTGCCAGTCGCAGCTTGCTGTACCGGCTCAGCCGAGCCGCCATAAGGCGCGCCCGCTCCGGCATATTGCATCGCGGGTTGCTGTTGTTTTTTGCGGAACATCGAGATCAGCATCATTACCACCGCGCCGACAGCCAAAGCCATCAAAATACCGCCCAGTGCGCCGCCCAAACCGCCGAGGCCGCCGCTGGCGAACAATGCGCCCAGACCCGCGCCGATGGCCAGACCGGCCAGCGGGCCGAGCCACTTGTTACCGGCAGGTTGAGGAGCAGCGGGTGCGGGCGCCGCATTGGGAGCAGGTGCCGCAGCAGGAGCTTTCTGGGTTTGTTGTGGAGACATGGAGCGCTGCTTGCCGATGCTGCTACCGCCCCCGAAACGGGATTTTGCTTCAGCGCTCGTCGCGAGCAAAGAAAGGCTGGAAATAACGATGGTCAATAACAACAAGAAACGTTTCATGTGATTCCTCAAAATAGTTGATGACTGTGCGCCTGAAAAAGCGCCCACCCTACATGGTGACGATATTCAAAAATTCAATACCGCGCCTACGACAGCCCCGCGCGCACGAAGTTCAACAAATCACCGGTTCGTGGATGGGCAAAGCGCAATGAACTCGCATGCAACAGCAGACGCGGCGCACTCGCCACATCGCCATACAAGACATCACCGAGAATGGGATGCCCGATAGCCGCCATATGTACGCGCAACTGATGCGTGCGTCCGGTGATGGGTTTCAGTTCCACACGGCTCGTATCCGTCGCCGCATCGTATGCCAGCAAGCGGTAGCGCGTAAGTGAAGGCTTGCCGGCTTCCATGTCTATTTTGCGCAATGGGCGGTTTGGCCAATCCGCCGCGATAGGTAGATTTACCTCGCCCCAGCCCTCATCCCAACCTTCCCCCAGCGGAGGAAGGAGCGATTGCCCCCTCTCCCTTTGGGGGAGGGTTGGGGAGGGGGAATATTGAATTCTCGCAAGGTCTAACTTGCCAGTCACCACTGCCGCATAACGTTTATCCACCTCGTGCTCGCGAAACATCTGCGAAAGCTTGCGCTGCATCGCCGTGCCGCGCGCAAACACCATCAGGCCGGATGTCGCCATATCCAAACGGTGCACCACCAGCGCATCGGAAAACTGTTTTTGCAGACGCGCGGACAGACAATCCTGTTTGTCTTCACCACGCCCCGGCACAGCCAGCAAGCCGACAGGTTTGTTCACCACCAGCAAAGCCTCATCTGCATAAACGACTTCCGGCTCGCCGGAAGGTGGTGTGTAAATGGAAAGGGCGCTCAACTGCGCAAAGTTAATGCTTCTTGGCAGATGCTTGCCAGACATCGGCGATGGACTTCTCTTTGTTGCTCTCGTTTAGAACCGGCAGACCGTACATCTCCGAGAGCATGCGCAGCACAGTATAGTGGTTGATGCGCTGCGCCGACTTGCCCGGCTTCACCATCTCGCCCACAAACATCGTCGCAACGCGGTTTGCCTCCGAGCCATTGTCCTCATCCCACGTCACGATCAGCAGACTGTTATGCGTTAGCGCCCATTGTGCATAGCGCTCCAGATTCTGCGCCAGCCACGAATCGCCCTGCGCAATGCTGCCGTCGTGCATGTCATTGAGCTGATCGGGCACGACCAATGCCACCGTCGGCAGTTGCGTAAAGTCCTGCGGGAAAGCCGTGAACGGTTGATTGAAAGCCGTCAATTCCTTCCAGTTTGACGCCGGATTGTGTTTGCGCTTGTATGCACCGACCATGCAGCCAGCATACCCCGCTTCAGGCATCGACTCAGCATAACTCACGAAGCTCAGCTCTTTGGCAATCAAAACCCCGCCAAGATTATCCCCATGCAGATCCAGCGGACAGTCATTGCTGCTGACACCGTGCAAACTGCCAGAGAACAGCGCCAGATAATTCGGCTGGCTCGGATGCGTGATGCCGTAAGACTGTGTGAACAGCATGCCGCGTTGCGCGAGCGCATTGATGTAAGGCGCATCCTTGTTGCCGATGATTTGCGAGAACGATTTGTTCTCTTCCACCACGATCACGACATGGTCGGGGCGCGGCAAAGCGTCGGCAGCCAAGGCGCTTTGTGCAAACAACAACAGGCCGATAAGAGTTAAGCGCTTCATGCTTTTTTCACGAATTCGGTTTTCAACTGCATAACGCCGATACCGTCGATCTTGCAGTCGATGTCATGGTCGCCATCCACCAGGCGGATATTCTTCACCTTCGTGCCCACCTTCACCGTAGAGGACGAACCCTTCACCTTCAAATCCTTGATGACCGTGACCGAATCGCCATCCACCAGCACATTGCCGAACGCATCTTTGTACACGCGCTTTTGCTCGCCCGCTTCGGCAGGCGCATCTTTAGACCACTCGTGCGCGCACTCGGGGCAGACGTAGTTGCTGCCGTCTTCGTAGGTGAATTCGGAACTGCATTTAGGACATTTGGGTAAATTGGACATAACGACTCCGTAGTAATTGTGGTTTAAGAATATATTGGAATTTACTTCTGTGCTTTATTTTTTGCGTTTGCGAGCATCTCATCTAATTCTCTTAACACGTCAGCCGATGAAAATATTCGCCACTTTTCTTGGCGGCGGCAAGTGAGGCCAATCCGCGCGCTATAAAAGCTTTTTGGGCTTTCCCAACTTTTGACTCATTTTGAGTAAATTGATTTGGCATAAGAATTTCTCTCGTGCATGCGCTTTGGTTATTGCGCCCGGCTGCTACACTGGCTTACTTACCCTTCCGGTTAGGAAGACAAAAAAACAAACCAACAATAAAGCCAGCACCCACAAAATAGGCACCAATAGAGGCACGATCCATGGCTTCAGGCAGCAAAAACCATGCGCCAGCGGCAGCCGAAGCACCTAGCCCAAGCCCCACCCAAACCGGGCTTGGTGTGAAGAGAACATCGAGTAGGAAATCAATCAACTTTATTTGCCTAACGTAAAATAGGCGGCAAATGCGGCGCTACAGCTTATACCCCCGATGCACCGCCACCACGCCGCCCGTCATATTGAAATACTCGACGCGCTCTAATCCGGCATCCACCATCATCTGTTTCAGCTCCTCCTGTCCTGGGTGCATGCGGATGGATTCGGCGAGGTAGCGGTAGCTTTCGGCGTCATTGGCGATGAGCTCGCCCATCTTGGGGAGCAGCTTGAAAGAGTAGAGGTCATAGGCTTTTTCCAGCGGCTTGGCGACCTTGGAAAATTCCAGCACGATCACGCGGCCGCCCGGCTTGAGCACACGGCGCATCTCGCGCAGCGCGGCCTCTTTGTGGGTGACGTTGCGCAGGCCGAAGGCGATGCTCACGCAATCGAAATAATTATCGG
>CAZXDK010000094.1:0-6034 GCA_964639585.1 uncultured Gallionellaceae bacterium | reverse complement strand
GCCTCCGCGGAGGCCGACGACCCTATCTTCAAGACTTTTTCAACGAAATCGGCGCGAAGCAGCCGTTGAAGAAGGGCAGTTCATGACCCAAAGCGGACTCGTCAACGCCGATAGCGTTGCAGGTTCAATCCTGCAGTCGCGGTGCCGATGCTAAGCACAGTCCTTGCTCGCCCACTGCTTCCGTTGAGGTCAGGAGATCGAGATAGCTAGTTTCGCCGAGTGAAGCGAGGTAGCTGATTGTCTCCTGCGCCCGCCGCACCGATTCAGTCGTCCCATGCTCAAGACTTTCTGAGAGAATCGTACGGATTGAGACTCGGTTCAAATAGGTCCATGGCTCGCGATAAGGGGTCTTCAGCATTGAGGAGAGCACTTCTAAAGCCTGTTCCGGCCTAGACGAAGCGATTTTACCGAGCCACTCAACGACGCTGTAGCCCGAGTTCGGCGAGAAGCCTGCCTTCAGCAGGCGAAGTAACTGCTCAATGAGCCAGTTTGATTCAATGCCCTCTTGGCCAAACCATCGGCCGATCGCGCCCAGCTCCAGGCGGAAGGTATCTTTGTCACTGGTCGATTCGGCAGCTGAAAGGCGCGCATCCCAATAGCCCATCGCGCGAGCGCGCATATCATCCGGCAACCGAGCAGGCGGCAATTGCAATTGTCGCCCCAGAAACGTCATGGCGTGCTGGCGGGCCCGCGGCGCATCGGTTCGCCAAAACGCTTCAATAATGCCGTATGGTAATTGCTGAGTGATAAAGAGCAAGACCAAGTACTCCCCGAGGCGGTTCTCGCGCACATCTTGATCATCATCCACATTGTCCTGGCCAAGGCGACTGATTTCGTCGGCGTAGCTTTGCTCAAGCTGCGACATCAGCTCGCCCGCCGGGCCAGCGTCGTTGAGGAGATGACCCGACCAAGCCGCGCGCCGCAACTCGTTGTCGTCCGACGGAAATAGCGCGCTCATGTGCGGTTTGAGCCAATCCTCGCCGAAGTAGAAGAGCCGACGTAGGTAACGCCCCAGGATAGCTCGCGGAATGCGCCCGCTCGCGGATGTGTCGTCGAGTTCCGCTTCGAGCAATGATCGGATGTCAGCGAAATGCTGAAGCGCAGTGCGCGGAGCGGTGGCGATAGGCGAATCTGCCTGTTTGCCCGCCCAATAGAAAAATAGCACGCAAAGCTCGACGGCAGAGCCTCGCAAGGTCTGTTCAGCCGCAAAATAAGGAAAGCGTTGAAAGTCTTCCTCGAAATTCGGGGTCTCAGCCAAGCGAGGCGCGAGGCGGAGAAGTTTTGCGATCGCTGCACGAATTCGCGCTGCACAATCGTATGATGGGCCGGTCTCGCCCTGGCGAAGACCCGCCTTCAAGAGGTTTGCCGCCGTCGAAGCGGCCCACTGCCAATTGCGATCGTCTCCTTCCACGAGCAGCGACCCGTTTACCGACGCCGCCAGCCGATCGATCGTGGCCTCGATCAAACTCAGAATTGAATGCCATTCGAATTTTTGCTGTTTTCGAGCGGCGCTTTCAAAGCCTTCGAGCACCCGTCGAACGAAAACCGAACGGAGGCGGTTAAACTGACCAGCGGATTCGGCGAACCTCGCCGGCTCTTGCTCGATTGCATCCCGAAGCTGCTGGCCAAGAGCCGCGATAGTTTGCTTGACGGGCTCTTGCTGCGGCTGCCACGATTCCAGAAAGGCGACCATTTCTGAAACTGGACGGCTCGCAAAATCCGCCTCGGTTAACGGGCTAGTCTCGGGCGGGAACAACTGTCCCCGCCATGCGTCGGGGTCGCCGTACTCACTCACAATGTTGTCGAGCACCTCTCGCCGCGCCGCAGGTAAAGCGTCGCGCCACTTCCATGTGGCGTCCCGAATGATTGAGGCGTCGAACTCCCGCTCATTCTCCGCCGTGGGAGGAGTTCTGTGATACTCTTCAAACCGCTGCCGCCACCCGGCGCGGCGCTGATCCGGAATAGCGTCGATCGTAGCGAAGATGTGCTCCTGATCGGTCTGTTTGATAGACCGAAACCAAGCTAACGCCAGCTCGGCATATTCGTCCTCACACCAGGATTCGCCGATGAACGCCGGGTTCTGGAGAAGGGCTGCCGCAAGGTCAGGAGCAGAGGCAGGCTCCTTTGAAAGCACATGCAGCGCAATTCGCTTGAATATTCGCAGGTGATATTCGAGCAGACACGAGACAATGCCGAGGGTTTGGCCCGGCGCGTTCTGAATGGCCGTAGCAGCGGCGTCGCGTACGGCAATGATCAGCCCGTCGTACACGCTATAGTTCGCCATTTGGCTTTCGGCGATAGGATGCGGTGTGTGGTCCGTAAAGTCCGCCGTGGGCTCGCCGCCAAACTTCCGCTTTATTGTCGCGGCGCGTACCAGCAATTCGGAAAAGAAGCGAACCGCGGCTATGCCGTCCAATTTGGCGAGTTCGGCAACGCCTTGGCGCAGATAGTGCTCATACATATGCTGCGCGTGCAGCGTTGCTAGGCTCCCATCGTCATCGAAGAGCTGGAAAATGGCGTGAGCCATTCGAAATGACGCCGTGGTTTGCCCGCTCGTCGCAAGCGATTTTACCAAGCGCATCGGCGTTTCGAGCACCATGTCGCGCAAATCAAGATCGAGCCATCCGACCGCTATATCGATGACAGCAGCGGCTTCATCTCCTGGTAGGGCCGCGACGATCTCTAACCCTTGTTGTCGCACGTCTGGATGTTTGGATGAAGCTATCCTCCAGAGGGCGTCTGTCACGAGCCGCCGGGCGCTCGTGTCCTCTGATTTCGCCATTCGAAGGAGGTAATTGCCGACGGGCCATTGGCGGAAGCCCGTGCCCCGCCCGCTTTCGCCGCTTTCCGCGATCGGCTCTCCGATGAGGTTGCTGTCGAGAAGCGGCATAAGCCAACGCGGCGAATCAATTGTTTGGAAAAAATGCCACTGAAGCGGCATCGCCCCGGGGATTTCTCGCTCAAACTGTTTAATGGCATGCGCTGCGTCGTGCATGGTAGCGAGTTCTGTTACACGGCGCATGAGAGCGCTGTATCGTCCTTGGAGCGCGATTGCGACGCTCCGAATAACAAGATCGAACGGCTGCTGGAACTGCGCCCGAAATTCATCATCAACTTCGAGCGTTCGATGAAACGATCGCTCATGCGCTCGGCCGAAAATACCGCACAGCGTCACCCATGCGCTTGCGATGTCGCCGTCGGGTGCAAACCCTAGCCGCTGGGCTATCATCCTGATTTGATCCGCGTGGTTTAGACGGGGCTTAAGCGCTTTAAGGGCACGTTGAACTGTCGCTTCCTCCAAGGGGACGGCGCGCAATGCCGCAGCTGCCTTATTGAAGTTCTCCTGGTCCCTTTCGGCCGGAATCGCTTTTGCGTCCATCGGCACTTCCAGCGCCTGACGAAGCATGGATTCAAGTTCGCGCAGCACGTGTGCTGCAACTGGCCTTGAAACGTGAAGCTCCGTCGCTCCCGCCGCGAGCAGAGAAAAATCCACGTACCGATCGGCAATGACCTTACCGAATAGCCGCTCCAATAGGGCTGCTGTGTCTTGTTGCTCGGGAGTCAGCGCAAAGCTATCGACCGGCTCTGCCATGAGAGGGCCTCCTAAGCGGCCATTGTTTATTCCGAAGTCGATGTTTGCCGCAAGACAGCGGTGATTTGAACGCCTCGCGCCGATTCGGGCGGAGCCCAGTCGTAGACGGCAGGCGACTGCGTCGCGCAGAGAGCGCTCGTGTAGCGACTTTCCAAACTCTAAATTGCCCCATGCAGCGCACGGCCGCGAAAGGTGGATCAAATAGTTCGGCGGATCACAGCCGAGCGACCGCTCATGGCGCGACGCGGCCATGGCAATTGGCTAGTCCGCGTCGCCCGTTGCCTCAGAGTTCTACTTGCTCTGAAATGCTAAGAGCATCGTCGACCTCGATTCCGAGATAGCGCACCGTGCTCTCCAGCTTAGTGTGACCCAACAGGAGTTGGACGGCACGCAAATTTCCCGTCTTTTTGTAAATTTGAGCAGCCTTCGTCCTGCGCATGGAGTGCGTTCCGTAGGCCGAGCTATCGAGCCCTGCGCTCGCCACCCACTTCTTCACAATGCGAGCATACTGCCGAGTCGAAATATGAGGATGTTTCGCAGATCGGCTGGGGAAAACATATCCGCTGTTGGTTACTCCACGCCGATCCAGCCATTCCTGGACTGATAATCGCGTTTGCTCGGTCAGCTCGAATTGCACAGAACGGCCAGTTTTCTTCTGAATCACGACCGCACGATCGCGAACTCTGCCGCCCACGCAAACGTCATTCACTTGCAAGCGCACGAGATCGCATCCTCTCAGCTTGCTGTCGATAGCGAGATTGAACATTGCGAGATCGCGCTTGCGGCTTTCAATCTGTAGACGGACCCGAATGGTCCAGACATCCTTTGGCCGCAGCGGGCGCTTTTGGCCCAGCAGGCACCCTTTGTTCCACGGGCGAGTGATGCGGTTGGTATCGGATGAGGTAGTAGCATGCGCGCCTCCATCAGCGCCGACCCAACCCACCTCAGCGCCCGCAAAGCAGGGCACGAAATAGATTAGATCCCCCGCCGCCCGCGAGGACAAAATCTGACCCGTAGCGGACGATCCGGTAGGCGCAAATCCACAGTGCGTAGTTATCAAATCGGACGTTTGACCACGGTTCCACTTAAGGCGCGATTTCGATAGAGTGTATGTGGCTTGACATAATCACGCCGACTCCCATGGAATGATGAGACCGATTTTATGGTCGATGAATCAACCAGCTTTTACTCGAGCCTACCGGTCATTTCCTCTTTCTCTGTCGCCGCGCGTCCAGAAAACCATGTTCCGCTCCCAGATGGCTGGGTTGTCGGATTTGCAGATGTCGTCGGCTCGACAAACGCGATCGAGCAAGGGAGGTATAAGGCGGTTAATATGGTGGGGGCTGGCGTCATTTCTGCCATCACAAATGCCATTGAACGCCGCCCGTTCCCCTTTGTGTTTGGCGGCGACGGCGCAAGCTTCGCGGTCGACCCTAATGACGCAGACGCTGCATCGCAGGCGCTTCAAGCGATGGCGGCTCATTCAGAGACTGAATTCAATCTTGAACTGCGCGTCGCAATGTTGCCAGTTTCGTCGATCCGTGCCGCTGGTGCCGACGTTTGCGTCGTTCGATACGAAGCCGGACCTGATTGCGTCTACGCAATGTTTTCGGGTGGAGGCCTAGGTTGGTTTGCAGATCAGGTCAAAGCTGGGAACCATCTTCTGGATTCCGCATCTAATGGAGCCGTGCCAGACCTGTCCGGGCTTAGCTGTCGCTGGGGCCTCGCCCCAGCGAAGCATGGCATTATTCTGTCTGCAATGATCGCTCCACGTGGGTCGGATCCGCGTTTCTCTGCCTTGATGGAAGAGATCATCGCCCTTATCGCGACACTAGAGAACTCGGGAAACCCCGTGACATTGAACGCGTTGGTGCCCGGTCCGGCCGCGCAGGCAATCAAACTTGAGGCAGCGGCGAAGACCGCGACCGGCGACTGGCGTTGGATGGCGTGGATAAAATCAACCCTACTTTACACGCTTAGTTACCTCGCCTTCCAATTTCGACCGAAGGCTGGAGGTCGCGATATGGATGTCTACATGGAGAGCATGATTACGAACGCAGACTTTCGCAAGTTTGACGATGCTTTGTACCTGACCCTCGACTGCTCGCCTGCGTTCGCTGAGGAGTTGGATCGGCGCCTTGAAACAGCCGCTGAGTTCGCCCGATATGGAACGTTCATACAACGATATGCACTTTTGACGTGCTTCTTGCTTTCCAATGAGAATATCGGCCGTCCTTTAAGGGGGAAAACCAACAGCCTTGCTCACATCCACTTTATCGATGGTGCCAGTGGCGGATACACCATGGCGTCGAAGGCTATGAAAAATCGATCATGGGAGTAAGCGATCAGAACCCAAGCAACGAGCGGCTTTCGAAAGAGTCCCCTTCTGGCGGATTGTGTTGAAAAACTCGACGTTGCCGCACGCCATGGCTCGTGATTCAC
>CAZXDK010000093.1:0-6107 GCA_964639585.1 uncultured Gallionellaceae bacterium | reverse complement strand
CGATCCGCGAAGAGATCGTCATGTCGCTGACCACCTTCATCGGTCCCAAGCCGAATCTGCTGGGCATCGACGAAACCGATCCGCCGTTGTGCCTTGAGGCGTATCAGCCGGTGTTGTCCAACGAGGATATCGCCAAGCTGCGCAACATCCACAAAGCGACTAAAGGCCAATTCAAGGCGCTGGTGCTGGACATCACTTACCCTGCCAAGCAGGGCGCGAAGGGCTGTGCCGCCGCATTGAAAGCACTGCGCAAAGCCGCCAGTGATTCCGTGGCCGAGGGTTACAACATTTTGATTTTGTCCGACCGCGAAGTGTCGCGCGAGCGCGTGGCGATTCCGGCTTTGCTGGCGACTTCCGGCGTACACCATCACTTGGTGCGCGCCGGTTTGCGCACCAGCACGGGACTGGTAGTCGATACCGGCTCCGCGCGCGAAACGCACCACGTCGCCCTGCTCGCGGGCTACGGCGCGGAAGCGGTGTGTCCGTGGCTGGCGTTCGACACCATCGCCTCCATCGCCGACCAGTTGCCCGGCGGCATCGACGCCAAGGAAGCCAACAAGCGCTTCATCAAGGGCATCAACAAGGGCTTGCTGAAAGTGATGTCCAAGATGGGCATCTCGACTTACCAGTCCTATTGCGGCGCGCAGATTTTTGAAGCCATCGGTTTGAACGCAGAATTTGTGGCCGAGTATTTCAGCGGCACGGCGACGCAGATCGAAGGTATCGGTCTGAGCGAAGTGGCCGAAGAAGCGGTGCGCACCCATCTGGCCGCATTTGGCAACGATCCGGTGCTGGCCAACGCGCTGGATGCGGGCGGCGAATACGCCTACCGTACGCGCGGCGAAGAGCACATGTGGACGCCGGATTCCATCGCCAAGCTGCAACACGCGACGCGCTCCAACAATTTCAACACCTACAAAGAGTACGCCAAGCTCATCAACGATCAGGCGCACAAGCTGAAAACCTTGCGCGGTCTGTTTGAGATCAAGTCTGTCGGCAAGGCGGTGCCGCTGGATGAGGTGGAACCGGCGAAGGATATTGTAAAAAGATTCGTCACCGGCGCGATGTCGCTGGGCTCGATTTCCACCGAAGCGCACTCCACGCTGGCCATCGCGATGAACCGCATCGGCGGCAAGTCGAACACCGGCGAAGGCGGCGAGGATGCCAACCGTTTCCGCACGCTGCATGCGGGCGAAAAGCTGTCCGAGATCATCGGCAAGAAACGCATCGAAGCCGACATGGTGATGAAGGACGGCGACTCGCTGCGTTCGCGCATCAAGCAGGTCGCATCGGGTCGTTTCGGTGTGACTGCCGAATACCTCTCCAGCGCCGACCAGATCCAGATCAAGATGGCGCAGGGCGCGAAGCCCGGCGAAGGCGGCCAGTTGCCCGGCGGCAAGGTAAGCGAGTACATCGCCAAGCTGCGCTTCTCCGTGCCTGGCGTGGGCTTGATTTCGCCACCGCCGCACCACGACATTTATTCCATCGAAGACTTGGCGCAGCTCATTCACGATTTGAAGAATTCCAATCCGACTGCGTCCATCTCGGTCAAGCTGGTGTCCGAAATCGGCGTGGGCACCGTGGCTGCGGGCGTGTCCAAAGCCAAGGCCGACCACATCGTGGTGTCCGGCTTCGACGGCGGCACTGGCGCATCGCCGCTGTCCTCGATCAAGCATGCCGGTACACCGTGGGAACTCGGCTTGGCCGAAGCGCAACAGACACTGGTGCTGAACAAGCTGCGCGGTCGCGTCGGCCTGCAAGTGGACGGCCAGTTGAAGACCGGCCGCGACGTGCTGATCGGCGCATTGCTGGGCGCGGATGAATTCGGCTTCGCCACCGCACCGCTGGTGGTGGAAGGCTGCATCATGATGCGCAAGTGCCACCTCAATACCTGCCCGGTCGGTGTGGCCACGCAAGACCCCGCGTTGCGCAAGAAATTCACCGGACAACCGGAGCATGTGGTGAACTACTTCTTCTTCGTCGCCGAGGAAGTGCGCGAGCTGATGGCGCAGATGGGTGTGCGCAAGTTCGACGACTTGATCGGCCGCAGCGACCTGCTCGACGTGAAGGAAAGCATCGCGCACTGGAAGTCGCAGGGCTTGGATTTCTCCAGGATTTTCCATCAGCCCAAGGTTGGCGCCGAAGTGGCGCATCGCCACGCGGAAGCGCAGGATCACGAACTGGTCAAGGCGCTGGACAACAGCCTGATCGTCCAAGCGCACGCTGCGCTTGAAACCAGGCAGGCGGTAACGATTGAAAGCGATATAGGCAATTCCAACCGCACTGTAGGCACGATGTTGTCGCACGAAGTGGCCAAACGCTACGGTCATGCAGGGCTGCCCGACGATACCATCACGGTGAAGTTGCGCGGCACGGCGGGACAAAGTTTTGGCGCGTTTTTGGCGCACGGCATCAGCCTGGAATTGACCGGCGAAGGCAATGATTATGTCGGCAAAGGCTTGTGCGGCGGACGTATCGTGGTTAAGCCGTCCGACGATTGCAAAATCGTGGCGGAAGAAAACATCATCGTCGGCAACACCGTGCTGTATGGCGCGACCTCCGGTGAATGTTATTTCCGGGGTGTGGCAGGCGAACGATTTGCCGTGCGCAACTCCGGCGCGATTGCCGTGGTGGAAGGACTGGGCGATCACGGCTGCGAGTACATGACCGGGGGCATGGTAGTCGTGCTGGGGCAAACCGGGCGTAACTTTGCGGCGGGCATGTCCGGCGGCGTGGCCTATGTGCTGGATGAGGAAGGCGGATTCGCCAAGCGCTGCAATTTATCCATGGTGCAGCTGGAGGCAGTTCCCGAAGAAATGGCTGCCAGCGAAACGGGCGAAGTGGACAGCAAAGGACGCGTGCATTTCAATCACCTGAACAAGGCGGATGCGGCTGCTTTGCGCGCCAAGATCGACAAGCATCTGCGCTATACCGGTAGCTTGCGCGCCAAGCAGATACTGGATAACTGGAGCGCTTATCTGCCCAAGTTCGTAAAGGTTATGCCAACCGAATATCGTCGCGCATTGATCGAAATTGCGGCGCAACAAAAGGAGGCCGCATAATGGGCAAGCCAACCGGATTTATGGAATTTGCGCGTCTCAATGAAGGTTACGCGCTGGTCGAACAACGTTTGAAGCACTACCGTGAATTTGTCGCGCATCTGTCCGACGCGGACGCCAAGCAGCAGGGCGCGCGTTGTATGGATTGCGGTATTCCGTTCTGCAATAACGGCTGTCCGGTCAACAACATCATCCCCGACTGGAACGACTTGGTGTATCGCGGCAACTGGAAACAGGCGCTGGAAGTGCTGCACTCCACCAACAACTTCCCCGAAGTGACCGGGCGCATTTGCCCCGCTCCGTGCGAAGCGGCGTGTACCCTGAATATAAACAACGATGCCGTCGGCATTAAATCCATTGAGCACGCGATCATCGACAAGGGCGGCGAAAACGGCTGGGTTGTGCCGCAAAAGGCAGCGAAAAAAACCGGCAAGAAAGTCGCCGTGGTTGGATCGGGCCCCGCAGGTTTGGCTGCCGCACAGCAACTGGCGCGCGCGGGTCATGCGGTGACCGTGTTTGAAAAGAATAACCGCATCGGCGGTCTGATGCGCTACGGCATTCCCGACTTCAAGCTGGACAAGCGTTTGATCGACTGGCGCATGGCGCAACTGGCGGCCGAAGGCGTCGAGTTCCGCACCAATGTTTTTGTGGGCAAAGACGCCTTGGGTAAAGGCGTTGCGAACGACGCAAAGCAAACCGTCAATCCGAAGGACCTGCAAAAGAAATTTGACGCGGTGATTCTGGCGGGCGGTTCGGAACAGCCGCGCGACTTGCCCATACCGGGGCGCGAGTTGCAGGGCGTGTATTTCGCTTTGGAATTTCTCATCCCGCAAAACAAGGAAGTGGCGGGAGAGGCCAAAAATCCTATCAATGTTCAGGGTAAACACGTTGTCGTCATCGGCGGTGGGGATACCGGCTCGGATTGTGTGGGCACATCGAACCGTCACGGCGCGGCTACGGTAACGCAGATCGAAGTGATGCCGCGCGCGCCCGATCAGGAAAACAAACCGCTGACTTGGCCATACTGGCCGCTCAAGCTGCGCAGCTCCAGTTCGCACGAGGAAGGCTGCGAGCGCGACTGGGCGATTGCCACCAAAGAATTCGTCGGCGAAAACGGGGTGCTCAAAAGCATTAAAGCTGTGCGTGTCGAATTCAAGGACGGCAAGATGCTGGAAGTGCCGGGCAGTCAATTTGAACTCAAGGCCGACTATGTGTTCCTCGCCATGGGCTTCACCAATCCGCTGGCGCAAGTGCTGGATGCCTTCGGTGTGGAGAAGGACGCGCGCGGCAACGCCAAGGCCAGCACCGAAGGCGCAGGCTGCTACCAAACCAACGTGAAGAAAGTGTTCGCGGCGGGCGATATGCGTCGCGGCCAATCGCTGGTGGTATGGGCGATACGCGAAGGCCGTCAGGCAGCACGCGCGGTGGATGAGTACCTGATGGGCTCGTCGGTGTTGCCTCGATAAACAACAAACCTTTTTATCCGCAGATTACGCAGATTACGCAGATTAAAACCAAACAAAAATCTGCGTTAATCTGCGGATAAGCTTTTCCATAGGACAGTCATGAATTTCAAAGTAAAGAACGACACCTTCCTGCGCGCATTGCTGCGCCAGCCGACCGACTACACACCGCTGTGGATGATGCGCCAGGCAGGCCGTTACTTGCCGGAATACTGCGCCACGCGCAAGCGCGCGGGCAGCTTCCTCAATCTGTGCAAGAGCCCGGACATGGCGACGGAAGTGACCTTGCAACCGCTGGATCGTTTTCCGCTGGATGCGGCTATCCTGTTCTCGGACATTCTTACCGTGCCCGACGCGATGGGATTGGGTTTGTATTTTTCCGAAGGCGAAGGCCCTAAATTCGAGCGCCCTTTGCGCGACGAAACAGCGATCAAGGCACTGCGCGTGCCCGACATAGGCTCGGATTTGAAATACGTGACCGATGCCGTATCGCAAATTCGCAAGGCATTGGATGGACGTGTGCCGCTGATCGGTTTTTCCGGTAGCCCGTGGACGCTGTCCTGCTATATGGTCGAAGGCGGCAGCAGCGATGACTATGCCAAGGTGAAGACACTGATGTACAAAGAGCCCAAGCTGATGCACCACATTCTGGAGGTGACCGCGCAAGCAGTGATTGCCTATCTGAATGCCCAGATCGAAGCGGGTGCACAGGCTGTGATGATCTTTGACTCATGGGGCGGCGCACTGTCGCACAGTGCTTATCATGAGTTTTCCTTGCCCTACATGCGGCGCATCGTGGATGGTCTTATCAAGGAAAAAGAGGGCGTGAAAATTCCGTCTATCATTTTCACCAAAGGCGGCGGTTTATGGATAGAGAGCATTGCCAATAGTGGTTGTGACGCTGTCGGCCTGGATTGGACGATGGATATCGGCGTGGCGCGGCAAAAGGTCGGCCAAAAAGTGGCATTGCAGGGCAATATTGACCCGACGGTGTTGTTTGCCACGCCGGAAGTGATTCGCGACGAAGTCGAAAAAGTGTTGTCCAGCTACGGCTACGGCAGCGGCCATGTATTTAATTTGGGACACGGGATTTCGCAATTCACTAATCCGGACAATGCGGCTGCCTTGGTGCAGGCGGTGCATGAATTGAGTAAAAAATATCATTAACGGGTATCGCATGCAGTGAGGTAGTCGCACCCGCAACGCGCGTTTTCCTCACTGTAATCCTTCGATAAAACCACCGCCCTATCGACTAATTGCATAAAGCTGAGCAAAGCGCTGCTTATCCCGCAAACGGGTGAGAAGGCAAATGATTGTTACGCAAATTGCACTTAAATCACTTGACAAGCGCTGTAGTTATACACATTCCATTGGTTTTAGAAAGGCCGCCGGGTAATTGCCTGCGGCCTTTTTGTTTGCATGCTATCCAATTGATTATAAATGTGTAATATACTGCATCCATTTTGAGCGCAGAGAAAATACTGTATATATTATTGGTAGTTAGCATATCTGTTGCGATCTTATGCACATAGTTATCCACAGGATTTGTGCATAAGAAAAAATTCTTATATCCATCAAGTGCATT
>CAZXDK010000092.1:0-7003 GCA_964639585.1 uncultured Gallionellaceae bacterium | reverse complement strand
GCGCGCACGCCCTTGATCGGCACGCGCAGTTTGAGTCCGCGCAGGCGGTCTTCGATCATGTTGACGGCTTCGCCGCTCCAACCGTAAGAGCCGAATGCCGCGCCCAGTTTGTCGCGCACTTTGATGACCGCCAGCGATGACAGCAAATCCCACACCGGCTTGACGGCATCGCCGTTGATGGTGGGCGAACCGAAGGCGAGCCCGTCGGCTTCTTCGATCAAGTCCACGAAAGGCAAATTGCCGCCTGCCTGCAAGTCGTACAGGGAGACGCGCACACCGGCAACGGTCTCGGCGCCTTCCGCCACGGCTTGCGCCATCTGCGCGGTATTGCCGTAGGAGGAAATATAAAACACCAGCAGCGATTTGTTGTGCGCGCCCACCTCGTTGGGCAGCAAGGGCGCAGCGAGTTGCCGGTAGCGCTGCACATAGCTGCGCGGGGCTTCGCGCAGGATGGGGCCGTGCGCCGGTGCGATCAGCTTCAATGCGAGCGGCTCGATCAATTCCAGCGCGTCCAGAACGTGTTCGCGGAAAGGGCGCATGATGTGCTGGTAGTAGTATTCGAACGAAAAACGGAAATCACCGACTTGATCGTTAAACAAGCGCGCATCGCAAAAGTGGCAGCCGAATACATCGCCGCTGAACAGGATATTTTGCTCTTCCACCAAAGTGCATTGCGTATCCGGCCAATGCAGAAAGGGCGTACTCAGGAAGCGCAATGTGCGGTCGCCCAGGTTGACGGTGTCGCCGGTTTTAACCACGCTATAGTCGAGGTCGGCGTTCTTGACCAAGGCCTTCAGCATCAATTGCGCTTTGGGTGAAATGTACAGCTTGGCTTGCGGTGCGCGGCGCATCAATTCCGGCAGGGCGCCGCTGTGGTCGGGTTCCAGATGGTTCAGCACGATGGTGCTGATTTCTTCATAACGCGCGACTTGCTCCAGCCGGGTAAAAAATTCAGCGGAGTGCGATTCCTTGACCGTGTCGATCACCGCAACTCCCGCATTTCCGCGCACGCAATAGGCATTGTAGGTCGTGCCGTTGGCGGTCTTGAGGATGATGTCGAATTCGCGCAAAGCGGGGTCTAGCGCGCCTATCCAATGCGTGCCGGGGGCAATTTCGACAGCGTCAGGCGCGGCTTTCATACGCTGGCTTCCGGCGCGGGGCAGGGTTCGGAGCGATGGCAGATGGGACAGGGCTCTTCTTTCGGCATGGCGTCGTTGAGGCCTATCCATGCGTCCACGGCCTTGGCGTCGAAGCCCGCGCGCATCACGCCTGCCACTTCCATCAAGGGACGGCGGATCAGCAGCGGTTCGGCGAGCAGCATGACTAGTGCGGCCTCTGCCTCGAATGCGGCGGGGTCAATTTCGCCCGATTTAACCTTGGGTGCGCTGGGGTTGAACCACTGCGCGACCGGCATATCGCCGAAGTAGGGACGCAAGCGTTCAGCGCTCCATTTCTCGGTAAGCAGGTTCTTCGCCAATACGGTGTGACCCGAGGCGGCTAACCATACCTTCTGTTTGGTGTTGTTGCCGCAGCCGGGTTTTTCATAAAAGACAACCGTCGCCATGATGTTGGTTTCCTCAGGCCGCCAGTTTGTGCAGCGGGATGTTGGTCAGCGATCCGGGTGGATTCAGCGGTATACCGTCCTCATTGAGGATCGCGCCTTCGATCGGGCAAATGGTGGCGCATTGCGGGTCTTCAAAGTCGCCCGCACACTCCGTGCATTTGTCCGGATTGATCAGGAAGTGCGGTTTCGCTTCGTAGATCGCCTTGCTCGGACACAGCGGTTCGCAGGCCCAGCAGTTGACGCAGGATTCGATAATTTCGAGTGCCATGATTTATTCCTTGTTAACAAACCAATTCAGCCACGGATGAACGCAGATGAGACACGGATAATTCAGATAAAGATTCTTGCTAAATAACGCTGTTGGTTTTATCCGTGAAAATCCGTGTTCATCCGAGGCTAGAGGTTTTAAGTCTTAAGCCGCCTTTTGCTGTTCAACAACTTTTACATCCAGCTTGCCCGCCACTCGCATCTCTTCGTACACCTTGAGAATGGCGTCGTCGATGGTTTCCATCGCGTGTTCCCCGTTAGGCTGGATGCCAGCCGCTTCCAGCGGCCCCCAGGGTTCAAAGCCAACCTTGCTGCATAAAACGACTTCGCAACCCGCCAGTTCGCGGATGGTCACATCGAGCGCGCTTTCGCCGTCGCCGCACGTATCGCCGCCCTCGCAGTACGGAATAGTCTTGCGGTGGCTGATGAAACGCACGCCTTCCGCCGATGCCTCGTAGATCAGGAACTCGCTGGCATGACCGAAGTGCTCGTTGATCACACCGCCGCCCTTGGTGGCAACCGCCATCAGCACCGGACGGGTTTCTGGTTTGGTCTTGACGCCCTGGATACTGACCAGTTGCACCTTGGCTTCCTTCGCGAGACGCTTGCTTTCCAGTTCTTCGTTGATGGCCGCATGCACCTCGGCGCGCATCTTCATCGCCTCGGGATAGTTGATGTCCATCTCTTCGATCTTGTCCATGGTGAACTCGGCGCCGCGATCTTCACCGAGCAGCCCCACCGCATCCGCGCGGCATTGGCGACAGTGGCGCATCATGTTCATATCGCCGGAACACGCATCCTGCAAGGCTTGCAACTCGTCGTGCGTCGGGCCGCGCTGTCCGGTCAGGCCGTAGTACGTGCCGTGCTCCGCTTCCGAGATCAGCGGCATCACGTTGTGCAGGAACGCCCCCTTGGCTTTGACGATCTTGGAGACTTCCGCCAGATGCTGATCGTTCACACCGGGGATCATCACCGAGTTCACCTTCACCAGTATGCCCTTGGCCACGAGCATCTCCAGTCCCTTCTGTTGCTGCTCGATGAGGATAGCCGCGCCTTCGCGACCCTTGATGCGCTTGTTCTTCCAGAATATCCACGGATAGATCTGCGCGCCCACATCGGGATCGACGCAGTTGATGGTGATGGTCACGTGGTCGATGTTGTATTTCGACAACTCGTCCACTTGGGCGGGCAGCGATAGCCCGTTGGTCGAGACGCACAGCTTGATGTCCGGCGCTTGCTCGGACAGCATGCGGAACGTCTCGAAGGTGCGCTCAGGGTTGGCCAAAGGATCACCGGGGCCCGCAATGCCCAGCACTGTCATCTGCGGGATGGTGGCCGCCACGGCCAGCACCTTCTTCACGGCCTGCACCGGATGGTGCAATTCGGACACCACGCCCGGACGTGACTCGTTGGCGCAGTCGTATTTGCGGTTGCAGTAATTGCATTGGATGTTGCACGCCGGAGCCACCGCCACATGCATGCGTGCAAAGTAATGGTGCGCTTCTTCGGAGTAGCACGGATGGTTGAACACTTTCTCGCGGATATGCTCCGGCAGATGCCCCATTTGATCGTCGGTGGAACCGCAGGAGCCGGCGGAACATCCTCCAGCGCTGGCTTCGGCTGCTGCGTTGTTAATGACAGGTAATTGCACGATTGGTCCTCCAGTTAAGGTATGACGGGATAGGAGCAAACTGCGTGCCTAACCATAATATCTTCTCAACCCGCTGTTTTATATAGTGTGTTCCGTGGCGGGCTGCGCAACTGTTGCAAACTCCACATGACACTCGCACCGGCTTGTGACGAAGGCGACAAAAAGGCGCGCCGGGGGGCGGCGGACAGCCGGGTTGAGCGAAATTGGCAACGCGCAAGATACAAACGATGCGCCGCGCATATGCCCGGATTCCCATGCAATCATCATGTTGCCGGACACGGCGCCAAGCTGCACGTACGGCTTGGCACTGTAATTGCACTGTTGATAGCGCAATGCCAACCACGCACAAGGAGACGATGCAATGCCACAACCTGAACAAATCACCCGGGAAGCCGCGTTACGCGTGGCTCTCGCCGCGCGATCACTACCCAACACCACGCTGCCGCAACTGATAGACGTGCTCCAGACACGGCTGGGTGACAAACTGGATACCGATATTCTGCGCACCTTTACCGTGACCGATCTGAAAACCGGCTTCGGCAGTCTGGACGGCGAAGAAGACGGCGAGGACATCGGCATCGGTTTGGAGGCCATGAAGCTGGCGGTGCGTATCCTGTGGGGCGAGGCGGATGAGGACGAAAAATTGCCGGAAGTGCAAGCCTACACCGAGGGCGATATGCCCGGCTCCGTGCGCATCGCCATCGCATCCGACATCGGCATGACACTGAGCGGACACTTCGGCTCCTGTCTGCGCTTTCTCGTCTATCAAGTCTCCGCGACAGACAGCCGTCTGGTCGGTATACGCTCGGCGCTGGAAGCCGATTACGCCGAAGACAAAAACGCTTTCCGCGCGCAGATCATCGCCGATTGCCATGTCGTGTACATCGTTTCTGTCGGCGGCCCCGCCGCCGCCAAGATCATTCGCGCCAACATCTACCCGATCAAATTGCCCGAAGGCGGCACGGCGGAAGAAGTGATCGCCAAGTTCCAGCAAGCCATGGTGAATTCGCCGCCGCCCTGGCTGCTCAAGATATTGGGCGTGAGCGCCGAGCAGCGCCTGAAGAACTACGCGGCCACGGAAATGCTGGAATAAGGCATGGCCAAACCCAAGCCGAATCCCTACCGGACCACGAGTGAACTCATCGCCAACGCTATCGTCACGGCCAAGGTGATGGGTGAGAACCGCCGTATCACCAATCTGGTCGCCAGCAGCATCGGACGTTTCATACTGGAAATGGACGATAGCGATGCGGGCGACGAACTGTTGGCGCATGCCTTGGCTTGCATCAGCGCGCAGGATGCGGAGCATGTGCCGACGCTGCACGCGGCGCTCAACGCACTCGCAGTCGCGCGCGCATGAAACACCATCTGGACTGGTCGTCTTACGAGACCGCAGGACAAGGCGATGCCTATGCCGGCATTCCCGCCACGGGCGGCGATTTCGCCAAAGCCGTGGCGGTGTGCATCAGCGACAAACTCTGCCAGCGCAAACCCAAGGGCGTGATGTGTCCCAGCTTTCGCGCCACCGATGATGCCGCGCATTCGCCCGGCGGTCGTGTGCTGGTGCTCAAAGCCGCGTTGAATGGAGAGCTGGGGGCGGACGCTTTCGCCGATGCGCGACTGGCCGCGGCGATGGAGCTGTGCGTAGCCTGCAAAGGTTGTAAGCGCGAGTGCGCCAATCAGGTCGATATGGCCGCCATCAAGATCGAATATCAGGCGCAGCGCAATGCGCGTCTGGGCGTTTCGCCGCGCGACAGGCTGGTGGCAAGCCTGCCGCACTGGTTGCGCCATCGCCGCATTTTGCGCGGCCTGATCCGTTGGCGCAATCGCGCACCGTGGCTGGCGCAACTCGGTGAGCGCTGGTTCGGTATCTCCGCCAGTCGCCGCTTACCGGAACCCTCCGTCGCCGCGTATCAAGCGGCGACCTCAAACAGCGGGCACACAAACGGCGAACGCGATGTGATCCTGTTCGTCGATACCTTCGCCATGCACTTCGAACCGGAGATCGCCCATGCCGCGCAACAAGTGTTGAGCGCCGCAGGTTATAACGTGACGACCTTGCGGGCGCTGGCGGATGACGAACCAGAACGGGCATTATGTTGCGGGCGCACTTATCTTTCGCTTGGGCAGGTGGAACAGGCACGGCGCGAAGCGCACCGCATGCATCTAGCCTTGCGTCCGGCCTTGGCCGCGGGCACACCCATCATCGGCCTGGAACCGTCGTGCATATTGTCTTTGCGCGACGACCACTTGAAGCTCGGTTTGGGCGCAGAAGCCGTGGCCTTGTCCAAACAGGTCTACCTGTTGGAAGAATTCATCGCGCGCGAGCATGACCGCAAACGCTTTACCCTTGCATTCAAACCGCTGCCGCAGGGCAAGACGCTGGTGCACGGACACTGCCACCAGAAAGCCGTAGGTGCGATGAAGTCTTTGCGCAAAGTGCTGCGCTTGATACCGGAATTTGAATTTGAATTCATCGAGGCCAGTTGCTGCGGCATGGCGGGCAGTTTCGGTCTGGAAGCAGAACACGCGGCTATTTCCATGCGCATGGCCGAACTCGATCTGCTGCCCGCCCTGCGCGCCGCGCCCGAGGCCGCCGTGCTCGCCAACGGCTACTCCTGCCGCCACCAGATACGCGAAGGTGCGCAGAGACCAGCCAGACATATCGCGTTGCTGTTGCGCGACGCACTTATCGATACGAAAGAACAGACATGCTGACAGGAACGATGCTGCAACTGATGGAGCAGACCGCATTGGACATCATGATACTGACCGACGAGATCGGCGAGGAGGAGTTTTTCGCCAGCCGTCTCACCCGCAGCGAGACCTTGCGCCAACTGGAAAGCCTGACCCGGACTATCGCCAACCTTCCCGCCGGTGCGCGCGCCGCCATGCCGAAGATAGATTGGGCGGCGTGGACGGCATTGGCCGGGATATTGGGCAAACCAGCAAAACATCCGCTACAGATATGGGTCGCGATCAAAGAGCTCACCCCGATGACGGTGTATCACCTGAACGATTACAAACGCACGCAACCCAAACTGTTTTCTATCGTGCCGTGACTATTGCCGGTGCGGGGCGGCGCCAGCCGCCAGACGGCAGATGCGGATTTTGATTTCCCGGCGGGAAGGTTGCCCCGCTGCTCACCCAATACCTGCCCGCTTATTCCAAAAACAGATAACCAAACGAAAACTAATTGGTTCTCACGCTTTCGTTTCGTTCCTAAGATGCGTCCGTGGTTGTTATTCATCGTATCAGGATGAAACATCGCAAGCAGATTAATAATTGACCCTAGAGGAGTGACATATGAAGCTGAATAAATTAACTACCGCACTGCTTTCCGGCGCGCTGCTGCTGGCTTTAAGCGGCACGAGTTATGCCGCCGAAATCAGTTTGCTGAACGTTTCTTACGATCCGACGCGCGAGTTGTACCAGGAATATAACACCGCTTTTGCCAAATACTGGCAAGCCAAGACCGGCGACACCGTGACCGTTAAAGCCTCGCACGGCGGCTCGGGCAA
>CAZXDK010000091.1:0-7286 GCA_964639585.1 uncultured Gallionellaceae bacterium | reverse complement strand
GCGTTGATGCCCACCGACTTGCCCGAACCCGTGGTGCCCGCCACCAGCACGTGCGGCATCTTGGCGAGGTCGGCCACGATGGGCTTGCCGGAAATATCCTTGCCCATCGCCATGGTCAGCACCGAGCTCATGTCGGCATAGACTTTTGAACCGAGTATCTCGGACAGGTGCACCATTTGCCGTTTCGGATTGGGCAGTTCCAGTGCCATATAGCTCTTGCCGGGGATGGTCTCGACCAGACGGATGCTCGCCACCGACAGTGCGCGCGCGAGGTCTCTCACCAGATTGGTGATTTGGCTGCCTTTCACCCCGACGGCGGGTTCGATTTCATAGCGCGTGATGACCGGGCCGGGATAAGCCGCGACGACTTTCACCTCCACGCCGAAATCCATGAGCTTGCGTTCGATCAGGCGCGAGGTGAATTCCAGAGTGTCGGCCGACAGGGTTTCAACGGTATGGGTCGCCTGATCCAGCAGGTGCAGCGGCGGCAACGGCGAATCCGGCATATCGGAAAACAGCGACACTTGTTTTTCTTTTTCCACGCGCGTGGAGCGCGGCACTTCGACCACGGGCAGCTCGATGCGTATCGGCTGGTGTTCTTCCACGCGCTTTTTTTCTTCTTTTACCACCGCCGTGCGTTCGCTGACCGCCTGTTCGCCGATGCGGCGGTCTTGTCTGGTCTGCCATGTGCCGCGCACCCGCAGATACGCCGTTTCAATCACTGCGCCCAATCCGTCGATGAAGCGCAACCATGACAAGCCGGTGAACAGGCTGAAACTTATCGCCAACAATACCAGCAGCAATAATGTTGCACCGGTGTAACCGAGCAGATGCGCCAGCAGATTGCCCGACACTGCACCCAGCATGCCACCGGGCGCAAGAGGCAAGGTCACTTTCCAAGTGTACAGGCGCAATGCCTCCAGCGTGCTGCTGGAAAACAGCAGGATGAAAAATCCCAGCAGCACCATCCACAGCGCGCGTTCGCCGAACAGACTGTCGGCGCGGATGTCGCGGTAACTCGCCCACATGCGTTGCAACATCAACGCTAGCCACCACCATGCGGAGAAGCCGAAAATATACAGCATCAAATCAGCTAGCCAGGCGCCAACCAAGCCGCCGGGATTATGCACCGATGCGTTGCCGGTGCTATGCGACCACGCCGAGTCGGAGCGGTCATAACCGTAGAGGATAATGGCCAGATAGAGCGCCGCCGCCGCCAGCAGCAAGCAGCAGGATTCGCGCGTGAGTGTGCGCAATTTTTCGGTGAAGGGGGGCAAACTGCTATTGCTTGTTTGAGCCATCGTTGTCCGTATCTTGCAGAATGCCCAGGCGTGTGGCGGCTGTTACGGCTTCCGCGCGGGAATTCACGTGCAGTGCCTGAAACACCGCCGCCGTATGGATTTTCACGGTTCCTTCTGCCAGATTCATCCTGAGCGACACCTCCTTGTTCGACAATCCTTGGGCCAGCAACTGCAGCGTTTGCAACTGGCGCGGCGTGAGATTGTGCCTGCTCTGGCGTTTATCCGCGCCGTTCCCCTGATCCAGGCCTATCATTGCCTGCTGCAACAACTGCGGCGGCAGATAAATTCCGCCATCGAGCACCATGCGCAACGCCGCCAACATCATCTTGCTGGAAGACATTTTGGAAATGAATCCCATGGCGCCGTATTCCATTACTTTTTCGATGTCTTCGCGCTGATCGGAGCCGGATACGACAACCAAAGGAATAGCGGGGTAGGCGTCATGAAAAAACTCAATGGATTTAACGCCTTCGCTTCCCGGCATATTCAGGTCGAGCAGCGCCAGATCAATGTCTGGATTTTCTTTTGCCAGTTTCATCCCGTCGTGCAGATTGGCGGAATCAAATACCTCGACCTCGTCGGCAAGCTGCTGCAATACATAGCGCATCCCATCCCGAAACAATGCATGGTCATCGACCATCAACACCTTTAGTTTCATGCACCCCCCTTAATTTTTTCCGCAATCATACCATCACCCCGGTCAACAAAGCCGCTCCGCATGACGCCGGCTCTCGCCGGGTGGCGGCAAATCGGCATGCCGCTCAAATTTTTCCATGCAACGCGAAATACATCATGGTGCGCAAGCGCGTTGGCGAGATCGGCTTGTGTAATAACATCGCGCCGGAAGCGTGTATATCCTGCAACGCCTCTGTTCCTGTATCTCCCGTCAATATGAGCGTGGGCACCGGTTTCCCGCCCAACTCGCGCATCATCTTGATCACATGTATGGCGGTCATTCCTTGGGGCAAACGATAATCGCATAGCAGTAATTCAGGGTGTATGCCGGTCATGTTGATTTTTTGCATGACGTCTTCGGCATGTTCACCCTCCAATATCCGGCATCCCCAATCCGCCATGAGCTTGGCAATCAGCATCCGAATGTCCGGGTCATCTTCCACCAGCGCCACCACCACTCCGTGCAAATCATATTGGAAGTAGGTGGTGACGAAGGGTTGCGCCAATTTTCCGGCATCGCCTTCATCCACGTAAAAGCCGAATTCAGACCCTTTGCCGGGTTCTGACCTGACTTCCACCTGACACCCCAACAATCCTTCGAGTCGACGCACGATAGCCAGCCCGAGACCCAAGCCCTTGCGCCGGTCCCGATGCTGGTTGCCCACCTGGTAATATTCTTCAAAGATGTGTGGCAGCGCCGCCTCTGGAATGCCGATGCCGGTATCGGTGACCGTAAAATGAATGCGCCCTTCCGTCGGCGTGCAACATAGGGTCACACTACCCCGATCCGTATAACGAATAGCATTGGAAATCAGGTTGCGCAAGATGCGTTCGAGCAAAAAAGGATCGCTATAAGCCACCCACTCACCGATGGGTATATCAAAACCCAGGTGTTTATTTTGTGCAAGCGGCGCCAAATCCACGTACAAACGATCCAGCAATGGCTGCAGTTCAAAGTTTTGCCAGCGCGCTTCCACAATACCCGCTTCCAGTCTTGAAATATCGAGCAACTCGTCGAACATTTCCACCAATGCGTGCACCGATTTTCCGATTTGCCCGGCTAGCTGTTTTGTTTCTTTTTCCTGCGCCTGTTCGAGCAAGGCGTCGCTGAATAACATGAGCGCCTGCAAGGGTTGCCGCAGGTCGTGGCTGGCGGCGGCGAGGAATTTAGATTTCTCGCGGTTGGCCGATTCGGCGCGGGATTTTTCCCGGGTCATCTGTTCCACTAAAGCAAGGTTTTCATAGCGCTGGCTCAGGGAGGTAAAGAAAGTTTTAACCAGTTGCCGACCGGAGTTAAGCACGACAATTGCAAACAAGGCTAGCATCACGGCGAGTATGGCATGGACTGTGTCGCCCTCAAAAGCGACCCTGAAAATGGTGGGGAGCAGGGTGCAGGCAAGAAAAAGGTATAAAGCGGGCGGGTATACCGGATTCATGGTGACCGCCCCGGCAGCCAGGCCCAAAATTACGCCCAGAAACAAGGCTTGATAGGCGAAGTCTGCCGGAAAAAAACAAATCGCGGCGATGCCCCACATGCTCCCCACCATCCCGGCCAATACCGTAAACCGGACACTCCAGACTTGGCATTCTTGCACGGTGTTGACGGCTGTCCGGTGTTTATACCACGACCATATCTCGGAAGAATGCAATAGCAGCAGAGTTGCCAGCCAAATGAGCAGTCCGGCGTGTGATGTCTGACGCCATAACAGCGCGGCGGTCAGCGGCTCCAGTATGAGCTGGCTCCCGACCATGACCGGGAACATGCTCAAGCGCGCGCGCACCTGATCGGCGCGTATCTGCAGGTTGTCCGGGGTGACGCGAAAGCATATTTCATCCAACAATGAGCCGGTTTTTATCATGTCTTTTCACCCCGGAGCACCCATCACAAAGTCTGGATATCCCCTGTAGCATTGAGCCGATTATTTGTTGCCAGCGCCCAATTGCAACAACAGTTTAATGTCATGCAGCAGCAATTCAGTCTGCTGCTGGTATGGCGCCAATAGCACAAACTTCCCGTCCGGCGAGATCAGGTAGGTTCCCGCCGAGTGATCCAAAGTATAGTCGCCATTTTTGACAGTTTGTTTTCGATACATTACACCAAATGCCCGGGCTGCCTGCGCGGTCGCGCCCGCATCACCCGACAACCCCACAAATGACGGATGGAACGCCGGCGCATATTGCGCCAGCAGTTCACGCGTATCGCGCTGCGGGTCTAGCGTCACGAACAGCACTTGCAGTTTGGCGGCATCCTGGCCGAGCAAACGCATCACCTGCGCCAGATCGGCCAGGGTGGTCGGACATACGTCGGGGCAATGGGTGTAGCCGAAAAACATCGCCACCACCTTGCCGCGATAATCCGCAAGGCTGCGCGCGTTGCCGCCCGCGTCGAAAAGGTGGAAATCGGCTTGGGAATATTGCGCACTGACATCGCTGGCATTGAACGGGGAGGGGAGTTTCGGTTCGCCGCAAGCCGCCAATATCAACAGTAATGGGTACAGCAGCAGGCTACGCAGCCACATGGCACGCCCCCGTCCAGCCGTGTATGTAAAAGGTATATCCCACTTTGAACAAGCCATAAACGCCCAAGGCTGCCACCAGCAACCCGGCTGTCAATCTCACGCGCGGCGACTGCACCCAGCCTTTAACGCTCTCCCAGAACAATCCGATGGCGAGCAGATTCGGCAATGTGCCCAAACCAAAGGCCAGCATGATGAGCGCACCGCGTATGGCACTGCCGCTGGCCAATGCGGTGAGCAACACGCTATACACCAGCCCGCACGGCAGCCAGCCCCACAATGCGCCCAGGCCCAAAGCGCGCGGCAGCGTGTTTACCGGTAGTAGACGTTTGGTATAGGGTTGCAAATGCAGCCATAGTCCGCTCCCCAGTTGTTCAAGCTTGCGCACCGCCCCCCATACACCCGCGAGATACAGGCCGAGCGCGAAGAGCATCAAACTCGACAACGCGAACAACACATGCTGCACCGGCACTGCATCGCGCATCAGCAAACCTGCTTGCCCTAATGCGCCGACCAATGCGCCCGCCAGAGCGTAGCTGGCGATGCGCCCGCTGCTGTAGGCCAGATGAAACGGCCAGCGAGCTACCCCATTGAATACTATCCTCTCCCGCAGGGAGAGTCGTTCGCCCTTTCTCCCCCCGGGAGAAAGTTGGATAGAGGGAGGGACTTGCGCGGTGAAAATTCCGACGATGCTGCCGCACATGCCCAAGCAGTGAACACCGCCAAGCAAGCCGGCCAGAAACACGGCAATGATGCTGAAATCAGTCATGAAACTTCGTGCCCAGATTAAAATCGAATGGTTTGGGTGTGGCGATTTCAATAGTTTCGGGCTTGCGGGAATCCAGTAAAGTCAAATCAAGCTGCGATGCCACCATTTGCGCATCGGGTTGCGCCTGATAGGGAATGACACCCAGCAACGGTGCGGCAATACGCTCATGCAGAGCGTCGATATTTTCCTGTAGTGCAGGCATGTTTGCGTCCAGCACGTTCGCCACCCATCCGGCGCATTCCAGTTGGTAATCGGCAATAACGCGCAACGTCAGCAGGGCATGATTGAGGCAGCCCAGCCGCATACCCACCACCAGAATAACCGGCAACGCCAACTCCTGCGCCAAATCGGCAGTGTCTTGTTTTTCATTGAGCGGAACCAGAAAGCCGCCGACCCCTTCCACGATGACTTCGTCGGCCTGACTGAGCAATTCGCGGTAGGAAGTCAGGATGCGGTTCAATTCGATGCGCACGCCGGAATGGCGCGCAGCGATGTGCGGCGCTATCGCAGGCACAAAGCAATAGGGGTTGATTTGCCCGTAACTTGCCATCACATTGCTGTCGGCGCGAAGTTGCTTGGCATCCTCATTGTGGTCGTCGTCATCGCAGCCTGCCGCCACCGGCTTAAAGCCCGCCACGCGTTTACCTTGCGCGGCAAAGGCGTGCAGCAGCGCGCGGCTCACCAAGGTTTTGCCGACTCCGGTGTCGGTGCCTGTGACAAAATAGCTCATAATTTAAAGTCCGTTTTAATAATTGCGCGTCCATCCTGAGTGTGTTTCGGTGCAGGCTTCCACGCATGACCGTAAATAATCTCGAATGTAGCAGGCAATTTGCCGTTGCGGCGCAGCTTCTCGTAATTTTGCTCGACTCGCTGCCATGCCGTTTTACCCATCATGCCTGAAGCACGCCCTGCAGTGGCATTGTGCGCGCCTATGTTTTTCAGATCCTGCATAACGGCGCGCACGTCATGGTAAGTCAGCGTGATCTTTTCCATCTCCATTACCGGATCGGCAAAACCTGATGCCACCAGCATATCGCCGATGTCGTGCATATCGGCGAAACGGTTGACGTGGCTGTAGCCGTCCACGTCGGCAAAGGCGATGCGCAACTCTTTGAGCGTCTCCACGCCGAAGCTGGAAAACATCAGTAGCCCCTCCACCTTGAGCACGCGCTGCAACTCGACAAAAGTGGCGGGCAAGTCGTTACACCATTGCAGCGCGAGGTTGGACCAGATCATCTCCACGCTATTTGATGCGACAGGCAGCGCCTCGACATCGGCGCACACAAAACTTTCGCGCTTGCCCGCGAACAATTTTTTCCACCAGCCCGACGTGCCGCGCGCATGTTGCAACATGCCGAGGGCGATGTCGAGCGCGATAATGTCCGCCTTGGGATAACGCTCGCCCAACTGGCGTGTGCCCCAGCCCGTACCGCTGCCGATGTCCAGCACGCGCGCGGGCTGCAACTTGATGCAGTCGAGCTTGTCCAGCATGCGCGTGCATACCTCGCGCTGCAACACCGCGGCGGCATCGTAGTTCTGCGCAGCACGGCTGAACGCGCGGCGCACTTGCTGCTTGTCTATTTCAAATTCATTCATAAAAACTTTGCCCGCAGATTTCGCAGATTAACGCCGATTTAAAACCCAAAACAATGGATGGGGTTAATCTGTGCCAATCTGCGAAATCTGCGGATCGCCTTTCAAAAATCCGTTGATTGCCGCTACAAATATTTCGGGGTGCGACAGAAACGGCGCATGCGCCGCACCCGCCACTTCGACCAGACGCGCCGTCGGCATAGCCTGCGCCATGTAACGCGAAGCCTCCGGCGGCGTGAGCTTGTCGCGTTCGCCCGCGATGACCAGTGTCGGCTGTTTAATCCCCGCCAACTCCGCGCGCTGGTCGGCATCGCGCAGGATATTTAATCCAGCGCGCAACGCTGTCATATCCGGCTCGCCGCGACTGAACAGCCGCTCGCGCATCAGCGCCAGCAACTCGCGCTCCTTTTCGCTGCCGCGCAATTGCAGCGC
>CAZXDK010000090.1:0-7982 GCA_964639585.1 uncultured Gallionellaceae bacterium | reverse complement strand
AGCCGCACGATTACATGGCCGAACTGTACGATGCGTTTGCGCGCGCCAACACCATTTTGATCGATTTGAACCGCGACATCTGGGGCTACATCTCGCTCGGTTTCTTCAAGCAAAAAGTGGTGGCGGGCGAAGTCGGTTCATCGACCATGCCGCACAAAGTAAACCCGATTGATTTCGAAAACTCGGAAGGCAACCTCGGCTTGGCCAATGCGCTGCTGCGCCACTTGGCCGAGAAGCTGCCCGTCTCGCGCTGGCAGCGCGACCTGACCGACTCCACCGTGCTGCGCAACATGGGCGTGGCCTTCGGCTACACCCTGCTGGCTTACGAGTCCTGCCTGAAAGGGCTGAACAAGCTGGAAGCCAACCCGCAACGTCTGGCCGAAGATTTGGACAATAGCTGGGAAGTATTGGCGGAACCGATCCAGACCGTGATGCGCCGCTACAACATCGAGAACGCCTACGACAAGCTCAAGGAACTCACGCGCGGCAAAGACGGCATCAACCGCGCATCGCTGCAAACCTTCATCCAGACACTGAACATACCCGAGACCGAAAAACAGCGCCTGCAAACGCTCAGCCCGGACAGTTATCTCGGCAAAGCGGCAGAACTGGCAAAACGGATATAAGCCGTACAGGTCTGGAATTAAGTTTATTTGAGCCTTTGTTATAATCCGCCGCCTTCATCAACCGCGTTTCAATCCGTGACCAAAGTCGATTTTTACACCGGCAGCGAAGATAAGCTGCGCACCGCCTGCCAACTGAGCCATAAGGCAATGCAGAACAGTCTGCGCGTATTGCTGCATGTGCCGGATGAAACGACCGCCGACAAACTGGATAAGCTCTTGTGGCACTTCCCCGCCACGGCATTCATGCCGCATTGCCGCAGCCATGAAGAGGGCGCGACCACTATGCCTGTCGTTATCGGGCGCGACGAAAATTTTCCGCATTCCGAATTACTCATCAGTTTGCATAACGTGTGTTTGCCGTTTTTCAGCCGCTTCGAACGCGTCATCGAAATCGTCAGCCAGGATGCCGACGATGCGAAGCTGGGGCGCGAACGGTATGGTTTTTATCGTGATCGGGGTTACGAATTACGTCACTTCGATTTGCGCCAGAAGCAAGGGGCATGACGCATGTTTGAACGAACGGGTGAATACTCGCATTTAAGGACGATTCCTGTACTGACTGAAGTTGCAGAAGGCGCGCCGCTTGAAATTCCGGTTTTAACGGAAACAGTTGAAGCCATCGGGAACGCACCCGCGCAAGCGCATGAAAGCGACAGCATTGCCTCCCGGCTGCCCCCCATCGAGGCTCATGCGGAAGCGCTTGCAAGCCAATCAGGCGAACTCAATTCCGGCCTTTCCCCAGACCATGACAGCGAACAATTCCCCCCTCTGACACTTGAGCAAAGCGCGCAATTTTCAGCCGGGCTCATCACCCGCATAGAGACTTGGCGCTTGGACAACTACGACACGCCCGCCGACGCAGACTGGCCTGCACTTAAGCAGGCGCTGCCGGAATTGATCCGCGCTCAATTCGCCGCATCCGCTACGCTGCACCCGGAGCCAACTCCCGTGTACAGCCAAACAGAAACACTTCAATCCGAGGAAATACAATAAACCTTAAAACTCAGTTAGCCACGGATTGACACAGATAAACACGGACAAACCATTGAGTTACGCGGGGTTGGCAGCTCCCCCATGGGGTGCATGGAAGCGTGATGTAAGCTGTTGTTCGTCAGTGTCTATCCGTGTTCATCCGTGGCTCAACTGTTTTTTCTAGGATATACGCAAAACAACTCGGCAGGCTCTGGGCTACCCGGCCAAACGCCGCAGCAAAACCTCGAAGTCAGCCACCGGAAGCGGCTTGCCAAACAAATATCCCTGATACGCCATACACCCGTTCTGCTTGAGGAAAGCCAGTTGCGCCTCGGTCTCCACGCCTTCCGCAATCACGTGCAGGCGGAAATTTTGCGCCATGCCGATAATGGCTCTCACCATCACCGCATCGTTGGGATCGGAGATGATGTCGCGCACGAAGCTCTGGTCTATCTTGATCTGATCGAGCGGCAATTGTTTCAAATAGGCCAGCGATGAATAGCCGGTGCCGAAATCATCGAGCGACAACTTTACCCCGAGCGCCTTCAGCGCATGCATCTTGGCCACCACGTCGGCCACATCTTCCAGCACCACGCTCTCGGTCAACTCCAGCTTCAGGCATTCCGGATCGACATTGTGGCGCAGCATGATTTCTTCCAGACTGCCCACGAAATCGCGCAGCCTGAATTGCTGTGCGCTGACATTGACCGCCAAGACCAAGTGGCGCAACTCCTCGCTCTGTTTCCACGCGGCAAGCTGCTGGCAGGCGGTTTCAAACACCCAGAAGCCAACCTCCAGAATCAATGCGCTCTCTTCCGCGACGGGAATAAAATGGGCGGGAGACACCATCCCGCGCTGCGGATGCTGCCAGCGTATCAACGCTTCCGCACCTATCGGACGCTGCTCGCTATCCAACTGTATCTGGTAAAACAGTTGCAACTCCCGGTTGGGCAGCGCACGGCGCAAATCCGCCTCCAGTTCCGCGCGCTTTTCCACGGCCTTTTGCATTTCCGGGTCGAAGAAACGCACCGCATTGCGCCCGGAGTCTTTTGCCTGATACATCGCCATGTCGGCGTGCTTCATCAGCGTATCCACCGATTCAAGCGCACCGCGATACAAGCACACTCCGATACTGGGGGAGCTGTGAAACTCGTGCCCCTTCAATATATAGGGCTGCGCCAGCGCGGCGCGTATTTTCTCCGCGACCAATGCGGCTTTTTTTGATGTCTCCTGCAGATTCGAGCTGATGTCTTCCAGCAGCACGACGAACTCGTCCCCGCCCAGCCGCGCCACCGTATCGACTTCGCGCACACTGGCCTGGATGCGCCGCCCCACTTCCACGAGCATCAAGTCGCCATAATCGTGCCCCAGCGTGTCGTTGAGCGTCTTGAACTTATCCATATCGAGAAACAGCAATGCACCGCAATGATGGCTGCGTGCCGACAACAACAACGCGGCATGAAAACGGTCCAACAGCAATCGCCGGTTCGGCAGACCGGTAAGCGCGTCGAAGTAAGCCAGATTGCGTATTTCTTCCTCGGCCCGCTTGCGTCCGGTGATGTCAATAAAGGTGACGACAGCCCCCGCCTCGCCGTCTTGCAGAGTCTGGCGCGACCAATAATCCACCGGAAACGAGCTGCCATCCTTGCGCCAGAATAATTCGTCATCGACATGAATATCCTCACCGGATTGCAGGCAACGGTAAAGACGGCACTCCGCCGAGGGATAGTGAGTACCGTCGGGGCGGGTGTGGTGTATCAGATCGTGTATATGACTACCGACCAGTTCGCTTTCCTCCTCATAGCCGAGCAAACGCAAACCGGCGGCATTGATAAAAGTACAGTTGCCGTGTTTATTCACACCGTAAATGCCTTCTACCACCGAATTCAGCAACAACGTGATGTAGTCCGAACTTTGTTGCAACGCCTTTTCGATATGCTCGCGCTCGTCTATCTCCTCGTGCAACTGCTCGTTGCTCATGTTCAACTCGCGCGTACGTTCCTCGATGCGCTCTTCCAGCGAGGCGTACAACGCTTGCAGCTTTTCAGTCATGCGGTTGAATGCGTGGGCAAACAACCCCACCTCGCCGGGCGCAGACTCGTCTGCCCGCTTGCCCAGTGCGCCATCGGCCACCTCGCCCGCAACCCGCGCCAGGCCTTCAAGGGGAACACTGATCTGGCGGCCAAAATAATAGGCGATCAACACGGCGAACAACAACAGCCCCAGCAATGTTTCCAGCAATAAAGTGTGTTGCCGGTAAATGGGCGCAAATACTTCATCCCGATCTATCTTGACCACCATGCCCCAGCCCAGTTCCGGCAAATAGCGCCAAGCGGCCACGACCTGATTACCGCGATAGTCGGGCTTGACGCCTTCCCCCGGATTCCCCACGAGCGCATAGGAAAGCGGAGTTCCCGTTATCGCCTTCAGATCGAGGTTGCGCCGCATGGCGGCCTGCGGATCAGACTTGAGCGGCGCGGTGATTCTCACCCCTCCCGCACCATTCAACTCGGCTAACACGGTTTCTCCGCTCATGCCCAAGCCGGTCGCATCCGTCGCCACACGAATCAAACGGTCATTGTTCAACTGCATGGCAAGCACCCCCTTGAAGCTTCCTTCGCGTATGACGGGAGCTGCAACAAAAGCCGCGGGAATATTGTGCGAGGGAGCATAGAGCTCATAGGTGGAAAGTGTGGGCTCCAGCGTCATGCTCGCTTCGCGGAACGCGATACCCAGTTGAGTATCGCGGTAAGCCCCCGTCAACAGATTGCCGGCAAAATCCGCTTCATGCTTCTGGGTATAAACGACCTCGCCTTGCGGGGTGATGAGGAATACATCGTAAACCAGCCCCTCCTCCATATGAACCGCAAAAGAACTGCGGAACAACGCGTCCACCCGCGCATATTCCCTGGAATCGCTGCGATGGCGCTGATACGCAAAAGATAAGGCATCCAGCGCCTGTGCCGTGCGTTCCTGCCGCGCCAACAAACGCGCATCTTCCTTGCGCTCGAACAGATAGCCCCTGATCTGCGACGACTTCTTGTCCGCCAAATCCGCCAGCCGTTTTAACACCTCGCCGCGCAAGGTCGCTTCATTCTGTTGCAAATTGAAATAACTGAACAAACCCAGCGGTAAAATTGTCACGCCCACGAACAGGAATAGCAATCGCGTAGCGATATTCATGGCGCGATGCTTTCCGTCTCGGGCAACTCGTTGCGGCGCAGAAAAAACGGAAACGGGGCGGGGCGCACCAAGCCGGAAGATTGCCAGACGATCTCGAATTGCCCGTCAGCACGAGCCTTGCCGATACGCACCGTTTTCCACAAATGGCGCGTTTCGGTATCCACCGCGACTATGCCCTCGGGAGCTGACAATGACCCCAGTTCCAAATGCGTTTTAACCGTCGGAATATCCAGCGTGCCGCCGCTGCGCACCGCGTTCATCCACAGCTTCGCGCCGATGTAGGCGGCTTCCATCGGATCATCCAGCAGGCGCTGCTGGCCAAAACGATGGCGAAAATGTTCGATGAAAGCGCGATTCTCGTCGCCCGGCGCGCTCTGAAAATAATTCCACGCCGCGTAATGTCCCGTCATCATATCCGCCCCCATCGCCGCCAACTCAACCTCGGCGATGCTGGTGGAGAACACCGGAATTTCTTCGGCGCGCACACCGGCTTTTTGCAGCGCGCGGAAAAAATAAACATTGCTGTCTCCGTTCAGCGTATTCAGCACGAAATCGGGACGTTGCGCCGCGATCTCGCTGACGACCGCATCCAGATTTTGCTCACCCAGCGGCACATAACGTTCCGCCACCAGTTGCCCGCCCTGCGCTGCAAAAAGTTTTTTGACAATTTGATTCGCGGTGCGCGGAAACACGTAATCCGAACCGATCAGATAGCCGCGCTTGCCGCGATGCCGCAACGCCCAGATCACCATGGGGGTGATCTGCTGATTGGGCGCCGCGCCCGTGTAGATAATGTCGGGCGACTGCTCCAAGCCCTCGTATTGCACCGGATAAAACAACAGGTGATGGTATTTTTCGACCACCGGCTTGACCGCCTTGCGGCAGGATGAAGTCCAGCAACCAAACAGCGCATGAACCTTGTCCCGCGTGATCAGCTGCTCTGCCTGTTGCGCGCAGTAGTCGGCTTCCGAGCGGCAATCCGAAACGATCATTTCGATCTGCGCCCCGTTCAGCCCGCCCGCCTGATTGGCTTCTTCCACCGCCAGCCGCACCGCATCCACCAGCGGCGCTTCGCTAGCCGCCATGGTGCCGGTGAGCGAGTGCAGCACACCGATTTTAATCGCCGGTTTAATCCTGGAGAATTGCCAAACAAGGCCGCTCGCCCCCAGCAAGACCATCAGCAGTGCCGCCAGCACCGCCAATCTGATCCTCCCGGTTAATTGGGATGTCATAGTTTAAGGCTTTACAAATCCAGCAGCACCCGTCCCGGAAACTCCAGCGCTTCTTTGATGACGGAAAGGAATTGCACCGCTTCGCGGCCGTCGATGATGCGGTGGTCATAGGACACCGCGAGGTAATTCATCGGGCGAATCACGACCTGACCGTTCTCGGCCACGGGGCGGTCTTTGGTGGCGTGAATGCCGAGAATCGCGCTCTGCGGCGGGTTGATGATGGGGGTGGAGAGCATGGAGCCGAACACGCCGCCGTTGGAGATGGAGAATGTGCCGCCGGTCAATTCCTCCATGCTGAGCTTGCCGTCTTTGGCGCGCGCGCCGAAATCCACGATGCGTTTTTCGATGTCGGCCAGCGACAATTTATCCGCATCGCGGATGATGGGCACCACCAGCCCGCGCTCGCTGCCGATGGCCACTCCGATGTCGAAATAGCCGTGGTAGATGATGTCGGCACCGTCCACCGAGGCATTCACAATGGGAAATTTTTGCAAGGCCAGCACGGCGGCTTTGACAAAAAAGGAAGAGAAGCCCAGCTTCACGCCGTGTTTCTTTTCGAACGCGTCTTTGTATTTGTTGCGCAGCTCGATCACCGGCTGCATATTCACTTCGTTGAAAGTGGTGAGGATAGCGGCGTTCTGTTGCGATTGCAGTAGACGTTCGGCGATGCGCTGGCGGATGCGTGTCATCGGCACGCGCTGCTCCGGGCGGTTGCCGGAAGGCGCGAGCGCCGGTGCTTCTTGCGGCTGTCCGGCGGACGCGGCCTGCCGCACCGCACCCAGCACATCTTCTTTGGTGACCAGACCGTTTCGTCCGCTGCCTTGCAAACCGCCCGCATCGACATCAAGCGCATGCGCCAGCTTGCGCGCGGAAGGAGAGGCATGACTTCCCTCGCCCTTGGGGAGAGGGATTAAGGGTGAGGGAGCTGCTACTTCCACGGCATCGGTGTCGATCTGCGCGATGACTTCGTTGCTGCCCACCTTCGCGCCGTCGGCTTTGATGATTTTGCTCAGCACGCCGCTTTTAACCGCGGGCAATTCCAGCACCACTTTATCGGTTTCGATGTCGATCAGATTTTCGCCCTCGCTCACCGTGTCGCCCACCTGTTTAAGCCAGGTGATTAAGGTTGCTTCGGATACGGATTCGGACAGTTGCGGGACTTTGACTTCAACGATGCTCATGGTGATTGGCTCCTGAATTATTTGTTTGGTCGAGATCGGGACGGAAGGCCGCATCGACCACCGCCTTCTGCTGTTCGTTGTGCACTGCGAGGTACCCCGCCGCCGGAGACGCCGACGTGGCGCGCAGGGCATAGCCCAGCTTCATGCCGGGACGCATATGGCGCAACAGATAATGCTGGATACGGTGCCATGCGCCCTGGTTGCCCGGCTCCTCCTGGCACCACAACACTTCGCTTGCATTCGGATACGCGTCGATTTGCGCGGTAAAAGCGTCATGCGGAAAAGGATACAGTTGCTCGATACGAATGATGGCCATATCCGTAATGCCGCGTTCGCGGCGCGCCTTGAGCAGATCGTAATACACCTTGCCGCTGCACGCGATGATGCGCTTCACCTTGCTTGCTTCCAGAGCATCGACTTCGGCGATGACCGGCTGAAAACCGCCTTGCGCCAGATGCTCCAAGGGCGATGCCGCATCCTTGCTGCGCAGCAGGCTTTTGGGCGTGAACACGATGAGCGGCTTGCGCAAAGGGCGCAACATCTGGCGGCGCAAAAGATGGAAAATCTGCGCGGAATTGGAGGGGATACACACCTGGATGTTGTAGTCCGCGCACAATTGCAAATAGCGCTCGATACGCCCGGACGAATGTTCCGGCCCTTGCCCCTCGTAGCCGTGCGGCAACAGCATGACCAGACCGCACAGCCGCCCCCATTTGGCTTCGCCGGAGGCGATAAACTGGTCGATCACCACCTGTGCGCCGTTGGCGAAATCGCCGAACTGGCCTTCC
>CAZXDK010000089.1:0-8231 GCA_964639585.1 uncultured Gallionellaceae bacterium | reverse complement strand
ACAAAAAATGGTGCGACGAATATTTCTTCCTCAAACACCGCAACGAACCGCGCGGCGTGGGCGGCATCTTCTTCGACGACCTTTCCGCGCCGGACTTCGATACCTGTTTCGCCATCCAGCAAAGCGTGGGCGACCATTATTTGTCGGCCTATGTGCCGCTGCTCGAAAAGCGCAAAGACACGCCCTACGGCGAACGCGAGCGCGATTTCCAACTGTACCGTCGCGGCCGCTACGTCGAGTTCAATCTGGTGATCGACCGCGGCACTATCTTCGGCCTGCAATCGAACGGTCGCACCGAATCCATTCTGCTGTCCATGCCGCCGCTGGTGAAATGGCGCTATGACTGGCATCCCGAAGCGGGCACGCCGGAAGCGGAGTTGTACGACAAATATCTGGTGCCCAAGGACTGGGTTTAAGGGGACGCTCAGTGACGGCCAATTAGGCGGCGGCTCCGCCCAGCTTCACCAGCGCGTATTCCAGGCTATCCGAAAGAGCCAGCCAACTGGCGTCGATGATGTTGGTGCTCGCGCCGACCGTCGTCCATACATGGCCGCCGCCCTGAAAGGTGATGAGCACGCGAATCTGGGCCGAGGTGCCGTTGGCGCTATCCAGAATACGCACTTTGTAGTCGATCAGGCGCACGGTCTTCAGCACGGGATGCACGGCGGAAAGGGCGCTGCGCAAAGCGGTCGATAAGGCATTCACCGGCCCGTTGCCTTCTGCCGCCACGAACTTCACCTCGCCATCGACTTTTACTTTGACTGTAGCCTCGGACAGCAAGCCGCGATTTTGGCGGCGCTCGGTGATGACGAAATAATCGACCAGTTCGAACGGCTGCTTATAGTTTGGGCGCAGGCGGTGCAGCATCAACTCCACGCTGGCTTCGGCGGCTTCATAGGTAAATCCTTCGTGCTCCCGGTTTTTGATATGGTTCAGCACACGTTGCGCGTCTTCGTTATTGAGGTCGATACCCAACGCTTGGGCGTGGAACTGGATATTGCCGCGACCGGATAATTCCGAGACCACCGAACGCATCTCGTTGCCCACCAGCGCCGGGTCGATGTGCTGATAGGTGTCGCCGGCTTTCAGCACGGCTGCAACATGGATGCCGCCCTTGTGCGCAAAGGCGCTATGACCTATGTAAGGCGCATGGTTGTATTGTTTGAGATTCACCACTTCGGCGACGAAGCGGGAGAGCGAGGTGAGTTCGCGCAACTGTTCCGGCGTCACTACCGGACGGTTCATTTTGAGTTGCAGATTGGGGATGATGGTGGTGAGATTGGCATTGCCCACGCGCTCGCCGTAACCGTTGATGGTGCCCTGCACTTGGGTGCAGCCGCCGCGCACCGCCGCCAGCGAATTGGCCACCCCGCAACCGGTGTCGTTGTGGCAATGCGCGCCCAGCGGAGTAGTGATGTGCAGCCCCACCTCGCGCACGATCTCCTCGACTTCCCACGGCAGCTTGCCGCCGTTGGTTTCGCACAACACCAGCCAGTCCGCCCCCGCTGCAGCGGCAGTGCGCAGGGTCGCCAAGGCGTATTCCCGGTTGGCAAGAAAACCGTCGAAAAAATGCTCGGCATCGAACACCACTTCGCGCCCCTGCGCTTTCATATAGCCGACGCTATCGCGTATCATCGCGAGATTTTCTTCCAGCGTGGTGGATAACACCAACTCCACGTGGTAATCCCAACTCTTGCCCACCATCGTCACCACCGGTGTCGCGGCATCCAGCAGCGCCCGCAAATTGCTATCCTGCTCGCATTGGGACTGTTTTTGGCGCGTGCGCCCGAAAGCGGCCAGCTTGGCAGCGCCCAGATTCAGCTTGGTCGCGCGCGCAAAAAATTCCGCATCCTTGGGATTGGAACCCGGCCAGCCACCCTCGATGTAGTGAAAACCGAAATCGGCGAGACGCTTGGCAATTACCAGCTTATCGTCCACCGAAAGGGAAATATCTTCGCGCTGCGTGCCGTCACGCAGGGTGGTGTCGTAGAGAAAGACTTGGCTCATAAAATCATATGGGGTTGAGTTGCGCGCAGTCTAGCATTTTCTCCGCCGAGTCCGTAGGGGCGATTGCCGTTCGTGGTGACCCCTGTCGAACCATGAACGGACAATCGCATTGACACGCCATGCCCATCTCACCTACATTTCACCTCTCTTGCAAGTCTGCCGAATGCACATCCCGCCACATGACTGGCGCGAGGCTAAAGGCAAATTCCCCCAGAACAGGAGCTGGCGCAAGACAAGAACCAGCACAGCGGGCGGCCAGCTTTCGAATAAAAGGGGAAGTACTTGTCTCACGCAACCAGCGAACAACCTGAGCTCAAGTCCGCCGCGAGCCAGAACCCGCTTTCCGCCAGCGAACCCTGGAACCTCGTCGCCGACGGCTACGCCGAGACCACCATGCTCGTGTTCGAGCAATTTGCCGAGGTAGTCGTGAGCGCCAGCAAACTCAAACCGAATTCAACCGTGCTCGATGTCGCCTGCGGGCCGGGCACATTGGCGCTGCGGCTTGCACACCATGCGGCGCAAGTGCACGGCATCGACATCGACCAGAGCGGCAACCCGATCATCGTCACCATCATGCAAGTGGAGAAACGAAATGAAGGCGCCTACTAACATCCAGATACTGAAAGACGCGAAAGGCAAACCCGCCTTCGTCGTGATTCCCTACCCGGAATACATGAGCCTGACCAAACAAAATGTGCCAACTATCCCCAACGCCGTGGTCAATAAGGTCATCAACAAAGACATGACGCCCATACGCGCTTGGCGCGAACACCTCGGACTCACCCAGACAGAAGTTGCGCGCCGCCTCGGCATCTCGCAAAGCGCCTACGCCCAACAGGAAGCTAAAGAACCTGTGCGGAAAGCCACGCGCGAGAAAATCGCCGAAGCGCTGGGCATTGCAGCCGAGCAGTTGGCGGTTTGAGAAATCAATTGCGATGCTGACCCCATATCACCGGACGCCTCCAGCATGATGGATTGATTGAGCCTTCATGGATGAACGATTTGCGCGAGAGCTTCCGGCTCGTTGCGGCCAAGTAACAAGGGCATGACATGAGCAGACAAGTAATCCCGGGATTACCTCAGAGCCCAATTAATTTCATGAAACATAAATCGGGAAAAAGAATGTGGCTCCGTCCCCATGTGTACGGCACCCGTAATGGCTTTGCGTATAATCGGTTCAATTGGATTCGCGAATCTGGCATGATTGCAACAATAGAGTACGGACATGATCCTCACTAAACGATATGCGAATTTATCTCGACATTTGCTGTTTTAATCGTCCTTTTGATAGCCAATCGGAATTGTTGGTTCGGCTTCAAACCGAAGCCAAACTCCATGTGCAGGAAATGATTCGCGCTGGAAGCCTTGCGCTGGTTTGGTCGGCGATGATGGATATTGAGAATATCGCCAATCCTGATTTGAATCGAAAATTGGCGATTGCTGATTGGCAACAAATCGCAGTGGCAGATGTGGGTATCAACTCACAGGTTGAGGCGTTAGCGGAGTCACTTGGGCAATTGGGTGTAAAGCCAATGGATGCCTTGCATGTTGCCTGCGCAATCGAAGCCCGCGCCGAATATTTTTTAACCACAGATAAAGCGCTACTGCGCAAAATGTCGAAACGCGACGATATAAAAGTCGTTGACCCGGTCGATTTTATTCGCGCACTGAAGGATGGAAATGATGAAAACAGATACTGATATTCGCTCCGAAGGCTTTCGTGCCTTGATGGATGTTTTGGGTACCGTTGAAGCGGAACGATTTATTGCACTAATCAACCGCGAGCGATTTGATTACACCGAGTGGCGCAAAAGCCAATGGCTGGACGAAAGTGTCGAAACGCTGGCGAATCGCGCGCGCAAGTTGCGGGAAAACAATTGATGGATAAAAGCTCGCGTAGCCCGGATGCGTTCCGGGATAGTCGCGACCCTACACTGGCGTGGCCTTTGTGCTGGTAGCGGCAATTCCCAAAGCGCACGTCAGCGGCGTGGCGCGCTGGCTTAACCCGCATCGCCCACTCATCCAGCTCTCGCTGTACGGCAAAACCAACGACAAATTCTGGTTCACCCATGTTTCATGAAACGGCTCACGTTTTGCTGCATGGCAAAGAGAAAGAATCAGTCTATCTGGATGACCCAAGCAAATCGGGCGCTGATTCTATTCAAGAGCGCGAGGCCAACGACTGGGCGGGAGACTTCTTGATTCCTCCCCGCTACAAACCTCAATTGCCCGGATTGCGCACCAAGGCCGCCGTCTGTGAATTCGCTGCTGCAATCGGCATTCACCCCGGCATCGTCGTCGGACGCCTCCAGCATGATGACTTGATTGAACCTTCATGGATGAACGATTTGCGCGAGAGCTTCCGGCTCGTTGCGGCCAAGTAACAAGGCCAGCGCTTCGATGCAAAAGGTGAAGATGGGATTGGGCGAAGCGTTGTGGCGCGAGAAAGAAAAGCTTGCGCTAGCTTGGCTGGAAGAGACACTGCCTACGCTGAAGAGGCCGCTGACTTCGGATGCTTGGTTGGGGGTGGGGGTGAAGTGATGACTGCAAAGAAGTAGATAAATGCGATATCAATCCTAAATGTAAACTTGAGATTACCCCGCCTCTATGTCAGCAAATTATGATTTCATGACGTTATCCCCCGAGGACTTCGAGCGCCTCACACGAGACTTATTGAGCTCGGAATGGAGTGTGCGTGTTGAATCATTCAAATCGGGGCGGGATCAAGGCATTGATCTCAGATATACGGATCCTGAGTCAGGCCAAGAAACAATCATTCAATGCAAACGCTACGCGCCAGGTGCATTCGCTAGGCTAAAGCGGGATATCCAGAGCGGTGAATTGCCAAAAGTCAGAAGGTTATCGCCTGAACGCTATCTTCTCGTAACATCTATACCGCTTTCGGCTGCCAACAAGAATGAGTTATTCGAATTGCTTCGCCCATGGTGCAAATCAACAAGTGATATTTTTGGAGCTAGCGAAATAAACGGGCTCCTAAATTTGCATCCAGATATTCTCAAGGCACATTTCAAGCTGTGGCTTTCCAGTACAGAAGTTCTTGAGCGTGTGTTACATGCTGGTATATGGAATTTCAGTGCCGCCACGATAGAAGACTTGCAAAGGGAAATTTGCCGGTTTGTGGTTCACGATGGCTTCCAAGCCGCTCTAAATATTCTGCATACCCATCATCACTGTCTAATTGTAGGCATTCCCGGCATTGGAAAGACAACGTTAGCCCAAATATTGTTGTGGCACTACATACAAGAAGGATTTACCGCTGTTGTTATTTCACAGGATGTAAGTGAAGCTTGGGACATCCTTACCAGAGCGATTCATCAACATGAGCGGATTGCCGTGCTTTACGATGACTTTCTTGGACAGGTAAATTTTGAATCGCAAAAGCTTGAGAAAAATGAAGATCAGCGGCTGATAAAGATTCTCGACTTAGCAAAACGAAATCCGAACATTCGATTCATACTCACAACACGCGAGTACATTTTGGAGGATGCTAAACGGCAGTATGCAATACTTGCTCAGGCAGACCTCTCCATCGAGAAATTCACTCTTTCCTTACAGCGATACACAAGAGCCAACAGGGCTAGGATTTTATTCAATCATTTGTATTTTTCTGATCTTCCCCAATCAAGATTGGTGGCAATTGTTAGTTCAAAAGTTTACAAGGAAATAGTAGATCACCAGAATTACAACCCGCGCATCATTCGTGGAATTTGCGAACACTCAACTTATCGTTCTTTGGATGATGGTGCTTATGTGCGAAAGATTGCCCAACAATTCGACAATCCTAGAGAAGTCTGGGATCACGCATTCTGTTACGACATACGCCCGGACTCACGAGCACTACTCTATGTGCTATGGACGTTTGGGGCAGAAACAACTTTGTCGGTATTGAGTACGGCCTTTTCAGCTTTACCCCAGAATAAACCTGCATCAATTCCACAAGAATCTTTTGATCTTGCAATACGAGAATTGGACGGAAACTTTATCAGGACTGAACGCTTTGGCATAATGGGGAGTAAGAAACAGGAAATAATCGTTCGCTTCCACAACCCGTCAATTCGCGACTATCTTGAGCGCAAAGTTAAAAATGAGCATCAGCTGCTGTCGTGGTTGATTACAAGTTGTGTGCGTTTTACTCAAGTCGAGATACTCTTTGAGATGTTCGAGAGTACATATTCTGTTTTCAATGATAGCGATTGCAACAATATCTCAAATGCCCTCTGGCTTAAAGGTGTTGAACTCATCGAATCGGCAAATGAAAAAGTGACCTTATTCGGTGGCGAGAAGAAAATTTCATGTAAATCTATAGAGCGCGCGCACCGTTTAAGGACGGTATTAGACATTGGTAATGTGATCGGCAATCTGGTTGATGTAAAGAAATTTATTTGGCCATGGATAAAATCCAAGGAAAGTTGGAATCAACAACAATTGCATGGTCGGGAAATGGATTCTGCAATTTTACTCAAACAAGTTGTGGAATCGGGTTCGCTATCTGACGCTGAGATTTCAATTGCTATCACAGCCTTTCGCTCTCACTTGTTCGAGGTGGCTGAGAATGCTGACTGGCTATCAACATTATCACAAGTCGCCAATGTGGTTGGTCAATATCCCCGATGGTTTCAGGATGACGATAAATTATGGTTAGCCGATCGTGCATGTGATGTTGCGCGTTGTGTGCTCGATTGCTTAAGCGATTTGTCAGTAGATGAGATAGAGGAAGAGCAGCGTGAATTTCACGTCTGTGCAACAGTGTTTGATTTTAATGTCGCTTACTTAGGCGGCGAATTTGATTCGGCCATAAGCAAAGCACGCGAATCAGAACCAGAAGATGATGATATAGATGAGCGGGTAACCACGCCACGTGCAGAGGAGAATATCGATATAGAAGGACTTTTTGCAGGTCTTCTCTATCGCGATTGATTTCTAACCTCCATCGAGAATTGATACACCCGACCGAATATCACCCCATGGCTACCCTAATCCCCACCCTTGGCGCTGCCCGCTTCGATGCACGCGGCGAGTTGCGACTAGCCGAACGGCTGAAGGATTGCCTCGAAGACAACGCCTGGGTGTGGCACAACATTCCGGTCGGGCCTTTCGGCAGGCATCCCGATTTCGTGGCGCTGCATCCGCAGCAGGGCATTGTGGTGCTGGAGGTGAAGGACTGGCGGCTGGATACGATAGGCAGTGCGAACAGCAAGCAGGTGGAGCTGATCACTGATCGTGGCAATGTGCTGACTGACAATCCATTCGTGCAGGTGCGCAGCTACATGTTCAATGTGGTGAATGCGTTGCAGCACGATCCATTGCTGGTCAATGAGGGCGGGAGTTTCAAGGGCAAGCCGGTGTTTTCTTTCGGGCACGGCGTGGCTTTCGCCAACATCACGCGCAAGCAGTTTGAGCAGACCGATTTGCGCGAGGTGTTCCCGCCGGAGCGCTGCATCTTCCGCGACGAGATGGCGGAGAAGGTGGATGCGGATGCGTTTCGCGAGCGGGTGTGGCGCATGGTGTCGCCGCGCATCGGGCCTGCCTTGTCGCTGCCGCAGATCGACCGGGTGCGTGCGCTGCTGTTCCCGGAGATTCGCGTTACGCAGATTGCGCTGCCGTTTGATGAGCCGTCTGCGAAGACCTCGCCCGCCGATGACCGTTTGCTGGCGGTAATGGATATGCAGCAGGAGTTGCTGGCGCGCAGTATGGGCGAGGGACACCGCATCGTGCGCGGCGTGGCGGGCTCGGGCAAGACGCTGATTCTGGCGTTTCGCGCCGAGCAGATCGCGCGCGCGGCGAGCCGTCCAGTACTGTTGTTGAGTTACGCGAACGGCATCTCGGGTCGGCTGGAGAATGCGATGCAGGACAGAGGGGTGGAGGACAAGGTGGTCGCTTCGACCTTTCATTCCTGGTGCTGGAAGATGCTGCGTACTTACGGCCTGCCGATAGCAACCGAGAAAGAGTTTCCCGACTTTTCGGAGCGGCAGGTTGCCAATGTGCAGGCCGTGCTGGATGCCGCCGAGCGCGGCTTGATTCCGGGCGGGCAGTACGACGCGGTGCTGATCGACGAGGCGCACGACTTCGAACCGCAATGGCTGGCGCTGGCGGCGAAGATGGTGAACCCGGACACGAAAGCGCTGATGATCGTTTACGACGATGCGCAGGCGATTTACAAAGGGCGCAAACGCCCGGGTGGGAAGCAACTCGGCCTCCAGGCC
>CAZXDK010000088.1:0-8332 GCA_964639585.1 uncultured Gallionellaceae bacterium | reverse complement strand
ACATCGCCTACGCGCTGATGGGCATCAACGCGGTGAAAGGCGTGGAGATCGGCGCGGGCTTCAACTGCGTCACCCAAAAAGGCAGCGAACACGGCGACGAACTCACCCCCAACGGATTTCTGTCCAACAACGCAGGCGGCATCTTGGGCGGCATTTCTACCGGGCAGGACATCGTGGCGCACTATGCGATCAAGCCCACTTCGAGCATCCGCATCGAACGCGACTCCATCAACAAGGCGGGGGAAGCGGTGAAGGTTTCTACCGAAGGCAGACATGATCCTTGTGTGGGGATACGGGCCACACCGATTGCGGAGGCGATGGTGGCGTTGGTGTTGATTGACCATGCGTTGAGGCATCGCGCGCAAAATGGGGATGTGGTTTGCGAGACGGTGAAATTGCGGTGAACATTACAGCCGAACTATGGTTAGCAATTTTCTCAAGCTCCGTTGTTTCTGGAGTTGTTGTCGCCCTGATTGCGGGCGCATATGCTCTTCGTGGTAAACAAAACGAATACGTCAATGACTACTACAAAACCGTCATACAACGACGTATTGCAGCATATGAAAAACTAGAAGCCTTAATCGTCTCAGTAAAAAGCACGGTTATAGAGGGCGATAGCAAGCCCTACCATCTTTTATTTGCAAAGGAAGGTGATTGGGAAAGCGCCTACCAGTTGCTTCACAATGTAATGTCCCAAGGACTGTGGTTAAGTGATGAAGTTTTTGAGAAAGTTCGAGACCTAAACTATCTCGTATTTAGAATTAATCCAGACAACACCAGCGTAATTGATTTTGGCAAACAAAATTATGAAACTATCGCTACGTTACGCGCTGACCTTGAAAAAATATTAGTTGCTGACATGCTGATGCTTCACGATGTTGAAGCCTTCTTCAAATGCAAAAAGAAAAACACGCAGGGCTTCCATTCGGTTCAGATTCGCAACTAGGCGGTGATTTTTGTTTTTCATCCCCTGTGCGCCGCCGAGTAGCGCAGGCTGGTCAGGGGATTTCGGCGAGGACTGTTTGAGCGCGTAGCGCGAGTTCCGCAGCCGCCTGACCAGTCGAGCAACGCAGGGTACCCACGAAGTGGGCGGCAAACCGGGGTCGCCTTTTCTTTGGTTACTTTCTTTTTGGCGAAGCAAAAGAAAGTGACTAGCTGTCGGGCTACCCCCGACGGTTTAGCTTGTTGGGTATCGCTACGCTCCACCCAACCTGCAAAATCTGTCATTAATTAGGACTCGCATCACCATGAACGTTCCAATTCAAATCAAGTGGCTGGTCTTTATCACGCTGCTCGTCAACGCGGCGGCGATGCTCACCCCCATCATCAATGCCGGAGACTCAGTGCTTTATGCGGCGCTATCGCAGCACATCGCGCTGAGCAACAACTGGGCTGATCTGATTCTGAACGGCCAGGATTGGCTGGACAAGCCGCATTTCCCGTTCTGGATCACGGCGCTGTTTTTCAAGTTCGGCGGTGTCAGCGCGTTTACCTACATGCTGCCGGGATTCCTGTTCCACCTGATCGGCGGCTATTTCACTTACCGCATTGCGCGCCTGTTTTACGACCGCGATACGGCCTGGCTGGCGCTGCTGGTGTACGTGTCGATCTATCATTTGATGTACACCTCCGGCGAGGTGAAGGCGGAAACTTATCTGACCGGCAGCATCACCGCCGCGTGTTATTACTGGCTGCGTTACGACACCGTAGCCAAGTTGAAATACCTGCTGCTGGGGGCTTTGTTCAGCGCCATAGCGGTGATGACGAAAGGCGTGTTCACGCTGATCACCATCACCAGCGGCTTGGTGTGCATGTGGCTATATCGGAAGCAGTGGCACAGGCTGTGGAGCGGGAAATGGCTGCTGGCGCTTACCTTGTCGTTGCTGTTCACCGCGCCGGAATTAGTCGCGCTGTATCTGCAATTCGATGCGCACCCGGAGAAAGTCATGTTCGGGCGCACGGGGGTTTCCGGCATTAAATTTTTTTTGTGGGACAGCCAGTTCGGGCGCTTTTTCAACACCGGCCCCATCCAAAGACACGATGGCAATCCGTGGTATTTCGTGCATGTTTTCTTGTGGGCGTTTTTGCCGTGGGTAGGAGTATTTGTGGCGGCGATGTATACCGCCACACGCAACTTTGCCGCGGATAGCGCCGCCCGGCAGACGAGTTTCGTTTTTCTGTGCGGCGCATTTTTCATCACCTTCGCTCTGTTCAGCGCCACCAGTTTTCAATTCGATTACTACACTGTCATCCTGTATCCGTTTGGCGCGATTATTTGCGCCGATTATCTGGCTGGCTGGCTAAAACAATCGGGCGACGCCCGCAAACTTTTCTACACACAACTGGGCGTGACGCTGCTGCTGCTGGCGCTGGCTATCGGCCTGGGCATTTACGTCGCACAGCCGGTTTTGTTGGCGGGAGTGCTGGCGCTGTGCCTTGCTTTTCTGGTGTACGGCTATGCGACCAGAGGCGCTGTGCGCACAGTCGCGGTGTTGTTTTATCCCGTAATCGCCATCAACATCGTGTACCTCTTTCTGGTGGCGATGACCGCTTTCGCGTACACCGCATACAGCATCCCCTATAACGCGAACAAGCTGCTGGCAGGAAAAAATGCGTTGCCGGTCTACGTTTACCAGATGGATATGGTGGTGGCGTGGGAACTGGAACTGTACAAACGCGCGCCTTGTTATGCGGTGGAAGAGCCTTCCGCTTTACCCGCAACGGGCAGCCATTATTTCTTCATCGCCAGGGATGAAAAAATAGCGCAGTTAAACGACAAGTTGGGCGACTTCAAGCCGGTGGCAAAGGAACGTTGGGTGGATAACAAGACCGGCATTTTGCCGCGCCTGCTGCAATTGGCCAAAGGCGCCGACCTGCTGGAAAACATCAGCATTGTGGAAGTGGGCGGAAGCAAGTGAGACGCGGGGAGCATTCATCCTAAATACCTTAATTCAAGCCACAGAAAAAGAAACGGTTTCTCCATGTTTTGCTGCCCCCTCCCAAAGGTGCAGCGCAATTTTGCGATAACCGTTTTTATCTTCTCTGTGCTCTCTGCGGCTCACTGAGTTTTTTTAGTCACTTACCAGTCAAATGATGTCAAAAAATGACAAGAATTTCTCGTGCAATTTTTTGGTTCCGGCTCGTCCGGCTTGGGTTCATATCCGAGCATGCAGGTGCATTACTCCGATGCGCGGTTTCTGCGTTGATATAGCCAGAAGTGCTCTTTTTTGTCGCCGGGACGGCCACCTTCCCAGATTTTATTCCAGCGTGTTTTGTCTTCGGTGTGCTGATTGAAGGTATTCCCTTCCACCAGCATCAGGTCGCATTCAGGCCTGTGTTGCGCACCGACCGTGATGGCGCCGAAGTATTGCAGCATGGCGCGCTGCGCCTCTCCGAGTTTCTCTCCCGAAACGCAGTTATAGCTGGCGGGCAACGCCTGCTTCAGGCTGTTCACCATCTGGCGATAACTCTTGCTGCTGTCCAGCCACGGCATCCATAACGTGACCGCGAGTATCCACAGCAAAGTCACCCCGGCCGCCCAATTGATGACCGAGCGGCGGATGGAACGGCCAACGCGCCATACCAGCACCATCCATAGAACAGTGACGCCCACGGCCATCCAGAACTGGTTGCGTTGAAAAATGGGGGTAAATCCGGGACGATAATCTTTTAACAAGCGGGTGATATGGGCGGGGCTGTCGACCAGCAATCCGGTCCACCCCCACCACAGCAGAATAGCGATCAGGGCAAACGTCATGATGCCGAACCAGTCCAGCGCGTTAGCCGCGCCGCGCCGCAAGGTGTACAGCGCCGCCGAGGCAAGCAAACTGAGCGGCAGCAACATGGGCAGCGCGCAGAGATCGTTGATTCTTGGGGCCAGGCTTAACGCAACAAACATCACCGCGAAGCTCACCAGCAACAGTTGAAATTCGACCGCTTGGGATAATTTCCGGCGCGCTTCCCACACCGCCCAAATCGCCAAGGGCAACGCCGGCCAGGCAAACCACGGTAGCATGGTCGCATAATAGAAAGTTTCCGAATAATGTCCGCCGCGCAGATATTCAAGCCAGCGCCCGACATTAAGGTTCCAGAACCACTCCACAAACAGTTGCGGCGAATGCTGGTAAAGCAACACCGGCCAGACCGTCAGCCAGGGTAAGGCGCTCAATGACGCAACGCCCAAAGTGATGTAGAAAGTACGCGTTTTCCATGCCGGGAAAAACAATAAGCCCGCACTGATGAATACAAAAAATACCGGTGCGATAAAGCCTTTGGCCATGAAGCCGATGCCGACGCCTGTGCCCAGCAAGAGCCCGGCCAGGATGTGGCGTCGCGCGCTCAAGGCATAGCCATAGATCATCACGGCGCATCCGGTTAACAGCGCCATGTCGGTGACCAGCAAATGTGCATGCACCATCAGCCCCAATGAGCCGATCAAAATAATGGCGGCAGCCCAGCCCGCACTTTTTCCGAACAATTCACGGCCAGCTTGCCCCATGAACAGCAGCGTGAGCAGCATATAAAAACCGCTCGCCAAGCGCGCCCCGTCATGCAGCGGCAGGAATGGCGCAAAGGCCTTGGCCAGCACCGCTGCCGTCCAATAGAACAGCGGCGGCTTCTCCAAAAAATCCTCGCCCACCAGCGTCGGCACCAGCCAATCGCCGCTTTGCAAAATGTGATAAACCAGCCCGAAGCTGTATGCCTCGTCTGGTTTCCACGGATCGTGCCCGATCAAGCCCGTGAGCAACCAGACAGCGCACAGCATCCCCAGGAACAGCGCCTTGGTCGGAGTGATGAGTTGCTCTTTCTGGTAGGGGTAAGAAAACATGCCAGCTATTATGCAGGGAATCGGGCGCGGAAAACAAAAAAGGCAGCCAACGCTGCCTTTGATGCTGCCTGCAACAAAAACGCCTTAAGCAGCCGTTGCTGCGGCGCCGCCCTTGTTGTATTTCTGGCGGAATTTCTCGACACGGCCTGCCGTATCAACGATCTTCTGCGTGCCGGTATAAAACGGATGGCACTCGGAGCAAACTTCGATGTGCAAAGGCTTAGACAAAGTCGAGCGCGTGGTAAATTTGTTGCCGCAACTGCAAGTCACCGCAACCTCTGCGTATGCAGGATGGATATCAGATTTCATATTAATTCCTTCATCAATAATCGGTGCGGCAAGGGAGTACGCACTCATGAGGGCGCGGATTATCCATGAAAGTCCGGCATCGCGCAACAATTTCCATAAATTTCGTTTACAAGGGTGTTGCTATCATCGGCAATGGCGAATATCCAAGCGGTCAGGAAGGTCACTTCAACATGGCATATACGCTGCGTTACGACCTGACCACCTCCAGCGACATCAAAATTCAGCTGGATAACCAACGCGACCAGAGCGGCCCAAACTGATCGCCCAATGCCAACAATTCACCTGCCTATGGCAACGCCCAATTGCTGACACTGGCTTACGACACAACGTTTTAAGCAGCGGTGCAGGTAAGCAACAAAAAGGCGATCTTCGGATCGCTTTTTCATTTCCGCAGGTAAGAGACTTCTCGAAATCCCGATTTCGAAAATCAACCTAACGGGCATGACAAGTGTGCCGCCCATGATAATGAAACTTGCCATACCCGTTTCCCTCACCGCTATCCTCTCCCGGAAGGAGAGGAGACAAGCGAATCGCTACGCGAGTTTCACGTTAAAAACTCAGTTCAGCCCGCAGATTATCAGACGGTTACTGGCAAGAGCCGAATCACCCAATCGGTGTAAATTCAAACCATGGCTTCCTGTTGATTTCGTTCATGTCGCTTTCCGCAATGCGGTATTTGACTAGCTGGCGGTAGGCAACTACCCGATAATCCTATTTACAAAACATCCCGATAAAATTTATAGGTGTTTTTCCCGCTCTGTTTTGCCAGATACATTGCATTATCGGCTTGCTTGATCAGCGTTTCAGTATCGGTTGCGGCATCGGGGTAAATGGAAATGCCGATGCTGCCGCCGATATGACACGGCAGCCCTTTTAATTCAAATGGCTCAGACAAGGCGGCAATTATTTTATTAGCCATCAGCGCGGCGTTCTCATCCGAACTGATTTCGTTTAACACAAAAATAAATTCGTCACCGCCGACGCGCGCCACCGTATCCGAAGCACGAATGGTTGCTTTCAGGCGCTTGGATACTGCCCGTAACAACAGATCCCCCGCATCGTGTCCCAGCGTATCGTTGACCTTCTTAAACCCGTCCAGATCGAGAAATAAAACAGCCGTTTTGAAACTGTTGCGCTTGGCCATGGCAATGCAATGCACCAGACTATCCACAAACAATGCGCGGTTCGGCAGGTCGGTTAAATAATCGTAGTGGGCCAAGTGCTCAATTTTTTCCTCGGTACGTTTACGTTCGGTAATGTCGCGAATAATGCCGACGAAATAACGCTGCCCCCCCAATATCATTTCCGATACGGACAATTCCATGGGGAACTGTTCACTGTTTTTACGCGTGGCTATCACCTCGCGTCGGCACACGCCTATGATCTTTGCCTCCCCGGTCTGTTTATAGCGGTTGAGATAGCCGTCATGCTCGCTTCGCGTCGGCTCGGGCATCAGCATTTTCAAATTTTTATTTAACACCTCCTGCTGCGCATAGCCGAATATTTGCTCGGCAGCGGGGTTAAATCCCAGAATCTCTCCGGCTTCATTGATGGTGATGATGCCGTCCATCGCGTTATGAATAATGGCCTGCAACTGACTCTGGCTTTTTTCGAGATCGACTTTGATCTGTTTCAGGTTCGTGACCATCTGCCAGAACAAATTAACCTCAAGCCCACTGGCCACCCGCTTGTCGCCGAAAACCTTGGCGACCTCGGCTGGGATAGCCTCGTCGTGCGACAAGTTGTACACGATGCAGTCCTGATAATCCTTGCAGGCACGGAGCGCTTCGCCTGCGTCGGAATAGGTTGGAATCCCGTGGCTTTGCGCCATTTTTATTCCGGGTGCGGCAGGATTCGGATCGGCGATGGCGATCACTTTGACCAAGCTGTCTTCCATAAACATTTCAAGCAGCGCGGAGCCGCCGCGTCCGGCTCCGATAATCAGGACGGGATATCCTTGGATCCTTTGTGCTGTCATGCTGACTTACTCCACTGAAGACTGCTTTATTATGTGATGCTATTTATATAATCTGCATTGTCCAATACTAAACGAATGGATTCAACTACGCAGGTAGAGTATGGACTTATCTCAATCAGTCCGGGTTGTGAAACGCAATAAATTCCAGCGCATTTTGATCCGGGTCGCGGCAGAACACGGCACGGCGCCCCGACTGACTTAAGGTGTAAGCAATGCCAGCCCCATCTAAGTGTTCGATCATTTTTTCCCAATCTGAAACCAGCAACGCCACATGGCGATCACGTCCGCCATGCTGCGTGTGTTGTTGGGGCTTCAGCCCCGTACAACCACGGCGCACTCCTTGCGGGTGTGCGGGGCTCGGCAAGCCCGCCGCCGGATCGGGCAACACCATCAGGTGCAGCTGTTGGTTTGGTGCGACGTCGTACCACACGCCGTCGTAGCTCATGTCGGGACGCTTGGCATCTAAACGCAACCCGAGCACACCTTCGTAGAAAGCACGCGCCCGGGCAAGATCGCTGGTGAGAAAAGTGGCGTGGTGAATTCCGGCAATCATCACGCTTTGACCGGAACCACTTTGCTTGCGGCCAACTTGGCGCGCGCCCTCGCCTCGTCGGTATCACGGCCCGTCGCCAGCGCCACGCCCATGCGGCGCTTGGTGAAAGATTCCGGCTTGCCGAACAAACGCACATCCGCTTCCGGCACGCGTAGCGCTTCTTCCACACCTTTAAATGCGATGCCCTTTTCTTCCAGTTGCCCGTAGATCACGGCACTTGCCCCCGCTACGCGCAACGCCGTATCCACCGGCAGACCGAGGATGGCGCGGGCATGCAGTTCAAATTCGTTAAAGCGTTGGCTGCACATCGTCACCATACCAGTGTCGTGCGGACGCGGACTGACTTCCGAAAACCAGACCTGATCGCCCTTCACGAACAGCTCCACGCCGAAAATACCCAAGCCGCCGAGGTCGTCGGTCACTTTCCTGGCGATGTCGCGCGAGCGTTGCAGCGCCAGCGACGACATCGCCATCGGCTGCCAGCTTTCGACGTAATCGCCATGCACTTGCACATGCCCGATGGGTTCGCAGAAATGCGTTTCAATTTCGCCGTTCGCGCCGACGGCGCGCACCGTGAGTTGCGTGATTTCGTAGTCGAATGCGATGAAGCCCTCGACGATCACCCTGCCCTGATTCACGCGCGAACCGCTGGCGGCGTAATCCC
>CAZXDK010000087.1:0-8333 GCA_964639585.1 uncultured Gallionellaceae bacterium | reverse complement strand
TTTAACCAAAGTAACACCTCGCTGAATAGCCTGGGGTTGTTGGGTCGATTACGAAAGCTTTATCGCTTCCTCTCGATATGCTCCAAAAGTTTAACCCAGCCGAATTCCGCATTGGGAAATAGCTAAAAACCCGTTACTTCGGATGAAGCACACCTTAAAAGGTATTAACGCCCTCCCTCCATACCCATGCCACCATTCTGGCGACCACGGTGCAGTGGCGGCGATGGGGGATTCTCAGGAATCGCCATGTTTTTTTCCTTGGCCTTAGCTTTCATCTTTTCGTGATGTTCTTTACGAATGGCCTTGCGCTCATCTGCTGAAGCAGCATTTCTCATCTTGTTGCGATGCTCGTTTTGCTCTTCCGGCGTCATTAATTGACGCCCTGTGGTTTGTTGAGGCGCTGGCTGATCTTTGCTTTGTGGCGCAGCATCGGTTGCGAGCACCATACCCGAATACAGAATAAGTGCGCCAGTAAATGCCGACAAAATAATTTTTTTGCTCATGATAACCTCCATTTAGAATGACAACGTTTTCGTTTTAAGCGGATCGGCAAACAATCTCTTCTGCGCGACCAGGTCAACCAATGCAGACATGCCGCTATGCCCCATGCCCTCACGGATAACATCGTCGTGCGTGCAAACGGATAAAATTTCCATTTCCGAAAATTCACTCAAGAGCATCTCTTCGGTATATAGATTTCCAATTTGGGACGGGCCGCCGGTGCGGTATTTCAACTGGCGCGGCGTGTAACCCTGAAGCAACAACAAGCCCCCCTCTTTGAGGCAACGTTGGATATTTTCAAATGCCTGTTTGCGTTGCGAGGGATCAAGGAACTGGATAAAAATCGCCACCACGACATCGAAGCGGCTCTCCCCCCAGCTCCATTTCAACAGGTCAGCCTGCTCAAATTGAATTTCGACTTCGCGCTCTTGCGCAAGCCGTCTGGCCTTGCCGAGTGCGACTCCCGAACTCTCCACAGAATGCACCCGCAAACCCTGTTCTGCCAACCACACACCGTTCCGCCCTTCCCCATCGGCCAGCGCCAAACAAGACTGCCCCGGTGTCAATAAGGCGTGTTGCGCCGCCAGAAACGCATTCGGACTTTTCCCAAACAGATACTCTTCTCCGGAGTAACGCTCGTCCCAGATATTCGTCATCCGATCTCTCTCCAGCAGTTGAGAAGAGAACTATTTTTGTGGCTTTGTTCCGCAGGTGTTCATCCCCAGCAGGGTATAGGCAGGGCAAAAGCCCACTGCGCCAGTAACCAAGGGGATGACGCCGATCCACCCCCAGACTCCTACCGTGCCGGTAGCCGCTAACCCGACCAGCACCAGCCCAACCACCACACGTAAAACACGATCAATTCCGCCTGCGTTGCATTTCATTTTTCTCTCCTCGGTTTTAGTTACGGACATTGCCTTGCTCAGGCCTCAACTTTTGCAACTTCTCGCGTTACAAACTCAACACTCGAACCCTCATGAATCAATTTCTTTACCGCACACTGACTGACTTCCTGCAAAACCCGCTCCCGTTGCGCTAGCGTAAAACTTTCCGGGAAATTCACCTCTGTAACAAAGCGCGCCGGAATCAGGGGATTGCCGCTACGCACTACCGGTTTACAGTTAATTTCTATGCCGTCCGCACTGACGCCTAGAGCTTTACATGCTTTGCGCGAATACACCCCTGCGCATCCGGCCAGCGCCGCATAAGTGGCTTCCAGCGGATTGGGCAGACTGCCATCCTGACTGTAGCTGATGAGATGATTTTTATAGCGCACATTGATTTGCCCGCTGTCGCTAAGAGAGAGTTGATACATATTCGGCATCCTTTAGTAAATTAGCAATTGCTAATGTAGCATGCAAACAAACCCAATTGCAAGTATCGCGTGACAAAACTTGCTGTTATTTACCGGGAAAAAGGTTCCGCTATGCGCTTAGCCCGCCGAGCAAAATACATCACGCATCATGCCGACCAGCTTGAGCGTGCGCGGGTCGCCGATACGGTAGAACACCCGGTTGGCATCTTTGCGTGTTGCCAACACGCCTTTGTCGCGCAAAATGGCAAGATGCTGGGAAATATTGCTTTGCGAGGTGCCGACGTTATCCACGATCTCTTGCACGCTAAGTTCGCTGGCCGCCAATACGCACAGTATCTTTAATCTCAGAGGATGCGCCATCGCCTTGATCGCCAGCGACGCCTGCATAATGTCTTCGTCTTTATCAATTAACTTGCCTGTCATTTCCGTTCTCTATCCTTTGTTCGCGGAGGTTATATGACACCTCGAAATCAGCTAAAATGCGCAGCACTGCAATTGAGATCGCGCAAGTAAGTTAGCAACTCCTAATATTTTAATGCACCTTATACTTTTTAGTCCAGCATGAAGGTTAGACCAATATGAAAATCACGCCCGTTCTGCTTCTTATTCTCGATGGATTCGGCTACCGCGAAGATAGCGACCACAATGCCGTAGCTGCCGCGCACAAACCAAATTGGGACAAATTGTGGAACAGTTACCCGCACACGCTGATCAATGCCTCCGAGCTGCATGTCGGCTTGCCGCGCGGGCAAATGGGGAATTCCGAAGTGGGACATCTCAACATCGGCGCCGGTCGCGTGGTCTACCAAGACTTGACCCGCGTGGATGTGGCCATTGAGGACGGCAGCTTTTACACCAACCCGGCCTTATCCGCAGCGGTGGACGAGGCAATAAAACAGAATTCGACCTTGCACATCCTGGGACTGCTTTCTCCCGGCGGCGTGCATAGCCATGAGCTGCATATCCTCGCCATGATTGAATTGGCGGCGCGCGCCGGACTGAAAAAAATCGCGCTTCACGCCTTCCTTGACGGGCGCGACACGCCGCCGCGCAGTGCCGCAGCATCTTTGAAATTAGTACAGGACAAATGCGATGCGCTCGGCGCCGGACGTATCGCCACGATTAGCGGCCGCTACTTCGGCATGGACAGGGACAATCGCTGGGAGCGCGTGCAAGTCGCCTACGATATGTTCACACAAGGCATAGCGCCGTTTAGCGCAACCAATGCCGCTGCCGGATTGGAGCTGGCCTATGCGCGAGGAGAAAATGACGAGTTTGTACAGGCCACCATCATCGGCGAACCTGCCGCGATGCAGGATGGAGACGTGGTAGTGTTCATGAATTTCCGCGCGGATCGTGCGCGCGAAATCACCCGTGCGCTGACCGATGAAAATTTCGACGGTTTCAAACGTGAGCGCGTCCCCAAACTCGCCAACTACACCACGCTGAGCAGCTATGGCGCAGAGTTCAATTTGCCGAATGCCTATGCCCCGACGTCGATACACAACGGCTTGGGCGAATACTTGGGCAAACTCGGATTGAAACAACTGCGTATCGCGGAAACCGAGAAATACGCCCACGTCACTTATTTTATGAACGGCGGTATCGAGCAGCCCAATCCCGGCGAAGACCGTATTCTGGTTTCTTCTCCCAAAGTGAAAACATACGACCTGCAGCCGGAGATGAGCGCGGTGGAGGTGACGGACAAACTGGAAGCGGCCATCCGTACTCGGCAGTACCAAGCCATACTGTGCAACTACGCCAACGGCGATATGGTCGGGCACACCGGCGATATGGCTGCCGCCGTCAAAGCAGTGGAGACCTTGGACGCCTGTGTCGGCCGCGTGGTGCATGCCATGCTGGAGTGCGGCGGCGAAGTGCTCATCACAGCCGACCACGGCAATGCGGAGCAAATGCTGGATCGCACCACCAATCAGGCGCACACCGCACACACGCTCAACCTGGTGCCGTTCATCTATATCGGGCGCAAGGCGCGCATCGCCGCGACGGGGGCATTGCAAGATGTCGCGCCGACCTTGCTCGCCATGATGGGCCTGCCGCAGCCTCAAGAAATGACCGGCACATCGCTCATCGAAATTTTGTGATTCCACTGTTTCGATTATGTCTGCTTGCTGTTTGCATCATTGCAAGCGGCAACGCCTGCGCCTCTCAGCAAGAGGAACTGGATAACCTGCGCAAACGCATCAGCGCGCTGCAGCAGGATTTTGAAAAAACCAGCGAATCCAAGTCCGAAGCGTCCGATGCACTGCGCGAATCCGAGCGCACCATCAGCACCAGCAACCGCAAACTGAACGAACTGGCACAGCAGCAAAATACCGCAGGCCGGGAATTGGAACAGCTGCAACGACAATCCGCCAAACTGGAAAAAGACATGCAGGGCGAACAGTCGCTACTCAGCAAATTGCTCTACCAGCAATATCTCGGCGGCAAACAGGAATATCTGAAACTGTTGCTCAACAACCACGACCCCAATCAAGTCGCCCGCGAATTGCTGTATTACGACTATATCGCCCGCAGCCGCGCAGCCTGGTTAAACACCATGCGCGGCAACCTTGCCAAACTCATGGCGGTTACCGATCTGGCGCGCGCCAAAACCCTGGAGATCGCCGCCTTGCAAGATGAACAGCGCACGCAGCGCAAAGATTTGGAGAAAGAAAAACAGGCGCGGCTGCAAACGCTAGACAAGATTGCCCAGCAACTTAAGCAGCAACGCCGCGAAATGGGACGTTTGCAACGCGACGAAAACCGTTTATCGCAATTGGTCGATAAACTGGCAAAAATGTTGTCCCAACCCAAGAGTAACAACCTTGCGCACAACGACAATTTGCCCGACAGCACTTTTGACGGAAAGCCGTTCGGTTCGCTAAAGGGCAAGCTGGTGCTGCCGGTCAAGGGCGATGTCACCAATAAATTTGGCGGCGCCCGGCCCGATAGCACGGTCTTGTGGAAGGGACTGTTTCTTCGCGCCGCTGCCAGCCAGTCGGTTAAATCCGTAGCCGCAGGACGCGTTGTTTTCGCTGACTGGCTGCGCGGTTTCGGCAATTTACTGATTGTTGATCACGGCAACGGTTATATGAGCTTGTATGGCAATAATGAGTCCCTGTTCAAACAGGTCGGCGACAGGTTGCGCGGTGGAGATACTATTGCTTCTGTCGGCAACAGCGGCGGCAATGAAGAATCCGGTTTATACTTTGAACTGCGCCACGAGGGAAAACCGCTTGATCCCATGAAATGGATCACCCGCTGACTTGAAATTCGCGTAGCGATTGGTTGCCTCCGCTTCCGCCCACGGAAAATACCGCGACTTGCCGCCCCGCTTGAATGGCTAGTCGTTATTACCGGAACTGTGGAGATAAAGCCGGTGTGGCGCAACAGCAAAATAATTTTTGAAAGGTTCCACATGCGTAGTCGTATAGAAAAATTCGGGTTGCTCGTAATCGGTCTGGTCGCAGGCATACTCGTCAGCCTGCACTTTTCCGCCATCGCCGAAAAAGATGTGCTTGCCCCGTTGCCCGTGGAAGAACTGCGCGCGTTCTCCGAAGTTTTTGGCCGCATCAAGAGCGACTATGTGGAACCGGTTAGCGACAAGAAGCTTATCACCGAAGCCATCAATGGCATGCTGAGCGGTCTCGATCCGCACTCCGCCTATCTGGATGCGGAAGGTTTCAAAGAATTGCAAGTCGGCACACAAGGAGAATTCGGCGGTCTTGGCATTGAAGTCGGCATGGAAGAGGGCTTGGTCAAAGTCATCTCGCCGATCGAAGACACTCCGGCCTATCACGCGGGCATCAAGAGCGGCGACCTCATTATGAAACTTGACGACACGCTGGTTAAAGGACTGTCGTTGAACGATGCAGTTAAGCGTATGCGCGGCAAGCCCGGCAGCAAAATCGTGTTGACTATTTTGCGCAAGAACGAACCCAAGCCGCTCATCATCACCGTGGTTCGCGCCGTCATCAAAGTGCAGAGTGTGAAATCCAAACTGGTCGAGCCGGGATACGCCTTTGTGCGCATCACCCAATTTCAGGAACACACCGGTGAAGGCTTGGCCACTGCGCTCGACACGCTGCTCAAGCAAAGCGACGGTAATTTGAAAGGCATCGTGCTTGATTTGCGCAACGATCCCGGCGGATTGCTCACCGCCGCCGTCGCGGTATCAGCCGCATTCCTGCCCAAAGACTCCCTGATAGTCTATACCGAAGGACGCACCGAAGATGCCAAGATGCGCCTTACCGCCACGCCTGAAAATTACTTGCGCGGTAATGGCAGCAGCGATTACTTAAAGAGCCTGCCCGCCGTGTACAAAAATCTGCCTATGGTCGTATTGGTGAATGGCGGCTCCGCCTCCGCTTCCGAGATCGTGGCCGGCGCGCTGCAAGACCATAAACGCGCGGTCATCATGGGCACGCAATCATTCGGTAAAGGCTCAGTGCAAACCATTCTACCGCTGGGCAACAACACCGCGATCAAACTTACCACGGCGCGCTACTACACTCCCGGTGGACGCTCGATTCAAGCAAAAGGGATCGTGCCTGACATTCTGGTGGAAGACCCGGCAACGGCCTCGATGGACAATGCATTCCGTTTGCGCGAGGCCGATCTGGATCGCCATCTGAGCAACGATAAGCAAATCAACGACAAACCCGATGATGTTGCCAAGCCTACACCCAAGGCGCAACCAAAAGCTAAAGAGAACGACGCCAGCAAACCCGAACTCGCCGAGTTTGGCGCGAAGAATGATTATCAATTGAATCAGGCGCTAAATTTGCTGAAAGGCATGAATATCCTTCACGGGAAGTAAGCCATGAACCCATTTGAACTTCAAAAAACGCGCGAGCTGGTCTTTTCCGACGAGCCATCCTGCCAGGTGGAGCAGGCATATCTGCTGCTGAGCGGCATGGAAAATATGAAGGTTGAGCGTGGCAACCACGCCAACAGCCTGATCATCCATTACAGTCTGGAACACTATACCCACGAAGGCCTTGAGATCGCGCTCGTCAAGGAAGGGTTCCAATTCAAGGAAAGCCTGCTCGACAAAATGCATAAGCAGGTGGTTCATTACTGCGAAGACGTTCAGCACCAGAATCTGAGCATTCCCGAACATCCCACCAAGAAGAACGAATCCGAAGTGTTTGCCAAGGTATACGAGCACCATCCACATGGCAACCACGACGACACCCCCAAAGACCTGCGCGAATACAAATAGTCGCGCATGGATGATCAGCAATTATTACGCTATAGCCGCCACATCCTGCTGCCGGAAATCGGCATCGAAGGTCAGCAAAAACTCATTGATGCACATGCGCTCATCGTCGGCGCGGGAGGCCTGGGCTCCCCGGCCTCGATGTACTTGGCCGCCAGCGGAGTCGGCACGATTACCCTGTGCGATAACGACAGCGTCGATCTAACCAACCTGCAACGGCAAATACTCCACCGCACCCGCAGCATCGGTAAGAGCAAAGTTGAATCCGCCCAAATCGCTTTACATGAAATCAATCCAGAAGTTAATCTGGTTGCGTTAGATGAACGCATCGCAGATGAGCGCTTACTCAAACTGGTTGCCTTGGCCGATGTAGTGATTGATTGCAGCGACAATTTCGCCACCCGCTACGCACTCAATCGCGCCTGCGTACAACTGAGCAAGCCATTAGTCTCCGGTGCGGCAATACAGTTTTCCGGACAAATCAGCGTATTCGATTTTCGCCGTCAAGATAGCCCTTGCTACAACTGCCTCTATCCCGAGGAAACTGAAGCTGAGGAAATACGTTGTTCGACCATGGGTGTATTTGCACCGTTGGTCGGCATCATCGGCAGTATGCAGGCCGGCGAAACACTGAAACTGTTACTCGATATACCAACCACACTCAGTAGCCGACTGCTGCTACTGGATGCGCTGAATATGGAGCCCCGCGTCATCAAACTTAGCCGTGATAGTAGTTGCCCGGTCTGCCAGCATCGCTAACCCCGCAATTGCGCGGAAGAATTTTTAGTCTCGATCCGTCAGGCAATCCCCCAGTTTTCACTCGCACAAAGCAAAAAGCCCAACACGAGGTTGGGCTTTTTGCTTTATAAGGAGTCTGACGATGACCTACTTTCACATGCGTAGTGCACACTATCATTGGCGCGAAGTCGTTTCACTGTCCTGTTCGAGATGGGAAGGAGTGGGGCCAACTTGCTATGGTCGTCAGACATAACTGTAGTCGGGTCAGGATTGAGGATTTAGTCATTAGGATTGAGCTAAACCGCAAGGCTGACCGACGCATTCTGGAGAAGTAAAGAAACAGGATTTTGATTGTTGCGAGTAATACTTGTTTCGTTTGCTTAATATTATAGGATCAAGCCTCACGGGCAATTAGTATCGGTTAGCTTAACGCATTACTGCGCTTCCACACCCGACCTATCAACGTGGTAGTCTTCCACGACCCTTCAGGGGGGTTAAACCCCCAGGGAAATCTCATCTCAAGGCGAGTTTCCCGCTTAGATGCTTTCAGCGGTT
>CAZXDK010000086.1:0-8376 GCA_964639585.1 uncultured Gallionellaceae bacterium | reverse complement strand
AGTTATCCACAGGATTTGTGCATAAGAAAAAATTCTTATATCCATCAAGTGCATTGACTGATTTTCACAGAAATTACCGGAGAAAATATCAATAACATGCCTATCGTTCGCGTTGCCTTGGACGTGCCCTTGTCAATGCTTTTTGATTATTTTTTTGATACTGGGAAACAGGTAAAACTGGGGCAGCGTGTGCTCGTTCCATTTGGCCGCAAGCAGCTAGTCGGTATCGCGATGGAGTTGCCGGAAAGATCCGAGCTTGCCGACGAGCGCGTCAAGCAAGTTAACCAGCTGCTGGATGATGTGCCGCCGCTATCGGCCGAATTGCTGGCATTGTTGCGCTTTTGCAGTGACTATTATCACCATCCCCTGGGGCTGACGGTCATGGCGGCTTTGCCGGCGCGCTTGCGCGCAGCGGAACCCGTTGCAATCAGGAAAGAAACGGAATACGTCTTGTCGGAGTCGGGGCAGGCGTTGGACCTTGAGCAATTTTCCAGGCGCCACAGCGTGCAACTACGCATCCTGCAAGCCTTGCAACGGGGGGCTATGAGCAAAGCACAATTGCGGGGGTTAGCGTCCAGCGCGGTTGCCAATTTGAAAGTGCTGGTAGAGGCAGGCTGGGTCGCGCCCCGCGAAATGGCGCAAGCGTTGCCTGTCATGCATACTTTTAATAATGTCCACGCGCTGCTGCCGGAGCAACAACGGGCGGTGGATGCCGTGACAAAAACGCAGGGGTTCCGTTGCTTTCTGCTGCATGGCATCACCGGTAGCGGCAAGACAGAAGTCTATGTGCATCTGATGCAGCATGCGCTGCAGCGCGGCGATCAGGTGCTGCTGCTGGTTCCCGAAATCAACCTCACGCCGCAATTGGAAAACTATTTCCGCAGCCGCTTCCCGGATGTCGAAATGGCGAGTTTGCATAGCGGCTTGAATGACGGCGAGCGCACCCAAAAATGGCTGCGCGCGCAGTCCGGCCAGGCGCGTATCGTACTGGGGACGCGCTTGTCGGTGTTTGCGCCTCTGCCGCAATTGGGTTTGATTCTGGTGGACGAGGAACACGATGCCTCGTTTAAACAGCAAGATGGCCTGCGTTATTCCGCGCGCGATGTTGCCATCTTCCGCGCCAGTCAACGCGGAGCGGTCATCGTGCTGGGATCAGCCACGCCTTCCCTGGAGAGTTATTACAACGCACAGAACGGACGCTACACACTACTCAAATTGATGCAACGCGCATCGGCGCAAGCACAGCTACCGCAAATTCGTTGTATTAACATTAACCAGACGCCGCTGCAGGAAGGCTTTAGCCCGGTGCTGATGGGAGCGCTGGCCGAGCGGCTACAGCGCAAAGAACAAAGTCTCATCTTCATCAACCGGCGCGGCTATGCGCCGGTGCTGATGTGCACCGCTTGCGGCTGGTTGTCCGGCTGCGCCAACTGCGCGGGCAAGCTGGTGCTGCATTTGAAAGAGCGCCGCCTGCGCTGTCATCATTGCGGCCATCAGGAGCGCGTACCCCGCGCCTGCCCAAGCTGCGGCAATGCCGACCTGCAACCCGTGGGCAGCGGCACGCAACGTATAGAGGAAACACTGCAAGCGCAGTTTCCCGAGGCGCGCATCCTGCGGGTGGATAGAGATAGCACACGCAATAAAGGCGAGTGGAATGCGATGCGCAAACGCATACACGATGACGAAGTGGACATTCTGGTGGGTACGCAGATCTTGGCGAAGGGGCACGACTTTCCCAACCTGACGCTGGTCGGCGTGTTAAATCCAGACGGAGCCCTGTACAGCGCGGATTTTCGCGCATCGGAAAAACTCTTCGCGCAGCTCGCGCAAGTGGCCGGTCGCGCTGGCCGCGCCGATAAACCGGGTGAGGTGCTGATACAAACGGCTTTCCCCGACCATCCGCTGTTCCGCGCCTTGCGCGCGCATGATTACGACGCGTGGGCGCAGAGCTTGCTGGGCGAGCGCGAACAGGCGGGATTTCCGCCCTTCGTATACCAAGCGCTGTTGCGCGCCGAAGGTAAACAAGAAGACGAGGTGTATGCCTTTTTGCGGCACGCCCGCGCGGCGGCCATGGCCTTGTCGATGCCGGTTGAAGTCTATGGTGTGGTTGCCGCGTCTATGCCCAAACGCGCCAACCATATTCGTGCGCAATTACTGGTGCAAAGCGCTACCCGAAAAGCGTTACAAAATTTTTTACGCGCATGGAATTTGTCATTGGAAGGGCTTTCGGCGCAAAAATTGCGTTGGTCACTGGACATTGACCCGTTAGAGTTTTAGAGTGCCGTCCGTGATTAATTGAGGAAAACAGAATGTCGATCCATCGTTTTTATACCAAGACCATCAGCGAAAAGCTGCTCTACACATCCTTCCTGTTATTAGTGGGCTTAGGCTACTTGATGGCGATATCCTATCTTTACGTCACTCACGAAATGAATGACAGTAAACCCGGTTTATCCATGACGGATGTGGCGAGCAGTTACTATGGCAACCGCAGCGGCACACGGCTGGAGGCGGCGATACGCGGTCCGATGGCCGGGTTTATTGATGACGAAGACCGGATGCGCATCGTGGCATGGCTAAAAGACGGCGGCGAAGAAGAACATTACGCCAACGAAATTCGCCCGATACTCGCTAAGACATGCCTGAATTGCCACAATAAAGCGGCTAACCCGAATATCCCCGACTACACTACTTTTGCGGGATTGCACGAGGTTTCCAAAGTGGACACCGGCATGTCGATTGCCAGCTTGCTCAAGTTATCCCATATCCACTTGCTGGGCATCAGCATGATACTTTTTGTGATCGGATTTATTTTTATCCAGTCGCAAGTGAATGTCTGGTTCAAACGCGCGTTGGTGGTGTCACCCATGCTGGCGGTATTTGTGGACGTGGCATCCTGGTATCTCACCAAATATGATTACCACTACGCGGTGGTGGTGGTGATTTCCGGTGCAGTATTGGGTTTTTCGATGGCGCTGCAAATTCTGATTTCGCTGTATCAGATATGGTTCCTCAAGAAACCCGATACACCGGCGCCACCGCTGACTTGATCTCCGCGCTACACAATACGCCTGCGCTAACAGGAGGCGCAAATGGCCGCTCAACCTGAAATCACCAACATGGCTTTGTTTTGCGATTTCGAGAACGTGGCGCTGGGCGTGCGCGATGCTAAATACGCGCAGTTCGACATCAAAAAAGTGCTGGAACGTTTGCTGCTCAAGGGCAGCATCGTGGTCAAGAAAGCCTATTGCGACTGGGATCGCTACAAGGAATTCAAAGCACCCATGCACGAAGCCTCCTTCGAGTTGATCGAGATTCCGCATGTGAGACAAAGCGGTAAAAACTCCGCTGACATCCGTCTTGTCGTGGATGCACTCGATCTCTGCTACACAAAACCCACGTGGACACCTTCGTCATCATCAGCGGTGATTCGGATTTTTCGCCGCTGGTCTCCAAGCTGCGCGAGAACAACAAGTACGTGATCGGCATCGGTGTAAAAGATTCGACCTCGGATTTGCTGAGCGCCAATTGCGACGAATTCATTTTCTACGACGACCTCGTGCGCGTGCAGGAAGCCAAGAAGAAACAGGTCGCCAAGAAAGCGCCAGCCAAAGTGAAAACTGAAACCGCAAAACCGACCTCAGCCAAGAGCGAGGACGACAAGAAACAAGAGGCCATGGACTTCCTGGTCGAAACCGTCGAAGGCCTCATCTCCGAACGCGGCTCGGATGAAAAACTCTGGGGCTCCATGGTCAAACCCACCATGCAACGGCGCAAGCCCGGCTTCACCGAATCCTATTACGGCTACCGCTCATTCAAGGAATTGATCGAGGATGCGCAGAAGCACAAACTGGTCGTGCTGGTGAAGGATGAGAAGTCGGGGCAGTACACGATTCGGTTGCCAGCGGCGGATTAAGGTTAAAGTTGACGGGGTAATGCATTCGCATTACCATGGCCGCCGAATGCATCACTAAGGAAGCCCGTCATGGCTCACACACATAAACTTGAATCTACCCTGACCGACCGTTACCAAACCACGGTTCCAAATGCGGTGCGCCATGCGCTCAAGCTGGGTAAGCGCGACAAGATCAGCTATCACATCCAGCCGGATGGCGGCGTATTGTTGGCACGCGCAAGCAGCGAGACGGAGGAGGATCCGGTGCTGGGACAATTTCTGAGTTTTCTGGCACATGACATGTCCACACACCCCGAGCACTTGAAAAGCATTGATGCCGGATTGCGCAAGCGCATCAAGTCGCTGGTCAAGAAAGTTGAGGTTGATCTTGATGCGCCTTTGGCGACGGAAGACGAATGATTCAGTCATCGTCCGCCTTGGTCATCAATGGCTGGACGATATTCGCGCATCCGCTTTTCCTCGATACCCTTGAAACACTGACTGCTCAAGTCGCCGCCTTGCAGCAAAAAGACCCGAACGGCTATATCAGCAAGAACGCCACTAAACGCCTAACCGCCATTAACAAACTTGCATTTGAAGTCATCCCGCAGAATCCGGCACGACCGGAATATCGTCAGGGCGCGACGCTGGGCGATGATCGCAAACACTGGTTTCGTGCCAAATTTTTCCAGCAATACCGATTGTTTTTTCGCTACCACCAAGAGAGCAAAATCCTCGTTTACGCTTGGGTCAACGACGAAAATACCAAGCGCGCATACGGTATCGATACCGATGCCTACCGAACATTCCAGCGTGTGCTGAAAAGCGGCAATCCGCCGGATGATTGGCTGAGTCTGTTGAGTGAGGCGAAGCGTGCGAGTAAGCGGATCGGTAAAAAATGAGGCGAAGCTGATAGGTTTATTAAGGAGTTAAAGAAATGACCGGCGCGCGAAACTGGCCGAGCGTGCCAAGGCAGAGGGCGTCAGTTTGAATACGTTGGTATTGGCGTTTGTGGCTGAGAGGCTGGGGCGGAAGGCGGCGTAGGAATCATCGCGAACCCGACTCGATCTCGCTCGGTGTGTATAATGCGCACCATGAATAGTGCGGACATCATCACTAAACTCAAGGCAGATGGCTGGCAGTTGGTACACACCAAAGGTAGCCACCACCAATACAAACACCCCACAAAATCAGGGCGAGTGACCGTTCCGCATCCGCGTAAAGACATGCCCCTACTCACCTTGCGTAGCATCTATCGACAAGCGGGCTGGGACTGGAAAGAAAGGAAATGACCATGCGCTATCCGGTAGTGATTCACAAGGAAAAAAACAGCGATTACGGCGTAATCGTTCCTGATCTGCCCGGATGTTTTTCTGCGGGAGAAACATTGGATGAAGCACTGGAGATGGCGCATGAAGCGGTGGAGTGCCATATAGAAGGGTTATTGCTGGATGGTGAGGCATTGCCCGCTGTTCATCCGATTGAGTATCACCAACGCAATCCCGAATATGCGGATGGAGTATGGGCGCTAGTCGAGCTTGATTTAAGCAAACTGGAAGATACCACCGAGCGCGTGAACATCACTATGTCACGCAGGGTGCTTACCTTGATCGACGAGGCAGCCAAACGTGCGGGGGAATCGCGTTCAGGTTTTCTGGCACGGGCGGGGATCGAGGCGGCGCAACACACTGTTTGATGCGTGTGCCAAATAAAAAATGACCGGCGCCACCATCAAGAATAACAAAGCGTCAAACCGATGAATGTCCCACTTCGACAGATCGTTTTTGAACATGGTTATGCGTTTATAGAACAGCATCAGCCGGAGCTTAAAACCGTTGAAGCAGTTTCATCGCTAGGTTCGATACTAACATTGGAGGGCTTTTCTGTTGTTCAGGAACTCCGTCCTCATGCTAAGTCGAATGCCACTCCGAATACATATAGCGGCAACTTCGGTACAGGCGAATTCCCTATGCACACCGACCTAGCTCACTGGGCGAATCCGCCACGCTACCTCGTACTTCGCTGTATCAAGGGTGCACCGGAGGTTGCAACAGGCGTATTTGATGGAAGCATGATGATTGATGACATTGGATCAACATCATTGCGCAGAACATTGGTTCAACCCCGCAGACCCTTACGCAACGGCAAACAACTTCTGCGGCTTCTCGACTATTTAGAAGGATATGGCACGGGGATCATTAGATGGGACAGCATCTTTCTTCATCCTGCTACTGCCGACAGCGAAAAGACGTATTCGCTAGTCGAAAAATATTTAACGTCAGTTGCAGCCCAAGAGGTCGTTCTGTTGTCCCTTGGCGACACGTTAATTGTCGATAACTGGCGAATGATTCATCGCCGGTCGCCGGTGCCGGCTGGTGCCGCCGACCGGCATATTGATCGCGTATATCTGGGAGAATTACATTGAACAATCCGAAGGCTCAAGCAATACAGCAGCAACACTCATGGTCAAAGGACGCGCTCTTCGCGAAAGCACAGCGCTTTGCAGAGGAAATGCTGAAGTATTCGAAAGATGATTGGCAATTTGCATTGTGGTCTACCTTGGCACTTGAGCTGCTCGGTCGTGCCGCGCTTGCCAAAGTGAGTCCAGCCTTATTGGCCGAGGCAAAAGATTGGAACAATCTCTACTTTAGTCTGGGGTTTAATCCAACTGCAAACAAGTTCATTCCGAAGTCTATCGACGTTACGGCTGTCTTCAGCCGATTGCGTGAAATTCTCCCTGAGTTTACGACCGAGTTGGAGGGGTTCGCTGTTCTTCACATGTCGCGACGCAACGAGGAGCTTCACGCTGGAAGCGCCCCATTCGATAGCTTAAGAACAACCGCTTGGCTCCCCACGTACTACCAGACCTGCACCATTCTGGTGGAGTCTCTGGGTGAAAAACTCGACCTACTGCTTGGCAAAGAAGAGGCAAGTTTAGCCGCAACCATTATTACTGCCTCCCGTGACGAATCAGCAAAGGCAGTTTTGAAGTCGGTCGCGGCACATAAAACAATTTGGGAGGAAAAGGCCGCCCCAGAGCGAACCAAACTTTCCCAGCAAGCATCAACATGGGCCTCTCGACACGAGGGTCATAGAGTTTCGTGCCCGTCATGCGGCAGTGATGCAATCGTTACAGGCACCGCGATTGCGGCTCCCTTGAAGAGCTTCGATGATGACCTGATCGTTGAAACTCAGCAGTACCTACCTTCAAAGTTTGAATGCGTGGCATGCCAATTGAAGATTGCGGGTCTTTCCCAATTGGCTGCATGCGGACTCGGCAATACGTACAAGGCCACCTTCACTTATGACCAAGCGGAGTACTATGCTCCAAATGACGATTACGCTGGCTATGAAGAAGACAACAACGAGCCCTAGCAATCTGTGTATAAAGCCGCGCAGGCCAAAATGAACATCTGCTTTATCGTGCGAATATTGCCAAGGTCATTGGCCGTAATTCAGACAAACCCCTAGATCATTCTTAGGCAAAGTTCTGAAATAAACGATAGAGCCTAAATGCTATAATCCGCGCCTCTTTTGAAGGCGAAAAGCAATGTCCGCAGTCCTGAATTTCAAATCCCATCTATCCGATTTATTCGCGCAGGCTTTGCGCGAGGTTGCGCCCGATCATGTCGGCGCGACCGTGCTCATCGAGCGTCCCAAGCAAGCCTCGCATGGCGATTACGCCTGCAATCTGGCGATGCAACTGGCCAAGCCTTTGCGCAAGTCACCGCGCGACATCGCCAATGCGCTGATCGCGGCGTTGCCAAAATCCGACGTCATCGAGAAAGTCGAGATCGCGGGTGCGGGTTTCATCAACGTGTTCATCACCACCGCCGCCAAGCAGGATGTTGTGCATGGCGTGTTGCAGGCGGGTGCGGGTTACGGTCATGTGCATGTCGGCCAAGGGCGCAAGGTGGGCGTGGAGTTCGTTTCCGCCAACCCGACCGGGCCTCTGCATGTCGGCCACGGGCGCGGTGCGGCGGTGGGCGATTGCCTGTGCAACGTGCTGCACGCGGCGGGCTGGAATGTAACGCGCGAGTTTTACTACAACGATGCGGGCGTGCAAATCGACAACCTCACGCTGTCGGTGCAGTTGCGCTGCAAGGGTGTCACGCCGGACGATCCTTCCTGGCCTGAGTCCGGTTATCGCGGTCATTACATCAAGGATGTGGCCGATGCCTACATGGCGAAGGAAACGGTGGAAGCCGACGACCAGCACATCACCGGCAAGGGCGATGTGAACGATGCCGAAGCCATCCGCCATTTCGCCGTGACCTATCTGCGCCGTGAGCAGGATTTGGACTTGCGCGCCTTCCAGGTTGAGTTCGATGTGTTCTCGCTGGAGTCTGCGTTGTACACCGACGGCAAGGTGGAAGCGACGGTGCAGAAGCTTATCGCCAGCGGCCACACTTACGAACAGGAAGGTGCGCTGTGGTTGCGCACCACCGATTTCGGCGACGACAAAGACCGCGTGATGCGCA
>CAZXDK010000085.1:0-8439 GCA_964639585.1 uncultured Gallionellaceae bacterium | reverse complement strand
GGAAATATTCCTTGAAGAGGTAGGCGCGCACGCTCTGCAAGTTATAGCGCAGGACATCGCGCAACTTGATTCGCTGTTTGCTGGTCAGATTCTCGCGGCGCTTGAGCAGGCACCAACGCGATTTCTTTAACACGGGTTCGTAGCCGTCTTGCACCAGACGTCTGGCCTCGGATGCGCGCACCTCGTCAAGCGCCAGATTCAGTTTGGCGACAACGTGGAACCGGTCGAGGATATTCAGCGCGTTCGTGCAATGCTTCTCGATCAACTTCAGATAGGGTTTCCACATATCGGAGCAGACGAACTCGATCTTCTCGGCCAGCTCTTTGCCGATCAGGGTGAAGAACTTCTCGAAGCTCTCCTGCGTGCGTTCCTTGCCAACCCACAGCAAGCGGACGCAACCGGCCTCAATCTGATATACCAGCGTCAGATATTGGTGCCCCTTTCCATACTGGATTTCATCGACGCCAATCGCGCGGATCGCCCCCAGTTCACGGTGCGCCAATCCCCATTGCACCACGTATTCCACCGACAGGACGACCTTCTCCCAACTGGTGTGAAAACTCTGCGCGGTTTCCTTCCACGACAGCTTTCGCGCCCAATGGGCGAGATACAGCATGTAAGCCTTGCATAGCGTGTGCTTGCCGGTTCCCCACGGCACTTCTTCAACTTTGACCCCGCAGTGCTGGCAATCAACTCGCCGCATGCGGTACAGTAGGAACACGGCATAGCCCCAAATCGGGATGAATTCAAACCGCCGACAACTGAGATGGTCATAGCCGGATGCGGGCTGTCCGCACCCGGAGCAGCGCGGTCTGGAACCCTGCCGGGGGCGCACGTAGATCTCGATTACGTTGGTTGCCTCGCACAAACGGGCACCCGCATAAACGAAGCCAGGAAAGTGATGACACGCATTGAGCAGACGGGTGAGTAACATGAGTGGAAGAAAACAGAAAGTGAGCAAGGCTGCGATTGTCGCCGACACGGAGGCTGCTCGCGCGCTGCTCGATTACTGCCCCGATATAGAAGACTGGCCCAGACGCTGGTCATATGAAGAAAGCGACATCGCACCGGGGCGCCTCATCGTCGAATTCTTCAAGCCATTCCTGATGCATTTGCTAACCAAAAAACTCGCCACCAGCACATTGCGCCGTCACCGCGATCATTTGTGGATGTTGGGTGGCGAGGTGATCCGCCGCCGCCAGGAAGATTCACAGCTTTGTAAATTACCTATCGACAAAGTAACCTTCGAGATACTGGAAGAAGATGGCGGCCCGCTCATCTGGCCACGTATCACCAAGCAAGAGCAAGATGCCTTTGATGCCTCATGCCGGAAGTTCTATCGGTTCCTTACGACTGCGTCTGATGGAAATACAAGTTGAAAAACCGGCTACAATCACCCACAGATTCCACGGACGAAGCGGGAATAGAAGCCTACGCCATTCCAGATGGAGCGTTGCTGGCTTGCGAATTATCACCAAGCAAAAGATGAAGTCCCGACTTCAAACTTCACTTGGCCGGATCAATAAATACCAATAGTTAAATCAAAATAATCCATTAGCTCTGTTGGGCCGCGTACCTCGACCCAGCTTTCTAAATATCTGCAACCACTCCCGTCCAAAACAGATAATCATTCTATGTACTCTAACGAGTATCTCTACCTATGATATTGAATTGCATATCAAGATAATTTAATTACTCATCTCTTATTCCCTGTTAGAAATACATCCTACGACAATAACGGATATGGTCTGCCAAACAACCTCCGGTTTGCGACTGATCCTCTTGATATAAATGTTGTGTATGATGTAAGCGTCAATGATGTAAAGGTTAATGGACTAACTAAAAAATATAGTTATTGGTTTCGCATAGTTCAATGAACCACGCGTTGCATGTGATGAAAGTTATTATGCATCACTATCTTGTAGGGGGGGCGAAACCCCTTTTGAAAAATCAATTTGCCCCGGCGCAAGCCCTAATGCCCCTGCAATTTTTTCGCGCGTGGATCTCTTTATTGGGGCACTCACTTCATAATGCGTGAAGGCGTTTCGCGAAATGCCAAGACGGTGTGCCATGTCTAGTTGGGTGAATCCAAAATGTAAGCGCCAATCGCGGATGGACTTGATATCCGTGTTCATGACTTTGCCAACCCCAGAATTTAGAGCGTTCGACGCGCCTTTCCTAGTGAGGTTCAGGTAATCCGCATAAGGGATTACGACGAAGGCGGGTTCGCCTTTCGCATCTTTCAGAATATGGATGTTGGTGGGGGAGTTCATTTTCGCTTTACACTTTTCGTAATTGATGATTGTTGTGGATATTGCAATTGATGGCAAGGGTAGGTGGCTATAATTGTCGCCAAAACCTAACTCTAAATGGGCATCATTGAAATTGACCTAGGTTAACGCGCCTTTCCCTTCCCGACACCTGTGACAGTGGCAACAGCTAGATTGTCGCGGTATTGAATTTCGACATTTGCATTGTTGCGCTGCTCGGGAGGGGCAGCCAGGTGTAGTGCATACACGCTTCGTGCAACGTGTTGAGCGAAACCATGGCCGTTACCATCTGTCGTGAGGGCGACAGCAATGGGGCCTGCGTATATCTTGTGACTATCTGATATGTCGGGAATGACAAATTCAGCATGTGGGTCGATTGCTAGAACCATGGCGCGCAGACGTTCTTGAGATGTCAGCAAGTCGGGTTCTTCAATTTGAAATTTTTCAGTGCTGGCTTGGATAGATTCTTGACGCAAGCTTTCCTGTTTGGCAGAGTCGTTGGACGGGCTGCCAGCTTCATTAAATAGCGCTGATATATTTGGAGTTGGCATGGTGCGTTGGGCTTCAGTAAGTTGCAGCAGGCGTTCGCTGCGGTGGTTTGCAATCACCGTCTGCAATTCTGGATTCAATATCGATATCCCAATATCATCAGCCAGTCGCGCCATTCTTTCACTGAAAATAGAATCGCTGCCCGTCAACGTAAGATGTTTTCCAAATTTTTGTTGTGCGTGAGCAAGGGCTAATTTCATCTCTTGGTCTGTTACCAGAATTCGATCAAAAGTGACACGATTTCCCCGGTCGGTGAAAAGGTGACCGCCGTCTTGATCGCTGTATGCGATGTTGCCGTTGCCCGTGACACGCCATTGCATGTTGATGTATCGAACAAGCAGCGAGTCAACCTCATATGGGCGCATGGCATTGCTTTGGGCCGAGCGGATAGCAACTTCTTTCTTTTCCTCTTCAAGTAAGCGAGACATCGCTTTGCGGTATTGCCGTTCGCGATATTCCTTAGTGTCGGCTTCAGCTTCGACGGAATCCACAGTGCTATCATTTCCGCGTTTCGCATCACGCTGAGCTTGGTAGACAATGCCGCGCAAGGCAGAAATAGCGGCCTGGTCGCCGAGGTTGGATTGTTCGTACAGCCATTCCCGCCAACCTAGTGGCGGTAGCCGCGTGGCGCGCAGTATTGCGCTTTTTTCCTTAATGAGCGCATCAGTCTTTAATTTGCGGCTCGATCTTTCGAACTCGATTTCAACCATTCGATGCAAACGCATCACGATGTCAACGGGGCTTATTTTTAGTACTGCCAATTTTGCAGCTCTGGCATCTTCGCGAATGGCTGTAAGTGCTCGGCTACGCTCGGAACGAATTTCATTTAACCGTTTTAAGTAATCAACATCGCCTTCTCGAACGATACGCAGGTGCTGCGAGAAACGGTGGCGAAGATCGGCACGAGCAGCAGCACGTTGCTCGCGTCGCTCCGCTCGTTGTGAATTGTCGCGACTCAAACTTCTTCGGCTATCGGCCTTATCAGTTCCTGTTTCCGCGCTTTTGGCAGCCGCTGCTTTATGTCTGATTTCATTTGCACCAAGGATATGGACAGGAGGAATGCCGTTGTCAAAATTTACATTGAGGAAACGATTTACACCACTCGCAATTTTGCTATGGTTCAGGCGTGAAAGATCAGGGACGATGCACGGAATGGGTTGTTCATTAGTGAATTTTCCCCAGCGCTGCTCTAGCTCGTTGCGTTTCAAGATTCTTAGACCTTTACTGGCAGGCAGGTCGACGATCTCACCTGTTTCCTGTGATGCAGCATGAAGCCGCATTCCACCACCTCCAGTGTCAGTTAGGGTGATGTTGTAATTGTCTAGCCAGAAGTGAAGTGCATACCAGCTGGTAAGAGTAGGGAGTGCTTGTTTCAAAGCTCTGGAAATTTTTGATCTTAGCCACGAATCCAAGCTGTCTGGATCATGCCATGTAGGAAGTTCACTCTTTTGTTCTTCATTGAAGCGGGCATGCTGAATTGTGTGATCGTGAGCTGGATTCAGGGCTATGTGTTTTTTGTTCTGTTCGTCGAGCATAACGATGTAAATCCCATTTTCGTTCGCCCATCCGTGTTTGATTTCGCTCTGTCGCGCAGACAGATGTAGTGTTTTTTTTGCCCACTCGATATTTTTGGATTTATAGGTGTCAGGATGAATGCGATTGACGGCACAGTGGCAGTGGATATTGTCGGTGTTTACATGCACGGCCAAGACGTATTGATGCTCGGCCAGACCCAGTGATTGGATGGCATGTTCTGCTGCATCAAATATCACGCTTGGCAGAGGGCGTTCATGCTCTGGCCATGTCAATACAAAGTGGAAAGCTGGATCTTTGCAGCGCGTATTCCGCGCCGCAACGGAATTCATTTCAATCGTTGCGGAGGATATGTCAGTCACCCTGTGTATTCGAATTGCAATACACTTTTCCTGATATAGATGAGGGCTCTGATTGTCAGTGGCGTAGTTCAGAATATCGCCAAACTTTTGATCATCGGAAATAGCAGATAACTTGTCCGGTCCGATTTCACCCTCAACGTATTTAATAAGTTTATTAAAAGCCTGATGTGGGCTGGCTTTTGATATGCGCTTGCGCAGAATGACAGGGAGCATGGCTAATTCACAAAGAATATCTCATGGCATGTTTCCTTTTAACTGATTGATGGTTTGAGCAAAATTACTGTGAATTCCGATCAGGAATCCTGAGTCGTTTATTTGCTGATCCCTAGCATTGCCGCCAGCGCTGCATCAAGCACCCCCCCCAACTCTTCACGCGGGGGCGGAAATCCATGTGCAATAAATGCTGCATTTAATTGACGAATGGATTTAACAACATCGCTAAGTGCTAATACGATTTCGACCTCGAAACCGACATCGGCGCGACGACCTAGCGCCGCTCGCCTTATGAAATCTGCAACCGTTAGATTTCTCATGAAAGCTGATGCGCGAATAGTTTTAGCATCTTTTGTTGAAAGACGAATTTCAATCCGCTCCAACTTTTTTTCAGAATCGGACATTTTTTTGAAGAGCTTGGTCATTGCGAAGCAATCGTTCAAGCTAATTTAATCAGTGCACGAATATCTTCCACCCGCCAAGCGGTGACGCGTAATCCCAATGTCCGCACAGGTTGCGGGTAGCGGCCAGTACGAACACCTTCCCACCAAGTTGATTTGCCTACTGGAATGACTGCTGGGATCGGCGGTACGGCTTTAGGGTTGCCGATTATTTGCGCCAGGCGAAGAAAGCCTGTTTCAGGTAGGTGGTTCATGTGGACTACTCCCATCAAGTTGAGACCATTGCTGGCCGACGGGTGCATCCTAATTTCTCCGATAAGAGAAAAGACCGAATTCGGTTTGCGGGATTCCGAATTCGGTAATGGAACCTTATTTCATGCGTGTTCTAATCGCATCTGGAATTTTTTTAAGCTCTGTGAGAATGACGTCCTTATCGACAGGCTCCCCAATTTCATCCGTAAGCTCCATGATGAGTTGGGCAGTTTCTGGTTTTTTGTGTTCGATACCAGAATAATTGCAAAGTGCGGCGATTATGATTAACCGGGAATATATTTCTTTGGTGGTAAGACGTTTTTCTTCTGTGCCGCTTGGGATTTTCTTTAATACGTTACGGATGTTTTCATCATCGAGATGCGCTCCAATATCATCCGTCATTTCCATGATGCGTTGAGCCGCGCCGCGCTCTTGATGTTTGATGTCCCCATGATTGCAAAGCACAGCGATAATAACCAATAAGGCGCTGCGTTCCCTGGTTGGAATTGGGTTTTCGACTATGCCTTTGGCTTGCCTCGTATTGAGGGCAATCCCTCTCGCGCCAAGCTGAAAAAATAGACGGCGTCTTTTCGCCCATCTAAACCAACAAATTTCTATATTTTTGGAAAGCGCCCTTTCGATCCATTCTATAGGCGAGTCGTAAGTTTGCCCTTCATATTTTCTCCCCAAGCGATTTGCTATTTCTTTACATTTATGTGTGTATGCTTCCAAGGCTTCTCTCACGCCTTCGCAATAGCCGCACTTATAATCATAACAAGTACACACAAGGTACCCTTTGTCATCAAGTGCTGGCGTTTCGTACCCATTAAGTTGTATTACAGATTCAAATACAAAGTTTTCCTGTGAGGGTATGCGTGTGAATGGTTTCCTTGACTGGTGAGGGTCAATGCCAGCAAATATTGCTACTGCTTCATCAAACGTCCATTCATCTATTGATAGAAAAAAACCCAGCCTATCTTCCATATTTTCTGGTGGTTCGCATGCAGGGTCAATCAAACTCATGTCTGGTCTCTTTTGCGCTTCGCGCTTGAGTTGTTGCTATCAATATCAAGCCACTTTAGTTTTCAGCGGGATTATCATCGCCCCGCGTTGGGCGGCGGCAAGTTGCTTTCCCCACCAGTCAAATAATTTAATTCGTTCATCAAACCGTTCGCCACGGTCATACGCGCGGGCGACTTCGTTGTCGTGGGCATGGTCTAGGGCAAGCTCCACCACATCGCGTGCGGTGCCGTGGTCGCGTGCCAGCGTGGAAAATGAGCTACGCCAGCCGTGGGGCGAATGTTTTCCATTCAGCTCTAAGGTCACGCGATACACCTTTTCGATGGATTCGCGCCCGATGTGCTTGCCTCCTGCGGGGGAGGGAAACACATAACCTTTGCTGCCAAAAATATTTTTCCACTGGCGCAGCTCTGCGACAATTTCTGGACTCAGGGGAACGCGGTGGTCGATAGGGCGGGAAGTGACTTTCATTTTTGCGCGTGGAATGATCCAGACGGGTTGATCGTCGTCGAGATGGAACTCTTTCCACTCCGCTTCGACGACATTGCCGATTCTCATTCCTGTAAAAGCGATCAGTCGATGTGCCATGCGCACAGAAGGAGAAATTCTGGACATATCCGCGCGGCGCAGGATGTCGCCCAACGAAGTCCAGTCCAGCAGTGCATTCATTCGCCCGGTATCTTTCTTGCGGGGGAGTATCTCGCGAGCGGCAAGAGCGGGGTTGTCGCGGCATAACCCCTTGGCTTGGGCGTAGCGGAATACACCGTTCAGATGCTGGAGGATGCGGGTGGCGGTTTCGAGCACATCGCGCTTGTTGATGTCTTCAACGGCTTTTGCCACGATGGCCGGGCTAATGCTGGCGATGGGCAGCTTGCCTATGGTCGGATAGATGTCGCGTTCGAATGCGCGAGCCGATTTTGTGAAATGGCCCGCGCTCCATTCTTTCTGTTTCATGCTCAGCCATTCGCCCGCGACCGCCTCGAGAGTGTTATCGCTTGATGCGCTGGTTTCCGCACGGTTGATTCGGCGCTGGGTGACCGGATCTATATTTTCCCGGAGAAGTGCTTTGACCTCAGTCAACTCGACACGCGCCGCCGCCAAAGAAATAGCCGGGTACGCTCCGATGGAGTAAATTTTCTCCTTGCCGTCAATCCGGTATTTGATACGCCAAGTTGCTCCACCGGCTGGGGTGATGAAAAGATGCAGGCCACCCCCATCCGCAAGCTTCTTGCCACGCACCTCTTTTGCCACAAAGGCTTTAATCGCCCTATCTGTAAGCTTTCCGCCGATACCCCCAGACATATAAAATCCTCCAGTTCAATTTTAAATAATACCCCCTTCAATACCCCCATTATGCGCGGATGCTACCGGATTGCACAAGTCTTTAATGGACGATGAATACCTGTAGCTACAAAGAAAAACGCCGTCTCTAGGACGGCGTTGGATGTTGCTGTACTACTAATTGGTGGAGGTGGGGGGAATTGAACCCCCGTCCGCGAGCACTCTACAGATAGTTCTACATACTTAGTCCAGTTATTTAATTTTATCCGGCAGACGCCAACCGACAGGCTGCTACAGGACGAGTCACCTTGGTTTTAGCTTCGTACAAAGTAACCCTGCACGACACGATTCCGTGTAAATGACCTCACTCATCGCGGCATTACTGCCTTGAGCCCCTGCACGGACACCAGGGTGTGAGGTCTAACCGATTAAGCGGCTAGAGCGTACTTTTCGTCGTTTGCGACTATTGGTTTTCCAGCTGATTTACGAGGTTGCGGGTCCTCGGTATGCCCTACGCTGCTTTGCAACCCACGTCGAAGCCAGGTCACCCCCGGTTCG
>CAZXDK010000084.1:0-8562 GCA_964639585.1 uncultured Gallionellaceae bacterium | reverse complement strand
GGCACATGCCGACCTCCATGTTCACCACCATGATGATGCCGAAATGCACCGGGTCTATGCCCAGTTTCATGGCCACCGGGAACAGGATGGGCGCGAAAATCAGCACGATGGATGAAGGCTCCATAAAATTACCCGCCAGCAGCAAAATGATGTTGCAGGCCAGCAGGAAAGTGACCATTCCCAGCCCGTTGCCCAGCATCCAGTTAGCCAGCGCCTGCGGAATATTCTCGTTGGTCATGATGAACGAAAACAGCATGGCGTTGGTGATGATGTAGAGCAGCATCGCCGACATATTGGCCGAGTTGAGCAGCACGCGCGGCACATCCTTGAAGCTCAGATCCTTGTACACAAACACGGCGATGAAGAAGGCATACACCGCAGCCATTGCCGCAGCCTCGGTCGGCGTGAACAAGCCGGTATAGATGCCCCCCATGACAATCACGATCAGCAGCAAGCCCCACACCGATTCGCGAAAAGCTTTCAGCCGCGCCCCCCAACTGGCCCTGGGTAAACGGGGATAGTCGAACTTGCGCGCCCGATGATAAGTTACCCCGCCCAACACCAAAGCCAAAACGATACCGGGCACAACCCCCGCCATGAACAAAGCGCCGACTGAGGTGTTGGTCGCCACCGAGTACATCACCATCACAATCGACGGCGGAATCAGAATGCCGAGCGCGCCCGAGGTGGTGATGATGCCCGCGCCGAACTTATTGGGAAACCCGGCTTTGACCATCGCGGGCAACAGGATGGAACCGATCGCCACCACCGTCGCCGGAGATGAGCCGGAAATCGCCGCGAACAAAGCACAGGCCAGCACGCCGGACAAACCGAGGCCGCCGTACAGATGCCCCACCATCGCCGAGGCGAAGCGGATCATGCGTTTTGCCACGCCGCCGTGGGTGAGGAAGTTACCCGCGAGGATAAAGAATGGGATCGCCATGATCTCGAATTTTTCGATACCGGTGAACAGTTTCAGCGCCACCGACTCCAGCGGAACCTGGGTAAACATGAACAGGAAACTGAGCACGGTGAGGCCGAGCGAAATCGAGATCGGCATGCCGGTCAGCATGAGCGCCAGCAGCAAGATGAAGATGATAGAGGCGTTCATTTTGCTTTGTCATCCTTGTGATGATGGGGCGCTTCACCATCCACCGGATGATCGAGATCGGCCGGATGCAAGTTGTCGCTCATCGAATAAACATTGACATCAACCGGCGGCTTGTCGTCTTCGAGACCGTCCACGTGGCCGTGGTCGTGATGCGGCAAGTCTCCGGTCTTGATGAAGCCGACCAGCACTTGCAGGAAACGGAAGCACATCAGACTGGTGCCTAGCGGAATAGCCGAATAAACCATCCAGGTCGGCCATTCAAGATCGGGCGTGGTCGGCCCTTCGGGCACATCGCCGAAAGGACTGTGCGTCAAACCCAGGAAAGCATGATGCGCACCGTTCTCCCACACAAAATAGCCGCCCAGCGCCGCCACGATACCGGTGAATGTCGCGCCGGACAGCAGACCGAAAATGATGAATTTTGCGCGCATTTTGTCATCGAGCCGATTGATCAGCACATCGACCCCGACATGGATGCCGGTGCGCACGCCGTAAGCGGCGCCGAACTTGGCCATCCACACGAACATGATGATGGTGAGCTCTTGCGCCCAGGTAAAATTGAGGGTCAACAGCCAGTCCTGCACAACGGGAATACTCAATCCGGCAGCGTAGCGATGCACGACGGAGACAAAAATAATCAATGTCGCGCCCGCCATCAGAAAGGTAATCAACCATTCTTCAAGATGATCGAGATATTTCACGAATGCCGCTCCCCTTGTTTACCTCAAGTTCTACACAATCAAAATTGAGATGCCGCCGATGCAAACTTGCATCAGCGGCATCTGAACATAATGACTAAAGCTTGCTGGGATCGAAGCCGGTTTCTTTGTAGATAGCCTTCAGCAAATCGTCACCGACGCGATCAGCCATTTTGGTGTGTACGGGCGCCATAGCCTTCTTGAACGCCATTCTTTCCGCATTGCTCGGGGTGTAGACCGCAGTCTTGCCGCTCTTCTTTACTTCTTCAAGCGCGCTATCGTTTTCTTCCTGGGCGATCTTGTTGGCATAAACGGTGGCGTCCTTCATCGCCTGTTCAAGTTGAGCACGAATATCGGCAGGCAACCCTTCCCAGAACTTCTTGTTGACGATCACCGCATAACCCAGATAACCGTGATTGGTCAGGGTCAGATGCTTTTGCACTTCGTGCATTTTCTGCGTGTAGAGATTGGAAATCGGATTTTCGGTGCCATCCACCACCCCTGTTGACAGCGCCTGATAAACCTCGGAGAACGCCATCACTTGCGGCAATGCGCCTAGCGCTCTCATCTCCTCGTCCAGCACCTTGGAAGACTGGATGCGCATCTTCTTGCCCTTGAGGTCAGCTGGCGATTTTATCGGCGTATTGGCGGAAAAGGATTTGAAGCCGTTATCCCAGAAAGACAAGCCTTTAATCCCCTTGGGCTCCAGCTTGGCCAGCAAGCTTGCGCCTATCGGGCCCTGGGTTATTTTGTGCAGCTCGGCGGCATTGTCGAATATGAAAGGGAAATCAAAAACTTCAAATTCCTTGACGCCCAGCGGTCCGAATTTCGCCAGCGACGGCGCCAGCATCTGCACTGCGCCGATTTGCAATGCCTCCATTTCCTCTTTGTCCTTGTACAGGGAGCTGTTGGCATAGACTTCGACTTTAACTTTGCCCTTGGTCAGTTCTTCGGCCTTTTTGGCGAAAAACTCCGACGCCTTACCCTTGGGCGTGGCGGCCGCGACGACGTGGCTGAATTTGATAACGATAGGATCGGCATGGCCGATGGTGGACAACGACAACAACAAAACTCCAAATATCGCAATGACACTTTTCATGATTTTCCTCCCCGGTTGGCCTGCTTAAAATTATTTGGATGCATCATAGTTCAATGTTGCCAGCTTACCAATACCCCTTGCTCATTTTGTCCCGCAAGAAAATTGGCTGAGCCCGTCACCCCGGGCACGCAGGCCAACTCCCCCCCGCAAAACAGTAAAGGCGTGACATTACGTGTCCACGGAGGAATGGCGTACTCCTGAAAAATATTTTTCAGGGTATGGTGCGGCCCCGTTGAATGCGTTTGTATGGTTTCGCCACCGCGTCGCCTCCGTATCAACACCCCCGACTGCCTGAGCTTTTCCAATGACAAGCCCGCTCCGACGGCTGGCTCAAAATGCAGAATGCCACAGGGTGCGGGCAATTCCACTACATCTTCACCATGCCAATGCAGTTCAAAGTCTGGAATCTGCAGCGGGGCGGGAAGGACATAAACACCGTCCCGATATCGGCGCAGCTCCCACCCCTCCCATGTGATTTTGATTTGCGCGCCTTGCCGCGCTTCCCGCAATTGACGCAGCATTTCTTTCAGGCGCGAGGTGTCGGGAAGCGGCGCGCGGCGCGTAACTAAAAAATGGCGCAACAGGTTTTTCGCGCGTGCAGCGCTTAGCTTATCCAAGGCAAGCAGGCTTAAATAATCGCCGGATACTGCCGTATGCGCATCCTCGTGCGCGATCTCATCCAGTAACTCACTCGCCTCGGCAAAATGGCTGGCGCTACGGGCCAAAGTAGCCCGGTATACTGGAAATCGCTGTTCAATGACGGGTAATACGCGATGACGCAAAAAATTACGCGGATAATGCTCATCCGTGTTGCTTTCGTCTTCCACCCAGCTCAATTCGTGCTGGCAGGCATACTCCTGCAATTCGACCCGTTCCACATCCAGCAAGGGACGCAGCAGCGCCGGGGCGTTCGCGCGCGGCATGTGTGCCGGCATGGCGCTTGCCCCGCGCACACCAGCACCGCGCAGCAGTTGCAACAAAAGGGTCTCAACCTGATCGTCACGGTGATGCGCCAGCGCAATAAAATCCACAGCCAGTCTATCCAGTGCCGCGCGGCGCAGTTGCCGAGCCGCCGCCTCAACGCCCATTGCACTCAACGGTTTGATGTCTACGCGCTCGACATGCAGTTCGATTCCATATTTCGCGCACAGGACGGAACAAAAATCTGCCCAGGCATCCGCGTTAGGACTGATACCGTGATGGACGTGCAAAGCAGAAAGCCGCCATTGGTAGCGAGGCGCGATAGAGTGCAGCAGATGCAGCAACACAACGGAATCCATGCCGCCGCTCAAACCCAATACGATCAAGCTATCCGGCGGAACCAGCAAACGGAGCGCAGCAGCGATGCGCTCCACTAGACTAGACTTCGACTTCCTTGAATTTGCCATAACTCATCAGGCGACTGAAGCGTGTTTGCAGCATCTCTTCCTGCGTTTGGGCGCTCACCTGTTTGAGCGATTCCTGCAATGCCTTGCGCATCGTCTGCATCATCGCGGTGTAGTCGCGATGCGCTCCGCCCAATGGCTCGCTGATGATCTTATCCACCAGCCCCAGCACTTTCAAACGGGTGGCGGTGATCCCCAGTGTCTCCGCGGCGTCGGGGGCCTTGTCCGCGCTCTTCCACAAGATCGAGGCGCAACCTTCCGGTGAAATGACTGAATACGTGGCGTATTGCAGCATCATCAAATTATCTCCCACCGCAATCGCCAACGCGCCGCCGGAGCCGCCTTCACCGATGATGGTGCAGATAATCGGCACGCGCAGTTCGGCCATCACATACAGACTCTTGCCTATGGCTTCGGATTGCCCGCGCTCTTCCGCCCCCACGCCGGGATACGCGCCCGGGGTGTCGATAAAAGTCATGATGGGAATGCCGAATTTCTCGGCCAGGCGCATGAGACGCATCGCTTTGCGATAACCCTCGGGACGGGGCATACCGAAATTGCGGTATTGGCGCTCTTTGGTGTCGCGTCCTTTTTGATGGCCTATCACCATCACGCTCTGACCGTTGAATCGCGCCAGCCCGCCAACAATGGCGGCATCATCCGCATAAGTGCGGTCGCCGTGCAGCTCTTCAAAATCCGTAAATAGATGTTCGATGTAATCCAGTGTGTAGGGGCGTTGCGGATGGCGCGACACTTGCGATATTTGCCACGGAGTCAGCTTGGCGTAAATTTCCTTGGTCAGTATCTGGCTCTTTTTTTGCAAGCGGCTAATCTCGTCGGAAATATCCAGCGCGGAATCATCCTGAACATAACGCAACTGTTCGATCTTGTTTTCCAATTCGGCAACCGACTGCTCAAAATCTAGGAATGTAACTTTCATGGGCAAATTTTTCGGGTGTTAGTTGTTCGGACGCAATGATACAGCAAGCGCTCTTACATGTTTAATGAGAAAAACCGTTTGATGGTGGACAAAATTTCGCTGTCTGCCTGCGTGCCGTCTTTTAGCGCCGCCTGGGCGTCAATGTCATGCAAGGCCGTATCCAATTCCTCGCGCCGTTTCACTAAAATATGCGAGATCTCCTCGGCAATGGACGGGCGGGCGTGCAACACCTCCTCGAACACCTCTTTGTCCAGGCGGTAGCATTCCACATCGGTCTTGGCGATCACCGACGCCGAGCGCGGCGCACCGGTCATCAATCCCATCTCGCCAAAGAAACTGCCTTTACTCAGCGCGCTAACCGAACGCCGCACACCATTCTGCGTTTCCAGATACACCTCGGCCTCGCCGCTGATGAGGATGTATAGCCAGTGGGATTGTTCGTCACCTTGCCTAGCGATGATATTGCCTTTGGAGAAAGGCGAGTATTTCAAGCGCTCGGCCAGAATATTCAGTTCCTTGTCGTTCATTTGCGAAAATAATTCGACCCGGCGCAATGTTTTGATGCGCAACATCACTTCGCGCTGACGCAGCATCTCGTCATGTTTTTCATTTTCTTTGGTGTTCCGCACGCTGCGCTCTTCCACTGCCAGCTTGATGCCGGCACGTTGCAGCGCCGTCATGATGTGCCAGCGCACCGCGGCGTCAGTCGGGTCATCGACGGCAATATCGGTCAACCAATAACGCAACGCGTAACGCGCATAGCCCTTGCTATCCATATCCATCAATAAACATTGTGGCAGCGGATTTTTTGCGATATGTGCAATATCGGTCTGCCGAATCGCCTCTTCAATTGCACTGATCACCCGCCCCGGAGGCGTCGCCAGCCCGACATTAAACCAGACCCAGCGGCGCCACTGCAGCGGTTGATCAGTGCGCCGCCCTAACACCATGAATTTGCTTTTCATCAACTGGCTATTGGGGATGACCACGGTTTCCCAGTTGCGCGTTTCGACCAGCGTGGAGCGCCAGCGTATATCCACCACCTTGCCGGAAACATCGTCCACTTTAATCCAGTCGCCGATTTCGACAGAGTTGTCCAGTTGCAACGCCAAGCCCCCCAAGATGTTGCCCAAGGTGTCTTGCATGGCAAACGCGACCACAGCGGTGATCATCGCCGAGGTGGCCAAAATACTGCCCACATCCAGACCGGCATAGCGCAAGCGCACCATGAACCAGGCAATGTACGCGCTGATGACCAGAATATCCTCGGTGATGCGCGGCGGCGACAATCTGAAAAGTGGCAAGAAAATGCGAAAAACCAATAGCCCCCACATACGGATAAATGCTATGCCGGAACCGATGATGAACGCCTCGCGCAACAGCGGCGCCGCGCGGTTAAACTCAAGCGCGTGGAAGAGGCCGCCTACCAGCAACCCGACTTGGCAGGCGAAAAAGAAAATGAGGGTGTTTGCCATGCTAATGCGCTCTTCACGGCGAAAATGGAAGAGCAGGAACGCAATGCAGAGCATCATGATCAACACAGGAAGCGTTTCATCGCTCCAAAAATATCCGATCACTGTATTGATAAAGATCATAGCGTTTGACTGGATTGAAAAGACAAGCGCATTTTACACTACCGAATAGCCGACAAGACTGTGCGTCCGCTTCCATACTTTCCACAGCATGGAACGGGTCAACTCAAAGCGTTGCGAGTTATTTTCCTGTAACACATCAACAGAAATTCGATCCAGTTTTCCCGCCTGCAAATAAGGCAGCAAGGGAAGCAAGCAATTTTTTTCGAAATTCTCTACAGACTCACGCCAGGCATGAAAATCTCCGCGCCGTAGCGCAATGCTTGCACCCTCCCAAACGTATAGCGCATTTTCAGCTTCCGTCCAGGTATTCGAACAGGGAATATCCGCAGCCAGCGCAAATAGTTTTGCCAACTCGCTGTCACCATAAAGAAGATCGAACGGCTGCTGCAATGCCACCTTCCTCCCGCCACCCCACAGCCAGATGCTATTGATGGCTAACGCCTGACGCTCTTCGATTGCTTGATTTACCGGATGCCCGTAGAGCAACATCTGAATCTCGTTCAGCACACCGTGCCATTTCAACGCCGTCGCGCCCTTGGGCAGATAAAAGCGCGAATTTCTGCCTTCGACTTGATAGATGGAGTGCGTGTTTATTTGTGGGTCATCGACCAAACGCACATACCAGCGCTGTGGATGCGGCGCAAAAAACCGCATGTCCGCATCGGCAAAATGCGCATTCAGGTATCCACATAGTTGCATTGCCTCTTCTTTGCTTGGCGCCACATTCGTCTGCAAAATCATCTGGTCGCGCTCCAAACGCAGATGCACCGGATCGGCGCGCATCCAGTAACCGCCTTCCGGTGGCAGCCCATCCGCCAGCAAAGTCACGGGCGCAATGGCCGCTTCCGGCACGTTAAAGGCCTCGCACAGCCAAGCCTCCAGCGAGTGTGTCGACAGCAGCGCCATCTTGCTGCGCGCCAGGATTTTTTCCAGCACGGGCAACTGCAAGCCCGCGCAAACATCTTTTGCCAACAACTGCGGCAAAAACAAATCGGGAACAACAATATGAACGTGTTTCATCGTAACAACCCAAGGTAATTAATCCGCACGCAAAATACGCAGCGGCGGCAATTGTACGATGCGCCGTGTCGCCAACCATCCGGCCAGCGTCACCACGATGACACCACCCGACACACCGATAATCCATACGGAAAGGTTCGCTTGGTAAGGTATCTCCAACACGAAGCGCGCCAGCACCCAACCCAGCAGCACCGCGCCCGCCGCCGCGAACAGCCCGCTCAAACCGCCCAGCACCGCGAACTCGGACAGATGCAAACGCCGCAGGTAGCGACTGTCCGCCCCCAGTGTGCGCAGTATCGCGGCCTCGTGGCTGCGCTCGTCCTGCGTGGCCAACAATGCGGCATACAACACCGCGAGGCCGGACAGCAGCGTGAACAGGAATACCGCACTCACCGTCTGCGCGATCTGATCCATGATGTTGCGCACTTGGGCGATCACCGCACCGGTGTCGATCAACAGGATATTGGGAAAGGCGCGCGACAACTCATCGCCCGCGCGCACTTTATCCGGCGGCAGATAGAAGCTGCTCAGATAGCTGGTCGCAAAATCCTGAAGCAACTCCGGCGTGGTGATGACGAAGAAATTCACCTTCATCGAATCCCACTGCACCTTGCGCAGGCTGGTGACGCGCGCGGTGAAGCTGCTGCCCGCCACATCGTAGGTGAGCGTATCGCCGAGATGAATATCCAAGGTCTTGGCGATGCCCTCCTCCAC
>CAZXDK010000083.1:0-9281 GCA_964639585.1 uncultured Gallionellaceae bacterium | reverse complement strand
CGCGCACTCGTTTTCATATCGAATCTCCTTATCAAATGGTAATACTCGTCAAAATCATCCATCACCTGCGCCAGCTTTTTTAACACCTGCTCGCGTTCCTGCTCCAAGCGCCGATAAGCTCCCACTACCCGGCGACCATGCGGGGTGAGCGTAGTCCCGCCCCCTTTCTGGCCGCCCGTCTTGCGCTCCACCAGCGCTTGCTCGGATAAATTATTGATCGCCTCCACGGCTTCCCACGCCGCTTTGTAGCTCATGCCCATGGCACTCGCTGCTGCGGTGATGGAGCCTGCCGCATCAATGCGCTCCAATAACTCCAGATGATCCCAGCGTCGTCCCTTGGCGATCTTCAGCTTGGACACGACGCCGGATTCTGATTTTTTGCCTGTTTTCTTCTCTACGACTGATAACACCATGATGTCCCCACACGTTATAACGCTATGCCACACAACGGTGAGCAAAAGCAATGCCACTCCACTCTCGCCAACCGCTTATCTCGCATTATCAGAGGCTTTCAAGCAGCCCAACCTGCTTACAAACAAACCTGCAAAGCACAGCGTTATGTAGCTTTTTATACATTTTGGCGTCTTCGTTACAACCCATAAGCTACAACGCTATAGCTATCAAATCGCAAAACCCAATAACACAGTGGACTTCAGTCCTTTGGCACGCCCTTTGCAGAATCGTGAAAGCGTTATGTATCAAATTACATAACCACTCCATTTCACACAGGGGCAACGAATGAACACCGATAGAACAATAAAACCACTTTACCTGGCTTGTATGCTGGCACTTTCCACTTCCGCATCGGCGGAAACTTTCAGCTTGGGCGAGGTGCTGGTTACAGCCCCCGCCCCGGATACGGCATCTACCATCACAAGCACGGTGAATCAGAATGAGATGCGCGCTTTCAACCGCGAAACCGTGGGCAGCGCACTCAATACACTGCCTGGCGTAACGATCACTGAGGGTGGTCCGCGCAACGAGCAGATGATGTCCCTGCGCGGCTTCGATCTGCGCCAGGCGCCGGTGTTTGTCGATGGCATTCCGGTGTATGTATCGTATGACGGCTATGTCGATCTGGGGCGTTTCAACACCTTTGATCTGGCTGAAATCAACGTGTCCAAAGGATTCAGCTCCGTGCTGTACGGCCCCAATACATTGGGCGGGGCGATCAATCTGGTGAGCCGCAAACCGGCCAAAGAGCTGGAAGGCGATGTCACCGCCGGTTTGTATACCAGAAAGAATTTTGGGACTAACGGCTATCACGCCGACGCCAACGCCGGTGGCAATCACGGCGCCTGGTATTGGCAGGTCAGCGGTTCATATCTGAATAAAGACCCGTACGGACTATCCGGCGATTTTCTGCCCACCAAATATGAGGACGGCGGCAACCGCGACAACTCCTATAACCGCGATAAAAAGATCAATCTCAAATTGGGCTGGACACCGCAGGCGGGCGACGAATACACGTTCAACTACATTAACCAGCAGGGCACAAAAGGCACGCCGGTCTATGCGGGCAACGACACCGCCAGCACCAATAGCGTGCGCTTCTGGCAATGGCCGTATTGGAACAAAGAGAGTTTGTACTACATTTCGCGCACCGGTATCGGGGCGGATTCGTATCTCAAGGTGCGCGCTTTTTACGACACGTTCAAGAATTCGATCACCAACTACACCGATGGCACGTATACCGCACTCAAGGCAATGCCGTTCTATCAAAGTTGGTATGACGATTACAGCTACGGGGCAAGCGCGGAATTCGGCGCAAAACTTTCGGGTGGCAACACGCTGAAATTTGCGGCGCACTTCAAGGATGATATTCACCGTGAGCACAATCAGGGCAACCCCGTGCAAAATTTCGGCGACCGAACCACTTCGTTTGCAGTGGAAGACACGCAGACTGTGGGCGACAAAATAGATGTGGTCGTTGGAATAAGCCGGGATGCCAGGGACACCCGGCAGGCGGAAAATTATGTGGCCGGTAAGATCGTCGATTTCCAGAAAGACAATACCGCTGCGCTGAATCCGCAGCTCGGCGTGTTTTACCACGCCAGCGCCAGCGACGAAATTCACGTCACGGTTGCACGCAAGAGCCGTTTCCCGACCATCAAGGATCGTTACTCGTATCGCCTCGGCACGGCCATACCGAATGCTTCGTTGAACCCTGAAACCGCAACCAACTACGAACTCGGCGCCTCCTCTGTGCTGGGTGAAAAAACAAAGCTGAATGGAGCGGTATTTTTTCACGATGTGCAGGACATGATGCAGTCAGTCACCCTCACCCCGGCGACGCTGTGCGGCGCGACGGCAAGCACTTGTACGCAGATGCAGAACATCGGCAAGGTGCAAACCAGGGGTATCGAGTTGGGGCTCACAAATTCACCGATGGAAACGTTGGAGATCGGCGCCAACTACACATTCCTTGATCGCACGAATGTCAGCAATCCCGCGATACGGCTCATCGATGTGCCGCGCCAAAAACTTTTTGCTTACACCAAGTGGACTGTTGTTGCCCCATTGACGGTGATTGGCAATGTGGAAGCCGATTCCGACCGGTATAGCTCCACCGACGGCAAGCGTATTGCCGCCGGATTTGGCATCGCCAACGTCAAGGCCGTTTACCGGATTAGCAAGGCGTGGTCTGCCGAGGCCGGGATCAACAACCTGCTGGACAAAAACTATGCGGTGATCGAAGGCTACCCGGAAGCAGGGCGCAACTTCTTTGCCAACACCACCTGGAAATTTTAGGAGCGCTGCCATGAATAAATATCAATGGATCGTTTTTGCCTGTCTGCTGATCGTATCGCAACTCGCCTCTGCCGCCGAAAAGGTGGTGGTGCTGACCAGTTATCCGCAAGAAGTCGTCACCCAGTTTGAAGCCGCATTCGGGCAAGCCTACCCGCAATACCGGCTGGAGATACTCTGGCGGCAATCGCGCGATGCCATGAGTTATCTGCATCAACCCCATGCCGCCGTGGATGTGTACTGGACTCCGGCGCCGCGCAACTTTGCCGCGTTGGCAAAGGAAGGCGCGTTGCGCAAACTGGACATAGACCTGCAAGGCTTGCCGAAAAAAATCGGCGGCTTTCAGATCTCCGATCTGGACGGCTATTACGTCGCCAGTGAAACCGCAGGCTACGGCATGGCCTACCATCCCGCCGAGTTGCAACGGCTGGGGCTGCCCGTGCCTGGCGATTGGAAAACATTGATTGCACCCGCGTTCAACGGGCATATCGTATTGCCGATTCCGTCCAGGGTCGGGTATGCGCCGCTATGGGTGGACACCTTGCTGCAAAGTTACGGCTGGGAACAGGGCTGGAACATATTGCTGCAAGTGGCAGCCAATGCCGATCTGGCCGATGCCGGGGCGACATTTATTTCGGACGATGTGGGCAGCGGGCGTTACGCGGTCGGCGCAACGATAGATTTCTTTGCCGTCTCGGCAATTGCCAACGGCAAGCCGTTGCGCTTCGCCTATCCTGAAAAGGTCGGTTATTCACCGGCACACGTGGGCATTTTCCGCGAGGCGACAAATTTGAAAGGCGCTCGCGCATTCGCGAGTTTTGTCCTGTCGGAACAGGGACAAAAACTTTTGTTCCATCCCGACATCCGCAAGCTACCGGTGCGCCCCGCCGTTTACGCCACAAAGCCCAAAGATTATTTCGACCCGTTCGCTGCCGCACAGCGTGCCGATTACGACTACGACACGGCCTCCGGTTTGGCGCGGCAAGAGTTACTTAGCGCACTGTTCGACGCATTGATTACGCGCCAACACGCGGCGTTAAAAACCATGTGGGCGGCGCTTCATCAGGCAGAGAAACAAGCGCCGCACGACCCGCGCCTGCAAGAAGCCTTCAGTCACGCCAACTGGCTGCCGCTGACAGCAGTTCAGATCAACGATGCCGCACTCCAGCGCTCATTCATCAAACGCGATGAGCTCACCGCAACCATAGAGCAGCAGTGGGATGCCGAGGTAAGCAGGCATTACGCGCAAGCCGCGCAGATTGCACAGGCTATTTTTGGCGCGCAGAAATGAAGTCGTCCAAACTCTTGCTGTGCCTTGCTCTGCTACCGAGCCTTACGGCTCTTGCCGACGACGTCACCACCGGCAATGCCACGCGCGAGGCTTATACTCAGCCGATACCCGCACTGGCAGAATCTGATCGCCTCAAGTTCTTTAAAGGCCGCAGTTTGGTACGCCAAATCTGGGTGATCCCGCCCAGCGAGAATCGGGAAATTGCCGGGCTCGGGCCGCTGTACAACCGCATCTCCTGCATCGCCTGCCATGCCGGAAATGGGCGCGGATTCGCGCCGTCCAATCCGCAAGAACCGATGCGCGCCATGCTGGTGCGCCTCAGCATACCCGGTACGGATACCCACGGCGGCCCCAAGCCGCATCCGACCTACGGCGGCCAGTTAAATGAAAACGGCGTCCCCGGTGTAGCGGGCGAAGGCCGTGCAGAAGTACACTTTTCCGCAACAACAATCACGCTTAACTGCGGCGAGTTCGTCACCTTGCGCAAACCCGGTTTGAAATTTGTCGATCTGGCGTATGGGGAATTTGCTCCCGACACGATGGTTTCACCCCGCATCGCCCCACCCATCTTCGGATTGGGGCTGCTGCAAGCCGTGGCGGAAGCGGACATTGTCGCGCTGGTTGATACGCCCAAACCCCAAGGCATCAAAGGCAAGGTCAACCGCGTCTGGGACGAGGCACAACAAAAAACTGTATTGGGACGCTTCGGCTGGAAAGCCAACATGCCCAATCTGCGCCAACAAATCGCCGGTGCATTTGTCGGCGACATGGGCATCACCTCGCCGCTGTTTGCTCAGGAAAATTGCACCGCAGTACAAAGCGCCTGCCAGCACTCACCCTCAGCCGGGAACCCTGAACTGACTGACGCACAACTGGATGCGACCGAGTTCTACCACTACGCCTTGGCTGCACCACAACAACGCAATACCGATCGTGCCGACATTCAGCGCGGTGCGGCGCTGTTCAAACAAGCGCAATGCGCCGCCTGCCATATACCGGAATTAAAAACCTCGGAATTCCCCGGCTACCCGGCTTTATCGCACCAGACCATCCATCCCTACACCGACCTGCTGCTGCACGACATGGGCAAAGCCTTGGCTGATAAGCGCCCGGATTATCTGGCAACAGGAAACGAATGGCGCACGCCGCCGCTGTGGGGGATTGGACTCGCGCAAAAAGTCGAGCCGCGCGCAGGCTTTCTACATGATGGTCGCGCCAGAACCTTGCTGGAAGCCGTGCTGTGGCATGACGGCGAAGGCGCGGAAGCGGCACGCACCGTCAAAAAAATGTCTGCGCAAGATCGACATGCACTGCTGAAATTTCTGGAGTCGCTATAACGGGAAAGAGAAGTATCCCACTCACCCAATAACTGTTACCCGCTTTGTATAACCGAATTTACTCACATAGGAGCTCAATATGTTCAATCGCAAACTCGTTAACCGACTCATCGCCATCTCTTTGATCGCCCCGCTACCCGCTTTGGCCGACACCGCCAACGTCAGTATATACGGCGTGGCCAATGTCTCGATAGATTCCATCAATACCGGCACTAGCGCCGCCGGAGTACAGGGAAGCAACCTCATCAAAGCCTCCAGTAACGCAACCCGGCTAGGCCTAAAAGGTTCGGAAGATGTCGCCAACGGCTGGTCTGCCAACTGGCAGATAGAGACGCTGATCGCGCTGGATAACTCGTCCAACTCCTGCGCTGCGACCACCATTCCTGCGACAACTATTCCCGCACATGCAGCCGGTGCAGCCCAAACTACCCAGACTATCCCTGCGGTTACCATTCCCGCCTGCTCCGCCAATACCGGCATTTTCGCCACCCGCAACAGCTTTGCCGGATTGAGCAGCAAAAACTACGGCTCGGTGCTGGTAGGACGTTATGACACGCCTTACAAAATTTCGACGCGCAAACTTGACAATTTTTCCGACAGCATCGCCGATAACCGCAGCCTGTTCGGCACCGTGGCCTCCACTTCCGCCAGCACCGCTTTCGATGGTCGCCAGCCCGACGTGATCGCCTATACCTCGCCGCTAATAGCAGGCTTCAGCGCCGCCGTGGCGTGGGCGAATCTGGCCGAAACGGCAACCACCGCAACAGCCAACAAAGCCACCGCCGCCTCGTTTGCTGCCATGTACGAGTCAACCACGCTCACCGCCTCGCTCGCCTATGAGGTGCACATGCTGAACACCCTCCGCATCGGTGGAACAGAAGCGGCATGGCGAGCCGGACTGGGTTACACGCTGAATGACTTCTCAGTCGGCGCCGCATATGAAAGCACGACCGACACGCTGGGCAAGGCGATCTCGCTCACCACCTGCTCTGCATTGGCCGAGGGAGCAAACTGCTTTGGACACAGCGCATCCTATCTGACCGCGAAATACAATTTCGGTAGTGACGCGTTAAAAATTGCTTACACCAAAGTGGGCGCACTCGCTGCTGTCGCCAGCACGGGGGCGAATCAATTCTCTCTGGGCTACGACCATCGTCTGACCAAACGCAGCACTTTATTTGCCGTCTATACCAAGCTGACGAATGACACCAAGGCCAACTATGGCTTGGGCAATGTTGCATTCTCCAGCGGAGCAACCGCCTCTATCGGCGCGGGTGCAGCCCCCTCGGCACTATCCTTCGGTTTGAAGAACGTGTTTTGATCCGGCTGCATCCAAAACAAAACGGGCGACTCAGCGCCCGTTTTTCATTCCGAAACATCCGCTCGCTACGGCAACTCATATCCGAAGCCGCGCATCACCTCTCGCGCTTTCTCGCTCTTCAGAAATACCAGAAACGCCTTCGCTGCCACCGGGTCTTTCGCGCCCGTCAACAGCACCGCACTTTGCCGGATAGGTTTGTGCATCTCGGAAGGAAGCAACCACCATGAGCCTTCCGTTATTTTGCCATCGCGCATCACTTGCGACAGCGCGATAAAAGCCAGATCGGCTTGCTCCGTCGCGGCCAACTGGTAAGTCTGCGTAACGTTTTCGCCCTTGCTCAGCTTGCCCTGTATCGAATTCCACATGGTCAATCTCGTTAAGGTTTCTTTCGCCGCCACGCCGTAGGGCGAGAATCTGGGATTGGCGATGGCCAGTTTATTGAAGTTGCCTTTGTTGAGCACCGCCCCCCGCTCATCCACCAGAGCGGCTTGCGCGCTCCATAATACCAATCTGCCCGTAGCATAGATGAAACGCGAACCGGCAACTGCCAATCCGTCTTGCAGCAAAAGTTTGGGCTGCTCTTCGTCCGCGGAAAGGAAGGCGTCGAATTCCGCGCCGCTCTTGACCTGTGCGTACAACTTGCCGCTGGCGTCAAGGCTGACCTTCAGCGTGTGCCCGCTTTCCTGCCGGAACAGCAGCGCGATGCGCTCCATCGGTGCTGCAAAATTCGACGCCACCGCCACACGCGCCTCACCGGCATGAGCAGGCAAACTCATCAAACCGAAGCACATCACGACAGCGGCAACATAAGCGTGCAATGGAATACGCATTATCGACTCCCCGTATTAATTGCCAGCAATGATAACAAGCCGTGCGGAACGGGGCGAGATTGTTTCCACAAGCGCCGACCTTGGATAGACCGACGCCATGTTTTACATAGACCTCTAATCCGCACTCGACCGGCACGGACTAGCTGCCGATTGCTGGTTTGGATGTGTCGCTGCACGGCATAGAACGGGCCACGTTGGATGTGTTGTTTCCGCCCGTAGCATGCGCCAACATGGTTCAACGCGCCGTGATTTTCAAAGTCGCCAATACACGCAGTCTGCGTGGACGATCTCATCGCACTCAAACAAGCGCTCGGCAGGCCGCTCGTGGGGTCAGCGGACTTGGAAACGGATTTCGCTTGTGCCCGGCAATAGTTGCCGTTGCAAGTCCACCGCAATGAAGCGCGGGCTGGTGTCGATGTGTTTGTAACGCGCCATTTATTTCTCCCAATTGTCATCTCAAGCTTCGACCTTGATATTTCATTTGGTTCACGGCACGATGCGCCTATGAATATATTTTTTCTACAGCTTCGTTAGCCAACAAGGAGAATCCATTGCGTACCTCAATTTCAAGAATTGAAATCAATGCGTCGGCTACCGTGATCTGGAATGCCCTGACAAACCCAGATATGGTCAAGCTCTGGCAGTACGGCTCAGTTCTGACGACAACTTGGGAGCTAGGTGCGCCCATTCGTTTCACCGCTGAGTGGAACGGGCAGAGGTTCGAACAATGGGGATGTGTAATTGAGTTCATTCCGAACGTCTCGCTCAAGTACTCCCTCTTCGCACCGCGACCAGACTTAACCGACAGTCCAGAGAACTACTTCTTCATGACCTATCGCCTCGAAGACCGAGATGGAAAGACTCTGCTGGAGATTACTCACGATGATCCACGCCCCGTGATTAACCCGGAGGCTCAGCCGCCCGAAGAAGAAGGAGAGAATCCAATCCTTCGTGCGCTGAAAGACTTGGTGGAGAAAGCATAGTTGGCTAACCCGGCGCTCAACCTCGCTCCTTTCAGTCGCTAGACGCTGCGCGATAAAGCCGCACAGCGCCGGTTAGCTCTACGTTGGGCAGCATAGCTCGGGAAATAATAGCAATGGGTAGAACAACAGACCTTCGTCGTGAGTTAAAGCGCACTTTCTATCCGTATGTCACAGACCGTGGCTTCCAAATCGACAAAAGTTCATACCCTCGTAGCATCGATTTTCGTCGATTTGGTCCAGATCACATTGATGTCTTCGACATTCAATGGGAAAAATATGGCCGCCCGCGCTTCGTTGTAAATTTTGGCCAAGCACCATCCGCTGGCGTTACCCACTTCGGTGAGAGCGTCCCCCCCGAAAAAATTCTCAGTTATATGGGGCCGCAGTCTGGGCGCCTTCAACCGCACGTCGGCGCCGGTACGGGCTCGTGGTTCCGCCAGGATTACAGTTTTCTCCGGCGCATTATCTTTTGCCAGGCAACTCGTCCTGCTGAGGAAGTAGTGGGCGAACTCATGTCTTTGTTCTATGAGCTAGAGAGATGGTTTGAACACGGTCAATTGGGGGCGCACATGAAAGTGTTACCGTATCCTTGGCAACGCATTAAGGAACACCAAACACATGTTCAGCTTTAATAAGATGCTGCCCAACCTATCGTTCGAGTCGTTCGCTTCGCTCACTGGGACTGGCTGCCTGCGATGTCCAGTCCCTCAACTCAAACGTTGACGCTGTAGAAAAACCCTTTTTCAACTGATTTTCATCCCCGTCCCTCAC
>CAZXDK010000082.1:0-9311 GCA_964639585.1 uncultured Gallionellaceae bacterium | reverse complement strand
ATGCGGATATTTGAATCAGGCGGCAAGGCTGGGGATTATGGGGCGCTTACAAATGAATCCATGCATGCGCTCAATACCTGATCGTCAAAACCAGAGCGCCAAACAAGATCGGCACCACGATTGGCGGTTTCTTTGTCAGCTAACAATCCAAGTAATACATCCCTCCACTTATCAGGAGATCGCTCCCTAAGGACAACAAGATACCCTCCAAGGCATTGAGAATTTGGGGAGTCGCTTTTGAACGTAAGTAAAGGCAAAAGACGCTGACCAACTTCATCCGCAGCACACATGGCTTGACCAAAAGAAAACAATGCCGCTGTTTCCGTAACCCCACTTACAAGTTTTGGAAGCAGTCTTTCAAATATCCCATCATTGTTAGCCACGCGCGCTGCCAGTGCCCGAACCAGCCTTTTGGGTCTGGTATGCTCTCTAAGCTCACCTTCGACGCTATAGTCTTCCCATTCGTCCCAGCGTGTATCCAGAACATATCGTTGGAATCGAGACCCCAAGCTACGCCGTGTGAGTCGTCCTTCGAGACGGCGCAAACGAAAACGAACTGTTAAATCATCCTCATCTCGATGCCAGCGCTGACACTGAATAAAAAAATGATTTAACCGTCGTAAATCGGTAGCCGGATCATCCGCAACTTGTTCGAGCATAGAAAGAACCGCCTCTCTATGGGAAGGAATTCTCATTTGCTCACCTGCGACCTTGATGATTGTCGAGTTCGCCTCCTTGCGCAAAGCATCATTCCAACCACGTGTCTCGCTGATCAAGCACTCCCAATAGCGCTGATACTCTGCCCACCATTCATCATAAGTTTGGGGATACCAAAGAGCGGCCCGTTCCTTGATACCTTGATGCTCTGGGCCAATCATTCGAAACCGATTTCCGCTAGTATTCAGTGCTGATTCAGCAACCTTGAGTCCCATACGCTTAAAATCATCATCGGCTGAACGAAACAATTCCTGCAAAATTGGCAACCGCTCTGTTGGACTCGCTTCGGTAGCCGCCCATTCTGTACCTATAAGAAATAACGCAAACAGCGTACCGGTTGAATTGTTCCTGTAATTTGCATTCTCTGCGGCCGCCAATTGAGCCAACATTCTGGCCGCGCGAACAAATGTTGGTTTCCAGACGGCAATTTTTTCAAGCGTCCACACGATTCTCTGGCGATTCTCTTTAAAAGCGAGAAGCTCTTCCCGTGACCAAGTTCCAAAAGTGTGTTCAATCAGGGAAAGAGTAGCTTCTGGATCAGCCTCAGCGAGAGTAGCGAGGAAAGACGTTCCCTTGTCCGAGCAGAGGAAATTACGGTTAGCATAAACGCCATCCCGACGAAGAATATTCCGAACAACTGGCGCGGCACTGGTGTCATGAGCATAACGGAACATATCCATAAACCAGCCATGCAACGATTTCGGCATTTCAGCAAATGCATTGGCAAAATCAAAGCCGCGTCCGTACCAATGCCAATATTCGCGCCATAAATGAATATGTAGCGCCCAAGGGACGATGAACAGAGTTCGTGCTCCTTGAAGAATTCGCCGTTCACGCAATGACTGAACGATTTCTTGAAATCTCGACCAACTTACTGCCGGATCGGCGCGCACCACAAGTTCAGCAATGTACTTTGCTTCGGCTCCTACCGGGTCTTCAAAACCAAAACGAGAAAACAAAGCGACATGCCTCATTACCAATGCAACATTGCGTGCTTCATCGCTCTGTTGCTGCGTATACCCAAAGAGAAAACGATCCCAGACAGGCACTGTCGCTGGTGGTTTTAGAACATCATCAGGGTTCGCCGCGAGATTCTCACCAACCGCCTGAGCCACACGCGGAGAGCCTTCGCATATGGATACCCAGCGATCAAGATCATTATGTTCTCCGACATGGCTCACAAGAATTAACTTAATGGTTTGATCGGGGAGACGTGGAGCTGAAACAAATTCAATTTCAGAATCTCTGCTCCTGTCATGCCCATGATCAAGGCTGATTAACTTCAATGGCCCACAACGATTTTTCAGATGCCCCCATATTTCCGACATCTCCCGCTCAGAAAGCTCATCTAAAACCAAGACAAGCGGGTATTTCGGACTTTCACGTAACAACTCTCTAAATAATTTGGTTAGGGAAAAACGAGCTCCGTGCTGGACATAAAGCACACTAGGCGCAATCTCTTCAGAGCGCACGGCCTCTAACACTAGGCGAGTTTTTCCTATTCCCGGCTCACCCAATATCCGTATGTGTTTTGTTTCTCCCCGCAATTTCTCCCGAATCAAATTAACCAGTTTTGCTTGATCTTCCGAAAGAATGACTTGATTGCTCATGTGAGCATGTTGCGACCACTCAGGTACTGATAAGAAATCTTCATCGCTGCCCCCCATTAGGGAGAGGCGTAACGATGGGTAGCGTTCAAAATACGATGCAACCTGAGATTGGCCAAAAACTTCGATGCGCGCACTCATACTAGGGAAGCCAACTTCCGCAAACAGTGCTGCAATTAATTCCCGGCTGTCATTCCGTTGCTCAGGTGTCAGATCAAGACCAAAACAAATCAACAAGTAATGACCGTCAGCCGCAAGAGTCCGAGCAACTTCAGGCGCTAATTCTCCAGACGCTGTAAGTAATTCATTCTCTAACGAGCTACGTTGCCACGGTTTGAATGTCGTCCCTGTTTTAAGTTGAAATCCATTTCTACCCGCCTTGAAAAACGTATCGTCAGGAAGGCTGTTAACCGATTCGACTTGCGCATCAATTCCGCCATCAGCAACATAAAGGTTGGCTGAAATCGTTACAGCATCAGGTCGTAGACCGACATACCTTGCTTCGCAATGAAGCAACTCACGAAATCTTGCGACAGCAGCTTCAGCGCTGAGATTGCCCAATAGATTTGGGTTGAAAGAGCCAATGATGTTCACAAATAGCCCTCCTGCTCCCCTTTTTCTCCCCGTACCAGCATCCACTCCAGCAGTTCTGAGAGCGAGGCCGGAAGTTCGTGTTTTTGTCGCAGCGCGTCCAGTTGCAGCTTGTCCCCTTCGGTCAGCGGTTTGCGCGCGCGTAAACCGGCGAGGTCGGATGCGGACATTTTCCACGGTTGCCATGCGAGGCCGCGTTCGCGCCATGGTTCGGCGGCTTGCAGCGCGATGGCGATGCCCGCCGGATCGGGGTCGCAGGCGATGTGCGCGGGGGCGGGGGCGAGGTCGAGCAATTGGCCGACCGCGCACTTCCACCAGCCCGGCGGAAAACCGGGCAGCCAGATTACGCCGGTATCCGGCTCCCGCTTCTTCGCCACGTTTTCAAAGCTAGTGCGGTTCTCCACCAGTTGCCAGCGGTTGACCATGCCGGACGCCGCCATCGCCGCTTGCACGGTGGCGGGCGTGAGCGCGGCGAAATCGGGGATGCCTGCCAAATCGAGTTGGCCTTGCGGCAAGGTCAGCGTTAACGGTGCGGCGACCAGCAGCAGCGGCGTGTGGCGTTCGATGCCGAATTCGGCGAGGTCGATGAACGACTCCAGCCAGTTCCATTCGCTGTCGCTGATGACCTTGGTGTCGCCGCGCGCAAACCAGGCGAAGTTGCGGCGCGTGCCGCTTTGCTGCCGCGTTTGCCAGTCGTGCAACTTGAGGAGCAGGTCGTGCCGCACCAGCGCGCGTTGCACCGGCAGATCGTCGAGGGCGAGCACGGCGGGGAGGAGCGCCCCGTTCTCCAGTGTGTGCAGCGAGGCGCGAATTTCCTGCCAGCGTTGCGCCTCGTCATCTTTGTCACGCAGGCCAAGTGCGGTGCGCAGTTGCGGCAGGTGCAGCAACTCCACTTGCCGCGGCCACCACTCGCCGAGTTTGCGCTGCTCAATCACCGCCGCCCAGCCTGCGCGCGCGAGCCAGTCGAGCAGGTCATGCGCCAGTTGCACGCGGGTGATGCCCGCATCGTTGCGCAGTGTTTCCCAGCGGCTGTTGCCGCCGCGCCGCACCCAGCGCGCGAGCAGCTCGCGCCATTCGGCGGGCAGCGTGTCGAACGCTTGCGGTGCGCCTGCCGCCGTGCGCCGCCGTTTCTGGCAGACGGCGCGTTTGTCCAGCGGCGCGGTGATCCACTCAGCCATTGCGCTCGCGCACCAGCACTTTCACGCCCGGCGCCCAAGCGTCCGCCGGTTTCTTTTTGAAGGTCACCAGCGTGAGCATCGAAGGGTCGTACACGCTCACGTTGTGGGTGACCGGGGTGGTGAGCAGGTACTGCGCGCGGGTGGCTTTGAGGAACTTGGCCACGCGCTCGATGTTGACGATGTCGAGGTGAGCGAAGGGTTCGTCGATGAACACGAAACCGCCGGGGCGCGATTCTTCCATCATCAGCGCCACCAGCAGGATCAGCGACTTCATCACCTGCTGGCCGCCCGAGGCGTCGCCGTCGTTCATGCCCATGAAGCCCTTGTCGTCGAAGTTGAAGCGCACCGCGAGCCCGGCCTGCGCCAGCGACAGGTCGTTATTCTCCAGCGCCACCGGCTCATGCTCCACCTTGATGCCCGCCAGTTCGCCCAGCGCCTTGAGGTTTTTCACATAGCGGCTCACGGTGTGTCTCAGCACGGCGATGTATTGCTCGCGCGCCATATCGGTCTGGCTGCGCGCCGTCTCGTTGTCGCGGCGGCGCGTGGCGAGGTCGCTTTCCATGTGCTGGTAGTCGTCCTTGATCTTGTCGCGTAGCGCGACCACCGTCTCGTCCGTCTCCCACGATTCCGTGTTGAAGCGCTGCTCGATCTCTTCGATGCGGCGGTCGATGTTGGTGGTGTCGCGGTATTTGTCGGCGATCTGGCGGTTAGCTTCTTCGTCGCACCAGCCCGCCGGAAATTGCCTGCGGTTGTGGCGCAATGTTTGCACGCGGCGGATTTGCTCTTCGCGCCCGGCGCGGTTCTCCTTGCCTGCGATCTCGCGCTCCAGCGCTTTCAGACCGAACTCCATGCGCTGCAATTCGCCGCGCGCCGCGACCACGGCATCGTCGGCTTGGGTGCGATCCTGCTGCGCCTGCAACACGGTGTTGTCGCGGCGGCGCTGCACCAGCGCGTCGTATTGCTGGCGCGCTTCGGCAAATTCCGCCGCGCGTGCGGCGAGCTGCGCACTGGCGCTGACACCTGCCTGTTGTGCCTGCTGGTTGCGGATGAGGGTGGTCAGGTCGCCGAATTGCTGGCGCAGCGGGGCGAGCGCTTTTTCGATGCTGCCGCGCTGTTCGCGCAATGCTTCCAGTCGCGCCTTGCCGAAGCGTGCATGCTCCGGTGCGGCATAGCGGCCGCCGCGCCGTTCGCGCAAGTATCCCTGGCGCGTGATCCAGTCTTCGCCGCGCGGCAGCTTGGCTCCGGCTGCGGCATCCTCGACGCGGCGCGTGCGTTCCAGCGTGCGCAGCAGCCATTCCGGCACCGGCTTGGAAAAACGCACCACTTCCAGCAGTGAACCTTTCGGCGCGAGTCCCGCAGGCATACAGTCCGGCACGATGAACTGGCGGTAGCGCAGCTTTTCGCCCAGCGCCATCGCCGCTTCCGCGTCCTTGTCTTTCGCCAGCAGCACGATGTGCGCGGACGGCGCCAGTACGGCTTCCACCGCAGCCTGCCAGGTGGGATCAGCGATTTCCACCACGTCGGCGAGCAGGTCGTGCGCGATGCCGGCCTGGTTCAGCGCCTGACGAAATGCGACGACATCCTGCGGATCGGCGCGGCGGCCGGCGGCTAAGTTTTCCAGCATCTCATCGAGCTGGCGCAGCTTGTGTTCCTGTTCGGCGATGCGCACGCGCAGGTTGGCGCGTTCGCCTTCCATGCGCTCGATTTCGTGCGCATCGGCAAGCTGTCCGTCTGTTGCAACAGCGACCTGATTTAACAATTGCTCATGTTGTTTGACAATGACTTCGCAGGCTTTGATTTCGCCGACGAGGTCGGTCAATGCTTGTTGTTGCAATTGCTCGTTTTCCCGTGCTGCCAGCTTGCGCAACTCGGCGGCTTCCAGCGCCTGTTGCTGCACCTTCAATTCCAGTTGCAGGTTCTGGCGCTCGACGCGCTTTGCACGCCATTCTTTGCGCAGCGTTTGCAAGGTGCGCCGCGCGTTGTCGGCCTCGCGCCGCAACAGGTAATGATCCAGTCGCGGGCGCGTTTCCGACACCAGCGCGACGCGCTCCCGGTTGAGGCGGTGCCATTCCAGATAGCGGTTCACCTTCTGTTCGTGTTTTTCCAGATTGTTGCCCAGCGCTTCCAGTTGGTTCTGCGCCGCGTCCAGTTCGCGCGCGGTGTGTTCCTGATGGTGGCGCGCTTCCTGATAGCGCTCCAGCACTTCCTTGTCGCCGAACACCTGGAACACCAGATCGAGCAAGTCTTTGTGCGATAGCTCGCACAGCTTGTCGGTCTGCCCCTGTTCCAGCGACAGCACGCGCGCGATGGCGGGCGACAACCCGGCGCTGTGCAAAATGCGCTGGTAGTCGCGCACGCCGAACTCTTCGCCCTTGGCCTCGATTTCCTGCAAGCTCACCGCGCCATCGGCGATCCAGTATTTGCGCGACCAGTCGCCGCCTTTTTTGTCGATGCGGCAGGCCAGTGTGATCTTGTCCTGCTGGTAGGGCAGACCGAACGGGCGGTAGCTACTGCCCTGCGGGCGCTGGTTGTCCACCACGCCGCGCAGCCAGCAGAAGTCCTCGCCGTTGCGGCGCACATAGCGTTTGTAGTCGCGCTTCTTCGAGCACTCCAGCGCCAGCAGTGTGCGCATCGCGTCGAGCAGCGTGGTCTTGCCGGAACCGTTCGGCCCCGAGATGGTGATGATGGGCGCATCCAGCGGCAGCTTGAAATTGCGCCAGTAGTCCCAGTGGACGGTCTCTAATTCCATCAATCTGAACATCAGAGTCCCTCCACGTTATGCAACTCTTCAAGCGTGACATCGCGCAAAATGCCGCGCTGTTTCAGCAGATCGGACAGCGCGCCGTTGAGGATGCGCGGCGCCATTTCGGCATAGTCGAAAGCGAGGTCGAGCAAGGGGCCTTCGTGGATCACCTTGTTTTTGCGCTCGATGAATCCCAGACGCGACAACTGCGGCAGCGCGAACTGTTGCAACCGCGCCTTGCCGCCGAGCAGCTTGCCGTAGTCTTCCAGCAGCAGGTTTTCGGCGATGCCGCGCGAGGCTTCGTGCGCCAGCGGCGTGAGTTTCACCGTCTCAAACATTTCGCTCTGCGCTTCCGTCTGCGCCGCTTCGCCGGACAACTGGCGCTCGCGCTTGGGCAGAATGATGAGCGCCCACAGGATGACCAGCAGCGCCACGGCATCCTTGGGCAGGCCGAGGTTGCTGGATTGCCAGGCATCGTTTTGCTCGAACACCGCGCTCTCGCATTCGCGCGCGAGCGCGACGCCGACATGGGCGGCGAAGGGATGCGCCAGCAGGCGCAAACCACTGGCGGACAAGCGCTGCTCCACCTCGTCGCGGAAGCTGCTATCCACCAGCAGGCGACGCACTTCGGGGTCTTCGCGCGGCAGGTAGCGTAGCGCCAAGAGGCGCGCGATCAGGCGCGCGGCGTGGTCTTGGTTCATTCAAAACTCCTTGTACTGTAATCAGTATGTCGCAGCTCCCCGGTCTCAATTCCCTCTCCCGCAGGCGGGAGAGGGCTAGGGTGAGGGGCGTTGAGCAATAAACATCGTTCGCTGTATCTCACCGTCCCTCATCCCCTGCCCCTCTCCCGCTTGCGGGAGAAGGGAGATGCGGCTCGATGTATCCGTCGCTCATCGCGGCAATTTCATCGCGCCCGATTTTTTTCAGTTCCAGACTTTCGTCCCAGCGCAGGCGCAACGGCAGTTCGGCCAGCGGTGCAAGTTCGGGGTCGACGTTCTGTTCGCCGAGAAATGACAGCAGCGACAGGCGGTACGAGGCATCGCTGAAATTGCCGCCGACGATGCCGTCGGCCAGATTCAACGGCGCTTCCAGCCCGGACAGCAGGCGCGTCAGCGCGGCCAGTTGATACGGCGGTTCGAGCTGCTGGATGTCGTCCACATATTCGATTTCGGACGGCGTGGGCATGGTTGAAACGCGGCGGTTCGGCTGTTCGCGTGCGACGAATTCTTCGGTGTTGTCCACCATCACGTCGGGCAGGATGAAGGTGCATTCCGGCGTGATGGAATACTGTCCGGCGGCGAGCGCGACCAGCTCGTCCACATCGCGCTGTTTGAGCCAGGCGGCGAGCTCGGAAGAGCTGAGTCCGCCGTGCGACAGGTGAACCTGCTGGCGCGCGATTTCGGTCAGTTCGCGCTGGAACACCGAAGACATGCGCATCAGTTTGGATTGGCGCTGGCCGATTTGCTGCGACAGTTTCCAGGTCGCATCGTCCAGCCCCTCATCCGCGAGATTGCGCATCACCTCGTTGGCCTTGTCCATCCACTGCTGCACGGATTCCAGCTTGCTTTGCGCGGCGCGCAGGCGGAACTCGGAGCCGGAGGAAACCGCCTGGGCAAATTCTTCTTCCAGCTCCGCGAGCCGCGCCAGCAGGTGCGCCATCGCCTCGGGCGACAGCTTGCCGACGGCGGCGCCCGCAGCGATCTGGGCGGCGAGAAATTCGCCATCCTGCTCGGTGTTGAAGTTCAGCAGGCTGGACAGCGCGGACAGCATCATGCGCCCGGCGGAGGACATCCGGTAAACGTGGCGCTCGTTGTCCCACAGCAGCAACTCGTGTTCGCGCAAACGGTTGAGCACGGTGTTGAGCTTGGCTTCCGCGATGAAGGAAAAGTGGGAGTTCAATTCGTGGCGCGACCATTCCGGCGCGTCGGCGCGCAAACCGATTTCGCGCAGCACCATCAGCCGCACCATCACCTCGTCGTCGCCGCCGCGAAACAGCGCGATCATCGCGCCGATCAGCGGCTTGGCCGCGAACAGCGGAAAGAATTGCGGCACGTCGGCGGGTTCGACCCCGGCGACGAAGAATTCGGCGAGGCCGTTTTCTTCGTGTTCGGACATCGGGTTAAACGCCTTGCTTCAAACTCGCCGCAATGAAATCGTCGAGGTCGCCGTCCAGCACGGCCTGGGTGTTGCCGACTTCGTGGTTGGTGCGCAAGTCCTTGATGCGCGACTGGTCGAGCACGTAGCTGCGAATCTGGTGGCCCCAGCCGATGTCGGTCTTGGAATCTTCCAGCGCTTGTTGCTCGGATTGGCGCTTGCGCAACTCGGCTTCGTACAGGCGCGACTTCAGCATCGCCATCGCTTCGGCGCGGTTGCGGTGCTGCGAGCGGTCGCTCTGGCACTGCACGACGATGTTGGTCGGAATGTGGGTGATACGCACCGCCGAGTCGGTCTTGTTGATGTGCTGGCCGCCCGCGC
>CAZXDK010000081.1:0-9564 GCA_964639585.1 uncultured Gallionellaceae bacterium | reverse complement strand
CGCGCGACTCGCAACTGGGGCGCGGCGAGCCGGTGGAAGACGCCGGGCAGGTGATCTCGCGCATGAGCGACATCGTGATGATCCGCACTTTCGAGCAGAGCATCATCGAGCGTTTTGCCGCGCATTCGCGCGTGCCGGTGATCAACGGCCTCACCAACGAATACCACCCCTGCCAGGTGCTGGCCGACATTTACACTTACGTCGAACATCGCGGCTGCATCAAGGGCAAGACCGTGGCCTGGATCGGCGACTCCAACAACATGTGCAACACCTGGCTGCAAGCCGCGGAAATACTGGACTTCAACGTGCATGTCTCCACCCCGCCCGGCTATGAAGTGGAACCGGAACGCGCCGGCTTGTACGGCCACGAGCATTATGAGGAATTCTCCGACCCGATGGAGGCTGCACGCGATGCACATCTGGTGACCACCGATGTGTGGACCTCGATGGGCTGGGAGGCCGAAAACGACGAGCGCATGAAAGACTTCGCCGACTGGCAAGTGGACGGCGACATGATGCGCGTCGCCGCAAAAGACGCGCTGTTCATGCACTGCCTGCCAGCCCATCGCGGCGAAGAAGTCTCGGCGGAAGTCATCGACGGCGCGCAATCGGTGGTATGGGATGAAGCGGAGAACCGCTTGCATGTGCAGAAAGCGCTGATGGAATATCTGTTGCTGGGCAAGATCAACAATTAAGTCGTCGCGACGGACAGCATGAAAGAAACTTTGCAACCGGGCATACGCTACGAACACAAGTTCCTGATCCCGCCGACCAAGACCGTCCCCGCGCTGTATCCCGAATCGCCCGAGTTTCAGGCCATGCCGGAAGTGTTTGCCACCGGGTTCATGGTCGGCTTTCTGGAATGGGCCTGCATCATGGCCATCAAGCCGCATCTGGACTGGCCTGCCGAACAATCGCTGGGCACCCACATCAACGTCAGTCACGAAGCCGCCACCCCGCCGGGGCTGGAAGTGACGGCGACGGTAGAGTTGATCGAAGTGGTAGGCAGGAAATTAACCTTCTCGGTCTCTGCGCATGACGGCGTAGACCTGATCGCGCAAGGCACACACGAGCGCTTCGTGATCGACAGGGAAAGATTCGACAATAAAATACGCAACAAGCAACCGGCCAACTAACTATTAATCAACGGACATTCATCATGAGCGACATAAAAAAAGCCGTCCTCGCCTACTCCGGCGGACTCGACACCTCGGTCATCCTCAAGTGGCTGCAAGACACCTACCAGTGCGAAGTGGTGACCTTCACCGCCGACCTCGGACAAGGCGAAGAATTGGAACCAGCACGCCAGAAGGCGCTGCAATTCGGCATCAAACCGGAGAACATCTTCATCGACGACCTGCGCGAAGAGTTCGTGCGCGATTTCGTGTTCCCGATGTTCCGCGCCAACACCGTGTACGAAGGCGAATACCTGCTCGGCACTTCCATCGCGCGTCCGCTGATCGCCAAGCGCCTGATCGAAATCGTCAACAAAACCGGCGCACAGGCCATCTCGCACGGCGCGACCGGCAAGGGCAACGACCAGGTGCGTTTCGAACTGGGCGCATACGCCTTGCACCCGAACATCAAGATCATCGCGCCGTGGCGCGAATGGGATCTGCTCTCGCGCGAGAAGCTGCTGGCTTACGCCGAGAAGCACGGCATCCCCATCGACATGAAGCACAAGAACGGCGGCTCGCCGTACTCGATGGACGCCAACCTGCTGCACATCAGCTTTGAAGGCCGCCATCTGGAAAACCCCGCCGCCGAAGCCGAAGAAAGCATGTGGCGCTGGACGGTGTCGCCGGAAAAAGCGCCGGATGCCGCCGAATACCTCGACATCGAATTCGCCAACGGCGACATCGTGGCGCTGAACGGAACCAAGCTGTCTCCCGCGCAAGTGCTGACCAAACTGAACGAACTCGGCGGCAAGCACGGCATCGGCCGCCTCGATCTGGTGGAAAACCGCTACGTCGGCATGAAGTCGCGCGGCTGCTACGAAACCCCCGGAGGCACCATCATGCTCAAGGCGCACCGCGCCATCGAATCCATCACGCTGGATCGCGAAGTGGCACACCTCAAGGACGACCTGATGCCGCGCTACGCCAGCATGATCTACAACGGCTACTGGTGGAGCCCCGAGCGCCTCGCGCTGCAAACACTGATCGACCACACCCAGAAGACCGTCAACGGTTGGGTGCGCGTGAAGCTGTACAAGGGCAATGTCATCGTCGTGGGTCGCGATTCCAAGACCGACTCGCTGTTCGACCCGAACATCGCCACTTTCGAGGACGACAAGGGCGCTTACGACCAGAAGGATGCGGCAGGCTTCATCAAGCTCAATGCCTTGCGCATGCGCATCGCGGCGAATTTGAAGAATCGCAAATAAGAGGCATACGGGCATCTGCCCGCCAACTCGCAGGAGGTGTGTCGGATGATTCACGAACTGAGCGGTGACATTCTGTTGAGCGGTGCCAAGGCTATAGCCCAAGGTGTCGCGCCGAACGATGATTTCCTGCATGGCCTCGCGCTGCAACTGCGCGAGCGCATGCCGGCGATGTACAAGGATTTTCGCCATTACTGCCAGACGCAGCATCCCAAGTCCGGCGAGTTGTGGACATGGATGAGCGCCGACGGTCGCTTCCTTGTCAATCTGTTCACACAAGAAGCCGCTTACGGCCACGGCAGCAAACCGGGCAAGGCGACATTAAGCAATGTGAACCACACACTGCACGCCCTGCGCGCCTTGGTGCAAAAGGAAAAAATTGCCAGTATTGCACTGCCGCGGCTAGCCTGTGGCATGAATGGATTGGACTGGAGCGAGGTGCAGCCGCTGCTCGAAAAACAACTCGGGGATCTCAAAGTTCCCGTGTATATCTATGTCAACTACCAAAAAGGCATAAAAGCCAACGAACCCACTGAGAAAGGAAAATAGCATGTCAGACAAATTCGACAACGTCAGCGTAGGCAAAAAATCCAACGTATTCTTCGACGGCAAATGTGTATCGCACTCGGTGTTTTTCCCCGACGGCTCGCGCAAAACCGTGGGTGTGGTGCTACCCAACAGCCAGCTCACCTTCAACGTCGGCGCACCGGAACTGATGGAAATCACCGCGGGCGAATGCCAGGTGAAGATCGCCGGAGAATCCGCGTTCAAAACTTACGCCGCAGGCAGCAGCTTCAGCGTGGCCGAGAACAGCAGCTTCGACATCCATACGGGTGCGGGCGCGGTCGATTACGTTTGCAGTTTTGGTTGATTTAAAACCCCAAAACGTAGGGCGCAATAACCAACGGGCATTGCGCCGTATGTAACGCATCCGGTGCAATGCGCTACGCTTATTGCACCCTACCAAAACGACGGATTATTTATATAGAGAGCACACCATGCCATCTTTCGACATCGTTTCAGAAGTAGAAAAAACCGAAGTTAAAAATGCGGTCGAGCAGACCAACAAGGAAGTCAGCACGCGCTTCGACTTCAAAGGTAGCGATGCGCGCGTCGAGCAAGCCGAACTGGTGCTCACCGTGCATGCCGACAATGAGTTTCAGATGGATCAGGTGCAGGAAATCCTGAACGGCAAACTCACCAAGCGCGGCGTGGACATCAAGTGTCTGGAGATTAGCGACAAGATTGAGAAGGTCAGCGGCAACAAGGTCAAGCGTTCCTGCACGGTCAAAGTGGGCGTTGAGATCGAGCTGGCCAAGAAGATCGTCAAGCTCATCAAAGACAGCAAGATGAAGGTGCAAGCCAGCATTCAGGGCGACACCGTGCGCGTCACCGGCAAGAACCGCGACGACCTGCAAGCCGCCATCGCCTTCATCAAAAAATCCATTACCGACTTCCCGCTGCAATACCAAAACTTCCGCGACTAACGATGAATAACTTTCCTACACTACGCCTGCCTTCATTCTTGTGCGCCACGCTGCTGGCGTTCGCTGCACTGCAACCGGCGTATGCCGATGAAACCACCGGCTTCCCCGCTATCATAGCCGACGATTTCAAATATATCGCCACTGCACCATCGCGCTGGGAAACGCGAGAATGGGGAAATCTGGGTTGGGCGGCGCTCGCGGTAGCGGGCACAGCCGTCATCGCGGATCGTCCCGTGCGCGACTTCATGCGCCGGCAAACCCCGGGCAATGCTTTTTTGGATAAGGTAGAAAACTTCGGCCAGACTTATGCGCTCGGCGTGATGGGCGGATTCTATCTGGCGGGTAAAATCACCGACAATGAAAAATCTGTCAACGTGGCGCAAAACCTCGTTGCCGCCAGTCTGATTTCCGCCACCATCAACCAAACCCTCAAAATTGCCGTCAACCGCAGCCGACCACGCGACGACCTGGGCATCAGCCATTTCCAGGGCTACACCGGCCTCAATAACAACAGCTCCTTCCCCTCCGGCCACACGACGGAAGCCTTTACGCTGGCGTCCGTCATTGCCACACACTACGAGGACGCCTGGGTGACTTACACCGCTTATTCCGTTGCCGGATTGGTCGGTGTGGCGCGCATGTATCACAATGCCCACTTTGCCTCCGACGTGGTGGCGTCCGCATTTATTGGCACTTATGTAGGCAAAAGCATCGTGTATCACAACCGCACGCTGCGCGGCAATAAAGTCGCCGTTATCCCGCTGCTTGCTCCGGACTTTAGCGGCATTCAACTCGTCAGCAGCTTCTAAACAGGACTTCATGCCATGCCCAAAGTCATCGTCCCGCTAGCCCAAGGTTGCGAAGAAATCGAAGCCGTCACGGTGATAGACATTCTGCGCCGCGCCTGTATCGAAGTAGTCTCTGCGGGACTGGATGCGCAGCCCGTACGCGCGAGTCGCGGTGTGATGCTTATAGCGGACACCACGCTGGAATCCGCCATGCAGCAAAAATTCGACATGATCGTATTGCCCGGCGGGCAACCCGGCACCGACAATCTCAAGGCGGACAGCCGTATCATCGCTTTGCTAAAACAAATGGCGGCGAACGGAAAATATGTCGCGGCAATCTGTGCGGCGCCGTCCGTTCTCGCCAGTGCAGGCTTGCTGGACGGTAAACAGGCAACCAGTTTCCCCGGCTGCCTGGATACGTTTGCTCAAGTGAAAAAACAAAACGCGGCGGTGGTGGTGGACGGCCACTTCGTCACCTCGCGCGGCCCCGGCACCGCAATGGATTTTGCTTTGACGCTGGTCGAGCTGCTGGTCGGCAAGGCCAAGCGGGAGGAAGTCGTCGGCGGATTGCAACGCTGATGCCGTTCGGTTTTTGGCAACGCTATATCGATGGCATTCCCGAATATCTGGCCCGGCACTATTGGTGGGCCTACCTGTCGCCACGCGGCGTCTGGTTCTTCGATCACTACCCCGTCATCAATCTGATTCTGCTCGGTCAATACCGCGCCATACTGAGCGAGGTCATGCGCCGCTACGCGGCGATGGAGGGAGCGCGCACCCTGCAACTCACCTGCGCCTACGGTTCGCTGACCCCGTCGCTGGCATTGTCTGCAAATACGCGAGAGTTGCATGTGGCCGATGCCGCTGGCATTCAACTCTCATCCGCACAGAGCAAGCTAAAAGCCGTATCGCGTAGCGCTGCCTTGGTGCGCATGAATGCCGAAGCACTGGCATACCCCAACGACAGCTTTGATAGCATCATCATTTTCTTCCTGCTGCACGAACTCCCCCCGGAAGCACGCGAACGCACCCTGTGTGAAACCCTGCGCGTATTGAAACCAGGCGGGCAGTTACTGATCGCCGAATACAGCGAGAACCGTGGCGCGCACCCGCTGCACCGGTGCGCGCCGTGGCTCTGGATGCAGGAAAAACTGGAACCGTTTCTCAACGATTTCTGGCACAGCGATCTGCGCGCCGAACTCGGCCTGTACGCCACCCGGCAAAACAAAATATTGCGCTTGTCCAACGAAGCGGCTTTATTTGGCGGCTTTTACCGCGTGCTGGAATTTCGTGTCTAGCCGCCTCCCCCCACCGCTCATCGCATTGCTGTTGCAGGCAAGCGCCGCGCTGCTCACGCTGCTCATTGCCCTGCTCATACATGGCAACTACGCCGTAAGCCTTATCGCGCTGGCTTTCATGTGCGGTTTCAGCGCGGCTTTGTTGAGCCATTTATTAGGTTTGCCCCGATGGTGGCTGCCCATCCAACTGTTCTTCGCCCCCGCTTTGGTCGGAACGCTCACGCTGGACATTCCTCCGCAATGGTTCCTCGCCGCCTTCCTCATCATGCTCGTGGTGTACTGGAGCACTTTCCGCACACAAGTACCGCTCTACCTGTCCAGCAACAAGGTTTGGCAGGCGTTGGAAACGCAATTACCCGCTGCCCAGCCATTCACTTTTGCCGATCTCGGTTCCGGCATCGGCGGTGTGCTTACCCATCTGTCGCAAACCCGCCCGCATGGCCGCTATCTCGGCGTGGAAACCGCGCCCTTGCCATTTCTGTGGAGTTGGCTGCGCATCAAGCTCGGCGGGTATCGCAACTGTGCGGTGCATTGGGGCAGCCTGTGGGATTGCGATCTGTCGCAATATGATGTGGTGTTCGCCTATCTTTCCCCCGTGCCGATGGATGCCTTATGGGATAAGGCCAAGCAGGAGATGCGCGCGGGCAGCCTGTTCATCAGCAACACCTTCGCCGTACCCGGCCAGCCACCGCATCACACCGTCACTGTCGATGATTTGCACCACTCGACGCTTTATCTCTGGCGCATGTAGCGTCATGCACTTGCCTTGCGCAAGCAAGACTTCTCAGGCCGCCCTCAAAACTCTTCCCATTTATCTTTGCCCGCTTTAGTTGCCGGATTTACTGGGTAGCGCCTTGGGCTTGCCTGCCGGGGGAGAGGACTGGTGTGTGGCAAGATTACGGCTGAGCCTGCCCCGCCCCACAGATAAGTCTTACGCTATTTCCTTCTTCAAATCCATGATCGCCGTTACCGTATCCTTCGCGGACATAGCAAACTCGCCGCGCAACATTGACAAGGCTCCCGCCTTGTCGTGAGACTCGACCCTCGCCACTATCTCTCCCGCACAACGGTGGAAATTGGCATGTTTGGTTTGCAACTCCCCGTAGTAAACGGCATTTTTGTATTTTTCCCCATCACCATATATCCATTTTCCCAAAACGCACAGATTGTCTTTGCATATTGTCGCGCGGTCGAGTTTCTCTGTGCTGGTGCCGTCGATATATTGATTCAGGCGGGTTTTCCATTTGATGTGCGCCGCGATAGCGTCATCGAAGTGCGATGTAGCCGTTTTTCCAGGCGCCGCAAAGAGAGCAACAGGCTTGCCCGCACTTTTGCCGTCGGCATCCATCTTGAACACGCTCACGGAGCGGATGAGGTTCTGCGCTTCTTCTTCCAGCGATTCGGCGGCGGCGGCGGCTTCTTCCACCAACGCGGCGTTCTGCTGGGTGACTTCGTCCATCTGGGTGATGGCCCGGTTCACTTGTTCGATGCCCTGGCTTTGTTCGGCGGAGGCGGCGCTGATTTCGCTCATGATGTCGGTCACGCGTTTGACGGCATTCACGATTTCTTCCATGGTCTTGCCCGCGTCGTCCACCAGCTTGGTGCCGACTTCGACTTTTTCGACGGAGTCGCCGATCAGCGTTTTGATTTCCTTGGCCGCCGCTGCGGAACGTTGCGCGAGGTTGCGCACTTCACCTGCGACCACGGCGAAGCCGCGCCCCTGTTCGCCCGCGCGCGCCGCTTCGATGGCGGCATTCAAAGCCAGGATGTTGGTCTGGAAGGCGATACCGTCTATCACGCTGATGATGTCCACGATCTTGCGCGAGGACTCGTTGATAGCACTCATGGTGCCAACCACTTCATGCACAACAGAGCCCCCCTTTTCTGCCACGCTGCTGGCGCTATGTGCAAGCTGATTGGCTTGTTTGGCGTTCTCCGAGTTTTGCTTCACCGTCGAGGTGAGTTCTTCCATGCTAGCGGCGGTTTCTTCCAGACTCGATGCCTGTTCTTCGGTGCGCTGCGACAGGTCGGTGTTGCCCGAGGCGATTTCCTTCGACGCCGTGCCGATGGTGTCTACCGAAACTTTGACTTCGTTCACGAGGTTCTTGAGGTTCTGCACCGTGGTGTTGACGCCATCTTTGGTTTGTCCGAACAGACCGGGGTAATCTTTGGTGATGGTCTGGGTCAGATCGCCCGCCGCCAGCGAGTTGGCCACGCGCATAATGTCTCTCAGGCCGGTGTCGGTAACTTCGGAAAGCTGATTCAGCAGTTCTGACAAAGTCTTGATATAGCCTTGCTTGCCGTTCAAATCCATCTTGACGCTGAAATCGCCTTGCCCAGCCGACAAGACAATAAACTGAATGTCGCTAACGATCTGAGTGAGTGAGTCGGCGGTAGTGTTGACGCTGACTTTGACCTGGTTGTAGGCGCCCTGATATTCGGTGGTGACTTTCTGGCTCAGGTCGCCACGAGCCAGTGCGTCAGCCACGCGGATGGTGTCCTTGAATGCGCCGTCTACCGTGTTGCTCAATTGGTTCAGCAACTCGGACAGTTCTTTGGTGTAGCCCGCTTTGCCTTCCAGATTCATCTTGGTACTGAAATCGCCTTTGTTCGCGGCTGCGACGATGCTGCGAATTTCGGAGACGATCTTGGTCAGATTACCCTGCATCGTTTGCATCGCAACCAGCAGCTTGCCTATTTCATCCTGACTGATAATGTTGATCTGGCTGGACAAGTCTCCTGCTGCAATCTTGCTCGCCACATCCATCGCCGAGCGCAAACCGCGGCCGATGCCGCGCACCAGCATAAAGCCCATCCAGGCAGACAATAAAATGCCCAGTACAATCAGACTGATCGAAACAGTGCGCGCGGCCTCATATGCCGCCTCGGACTTTTCATGCTCCTGGCTCCCCACCTCGACTTGCAATTCGAGCAGCTTTTGCACCGCATCCTTATTCGCCACATAGGCAGGGCCAGCCTCCTTCACCAGCGTGGCATTGGCTTCGGCAAAGCTGCCGGCCTTGATCAGCTCAATGGTTTTCGAGCGTGCCTTCTGATAAACCTTGCGTTTCGCCTGATAATCTTCAAATAGTATTTTTTCTTCGGGAGTTAAATAGGTAGCCGCATACTTATCCAGCAATTCGTTATTTTTCTCGGTGTTTGCCGCCATCTTATCGGTGTGCATGGACAAAGGATGATCGTGCAGCTTGCTTTCCGGGAGGCGCGGGTCGTGCATCAGCATCAGGTGTACCTGGCGCAAATTTTCTGCGGTAAGGATATTGACCATCCCCAGTTGCCCCGCTGGCACCAAGCGGTCTTGGTACACCGTGCGCAGCCCCTTATCGGCCTGCGACATGCCCCACAAACCGTAAACACCGATCACAACCAACAACAAAGACAAGAAACCGATGACCAGTATCAGCCGCGTTTTGATAGTCAGATTATTCATTAATTTTTTCCAGGAAAATCGATGTCAATTTTATTATTCACCACGATAATGTCAGTTTTATTATTCGTTGCGGTGTTTAACTAGGCTGCTACCGCATCCATCAACTCCATATCTCTGCTGCTCATGAGCTTCTCGATGTCCACGAGGATGAGCATGCGCT
>CAZXDK010000080.1:0-9943 GCA_964639585.1 uncultured Gallionellaceae bacterium | reverse complement strand
CGGATACGGTCGAACACCACCACCGATTCGTTCACCGAGTAACCCAGCACCGCCAACACCGCAGCCAGCACCGACAGCGAAAACTCCCACTGGAAGAAGGCGAAGAAGCCGAGAATGATAATCACGTCATGCAGGTTGGCGATGATCGCCGCCAAGCCGAATTTCCACTCGAAGCGCACCCACAAGTAACCGACGATCCCCAGGCTCACCAGCAACAGCGCCATCGCGCCGTTTTCCACCAGGTCTTTGCCGACCTGCGGGCCGACGAACTCGACGCGGCGCAATTCCACGCTGGCATCTTGCGTCTTGAGCGTGCCCAGCACTTGCTCGGACAGTTTCGCGCCCGCTTTATTTTGCTTGAGCGGCACTTGAATCAGCACATCTTTGCTGGAGCCGAAGTTCTGCACCTGCGCGTCGTGCAAGCCGATGCTACTCAATTGCCCGCGCACTTTGTCGAGATCGGCAGACTGCGCGTAATGCACTTCCATCACGGTGCCGCCGGTAAAGTCCACGCCGAAGTTCAAGCCTTTGGTGGCGAGGAAGAACACCGCGAACAGGAAGGTGACCAGCGAGATGCTGGTGGTGTAACGCCCGTAGCTCATGAACGGGACATCTTTTTTGATTTTGAAAAATTCCATTTCAGCTTTACCCTAAAATCATTCGGTTCGTAGGGTGGGCACGTTGTTTGTGCCCACGCGGCACACCTACGGAAAAACGCGTGGGCACACAAAACGTGCCCACCCTACATCGACTAACCTATCGCGACTTTGTTCAACCGCGCCTTGCGGCCATAGATAACATTTACTATTGCGCGCGACACCAGCACCGAGCTGAATATCGAAGTCAAAATACCCAGACACAGCACCACCGCAAAGCCCTTGATCGGGCCGGAGCCGAACATGAACAGCGCGATACCGGCGATCAGGTTGGTGATGTTGGAGTCCAGAATCGTGGCGAAGGCGTTTTCGTATCCCGCATGAATCGCCGCCTGCGGCGGTACGCCGTTGCGCAGCTCTTCGCGGATGCGTTCGTTGATCAACACGTTGGAGTCGATCGCCATACCCAGCGTCAGCGCGATACCGGCCATACCGGGCAGCGTCAGCGTGGCTTGCAGCATGGACAGCAGGGCAACCAGCAGCAGCAAGTTGACGCCCAGCGCCAGCACGGAAACGCCACCGAACATCAGGTAATACCCGATCATGAAAATCGAAATCGCAATAAAACCAATCTTGGTGGAATCGAAACCGCGCTTGATGTTGTCCGCGCCCAAGCTCGGGCCGACGGTGCGCTCTTCGACGATTTCCATCGGCGCGGCCAACGCACCGGCACGCAACAGCAGCGAGGTGTCTTTGGCTTCTTCCGTGGTCATTTTGCCGCTGATCTGCACGCGGCCGCCGCCGATTTCTTCGCGGATCACCGGCGCGGTCACGACCTCGCCTTTGCCTTTTTCAAACAGGATAATCGCCATGCGCTTGCCGACGTTTTCGCGCGTGGCTTCTTTGAATTTGCGCGCACCGACCGCATCCAGATTGATGTGCACGGCGGGCTCGTTGTTGCGGCTATCGAAACCGGGTTGCGCGTCGTTGATGCGCTCGCCCGTCAACAGCACGCTCTTCTTCACCAGTATGAAGCCGCCGTCGCGGTCTTTGAACATCTCGGTGCCGAACGGGGCAACCGAATTGATGCCGACCTGATGCTCGTCGTCCACCAGACGCACTTCCAGCGTGGCGGTGCGCCCCAGAATATCCTTGGCGCGCGCGGTGTCCTGCACGCCGGGCAATTGCACCACAATGCGGTCGATACCTTGCTGCTGGATCACCGGCTCGGCCACGCCCAGTTCGTTCACGCGATTGCGTAAAGTGATCAGATTCTGCTGCACTGCGGTTTCCTGAATGCGGGTTTCTTCAACCGGCTTGAGGCGCGCATTCAACAGGTATTCGCCCGCTTCTTCGCGCTCCACAAACTCCAGTCCGCCGAAACGCTGCTTGAGTTCGGCCTCGCCCTTGCCGCGCGTGGCCGCATCGCGGAATTTCACCGTCACCAGCGCGCCATCGCGGTTCACCCCGCCATAAGCGATGTTCTGCTCGCGCAAAGTGCTGCGTATATCGCTCGACGCCGACTCCAATGCCTTGTCCAGCGCGCCCTTCATGTCCACCTGCAACATGAAATGCACGCCGCCGCGCAGATCCAGCCCCAGGTACATCGGCAGCGCATTCATGCTCGCCAGCCATTGCGGTGAGCGCGACAGCAGATTCAACGCCACCACGTAATCCTCGCCCAGTTGTGCGTGCAGCACATCTTTGGCTTTCAATTGGCTGTCGGTATCGGCAAAACGCGCTTTGACACTGCTTGTGTCGAGCGACAATGCTTCGGGGTTCAATTGCGCCGCCTTCAAGGCGTCCTCCACGCGCTTCAGCAGTGCGGTGTCGGCTTTCAGATTGGAGCGCAACGGCAACACTTGCACCGCAGGCGCTTCACCATACAGATTGGGCAAGGCGTAAATCAGGCCAAATACAAACACGGCGGCGATCAACAGATATTTCCACAGCGGGTAACGATTCATTGCGGCATCCCGGTAAGCTTGAGGGTGATGTTAGATAGACTTGATCGTGCCTTTGGGCAAGGTGGTTTGAATCGCGGATTTCTGCACGTTGATGGTGACGCCCTCGGCAATTTCAACGGCAACATAAGCCTCGCCCACTTTAACGATACGTCCCAGCGCGCCACCCGTGGTGACAATTTCATCGCCTTTTTGCATGGCTTCCAGCATCGCCTTTACTTCCTTGGCGCGCTTTTGTTGCGGACGCAACACGAGAAAATAGAACACCGCCAACAGCGCGATCAAGGGCAAAAAATCCATGATGCCGCCGCCTTGCGGTGCACCGCCTTCGGCGTATGCGTTACTGATAAACAAATTGCTGATGGAAATCATTTGTATTTCTCCGGGCTAAAAATCAAAGGCGCGCATTCTAGCATGAAGCAACTTGGCACGAAGTCCGGCATCTCGCCTGTTCAGTTCAAACCCAAGCCGGCCAACTCTTCTTCGCTAAACCCCGCCGCGCGGCGCGCTGCCAGATTGAACGGGCCGCGGCGCGGCGCCGCATTGTATTCGGCCAGCAGCGCGGCATAGGTGGCCGCAGGCTCCAGCCCGCGCTGTGCGCACAGATAATTGAACCAGCGATTGCCGATGGCGACATGAGCAATTTCATCGCGCATGACGATGTCCAGAATCGGGCCGACCGCGCTATCGCCCGCCTGCACCAGCTTGGCGCTTGTGCCCGGTGTCACATCCAGCCCGCGCGCCTCCATCGTGCGGGGCAGCAAGGCCATACGCGCCAGCGCGTCGTGCTGCGTCCGCACCGCCATATCCCACAGCCCGTTGTGCGCGGAGAAGTCGCCGTAGGCATAACCCTGTGTTTGCAAGTGCCCGGCCAGCAGCGTGAAGTGCAAAGCCTCCTCGTCGGCCACCCGCAGCCAGTCGGCGTAATACTCGCGCGGCATAGCGGCAAAGCGCCACAACGCATCGAGCGCCAGATTGATCGCGTTGAACTCGATATGCACCAGCGCGTGGATCATCGCGGCGCGGCCTTGTGGCGTGTTCATCGCGCGGCGTTGCACCGCAAGCGGAGAAATCAGTTCGGGCCGGGCTGGATGTCCGGGGATGCCCGGCGCAGCACTCAACACCGTATCGGCATCCAGCTCCAGCTTCCCGTCCGCCCAATCTTCAGCCAAGCGCCGCACCCCCGCCGCCTTGCGCACAGCATCGCGCTCAAGCAGCCAGTGCAGCGCGGCCAGTCTTAATTCGGAGGGGATGGGTGAGTCAGTTGGCATGGTTTAATCGGATAGAAAAATTGTGGGATTTTGTGAGTCACGGACCGTAGACCGGGGTTTGTGACTCCCCCCGCCTACCGCCTGATTGATTACTCGCCCGCGGGCCATTCGCTGAATGGGAATGGTATTTCCTCCGTTGCGAACGCCAGATAATTAACGATTTGGCGCAAGTAATTTCCCAGGCTGCGGCCAAATGCAAGCAACCTGACATTGGGCCTGTCGTTCAACAGCACGAGCACAAACTGGATGACGGTTACGATAAACAGCAAGGTTCCGCACACATGCCACGCGCAGACCATCAACAGCATGAACAATGCGCGTATCCCAATATTGCGTTTATTGCCGGATGCGTCGGGAATATCGTTCATAGCAAGCACTCCTGTTTAAATGGGCAGGATAGTTTTATTCTGCACACTGGTTAATTCTTGAGGGCACCTCTAATAATTCATTTCGTCATTCCGGCGCAGGCCGGAATCCAGCGATTTTATTTATAATTCTGTTATATCAATGCGTTGTACTGCACCTATATTTTTGCTGGACACCGGCCTTCGCCGGTGAGACGAATTTTTTGAGATGCCCTTTAATTTATTTGCGCCAGCAGCACGACATAGTTTTTGCCGTATTTTTTCGCGCACTTGGGACAGGTCGTGTAATAGAAATACAACTTGCTGAAGCTCTTGCCCTCGCTGCTCAGCCACGCCTTCATCTCCCCCACCCAACGCCCGACCCCGCTGTAAGGGCCTTCGAACACCTTGCTCATGAACGTTCCGGAAATGTTCACCATCTCAGCGCCGGGAACATCCTTGCCGGCTTCGACCAACACATCCGCGCCCCACAAGGAATTCTCATCGGTCAGCATGACGGGCGCTTCCAGTTTGGCGTCGGCAGCGCGGAGGGCGGCATCCACCCGCGTCATCACTGCACCGTAGTTGAGAGGAATATGGAACAGGCTGCTAACGCGATCTCGCACGAAGCGCTTGCCTTGCCAAGTGATGGTCTTGCCATCCCAGGGATCGGGATTGAACTGCGGGCAGCAGATTGGTTCATTGGTGCTCATATTGGTGCTCATGATGTGCTCCTTTCATATGCGGCGTGTCCACACCAACAACCCGAACCCGCCCCTTAAATTATGTGACCGGAAACCGCAGCCGTATTGCACGCCTCAATAGCGCCCCTGGGTCTTGGAGATGTAATTCGCCAGTTCCTTGCTCTCCTGATTCATACGCGACAGATTGGCGTGGGTCACCCGGAACAGCGCGCGCATCACCTTGAAAGCCAGACGCGGCTGGGCATCCAGCAACGATTCAAAATCGGCCGGGGTCAGCGTATAGACCGTGGCATCCCCCACCGCTTGCAGCGTCGCCTTGCGCGGCGATTGTTCGACGAATGCGCGGGTGCCGGCGCACTCCCCTTCCTTCATGGTGTAAACCGGCTTCACCACACCGTCCGCGTCTTTGCTGGTGACAGCCAGCCTGCCTTGGGCCAGAATAAACAGGGTCTGATCGGCCTCGCCTTCCTTGACCAGCAATTCACCATCTTTCAAATGGCGCACGCCTATCTTCTCCGCCAAAAGTTTGGCCTTGTCCTCAGTGAGTTCGGTTCCCACCGTCGAGTTACGCACCAGTTTGTAGTCTGCGACTTCGCTCATTTCTCAATCACTCCTTTCCATGTTTATCGGTGCAACAGCTAGTGTAGTGTTGCATTATTGACGAGACTTTATGTGAATATCAGCAAACCCTTTTGTGGGAGCGGCTTTTAACAAAGTTAGGCAATCCACTACCCGACAAGTCGGGTGTGGAGTTGACACAGCCGCGAAGGGAGTGCCGAATTTCACCGCCAGCATCGCGGCTAAAGCCGCTCCTACTGCTCATGTTAAGTTCCAAACAGATTGCAACACTACACTAGTACGTCTTAAATCAATATCAAACCACAAAAACCGTTACGATGCCGCCCATTAGCCATTATTTTCCGGCTCCGGCCGCCTTTACCTGGTCGCGCCCCGCATCCTTGGCGGCATACATCGCCGCGTCGGCTTCAAGCAGCAAGCTCTCTTCCTTAAAGCCGCTGGCGACGCCCACGCTGAGGGTGATATTCAGCGTCACGCCATCGACCTGAATCGGCGCATGCCGCATGGCATCGCAGATATTTTCAGCAATCTGCAAGCCCTGCTCCAGACTGCAATCCTTGATCATCGCCAGGAATTCCTCGCCGCCCCAGCGGCACACTATATCCGACTGACGCAGCGTGGTGCGAATGATCGTGGCGACATGCTGGATGACTTTGTCGCCCGCAAGATGGCCGTAGGTATCGTTGCATATCTTGAAATTGTCTATGTCCATGAGCAGGGCGGCCAGCGGCTTCGTGCTGCGTTCCGCCTCCAGCCGCATCTGCCCGATCAATATCTCGAATGCCTGCCGATTGGCCAGACCCGTGAGTTTGTCCGTGGTCGCCATCGCCTCAAGACGCCTCTGGTAACGGCTGATGGTCAGGCTGGTCAGCAGCAGCACGATCACCGTCACGACGCAAGCCAGCGCCAGGTTGGAGTACAGGGTGTTGCGTATGTCGGCCAGCATTGCATCTTCGTTTTTTTCGGCAAACAGATACCAGTTCAACTCGGGAATATAGCGGACGTTCAGCAAGTGATTGCTCCCCGCTGCTTCATACTGGAACGAGCCGCCCTCCTTCTGCAGCATGCCTCCAGCCAGCGCCCCCATGCCCGGCAGTGTACGGATATCCGTCCCCAGCAGGCTGGAGCCGCCCCCCGCCATCACCACCCTGCCCTGCGGACTGACGAAATAGATGGTGCGCGCATAGCGCTGCTGATACTTGTTGAGCAGAATGTTCACGGCATCCACCGTGAGCCCGACCCCCGCCGCACCGATAAATTTCCCCTCGTAATCCAGCACGCGGTAATTGATGAAGATGGTCAGCGCATCCCGGTTCGCCAAGTCCGGGTCGAGATTGATCTCATACGGCGCGGTCATGTCGCGTAGCCGGTAGTACCACTTGTCGCGCGGCTCGCCCGGCGTCACGCTCTTCAGCACGCCATCGGCGTGGTAGTAAATCGCCGTGTGGTCGGACACGAAAAAACTGGTGAACGTGTGATAGTGCGCCATGACCTCGTGCAGGTACTTGGTCATGCGCCCCACATCCTTCTCGCCCGACACCACCCAGTCGCGCAGGAAAGTATCGCTGGCCATCATGGAAGAAATGAACACGGGACGGATGAGATCCTTCTGCAATTCCGAGTAGATATTGTCGGAGGTCAGCGGCAACTCGTTCGCGACGATGGATTCGCGGATGGCCGCCTTGGAAACGTAGTAATTGACCAGCGCAATGACCGCAAAGCCCACGCTCAACAGCAGCGACAACATGACAATGAGCTTGCGCTTGTCGCCGGCAAGCGGCTGCACCGGGTTAGTTTGGGGATTCGTGTTCATTTCTTCTTTCTTCATTGTAGCTTCTGTTATTCGCCCATCTCAAAATGCCGGGGTTCGCAAGGCTCTCCTGAGTTTATCGAAGGGCCTGCCCCAGCCTACCGCACTTATTTATTCTGCTCCCCGGCACTATCTGATTTGCGCACAACGAAAGGCGAGCCGGTTTGCTCGGCCAGTTGCCGCGCCTTCTTAGCAGCGCGCAACAAAGCTTGTGGAGCTTTTTGCAGATCAGGGTCGTCCGAGAGAGAAGTCGGAGCAACCCAATCCTCATCAGCCGCATGCAGATCAGACCATGCTCCCGGCTTGCGCTCTACGACATGACTACCGCCATTTCCGACCACCCATTCGCCACATAGCGCAATCTCGTCGTACATCGCATCCGGCGCAAGATCGAGCTCGCCCGGCCATGTGACCGCACCACCAACTACCGCCACCTCTCCAAACTTGGCAGGATCAATCAAGTGAGAAAACACACCACTAAAAAATTCAGGCTGGAAGCGCACGACACCTTCGACGCCATCAGTGAAGCGCACCCGAATGGCATATTCATCCAGCAATTGAACTTCAGTGATTCTCCAGTGGGCCGCCATGATGTATCAGCGCTTATTTGCACTATCCCGATTGAAGCGATAGCCGCAAGTAGTGAGGAAGGTTGCTTGAAACAAACGGGCGATTTCATTCTTCCCCATCTGGTCAAAATCATCAGGGATAGCAAACTCCCCCTGCATGAAACCGAGACGACGAGATGTATCCCACTCTGCTTCGAAATGATCGCTGCACAACTTTTGTTTAGAAGGTTCGCTCATTGCTCTTGCCTATCAGCGCTATTGTGATGCACGCCCGTTGACTCGGTTTGTTTCGCAAGCAAAGACACACGAAGTGAATCAAATACTTTTTCTTGCTCAGTAAGCCGGTTATTTTGTACATCCGACTCGCTTTGAGCCAAGTGTTGCATACAGAGCGTATCAAATTCGCGCATCGTCACATCAGTAATTGCCTCGGATTTACGCAACCCAGTGGCTGTTTGATGCACCACATCAAGGATTGAATTTTTCATTTCAACACCTCAAGCCACCAGCGGATCAAAGCGATGTATCTGCGCCAGCACGCCGGGCAATTTCTTCGCTGCCTCTTCGGTATCGTAATCCGCCTGCAAGCCCAGCCAGAAACCGCTTGAAGTGCCGAAGAACGCGGCCAAGCGCAACGCCGTATCCGCCGTAATCGCCCGCTTGCCGGAGCATATCGCCGAGATGCGCGCCTCGGTCACACCGATCTCTTTTGCCAGACGATATTGGGTAACACCCAGCGGGATCAGGAATTCTTCCCGTGGCACTTCGCCGGGATGGATGTTGCGTAGCTTGGTTGTTTTGCTCATAGCCATAAAGCCGTAGCCAAAAGCTTATTTACTCTGCTTGTCAGCGGCAGAAGATTTACGCACAACGAAAGGTGTACCGGTTTGCTCGGCCAGTTGACGCGCCTTTTCGGCGGCGCGCATCAGGGCTTGCGGAACCTTTTGCAGGTCTGGGTCTTTCAAATGTGAAACAGCTACTGATTTCATTTGTTCAGTCCTTCCTCTATCAAAGCAGCGGGCGTGTCGGAATTATCGTATAGCTGCCAACCATCCACCAGCAGTTTATAACGCTCAAAATTGGCAATCCCGTGCGCATAACGGCGACGGATGACTTCTACCGGAATATTGTGGCCACCCTGCCTGACCCGGATAGCCACACGTTCGATTGCCATCTCGACATCCGGCAGTGACAGAAAAATCAGCTTCACGACGTAACCGGACGCACGCCACGCCGGAATCATCTGCGTATAAGTCAAACCAGAAAGCGTCGTCTCGAAAGAAAAACTTTCGCCGCGCCTAGTGTAGTCCTCAATCGTCTCCAGCAACAACCGCCCCGCCTTGAACGCAGCCAATTCTGGCGCAAAGGGCGACAATCCTGCAGCGATCAGGTCGGCATTCACAAAGTTGGGTAACTCCGCATCCGTCGGCAAGAACTCCCGCGCGAAGGTCGTCTTACCCGCCCCGTTCGGGCCGGCGATGATGACGATGCGCTTGGTGTTTGCAGAAGAGTTCATGATTTCCTTCTAACGCAAAACTATTGCGATGCTGCCCCCTTTGATTGTGGGCTTGAATCGCACAACGCCCCCTATTGCGATACGAACACCAGCCCCCGCGCCTTGTTGCTGGTGGTATCCAGCGTGTCTATCGCCTTGCGCAGAGTATGGATAGTGATCCACTCCGGGGCGTACATATACTTCGACACATCGAGGATCAGCGCCCGATCCGATTGCGCATCATAGGCCGCCAACACCGACCAATGTCCCCCGCCTGCCTGCCCCAGCGACTCGCGCAAAAAGTTCACCAGCACAAACTGCCCGTCATCGCCCATCGCCTTCTGCACCAGCGCACGCAGCGCAGACTCATCCACGCTATCGCCCGCAACAGTCGTCGCCTTGACGCCATGCCGCATCAGCGTCTTCACCATCTCATCGCGGGTCATGCCCTGATTGCGCACCGTCTGCGGACTGATGACCTGCTCCACCTCCGGCGTAAAGAAATTGCGTTGCGTGAAATAAGCATGCGGCGCATAGACGGGATCGACCGGCTTCTTGATCGGCATCGCATTCAGCACCGTCACCGCGCTGGCCACACCGCAATAGGTCTG
>CAZXDK010000079.1:0-10987 GCA_964639585.1 uncultured Gallionellaceae bacterium | reverse complement strand
TCGATTCGGAGGAGGCGGCGAACCAGGCCATCCTGGACCGCAAGGTGGTGGAAGGCGAGGTCGTGGTCATCCGTTACGAGGGACCGAAGGGCGGGCCCGGGATGCGCGAGATGTACATGGCAATGAAGCTCTTGTTCGGTCAGGGGCTGGCTCTCAAAACCGCCCTGGTGACCGATGGGAGGTTTTCTGGGACGAACAACGGATGTTTCGTCGGCCATATTTCCCCCGAAGCCGCCGAGGGGGGTCCTCTGGCCATCGTCCGGGACGGGGATCCAATCACCATCGACATCCCCGCCAGGAAGCTGCATCTCCATGTCTCCGATGAGGAGATCAGAGCCCGTCTGGCCCAATGGAAGCGCCCGGAACCCAAGTTTAAAAAGGGGTACCTGGCCCTTTACTCGCGCCTGGCGGAGTCGGCTGACAAGGGGGCGATCATCCGGAACAAATTCTAAAATTGCTGTTGCCGTGAATAAAATATTTCCGATGAACTGGTTTTTGTCAAATCGTCGTTAATTTAACGCGAAACTGGTATTTATTAACGGTTTTGTGGTTCATCCGGTTCTTGCGTACTTTCTGGTTTGAAAAGGGATGATACTGACCGCGCAGGACACTCTCATTCATCTACCTATCAATAACTTCAATCATATTGATATTCCGATAATTATTGTAGTCAAGACTCTTGGAAAATTGGGATATGTGGTAGCTTTCGTTTGGTAATGTTGGAGATACTTCAACAAACTTTCGCTCTTAGTGCTGCTTCCGGGTGGACGAGGTGGCCGTCTACTTCGCGATCTCGGCGCGGACCGTCTACCGCCTCCTGGACGAGGGGGATCTCCAGGCCACCCGGATCCGGGGCTGCGTCCGGGTGTCGGTAGAAGAGATCCGGAGATTTGAGGAAGTCCTGGTTGAAACGGAACATTACCGAAAGTGATTAAAGATCGATCTGACGCACTCCATCTGATGTTATTTTGAGCACTCAAACCCTTCAGCGACCATTCTTGTACGGATCTCAAGTAATTTTGGACATTGAAAATCGGGCGGGATCCTATTGGGTATCCGGGCGGCTATGCCAACAAGCTTCTTTTCATCCGGTGCCAATGTGTTTTTCTTTTCAGCCCAATATAAAAGTTGTTGCCAATACTTGCCACCGAGCTGAACAACCTCTGTCTGCTCGGCAATTCCAGTATCCGTATTTTGAAGTTTTTTCGCATCTTTTTTTGCAGCCAGCAGTTCAGTTTTATCAACCAAGTCTGCGCTGAATGATGGGAATAAAGCTATTTTGAGACATTCCACCCGTTCCCAGCAGAGTTTTTTCTTGCACCACTCTGTAACATTATCGACGGGCCGGTCTTCGGCCACTATCGTGTTGAAAACGGCCTCAGCTATCTGTTCGAGCTGTTGCTCCATTCCTTGTGAGATACGTTGCTGATTCCATATAATCCGGAAGTCGAGAACCTTGTCCTTTGCTGCTGTTCTGATCAGTAGAGCAAGTTTGGCAATTGTATAGGCAACGACGTTAGCCCTGTAACCACCTTGATACCACGATTGCTTTGATACCATCCGTTCCGTGTATTTCCATATGATTGCGCGTGCCACAATGTTTCTGAAATGTTCCTCATTGAAATCGGAATCGGACGCTTTCCATAATTCGTCGATGTGTTCTGCAAAGATTCTGAAATTCTTTTGCGCACCGAGGCTTATAATATGTGGGATTTCCTGCCATGCATTTTCGTACTTGGCAAGGTCAGTTTTTGTAATCAGTTGTTCGCGTGGATTCTGCTGTAAAAATCTGCGCTTCTCTGCCGGTGACATCCTCACCTGCTCATTGAGGAATTGTCCACGCGCACGTTCATAAAACCAATGTGTTTCATGTTGTGCTCCTGCAACAGCTGGTGCCCACAGGCGTCGCGAATGTGTCTCTATTCTCACATGAAAAGGGTGGTTCGAGAAGAAATCAGCATCGTTTACCTTGTTCTGGCTGTTTGCGGAACGGGATATCTGCGGAATCAGTTCATCAGCACGATCTGGTCCAATAACGGATAGTTTCATCTGTACAAAAATGTCTTTGAGTTCTGCTTTGTCTTTACGCTTTGCTGTGGTAAGCGATGCGGTTGTCTGTCCTCCATTAACAATCTGCATGTCATCTGCACAGAGGATGTGTAGACCATTTACGCTGCGTGATACCTCGACCGTACTCGCGGTTACTGCGATGCCATTGTTGAATGCGAAGAACAGGGAGGGTTGGGTAAGGATAGTGCTCCTGATGCCGCTGTTAACGCTTTTTGTGCCCCGTATTCCAAGAAAGGATCGTACATTTCTTTCAAGCAGCCGGCTTCCGAATCTATCATAAAGATCTGCCAAGACAGTTCCGGGAATGACGCACAGATAGGCTTTGTATTCATCGCCCGTCTGACTGGCTTCCAGACAGGGGATACCTTCTGTCATGAATTCACGGAAGTCAATTTTCAGTTCATCCCTGCCCGTGGCGGATTCAAATGCCCGGTGAAAGCGTACCGCATCCCAGATGTGAAACTCAAAAGGTTTTCCGTTGACATACTTTTCCGGCCAGTCTTTGATGCGGCTGCTCAGGACGGCGTCTGTAGCGAGGAACAGTCTGAGCCGTGTGATAGATTGTTGATCCCTATGAGTATTGCTTGCCAATGCATGCGCTGGTGAACTGTCCTCAAGTTCAGGGTGCAGCAAGCCAGACGTGGCTTCCGTTACAAAAGCACTCAGCCGGGGAAAATGGCTGATTATTTTATGATATTAAAACCAATGTCTGCTAAATAATTAAAGGTCTGGTCATAAAACATAGGGCTACGTGTTGGATCTTCAATATCGCCTTGTGGAACAACGATAACCATCCCCTGTCTGGCACGTGTAAGAAGCACTCGATATGCATTTTTTAGATAGTTTTGACGTTCTAAATTCCGAATCTTCACCCAACGATTTCCTCGAAAAGACCAATGTTCCCAAACACCATTTCTGTATCTAAAGTCTGCATCCCACGTGACACAAACCCAATCAAGTTCCAGCCCTTGAATTTGAAACTCCGTTGCTACATCCTCAAGGTAATAAGATGATCTTACGTCCTCCTTGCCATCAAGAAACCAATGAATAGGATCAACTGCGTACCTAACATCAATCGCATAGGGTCTTAAACGTTCTGCTTGCGAGGACACTACAATTCCATAGCGTTCTGAGCCCCGCGCTTTTTCCTTCAGCCACCTTTTTGCATTTGTTAGATTTCGAGTAATGACAATTGGAAACTTTTCATTTATTTTTTTGAATGTACAACATGCGCCACCTATATCAATATCAAGTATGGGGGTATCCACTTGACTTCAGTAAATCGGATATAACACATTGAATCAATGGAACTTTCGGTCATTTTTCAATATGGAAGCGCCAATGGTTAAATTGTCTTTATATTCAATATGATAACAGCTACTTACTGCAGTCAAGTGGATACCCCATATCAAGTATTTGCTTAACCAATAATGAAATATGTTCTGCTCGGAAAGATCGCATCGATACAGAAAGATGTAATTCATCCTTATAATCAATTTTTGTATGCGTTAATATTTTGCTTATTGCTTTTCCGGCTGCATATTCGCTATCTGTAAGACGAGGTGAAATGTAAACATCCCAATTAGGAAAAGAACGATTCAGAGCATTAATCCATTCAGAGATTCCTGCTTCACCGGTGTTAATCTCTTGGCCACCACCAACAAGGCAAATAATTACAGCCCAATCTGGATGACGATCGAGGCATGATATTAAAAACTCTGGTTCAGACTGGTTAAAATCTGATTTGTTTCTTCTCCTTCGCATGAAGTTAGATGTCTGTTCCAAATTCCATGCTCGTTGTGCTTCATCGAATAAGGCAACGTGTTCTATTGGGGGTTTCACCTTGTCAATAAGACAATCATCACGGAAATGGTGAACGTTCTGAATGAACATTTTTACTTCCGCCATTACTTCCCCTCTTTTTATCTTTTTCCCGCTTTCTTTCACACGACGTACTTTATCCCGTGTTAGTGCCTCTCGAAGTATATCCACGAGTGGCCCATTACCGGAAAGAAAAACACTATAAAGATCATTCTTTGCGTCTATATGATTAGTCGCAACGTTAAGACCTACTAATGTCTTCCCAGCACCAGGCACACCGGTGACAAAACAAATGGATTTTTTAGAATCTTCGCATGATTTTTGAATTATCGAAGAAATTATTTCAGATGTTTGACTAAGATTGATAGCGCTAGCATCACTTCGTGATATTTCTTCAACAGCATGCCCATTATAAAGAGCCATTGCTGCTTCGATGATTGTGGGTGTAGGGCAATATCGGCCGCTTTCCCACTTTGACTTTTCAATTTCCTTTCCATCGCAAAAATCTAAAACACTTACTATTACATCTTTTAGTGAAACTGCATTATTCATAATCGGAAATAGGAGTTTATCATTTTGTGCTGTTACTGAAACCACACAAGAATTTATCTCGGCCTTTGTAGCAACTAAAACTGGAGCAATAAACTGCTCATGGCTTGTTTCATGAAAATTTTGTAAATCCAGAGCGTAGTCCCATACTTGATCAACTGCATGTGAAGTAAATATTTTTTCTCCAACCTTGAACTCAAAAACAAATATCACGGGACCGATTAAGGCCAACGCGTCGATCCTTTGCCCCATGCGCGGCACGGAAAACTCTAAATAGATTGAACCTTGAAAACCATGAAGAGTTTCTTGAAGAATATTTATTTCTGCCAGCCATGCGTCCCGCTGCAATTGTTCGAGCGAAAAAGTGTTGGATATTGACAATCTCCCGAGAATTACCTCCGGAGGCGTAAGAACAAAATCATCGATGGATGCTGAGTAATATGCACGTTTCATGAATCAATCCCAGATAACAGTCCTTGCGTTTCAAATTCAGTCACCGAGCCCTCCCGGCCCTGCGAATATATCAATAACTGGAATAGGCAGCTCGATCTTATCCAAAGTATTCCTTTCTCAGTTCCCTTGTCACCGCCCGGTACACCTCGTCAAATTCCGGAAGCTCGGCCATCTGCGCCGACAATCTGACCGACCAGAGTTTTTTCAGACGGGCCTCTTTCCGCAGAAATATGTCCTTTGCGTCGGTCATCGTTCTGTTCCGGAATTCCGCCTTCGAAGCGACCGCATGGGTCAAATCGGCCGGGCCGACAAGGCCGTTGCCGGTCAGGCGCCACAGATCATATAGATCCCTCGGCTCGTTCCGCGCCGGATCAAAAAGGGCGACAATTTTCTCCGTCGCGATTTCATTGAGAGAGTAGACGCCGATCAGCGCATCTGCCGGAAGATCGTGGTATTCAGCGTATGCGTTGAGAACCGGCAGGGTTTCCACAGGAAAGACGATCCTTTCCCTGATGGTGATGTCCACCTTGACCTCCTTGCCGGTCGCACCGGGAAGGGGGCCTTCATAAGCAAGATAGAACGTATGGCTGTTTTCGTGGGAGTGCCGGTCATAACGGCTGAAGCGGATCTTGATCCCCGACGCCTCTTCCGTGCGGCTGGACGCTTCATCGAGATGACCCCTGATTGTTTCAAACGCGGTCTCTTTGCGCAGGGTGAAATCGAGATCTTCGGAAAAACGGTAGTCGGGGATGTAGCATTTCTTGATCGCCGTGCCGCCTTTGAAGGCGAGAATATCCTTGAGCGGGGTCGCAGACATGCCGACGAGAAACCAGGAGAGGCAGTAATCCTTTTCCAGGACGGCCTCCGGGATGCGGCGCCCCCCTCCCCGGGCGAGACGGTTTGCCAACAGAGAGAGATCGCGTTGCGGGATCATTACGTCCTCACAGTTGAAAGAAGTTCATCGGGCGACACATTCAAGTGCAGCCTCCATTTGCGCAGAAACTTCCCCTCGGCCGGCAGAAGGGGGTCGAGCTTCACGTAGGTGTTTGTCAGCCGGTCGCGGAGTCGATTGCGGCTTTTGAGTGAACCGATTTCGTAAAGCTCCATGATATACCCCAGCCGGCGGATGACGGCCCCGACGTCCATTCTCAATGCATAATCAACCAGCTTGCCGTCGTTTAATTCCTGCTTCTTGATCCAGATCCCCTTGGCCAGTTCGGTGACGCCGCCGCAATATTCCGGCATCCGGAGGCCGTCCAGGACGGTCCGCTCCGGATCGCTGATCCTGATCTTCTCCTGTTTGGTGATCCAGTGGTCCGCCAGGCCGAAGAAATAATCCTTTCCGGAGGTGATAAACCGGAACTCGGCGCCCATGATCCGGATGGGGCGGTGTTTTTCCAATGTCGTCACGTGAACGACCAGCTGGGGCTGGGTGACCATGCCGTGGATCTCCATCGCCGTGCCGTGGGAGATGTAGTAGTCTTTCCCGCCTGCCAACTCGCGGGCCACGATGAGGGGGTTCCCCATGTACTCCATTTCTTTTCCCAGTTCAAAGGGGATGAGGATAAACAGCCCCGGCTTCAACCGCGTGGCCACGCTCCTGTTTACGAGTTTTCTGACCAGGCTGCGCGTGGACGGCTCTTCCAAGCCAAGGATTCGCTGGACGTCTTCCAGGCGGAAAACCGGCTTGTTTTCTTCATGGAGCGATGTGACAAGCTGCGCTGCCTGAGGGCCGAGGGTCTTCATCTGGGTATTATGTTTCAGAGTCATATGGTGTCCTTTGAGGGCACAGAATGCACATAAATTATGATATTGTCAATCAGGAATTACATTCTTTTTAATTATATTCAGATCGTATTATGTGCCTTCGTAGGGCACGCTTTGCAATCACATTATAATCAGACTTAAAGTGGAAAATCCACAATGTGAACAGAAGTGTAACAAGGGGGAAAATTTAGTTCAAGCTGAATTGGTCAGTTTCGGGGCGACAACTTTTTACCTCACATTCGCACCTTTCATTTCGTATTCAGTACATCGGTGAGGTGATCACAATAGAACATTTGTATTTGAAGTCTCGTATCTTTGTACAGATTGACAATCTGTGCAGGCGGAAGAGATATTTTTTCACAAGCACGCGTAAACCGGATGCACCGTTTTTATCACTCCCCGTTACATCTCTCCGGATCCAATTCCCCGATGCTTGCTTCTTTTGTGGCAGCTTGCGATGTCTCAAGCGTCTGGCAATCTTTTAAGGATAGCACTTCGCGGTTTCGCGCCACAGTGGGAAGGCCTCAATCCTTCAGGGTGTCCATTATGAACCATTTAATTGCAAAGGGTATATGTGAATTTCAGATAGCCGCTTTTTTCCTGTCTGAGCGGTAAATCCCCTCGAAAATCCTGACCGTCTCGCGTCCGTCCTCGCCGGTGACCGCCGGTGCCCGTCCCGCCCGCGCCGATTCGCTGAATTCGGCGATCTGCAAAGCGAAAAAATACCAGGTCGGATCGATCTTGCTGAAAAAAGCCTCGTCCCCGGCCTTCCACAGGGGAAGCATCGATTCCTGGCCGGGGATCGTCCACAAGTCGTTGTACGGCGGTTCGAGGACGCCGCTCATGCCCGCGATGAACATGGCGCCGCCGTCGGTCTGGACGCCGGCAGAGGCGCCGCTCGATCCGTGGATGTGCACTTTGGCGTAAATGCCGGGCTTCTGCGAATTCGAGACAAGCACCGAGCCCATTCCTCCGCTCACGAAGCGGATCGCGGCGACGGCCGTGTCTTCGACCTCGATATACGGATGGTTGACGTTGTCCCAAATACCCGCGATCTCTTTGGCCGGGCCCATGAACCACGCGAGAAGATCGAGCTGATGGGGGGCCTGGTTGACGAGGACTCCGCCCCCTTCCAGCGCCCACGTGCCGCGCCAGGGATCGGCGTTGTAATAGGCCTCGTCGCGCCATCCGAGAATTGTCACCTGGGCTATGGATGGTTTTCCCAGCGCGCCCGTATCAATAGCATAACGGATGCGCCGCACGCTGGGATACCAGCGCCGCTGGCTGATCACTCCGAGGGATTTTCCTGCGGCTGCCGCGGCCGCGATCATCGCGTCGCAGTCCGCGACGGAAAGGGCCATCGGTTTTTCGACGAGGACGTGGCAGCCGACCTCTGCGGCCTCGACGGCGATCTGTTTGTGGGTGGGATGTGGCGTGACGATGAGGACCGCCTCGACCAAGTCTTTGTCAACCATTTCCCCGATCGATCCGCGTGCGCTGATGCCGTGGCGGAGCGCAAATGCCTCGCGCTTTTGCGGATCGTGGCCGCAGACGGAGACAAGCTCGCTGTTTCCCGAGGCGGCGATGGCGCGGGCGTGGAGTTCGGCAACTTTGCCGTAGCCGACGAGGCCAAAGCGCAATTTTTCCATGTCAGGGTTCCAGTACGACCTTGAGCAGGCCCGGTTCGCGCTTGTAGAGACGGTCGAACCACGCGGCTCCTTCGGAGAGCTGCGCGACTGCGCTGACGAGCGCGCGAACGTCGATTTTTTTTCGCGCCATGAGGTCGAGGACAACGGGATACTCGCCGGCTATCCCGCAGGATCCGTACAGGGTGATCTCGCGCGTGACGACGGACTGGAGGGGCAGCTCGACTGTCGGGCTTATGTTGCCGATGAGGGTGACCGTTCCGCCTTTGCGCACCAGGTCGATGGCCGTGCGGATCGGGGCCGTGGCTCCGACGGCCTCGAAGGCAAGGTCGGCGCCGCGCCCGGAGGTGAGCGCACGGATACGGCCGGGGCTGTCGGGCGCGGCGGGATCGAAGGCTGCGTCAGCGCCGAATTTCATGGCGGCGTCCCGGCGCGAAGGGTCGATGTCCAGGGCGATGAGGATGCCGGGCGCACTTGCGCGGAGGATCTGGATGAGCAGGAGCCCGATGAGTCCGGATCCAACCACGATGAGGGAACCGCCGAGGGCGATCGGCGTGATGGCCGCAGCGTGAGCGGCGACGGCGGCCGGTTCCACGAGCGATGCGTCGACGAAATCGAGTCCTTCGGGTATGGCGTAGGCTATCCGCTCCGGCACGACCACATATTCGGCGAAGGCGCCCGCGCGGCTGTATTCGGCGCATGAGACGCCGAGGACTCTGCGATTGTCGCAGAGATTGACCGCCCCCCGGCGGCAGTAAAAGCATTCGCCGCAGTATTCGGTCGAATCAAAGGTTATGCGGTCTCCGGTCCTGAAGCGCGTGACGAGCTTGCCGACGGCAGCGATTTCTCCCGAGGCTTCATGGCCCATGATGATCGGAGGCCGGCGCCGTCCTGTGGAGCCGTCCATCCCGTGGACGTCGGAACCGCAGATCGACACGGCCCGGACCCTCACAAGGATGTCATTTTCGTCCCGCAAAACGGGGTCGGGAACGTCTTTATAGGTGAATTTATTGTATTCTTCGAGAACGAGGGCTTTCATGCTGACCTCCGGTTGTGTGTCGTTTCTGGATACGGGAAGCGATCTTGTATGTCAAGGATATTTTGTCACAACATATTGTGTTGAGAAATCAGTCAAAATATCCATTGACAAGCAATAACGGCCCCCCTATACTCTAATCCGCCAAAAACAATATCTCATCAAACAAACCAAACAGATGCTACAAGGAGGAGACGACATGAGAAGGAAGGTTCTGCAGTTTGTCCTGGCCCAGGCGCTTAGCGTGGCACTCGCCGTTCCCGCACTGGCCCAGACGATCACCCTGAAGGGTGCGAGTCAGTTCGACGACACGCACTCGTACAACCAGACCATGCTGAAATTCGAGGACGAAGTCAAGAAGTGCTACGGCAAGCCGATCAGCTTCACGTTGCACCGCAACCGCGAACTCGGGCTGGAGAAGGATTACGTCAGTTACATGAGCCAGGGCCTCTCGGTGGACTATGCCGTGTTCGCCCCATCTCATGCGGCCACCTTCTCCAAGCCGACCACCATCATGGACATGCCGTTCCTCTTCCGGGACATCGACCATTGGAACAAGGTCCTCTCCTCCGGCGCCGCGCTGAAGCCCATCTATGACGATCTGATGGCCAAGGCCGACATCCTGATGATCGGGTACGCCGGCGGCGGGGTTCGCAACATCGTGGGAAAGAAGCCTGTGCGGGACATGGCCGAGTTGAAGAACCTGTCTATCCGCGTCATGGGCGCCCCCATCCAGACCAAGATGTTCCAGGCCATCACCGCAGCCCCCACCGTTATCGCCTACGACGAGGTCTACAACGCCGTCCAGACCGGGGTCATCCTGGCGGGCGAGAACGAGAGCCCGGGCTGGTTTCAGATGAAGTGGCACGAGGTGGCGCCGAACGTCTCCAAGACGATGCACGCGATCACCATCCGGCCACTCGGCTTCAGCGGGAAAACCTTCAAGAAGCTCCCCCAGGATCTCCAGGCCTGCGTCGTGAAGGCCGGCGCGTTAGGCGCCGCCCATGGTCGCAAGTGGGAGCGGGAAGCCGATGACAAGATCATGGCGCAGATGGAGAAGGAGAAGAAGATTCAGGTGTGGGAGTTCAAGGATCGCGCAAAGATCCTTGAACTGGCCGCGCCGGTGAAGGAGGCCTTCGCGAAGGAGGTCGGCGCGGAGAAGGTGCTGGCCAACATCAACGCGGTGAAGTAGTCCGGACCGGTTCGATCTATCGGGTGACGCGCCGGCTCCCCGGAACAGCGGGGAGCCGGCTTCTTCTAACTTCAACGGACGCAGGGTATCAGACACCGACAGGTTTCCAGGGGTCCGGTCGGTGATAGCGCTGCGCACTTCGAACGGAAACCGCCGGCGCACGGGGATTCCGGCGGGTCCGGCGCTTCCCGAATAGGAGGGTTATGCACGATCATCACAGGGTCAAGAGCTTCCTCAACTGGTATTACAAGGGGCTGAAGACGCTCTCATGGGTCATCATGGGCGTCCTGGTGGTGCCGGTCACGCTCCAAATCTTCTCCAGGTATACGGAGCTGATTCCTCGCTGGATCTGGACCGAGGAGGTGGCCCGCTTCTGCTTCATCTGGATGATCATCGTGGGCGCGACTCTCGCCGTGCGGGATGGGTCCCATTTCGAGGTGGACGTCCTCCCGT
>CAZXDK010000078.1:0-12503 GCA_964639585.1 uncultured Gallionellaceae bacterium | reverse complement strand
CGATGTCTTCCCAGGCCATGCGCACGATGCGCCGCGCCAGATAGCGCGGGTCGGCGCCGCCGTCGAGCATGCGCGTGAACCAGTACAGCGCGGCATCGGGATTGGAGCCGCGCACCGATTTGTGCAGCGCGGAAATCTGGTCGTAGAACGCTTCGCCGCCTTTGTCGAAGCGGCGCAGCTTTTGCGCCAGCGTGTTGTCGAGGAAGGCAATGTCGATGTTCTTCAATTTCGCGGCCACGGCGGCGGTCTGCAATTGCTCCAGCACATTGAGCAACCGCCGCGCATCGCCGTCCGCGTAACCGATGATGCGCTCCACCGCGTCCGCATCGAAGGCGACGCCTTGCAATGCCGTTTGCCGCGCACGCTCGAACAACTGCGTCATCTCGGCTTCGGACAACGATTGCAACACATACACCTGCGCGCGCGACAGCAGCGCGTTGTTCAATTCAAACGAAGGATTCTCGGTGGTCGCGCCGATGAACGTGACCAAGCCCTGCTCGACGAAAGGCAGGAACGCATCCTGCTGCGACTTGTTGAAACGGTGTACTTCGTCCACGAACAAAATGGTATGACGACCGCTCTGCTGCAAAGTCTGCTCGGCCTGCGCAATCGCTTCGCGGATGTCTTTCACGCCGGACAACACCGCCGACAGCGGCACAAACTCCGCATCGAAAGCGGATGCCATCAAGCGCGCCAGCGTAGTCTTCCCCACCCCGGGCGGCCCCCACAAAATCATGGAGTGCAATTTGCCCGACTGGAACGCAAGGCGCAGCGGCTTGCCCTCACCCAGCAGATGCGACTGACCGATGACTTCGGCTATATGCTGCGGACGCAGGCGTTCTGCGAGCGGCGCGGCGGGTTGATTGGGGGCAAACAGGTCGCTCATCACTCACCCAGCACATCCGCCCCCTTGGGCGGCACGAAACTGAATAATTGCGGCGCAAGTTTAGGATTGCTTTTCAGTTCGGAGAAACGCAGCACGGTGCGGTGGCCAAAGGTGTCGTACAACTCCATCACCACCAGTTCCGATTTGGCGTTAAACCCCATAAGGATTTTTTCAAAACTGGATTCTGCCGATTTTGACTTGGCCTCCAGCCATTCGAAGCCGCCACTTTTCTCGATGTCTCTCAAAATGAAACTGCGCTCGATTTCGTTGTTGCCGGCCAGCAGCGCAGCCGGGCTGCTGCCCAATGCCGCATCCAATTTTTTAACCGTAACCTGGTTCAAATCCACATCGTACAACCAGAATTTTTTACCGTCGCCGACGATGATTTGCTCGTAGGGTTTTTGGTATACCCAGCGGAATTTGCCGGGGCGCTCGAACTGCATGGCGCCTGCCGCGCTTTGGATGCGTTTGTCGTTTTTGTCGCGCACCTCCTGCGTGAAATTCGCCTGCGCGGAATGCGTGGCGGTGACGAAGGTTTTCAGCCTGTCGGTGGCGGCGGCGTGGGCAATCAACGGCATGGCTAACAACCATGAAAATACAAATTTCAACATCTTCAATTTAACCACCTTTACTTGTTGGCGCTGCGGATAGGCCGGGATTCTGGCGCGAGTTTGATTTAGCGTTGGGGCTGGATTTCTATTCTTTACCCGTTCGTTCGGCCAGCCTTGCGGTGATCTGGAAAATTTCGATTTCCTTTTCCTTGCCTTTTAACGCGACGGAGCCGATGGGGTGCGCTACGAATTTTCCGTGCAGCACCTCATGCGTTGCTGCGCCGACTAGAATTCTGCATAGCCCGTCAGGATCGATGTTTTTGCTCTTGTCGTAACTCTCCAGGCGGGAGGCGATGTTGACGGTGTCTCCGATCACCGTGTATTCGAGGCGGTCTGCACTGCCCACGCTTCCTGCCACCAGTGGGCCGGTGTAGATGCCGACGCGCATGGCAATGCCGGCTTTTCCCTGCGCCGCCCACAGGCTGTTCAAACGGGCTATTTCGCGGGACATGGCCAATGCGCAATCGACCGCATTTTCCGCATCCTTGCCGATTTCCTCGTCGCGGCTGCGGGCGATGGGCACGCCGAATACAGCCATGATGGCATCGCCGATATATTTATTGATGACGCCCTGATGGGCAATCACGATTTGAGCCATGGCTTCCATGTATTCGTTGAGCCAACTCATCAATGTTTCGGGATCCATATTTTCGGAAATCGTGGTGAATCCCTGTATGTCGGTGAACAGCACGGTGGCGACCAGTTTTTGCGGGCGCGGGCGATTTCCTTGCATGAAGTCGTCACGCGCTTCCCAGACTGCTTCGGCCACATCTTTCGAGACATGTTTTGAAAAAAGATTCATCAGCAGATTGCGCTGCTTTTTCTCCATGCTCGACATGTAGGAGGTGACGACTCCGGAAGCAAGCAGGAAACCGAGGGCGGGAGGAATCACGGGTATCCACCAGGATGCCATGCTGGCCTGGTAATAGGCCAGCGCGAGCACGAGCAGCGCGAGCGCGGCGGAGAGCATGGACTGCCACAGGGCGCGGGCAAAGTATCCCCCCGCCGCGCCCAGCAGCACCCAAAGCCATATCCACGCCCATTCGATATGCTTGCCGAATGTGACGATAGGCTGGTCGCCATCAAGCGCAAAACGGACGAGTTGGCTCGCGCTGAAACCATGCAGTTCGATTCCGTAAATGCGCTGGTCGATAGCCGCGCCTTCGCTGAACGGAGTGTAAAAAAAATCGTTGACGCTGTTTGCCGTCGCTCCGACGATGACTATTCTGTCCTTGATGAGCGCGGGATCAACGTTGCCGTTCAGCAAGTCGCCAAAAGAAAAACGCTGGAATTTTTTGGGCATGCCGCTGTAGTCGAGCAGGAACTGGTAGCCCGCATCGTCCGCATCCGCATATCCGCCATCGTTGCTGGAAAAAGGTTTTATCGTCGTCTTGCCCAGACGCACCCAATCCTTGTTTTCCGGATCGGGTTGCAAGCCGATGCCCAGCGGCTCCAGATAACGCAGGGCAAGTTGCAGGGCAAACGAGTTGTAACTGTTTTTCCCGTCGTCCATGAACAGCAGCCCCTTGCGGGTTTTGCCGCCGGGATCCGCAATCATGTCATTGAAGCCGACTTGATCGCTACCTTCAAGCGCTTTGGGCGGCAATACCCGACCGTCTTTTTCCCCGAGTTGGGTAATCCAGATGATGTTCTGATTTTTTTTCAGGATGCTTGCCAGCCGCCCGGATCCCGGCGGCACGGGCATGTCGCGGTAAATATCGACGCCTATGGTTCGCGCCTGATATTGCGTTAGCCGTTCCAGCACTTTCGCCAGCAATTCGTCCGAGGCAGGGTAACCCAGTGCATGAATGTCGGTCTCGGTAAAGCCTATCATTGCCAGCCTGTTGTCCACCGCACCGGAGGACTTAAGCCTCACGCCATAATCGTAGGCGAGCAACTCTACCGGCTGCAAAATGCCGATCTGGCGCATCCCCAGCAGCAAAGCAAAAATGATATTGGCGAGCAGGAAAGAAAGTACGGCCGTGTTTTTCAGTGTGGCGATAATGCGGTTCATGTCACAGCCAATTTCCGATCAACAGGAAAGGCGCCCAGTAACCGGGATGGGAAAAACGATTGTCGCGGATAAGATCAATCTGTGCTTTTTGCAGTGCTTTGGCCTTGGTCGCTTCGGTTTCCCTGAGGTGATCATAGAATCCGGCGATGAGCTGGCTGGTAGAACTGTCGTTGATGAACCATAGGGAGGCGAGCGCGCTCCTCGCGCCGGCCTTGATCGCCACGCCCGCAAGCCCGAGCGCGGCCCGGTCATCCCCCGCCGCAGTCTGGCAGGCGGAGAGGGTCAGCAGCTCCAGCGGCTCGGCGCTGAAGCGGGAGGGCGCGATCAATTTTTCGAGCTGGTTCAGCGTTAGCTTCTCGTCGTGGGTGAGCAGGAAGGTCTTGTTCGTGTCCCCCTTGAATTGCCCGTGCGAAGCGATATGAACTACCGAATAAGCTGTTGAGCCCAATTTTTCCCTGACGTTTTTCAAATCATAATTTTCATCCTGAAGCACGGTGGCGTCTTTGTATTGCCCTTTGATGGACTGCACTTCACTGTCCACATTTGGCAAGGCGGAGAAACCCTGAACAGATTCGGTCAGGCCGTTCACGAGAACCTTGAGGTTCTTTTTTTGCAAGGGATGCGGATCGGTCAGGGTAAGACCCGGCGTGGTTGCCATGGCATAGCTTTCGATCAGGAATTTCTTGCCGTCGTGGAGGGCGGCCATGGGGATGGTTCTGAGCGGCCCGTCGGGAACGAAGACCAGCGTGTCGATCTGATGGGCTTCAAGCTCACGCACATAAGGCGCGATGATCCATTCATATAATTTTTGCGCGTGGGGCAGGTATTGCCGGGTGGTGCGTTTCTCCAGCAGCGTTCTGAATTGCCTGATTTCCTCGGTGATTTTGAGCGATGCAACCGGGACGCTGAATTGCCGGATTCCGTTCGGGAAGTTTACCAAAAGCTCCAGACGATTTTCGAGCAGGACGGGATAGATAATTACGGTATGCGCACCGAAGCTGCCCGATTTTACGATTCTGGATTGCAGCGCAGTCACGCAGCTATCCTGGAAATAATCCTGCAATTCCGCTGTCTTCGATTTTTCTATGGTTTCTCTGGCCTCGTCGAGATACGGCTCGGCATCCTTTCCGCCCGTGCTCGAAGCCCGCTCTAGCAGCAAATCGGCCAATTCAAAGAACAACGGCGAGAACACTTTTCTGAAGGAGGACTGCCCGCTGCTGTATCGCTGCGCCAAATCGCTCTTGATGGCTTGCAGCCTGTCGACGGACTGGCGATAGGCCGTAAGCGCATCGTCTATCTTGCCTTGCGATTTGAGCAACCTTCCTTTTTGCCAGTACCAGCGGTAAAGAATTTCCGGCGCATCGAGCTGCTCTGCTATAAAAATGGCACGCCGGGTAAGGTCCAGAGCTTCGGCCTGGCGTTGTTTTTTTTCATAGAGGTGACCGATAAAACCCAGCGCATAGGATTCCGATCTTTTGTCGCCGATAGATCTGGAAATTTTCAGCGCTTCATCGAGCGCGGCGTAGGCGCTTGGGATGTCGGCCAAGAGCTGCCCGATGGCAAGCAGGTCGTAAGCCTTGTCGTGATTGTCCGGAAGGGCGCGGGTCGCCTTCAATGCTTCAGCCAGCAACGAAGCGGTTTTCTCTCCCTCGGAAGCCCGCGCGGCATTGATGAGGGCCTGTATTTCGAGCCCGGTTTGCCCGGATTGCGCCGCAAGCCGGCGCGATGATTCGTATAAGCCCCGCGCTTCAGCGGGTTTGTTTTCGATCGAGGCGAGGTTGCCCAGATTGTTGAGCGCGGCGGCTTCCAGATCGGGGCGATGCGCGTTCTTCGCCAATTGCCGGGCTGCCTCCAGATAGCGGTGCGCTTCCTCCAGATAGCCAGTCAATTGGAAAAGGTTGCCCAGATCGCTCATGGCGAGCGAGGAAAGCTCCGGGTTATCTTTTGAGAGTATGAGGGCATTCTTCAGCTCTACGATGGCCTTCTCGTAAAAACCTTGTGTGCGCAATGTTTCGGCGTTTCGCACCAGCGCTATGATTTCTTCCGCTTGGACGGGGGGCGTCGATGCCGATGAATTCAAGGCTGAAAAAAATAACGCCGCAAGGATAATCTTAGCGAATGCTTGCATATCAATACATTCTGTAATTGAGCGAAAAATGTATCCCCATATCCTGGAGATCGCGCTTGCCGGGGTTGGGGAATTTCCTGAAGGCATGAGCCACATCGAGCTGGGCCTGCCAATGCTTGTTCGGGTTCCACAGCATGCCTATGCCGGCGCTGGCGATATCCGGCGGTTGATCCGCCGCCCGGTCGCTGTTCCAGCCTTTGCCGTAATCGATGAAAGGGGTGATTTGTGTCCGGCTTTCCCCGAGCTTGTCGAAGAGAACGGGGATGCGGTATTCGGCGGAGATCACGAAGCCGTTGTCGCGCAGCAGTTGGGTTTCCCGGTAGCCCCTTACGGTGTTCGCGCCGCCCAGACCAAATCTTTCCAGTGTTAACAAGCTGTGCGGCGTCCATTGCAGATTGGAGAGCAGGACGAATTGCTTGCCTTTCTCATCCAGCCTTTTCGCCCATTGTCCCTGCGCCAGCCAGGAAACGAAGCTCTTGTCAGGCCCCGTGCCTGCGGTTTTGGGCAGCGCGTTCGTTGTACCCATGCTTAAGGTCGAGCGCAAGGTCAGCGCCTCGGCGGCCTCTTTCTTTATCCATTCCTGTGAAAACCGGAGTACCGATTCATTGCTTTTTCCATCCGGCACTCCGGAAGAAAAAGAGAAGGGGAGGTTAAGCAGATAAGTTTGACTTTGCCTGGATTCAAAAGCCAGCCGCAGGATCAGGCTTTGCGCCGGCGATTCGAAGACCGGATGTTCGAGATCCAGCCCGATAGTCTGGGAGCGGCTGGTGATGTTCAATTGGTTGAAAGGCGCTTCGATCACCGAGGAATTGTTTTGAGAAATCCTGATGCCGATCTTGTTGTCTTTCGCATCGAGTGGTAGGGCGTAATGCAGGGAATAATCGTGGAGTCCCGGGGTGAGGCCGTATTTTGCTTCGAGCGCGTCCCCCCATCCGCTCAGGTTTTTGTGGGCGGCATAGAATTCCAGATGCTGGGCGCCGACGCTGGGCGAATAGTGGTTGCTGAAGGTGACGCCCGCCTGATAGGGCGGGGCTTCCTTCACGAGCACATTGAGCTGGCTGGTTCCGGGTTGGACGCCGGGGCTGAGTTCGGCATTGATTTTCTCGATGAGCCCTTTCTGTTGTAACAGCAACAGACTCTGTTGCAGGGAATTGATATTGAGCGGTGAGGCGGCGCCAAGCAGCAGGCGATTCTTGATATAGGCGATTTTCAGTTTTTTTGCGCCAGAAATATTGATTTCGTTCAACTGTCCTTCCACGATTTTGAAGGTCACAAGCTGATCTTCGATCTCCTGGTCGGGCAATACCGCCCCCGAATTGATATAGCCTTTGCCGACATAGAGCAGCGTGATTTTGTGCCGCAATTCCTCGATATCTTCGGCATTCACCGTTTTCCCCGTGTACGGCGCCGCCACTTTTTTGAGTTCCTTTTCAGAAATGACGGTATTGCCGATGAAACGGTATGACTTGACGAACATCCTTAATCCGGCAGTAAGCTTCCTGCCCTCGAACGGCAAGGGTTCGACCTTGGGCAGGGCAAGCGGTGCGCCTTCCGGCTTAAGGAAGGAAGGCGCGGGGAGGGGATGCGATGAATCGGGCTGCCCCGAAAGTTCGGGCGGCAACACCTGAGCGGGCGCCGGTTGGACGATTAACAGCAGGGCTGCACCAAGAAAAGTAAGCTTCGTGTTTTGCATGTTCAGTTGCTGCAGCCGAAGCCGGAAATGGAAAGAGAGGCCGATTTGTCGCTGCTGCGGGCGGGGGTTGCGAGGGGATGTCCGGCGAGAACTGAGGAGGGTATCAGTGTGTCCGGCTCCTCCGGTATGCCACCGCGCCCCGCGAGTACGAAGCTGCTCCCAGCTCCCGCCATGGAAGCGGCACAGCGCGCCTGCAGCAGCCCTTTCGTGTCGAGATACGCAATCGGCAGATCGGCCAGACTCCCGGAAAGATCGGCCAGTTGCCCGTTCATGGTAACCGTCCCGCTCACACCGAGTTTCGATGACGCGGTGATGCCGCTGTTCGCGGATTGCAGAAAATTGCTCGCGATGAGATTGATGTTGCCGCCGTTTCCGCCAAAGGCATTGGCGGTGATGGTGCTGCCGTTCATCACCACGAACAAGGGATCGAGCAAAATGTTGCCGCCGTTGCCCAGACCGGTGCCGACCGTCGCGGTGATGCTGCTGTTATTCATATTGATCATGTTCTTTGCGAGCAGGGAAATATTCCCCCCGTCGGCCAGGGTGGCCCCTGTCGTCACCGAGCTGTTGTCGCTGGTGAAGCTAAGCCCCGCGTCGATGGCAATGTACCCGGCCAGGCCAAGTCCGGTGCTTTGCGAAGTGATGCTTGATGCGCCCCGCAATGAAACTGAATTTGTTGCAATGATGTCGATGTACCCGCCTTGACCGTCGCCGGAGGTGCTGGTATCAATCTTCGCACCATTCAGCAGCGCCAATTTGTCCACGTTAGCCTGTATCCATCCGCTGTCCCCGCTTGCACTCGCCGAGGCAATAATGCTGCCGCCGTCCAGTTTCAATGACGGGCTGGCAAGTGTGATATTTCCACCCCAACCGCTGCCGACAGTGTCGGAGTACATGGTTGCGCCGGAGGAGACGCTGATTGAATTCGCCGCAGTTACATTCAGGGCGCCGCTGTCGCCGGAGGAGAATGTCCCCGCGTCGATAGAAGCATTCCGGCTGATCTCAAGAGTCCCGGTCTTGATGTCGATGGCGCCGCCGCTGCCGCTGCCATGCACCTGTCCGAAAATACCCGAAGAATTGCCGTTGGCATCTGCTCCGGAAATGGAAACCGCATCCGTCGCCGCGATCCGGATTTGTCCGAGATTGCCGGAGGAGCCGCTCGAACTGCTGGAATCGATTTGCGCGCCATTGCTCAGGGACAGCTTGCCGGTGTCTATGGCAAGGTAGCCGCCCTTGCCCGAACCGTTCACCAGGGATTTGATGCTCCCGGCATCGAGGTTTAATTCCGGGGACTTGAGCTCAATCCAGCCCGCATCTCCGGCGCCATAAGAACTCGCTGAAATTTTTCCGCCGTTATTTAGATTGACGGGGCCTGCGGCATCAATCACGACATCCCCGCTGACGCCCAAACTGAAAGTGCTTGCGCTGATCGTACCCTGATTATCCAGATTCAGATTTTTCGCCTTGATGTCGATGAGGCCGCCGTTGCCTGACCCAGACACCTTCCCGAAAATACCCGAAACGTTGCTGTTCGCATCCGCTCCCGCAATGGCAATCGTGTCCGTTGCGTCAATCAAAATTATTCCCAGGCTACCGGAAGAACCCTTGGCACTGCTTGAATCAATAGCTCCGCCGTTAAGCAGGGATAAATTTTTAGTGCTGATGTCGATGAGTGGAAAGGGCTTTCCTGTCTTGGCGTCGGTAGTCCAGCCGTTGCCGCCACCTTGCACTTGTCCGAAAATGCCTGAAGCATAGCCGTTCGCGTCAGCCCCCGAGATGGCGATGGAATCCGTTGTTGTGATCAGGATGATACCGAGATTGCCGGTAGAGCCAGCTGAGCTGCTGGAATCGATTTGCGCGCCATTGATCAGGGTGAGCTTGCCGCCGTCCATGGCAATATACCCGCCCATTCCTGAGCCGTTCACCAAGGATTTGACTATCCCGCCATCGAGGCTGATTTCAGGGCTCTTGAGCGCAATGTATCCCCCATTGCCGATGTCATAAGAGCTCGCTGCAATTTTGGCGCTATTTTTAACACTGATCAGATTCGATGCGTCAATCACGATATCTCCGCCTATGCCCGAACTGAAGGCGCTTGCGCTGATCGAACCCTGCTGATCCAGATTCAGATTTTTTACTTTGATGTCGATGAGCCCACCGTTGCCGGTTCCATAAACCTTCCCGAAAATACCCGAAGAGTTGCTGCCCGCATCGGTACCCGCAATGGAAATCGTGTCCGTTGCGGCAATCTGGATTATGCCCAGGTTCCCGGAAGCGCCGCTGGCACTGGTTGAATCAATCGAGCCACCGCTAAACAGGGATAGATTTTTAGTGCTGATGTCGATGAGCGGGAAGGGCTTTCCCGTCTTGGCGTCGATAGTCCAGCCGTTGCCGCTGCCTTGCACTTGTCCGAAAATGCCTGAAGCATAGCCCTTGGCATCAGACCCCGAGATGGAAATGGAATCCGTAGTTGCGATCTGGATGATGCCGAGACTGCCGGAAGAATCGCCAGCGCTGCTGGAATCGATTTGCGCGCCATTGCTCAGGGTGAGTTTGCCGCCATCCATGGCAATATACCCGCCCATGCCCGTGCCGTTCACCTGCGACTTGACGATTCCGCCATCAAGGCTGATTTCCGGGCTCTTGAGCGCAATGTATCCCCCATCCCCGACTCCATAAGAGCTCGCTGCAATCGTGCCGCTATTTTTGATGCTGATCAGATTTGCGGCGTCGATCAAAATTGCGCCACCGAAGCCCGAGTCGAAGGCGCTTGCGCTGATCGAACCCTGCTTGTCCAGATTCAGATTTTTGGTCTTGATGTCGATGAATCCGCCATCGCCTTTTCCATGAGTCTGCCCGTAAATGCCCGAAGGGGAGTTGTTCGCATCCATCCCTGAAATGGAAATCGTGTCGGAAATGCGGAGTTGGATTATTCCCCCCGTGCCGGAAGAGCCGGTTTGCGTGCTTGAATCGATTTGCGCGCCGCCAGTCAGCGTTAGCCCGGATGCGGCGAGGCTGATTTGTCCGGTGTTGCCCTTTCCCGCGGTCTGCGCCTGAATCACCGAATTGTCAGCTTGCATTTCTCCCGTCGCAACAATGTCGATGTTGCCGCCATTGCCAGTGCCGGTATTCGATAAAATCGCCGAGTTGTTGCCCAGCACAAGTTGCCCGCCCCTGATATAAATCGAGCCCGAACCGGAAGTTGTATTCGCGGCTTCGTCCACATCCAGCATGCTGTTTGAAGCAGTAATATTGCCGAACTGCGTAACAGTCGCTACGTTAAGCCCCGAGGTCATCACGCCCACCTCGGCTTGGGAGGCGACGGCAGCGAGAACAATTTGTCCGCCGTTGGCAATAAGCGTTGCGTTCGTCATGTCGATATTGCCCCCGACGAGTCCCAAGCTTGCCCCCTGCGGGACAGCCAGCGATCCCGCAACGGAAATCGGCGCTGCATTGGGGCCGAGGAATCCGAAAGCGGCAATTGGCGCTGTAGTCAAAAGGTCATGCGCGGGGTTCGAGGCATCGAACCTGCCGCCGTCGGACAGCTTGACATAATTTGCCGTGCTCGCGTAGAAAGAGCCGCCGATATTGAGGGTGGCTTGGGGACCGAAGACGATGCCGGATGGATTAACCAGGTAAAGATTCGCCAGCGGGATGGTCGAAGCAAGCTGTCCATCTATGCCGGATGATGTCCCGCCCGTGACGCGGGCGACGACGTTGGCGATGCCGTTGGGGCCGCTGAACGTGGCGCTCTCGCCGGTCGCGACATTGAATACCGAAAAGCTATGAAAAAGATTCGTTCCGATTTGCGTGCCTAGCGCGGCAGGGATCGAAAACTGCGGCCCGGCAAGGTTGGCGGCCTGCCCAGCCGTTCCGTCAGTAGCGATGTCGGCAAAGACGAGGCAAGGAAATAGCCCGGAAAAAAATATCAGGCGGTTGCAATATTTCAGGAGCGCACAGGGTACGGCGCCCGCTTGCTGTTTATTTTCCACGAAGGTGATCGGCCGTAGCTGCATCCCCGAGTCCGACCGCTTCAAGCAAATCGGCGCGTTCTTCCCGGAAAACCGGATCGCCCGGTTTTTCGCTGATGAGTTCGGATACCGAAGCAAGGGCGTTGTACCATATCCCGGATTCGGCATAAATCTTCGGCAATGACGACTTGTCGGCTTTCGATAGCTTCGCTTTGAGTTCGGGTGTTGGATCGATGTATTGAATGGTGCCGCTGGCGATAATGTCGTTCGAACGTTGCGCCGCATCGGTTATCAGAGTGACATACCATCTGTACTCTATCCCTTTTTTCAACTTCACTCCGAAATCGGCGAGACGCAGCGCCTGAATACCGGCTTGAACCGGCAAGTCAACATCCTTGGAGATAAGCGGCTCCACCATCTGATCGTTGATCACGGTCACTTCGAAATGCGCGACGGAAGGCTTGGATACATACCAGTAAAGCACAGGCTGCTCAGAGATGGTTAACCCGGTATGATCGGGAGCGAGCACCAGCAATTTCGGCAGCGTATCGCCCACCCCCCGGCTTCCTCCTCCCACACGGCTGGCAGGAGCACCCCTCATCGGCGGTGTATAACTAAGCAAGTGTTTTCTGGCGGGTTGGGGAATGTCCTCGTTCGAGGCAAGGCTCAAAGTTGAGCCGGCAACAAAAAACACAGACAGGCACACGGCTACGTTTTTTTTCAAATTCATGTACACACTCCAGTTATGATCTGTCAGACAGAGGTCTAGGATCTAGCCTGCGACGAAAAACTATCCCGGACGAAAATACTACCTCGATTTTGAAATTGGCTCAAGGATGAATTGGCCTAGCCGGGCTTTATGACGAGAATCGGGATGACATGTCCGTGCTTCGTTATAGATAGATATTTTCAATAGCGGATGTTATTCCGCTCGCGCCGGTGCAATCACTTCCCGGTTGCCGTTGCTCTGCATAGGCGTCACCAGTCCCGCCTTTTCCATCTGTTCGATCAAGCGTGCGGCGCGGTTGTAGCCGATGCGCAAATCCCGCTGCACGAAGGAGATGGAGGCGCGGCGCGATTTGAGTACGATAGCAACGGCTTGATCGTATAGCGGGTCGGCTTCGGCATCCGCGCCGCCGTCCAGTTCGCCGCCGTCGCCCTGTTCTTCCATCGAGGTCAGCACGCCTTCGATGTAGTTGG
>CAZXDK010000077.1:0-12741 GCA_964639585.1 uncultured Gallionellaceae bacterium | reverse complement strand
GCCCGACCAAGCTTGTTTATCTTGCATCGTCATCGTCTCTTGTCCAGAATGTTCGACACTGAGGAATCTCCATGCCCACGATGCCAAGTATAAATCAAAACAATATGCCCGATACGTTACCTAATTTCCGCAACCTTGGCGTCGTGCTGCGCCTGGTAATTGCCGTGAATGGATTGGCATTGTTTGTCGCAGCCACACAAGCCGTTTCCCTGACCGATGCGTGGCAACACATTCTGCACGGTTCGGCATACTTACAGCCCGTGTTGCTATCGAGTTTACTGCTCTTATACCTGCTCGATAATATTTTGAGCCGTATGGCCTATTGGCAAGGCGTAATAGGCGTTTTGTTGGTGGTTGCCTCCGTTTCCGGATCGATTGCCCGATTTGGCGGAGAATTATTCATGCCTCCCGCCGAATCTGGTGCATTTAATTTGTGGCGCCATATTGTTATAAATATCATCGTTGCGGTGCTTTTACTGGCCTATTTCCGTTTGCGCGCGTTATCGTTGTCCCCGGCCTTGTCCGACGCACGTTTGCAGGCACTACAAGCACGCATCCGCCCGCACTTCCTGTTCAACAGCATCAATGCCGTACTCGGCATCGTGCGCGGCGACCCCAAGCGCGCCGAAGTCGCACTGGAAGATATGGCCGACCTGTTTCGCATGGCCATGGCCGACAACCGTGAATTGGTCACCCTGAAGCGCGAAGTCGAATTGTCGCGCCGCTATCTGGCATTGGAACAACTGCGGCTGGGAGACCGGCTCAAGGTAAATTGGCAAACTCAGGATCTGCCCACCGACGCACTCATCCCGCCGCTGATCCTGCAACCGCTATTGGAAAACGCCGTATATCACGGCATTGAGCCTATGCACAATGGCGGCGAAATCATCATCAAACTCTACCGTAACGGCAAGGAAATGCATCTGGAAATCTCCAACCCCTGTCAGCCGCTAAACAAAATCCATCAGGGCAACAAAATGGCGCTGGCCAATATTCGTGAACGTCTCGCGCTACAATTCGATGTCGAGGCGCGCTACAGTGTCGACTCCGGCCAAGATTTTTATCGTGTGCATATTTTGCTTCCTTACGTTAGAGAGGAAAAACCATGAATGAAGTTGAACTGCCCTTGGAAGTTTTTATTGTGGACGACGAACCGCCCGCGCGAAACCGGCTGAAAGACCTGCTTACCGATTGCGCCGAACAACTGCCTTTAACCTTGGTGGGCGAAGCCAGCAACGGTGTTGAAGCGCTGGACAAACTTTCCGAGGTCCATGCCGATGTCGTATTGGTTGACATTCGTATGCCTCAAATGGATGGCATCGAACTGGCGCAGCATTTGAACAAACTGCACAAGCCGCCGGTGATCGTCTTTACCACCGCATACGACAGTTATGCCATCAACGCCTTTGAGCAACGCGCCATCGATTATCTGTTAAAACCGATCCGTCTGGGCCGCCTGTTTGAAGCGCTTACCCGCGCTCGTTCTGCCGTCCCCGTGCGCAGCGAAGTGCTGCAAGAACTCATTCCGGAACCGCGCAAGAACCTTTCTATCCACGAGCGTGGCAAGATCGTGCTGGTGCCTATCGAACAGGTGCTTTACCTGCGCGCCGAACTGAAATACATCACCGTGCGCACCCTAGACCACGAATACCTTATAGAAGAATCCCTCATCGCTTTGGAAAAGGAGTTCGCATCGCGTTTCATTCGCATCCACCGCAACTGTCTGGTAGCAAAAGAAGCGATTGAGGGATTTGAAAAAGTTGCCGAAACCGACATCAGCGAAGCACACTGGTCCGTCAAGCTCAAAGGATTATCCGAACTGCTCCCCATCAGCCGCCGACAGCAATTCATTGTGAAAGAATTTAGCTAAACCGTATTGCGGTGAAATCGCGGTTATTTCACTGATTTTCAGAATGCTAAGTTGATAGTACGGTCACGGTAATGAGGCATTGCTTGCCATGCCCACAATAATCTCGTAACCAATACCGGTTAAGCTGATATAACCTTGCAAATTCCAAAGGTGGAGCGTAGCTTTTTAAGGTTACGCTGCTCGATTACGTTGCATTACAGTTGAAACCAAGTGAGGAAAACACATGAGTAATCTGCTAGAACAATTGAAATCCATGACCGCCATCGTTGCCGACACGGGCGACATTGAAGCGATACGCCGTCATTGTCCTGAAGACGCCACCACCAACCCTTCGCTGCTGCTGAAGGCGGCCACCTTGCCGGAATATGCGCCGCTGATAGCAGATTCCATCACTTGGGCGAAGTCGCAAAGCAATGATCGCGATCTGCAGGCGCACGATGCGATGGATAAACTGGCAGTGGATGTAGGTGTGGAAGTGCTGAAAATCGTTCCTGGCCGCATTTCCACCGAAGTGGATGCGCGCTTGTCGTTCAATACCTTGGCTACACTGGACAAGGCACGCAAGCTGATCCAGTTGTACAACGAAGCCGGCATCACTAACGAGCGCGTGCTGATCAAGATTGCCGCAACTTGGGAAGGTATCCGCGCGGGTGAAATTCTTGAACATGAGGGAATTCATTGTAATCTGACTCTGATGTTTGGCTTTGCCCAGGCGCGCGCTTGCGCCGAAGCGGGAGTCACGCTCATTTCTCCTTTTGTAGGCCGTATTTTCGATTGGCAAAAAACCAAAGAAGGCCGCACTGACATTCCCGCCGAGGAAGATCAAGGGGTGTTGTCCGTACGCCGCATCTACCAGTATTACAAGGAGCATGGCTATCCGACTACCGTCATGGGTGCGTCTTTCCGCAACAGCGGCGAGATTTTGGCGCTGTCCGGTTGTGACCGGTTGACCATCAGCCCGTCATTGCTGGAAGAATTGCAGGGCAAAGAAGGTGCGCTCGAACGTCATCTGCAATTTACCGGCACGCTCAAGCCGCGCCCCGCTTCGATGACTGAAGCCGAGTTCCGCTGGGAGATGAATCAGGATGCGATGGCGACCGAAAAACTCGCTGAAGGAATTCGTGGCTTTACGGTTGATCAGATCAAGCTGGAAAAAGCGCTGGCAGAAAAACTGTAGTGTTGACGTATAGAAAACGCTGGCTTATCAAACAGCGTTTTCTATACCAGCTTATGCGGATTCTCGATCATTTGCTGGTAAATCATGCTTTGTATGATAACTTGGTCATTCGGTTGCAAATCCTGAAATTCAATACCGTGGCAGATAAGAGCGGATTTTGACGCATCGCTTGTATCTGCGCTCAACACGCCGCGAATCTCGCCTTTGAGCGACAGCAAAGCTTCAATATTGTGCAACTGCACGCGGAAGACCAAATGCAGTATGTCGCCCTTGTAACCCAGTTGTTGCTTGGCCTCAAGAGACGCGCCGTTGGCGCTGACATCGGAGATAAGTGCTGAAATTTGTTCCTGTTCCCCGCTGCCGCATTGGACTGCCGCAATGATATGGGTCTTAACTCTGGGCGCTTTGCGGATTACGACCCCCTGAATATTTTCTGGAAATGACAAGTGCAGATATTCAAAAGGGCTCTTGTTTATCCGTATTACGGTACAGACAAATGCAAAAGCATTCTGTCCCGAAAAAGAGCGCATGACGACTTTCTCATTCTCCAGAAGCTGCAACCTGAGTCCGTTGGCAGTAATGGGTGTAGTCACCAGCAGGCTGACTCCCCTAAGAAATCCTATCACCTTGACCAAAAAGCGTTCGCGCACGAGATGTGGCGGGGGTTCGAGTTGCAACCGGTCTTCCACCTTAAGTTTGATGTCATCAAAGGTAAAAGTCTCATTGCTGTTATTTTCTGCCGATTGCCCGGGCGATATACTTTCGGCTGCGGCTATATCATTTCCGTGTCCCTCATTGCCACCGATGGTTTCCCACGAAATTTCGTAGTAAGCGCCCTTGGCAAGCAAGATCTCACGGTGTTGCTCATCGCGAACAATATCTCCTTGTTTCAGCAATAAGTTATGCTCTTTGTCGTACAGGGGCCAGGGCAATGATATGCCGACGACAAGCTCTTTGCTACCGGCCAAAATAAGGTTCATTTACACCATCGCTCCTTTGAGTGTGTTGCCGCGACATCACTATTAGATTAGTTTTTTGGCAAATTATAGAGTATCCACACCCGCCTTCAGGATATTTGCGGTTTCCTCTTGATCGTGGCGCTGGATTGAAGAGAGCTTTGCCAAGCGCGGTATGTATTACGCCAAGTATGCCCATAGTGGTAAACTAAAACAGTAGGTTGATATTTTGTTTATCAAACGCTTATTTAATCTGGGAGACAACCATGTTTAGTCGTCAAGAAAACGCTACGCCCGAAAGCAAAAAATCCTCGGAAGAGGAGGGCGCCACCCCATCCAAAACAATCGTGATGCGTCAAAAGTTGGCGCTGCTTGGTCATTACGTCATGCTCGGTCTGGCGCCCGTCATTGCCGTTGTGGCGCTGGTTATTGCTGTCCTAGCCGTTACTGAAAATAATTCCAGTCAGGAGCAGCTCAACAAAGCTGCCGCGAAAATTGAAGGCTTAAGCGCCAGCTTGTCGGCATCCAAAGGTGAAATTGAAAAACTCAGGGCGGCGATGGCACATGAAAAAACCATGCAGGATGAACAACTCAGGAACCAGAGTGAAAAAGTGACGAAGATCATTCAAAACTTAACCCCGATGCAGATGAAAATGAAAATTTCTCCTACCATAGAAGAGCAGCTGCGCCCGCCCGTTAGCGCATCTGCCGTTGCACCAGCTGCCGCAAGCGCAGTTGTTGCTCCAGTCACATCTGCTGCCTCAAAAACTCCTGAAAATAAGCTTAGTCCCCAAGCGCAAGCTTTCAAGAAAGCCATTGATCAATACAACAAAAATTAATATATCAATGTATTTGATTTAGGTTTTCTGCGCTGGTTTGGATAAGCACCCGCACCGTTCAATATTTTCCATACGGCGTGAACAAATTTTTTGAACAGCGTAACTGGGATGCGATTCTGATGAAGTTCTTACTGTTGGCATGCCTGCTGTTCCCCGCGCTTGCGGCGGCAAATCAAGAGGAGGACTTCCTCGCTGCACGCGATGCGTTTCGCAAGGGCAATGCGATCAAGCTGGATAAAATCGCGCCGCGGCTGAAAAACTCCCCACTGGAGCCTTACCTGAGCTATTACCAGTTGCGGCTGCATTGGGACGATACCGATGATTCGGTGATCAAACAATTTTTGTCCCGCACCGACGACACACCAGTAATCGATCAGTTTCGCGGCGAGTGGCTCAAACACTTGGGTAAACAGCAACGCTGGGAAACATTTGCAGCGGAGTATCCGCACTTGCTCAACGCAGACCATGAACTAAACTGTTATGCCTTGCAACAAAAACAACTGTCCGACGAAGCGGGTGCTTTGCGCGAAGCCCGCAGCAAATGGTTTAGCGGTGTGGGACAACCGGAAAGTTGCGCCACCTTGTTTGAAGCGGCGATCAATAAAGGCATCATCAATGAGCAGGACATCTGGGCGCGTATGCGTCTGGCGCTGGAATCCGGCAACGTTACATTGGCAAAGCAACTCGCTGCAAAATTACCCAAAAAATATTCTTTTCCGTCCAACGAACTGGACCGAGCCGCATCCGATCCAGAGCACTACCTTGCCAAGCTCAAGTTGAACAAAAACAATGACGCACAGCGCATGACTGCGCTATTTGCATTGCTGCGTTTAGCCAAGCACCTGCCCGATCTGGCCTATACACAATGGATAAAAATAGCCAAGGATTTTCCTGAAGCGGAACAGCACTATTTTTTCGGCTGGCTGGGTTATGAAGCTGCCCGTTCCTTGCATGCGCGTGCATTGGAATGGTACAAATCAGCCGGGGATGCGCCGTTGAATGAAACACAATCGGCCTGGCGCGCCCGTGCCGCTTTGCGTGCGCTGGACTGGCACGAAGTACTGGCAAGTATCGCTGCCATGCCACCGCAACAACAACAGGAAGGCGCGTGGCGCTATTGGAAGGGCCGCGCACTGAAAGCATTGGGTCATCCTGCAGAAGCAGGAGTGATGTTCACCGAATTAAGCAAGGAATACAACTTCTACGGGCAGCTTGGCGCGGAGGAATTGGGAGCCACGCCAGCTGCGGGCATCGTCACCACAAGTTATCAGCCCAGCAAGGAAGAACTAAACTGGATGCAGTCCCTTCCCGGAGTTCAGCGCGCCATCACTTTATACAAAATGGAATTGCGTGGTGATGCGTCCAAGGAATGGGCATGGACATTGCGCAAATTCGACGATAGATCGCTGTTGGTGGCGGCTGAAGTTGCGCGGCGCAATGCAATGTATGACCGCTCCATCAGTGCCGCCGACCGCACGACTGCACTGCATGATTTCAATCTGCGTTATCCCGCCCCTTATCGGGACAGCCTGCAGGGGCGTTTGCGCGAACACGGTCTGGAGGAAGCATGGGTCTATGGTTTGATGCGTCAGGAAAGCCGCTTTGCCACCAAAGCCAAATCGAATGTCGGTGCGGCAGGTTTAATGCAGATTATGCCCGCCACGGCGCAATGGATCGCAAAAAAGATGGGCATGCGCGACTACCGTAAAGCACTCATACATGAGACCGAGGTGAACCTGAAGTTGGGTACGTATTACATGAAAAATGTGTTGTCTTCGTTTGACAACAACGCGGTGATGGCGTCTGCGGCTTATAACGCCGGGCCGGGACGTGCGCGGCGCTGGCGTGGCGACAAACCGCTGGAAGGCGCGATTTATGCCGAAACCATCCCGTTTGACGAAACCCGCGATTACGTCAAAAAAGTAATGAGCAATACCGTATATTATTCCAGATTGTTTGGTAAACCCGCCCTCTCGCTCAAGCAACGTCTGGGCATGATCGACGGCAAAACTTCCGACAATCAAAAACCGGTTCCCGATGAGAAGTGAATTAAACACATTTTCCGGCTTCCTTGCAGCTCCCTCGCTTCGGCTGGCTCAGGACAGGCTTAGGCAAAGAGGGAGATGGCACAGCACATCTTCCATTGCCCCCTGCAGAACAAAGCAAGAGGGGACGGGTTTGGCGTCTTTTGTGGCGGGGACGCTTTGAACACCGCCTCCCCAAAAATCTACTGTGTCGGCGGCGCAGTGCGCGACCGCTTGCTAGGTCTGCCTGTGCAGGATCACGACTGGGTGGTCGTGGGCAGTACACCGGAGCAGATGGAAGCGCGCGGCTTCAAGCCCGTGGGCAGCGATTTTCCCGTATTCCTGCACCCGCAAACGCACGAGGAATATGCGCTCGCGCGCACCGAACGCAAAGTGGCGCTGGGCTACAAGGGCTTCACCGTATACACCTCGCCCGACGTTACGCTGGAACAAGACCTGCTGCGGCGCGACTTCACCATCAACGCCATCGCACAGGATGCCGACGGCAAGCTCATCGACCCCTATGGTGGTCAAGCCGACCTTAAAGCAGGCATCTTGCGCCACGTAAGTGGTGCGTTTACCGAAGACCCGGTGCGCATCTTGCGCGGCGCGCGTTTCGCTGCACGCTTCGGTTTTAACTTTGCGCCGGAAACCTTGGCGTTGATGCGAAGCATGGTTGACAAGGGCGAAGTTGACGCCTTGGTGGCCGAGCGCGTGTGGCAGGAACTCGCGCGTGGCCTCATGGAAAAACAGCCCTCGCGTTTCTTCACCACGCTGCGCGAGTGCGGCGCGCTGAAAAAAATATTGCCCGAAGTGGAAGCGCTGTACGGCATCCCTCAGCCCGCGCATTACCATCCCGAGATCGACTGCTTCATCCACGTAATGATGGTGATCGACGATGCCGCGAAACATGACCGTAATTTGGAAGTGCGTTTCGCCGCGCTCACGCACGACCTCGGCAAAGCCACCACGCCCGAAGACACGCTGCCGCGCCATATCGGTCACGAACAGCGTAGCGTCGATCTGTTGCAGAAGATGAGCGAGCGCCTACGCGTGCCCGGCGACTGCCGCGACCTTGGCTTGCTCGTGGCTCAGTACCACAGCCACGTACACAAAGCGCGTGAGCTGCGTCCTGAGACCATTGTCAAGCTATTCGACAGTTGTGACCTGTGGCGCAAACCGGAGCGCTTCGCGCAGATACTGTTAGCCTGCGAATCGGATGCCCACGGGCGCACCGGACACGAGCACGACGCTTATCCCCAGTCGGAATACATGCTGCGCTGTGCGCGTGCGGCACAGGCGGTTAATGCCGGTGATATCGCGCGCGCCTGTGCCAACAAAAATCTGATCGCGGAAAAAATCCGCGAAGCGCGCATCGGGGCGGTGGAACAGGTCATCCAAGGGTGATTGCTACCCGCCATTTGATGCATTTTGGTGGAGTATGAGTTCGTGCTGTGCCCACCAATTCGCATTGCCGAAATTTGGGGGCCACCATAAGGGCAGATTCTGCGCAATGCCTGTGCTATCGCTGCATCGCTCAGTAGCAAACGGCAACCAAGGATAATTTTCGTTTTGGTATAAGACAAAAGCGACCCGAAGGTCGCTTTTTTGTTTGCTGCCTGACGCGATGATTACTTCACAATCGCGTTCAACTCACCCTTGATGTAACGCATTGCCATTGCATCCAGCGCGATCGGCTTGATCTTGCCGGCTTGGCCTGCGGAACCGAAGGCTTCGTAGCGTGCCTTGCAGATCGCCTTCATGGCCTTTGTGGTTTCGGCCAGGAACTTGCGCGGGTCGAAGTCCTTGGGGTTTTGTGCCAAGTAGCGACGGGTAGCACCCGTCGAGGCCATACGCAGGTCGGTGTCGATGTTTACCTTGCGCACGCCGTGCTTGATGCCTTCAACGATTTCTTCAACTGGAACGCCGTAAGTCTGTGGCATTTGGCCGCCAAATTCGTTGATGATCTTAAGCCATTCTTGCGGAACGGAAGAAGAACCGTGCATCACCAAGTGGGTGTTGGGGATACGCGCGTGGATCTCTTTGATACGGCTGATTGCCAAGGTGTCGCCTGTGGGCGGCTTGGTGAACTTGTACGCGCCGTGGCTGGTGCCGATGGCGATAGCCAGTGCGTCAACCTGAGTCAGCTTGACGAATTCGGCGGCTTCGTTCGGGTCGGTCAGCAGTTGGTCGTGGCTCAGCACGCCTTCAGCGCCGTGGCCGTCTTCTTTTTCGCCGTGACCGGATTCCAGAGAACCCAGGCAGCCCAATTCGCCTTCGACGGAAACGCCGACCGCGTGGGACATATCAACCACGCTCTTGGTCACGTTGACGTTGTATTCGAAAGAAGAAGGTGTCTTGCCGTCGGTCATCAGCGAGCCGTCCATCATCACGCTGGAGAAGCCGGATTTGATGGCGTTGATACATACGGCAGGAGATGCGCCGTGGTCTTGGTGCATAACCACGGGGATGTGCGGATACATTTCAACCGCAGCTTCGATCAGGTGGCGCAGGAACGGCTCTCCCGCGTATTTGCGCGCACCGGCGGAGCCTTGCATGATGACAGGGCTGTTGGTTTCATCCGCCGCTTCCATAATTGCTTTTACTTGCTCAAGGTTGTTGACATTGAACGCGGGCAAGCCGTAGCTGTTTTCAGCGGCATGGTCTAGTAGTTGACGCAACGATACGAGTGCCATTTTCTTCTCCTCACTTATTAAAATAACAAAAAACTACGATTTAATTTATCACTTCAAATACCAAACTATTCTTTGTGATGATCTCCGACCCGCACGATTTTCAGTGTATTGGTATGACCGCTTCTTCCGATTGCCTCACCGATTGTCATTACAATTAAATCGCCGTCTTCAACATGGCCCAGCTTAAGCAATTCATTTTCCGCTTCGATCAGCGTAGCCGATGGATCTTTAGAAGTGGGGTGGAATGCAACAGGGTGAACACCGCTGAACAATGTCACCTTGCTTAAGGTACCTTTGGTTGGAGTCAATGCAAAAATTGGAGCTCCTGCGTTCACGCGTGACATCCAAAGGGCGGTTGAGCCGGATTGGGTCAGTGCAACGATGGCCTTGACTTTGAAATGCGAGGCGGCATACAACGCCGACATCGCAATGGATTGGTCAACACGATTGAATTTGTTGTGCTCAAGCCGGTGATCTGTCGCGCTTCCTTCCAATTCTTTTTCGGCCTGGGTACAAATGCGAACCATAGCCTCAATAGTTTCGACAGGATATTCACCAACCGCAGTTTCCGCCGATAGCATCACCGCATCCGTGCCATCCAACACTGCATTGGCTACGTCTGAAACTTCTGCACGCGTAGGAATCGGATTGTTAATCATTGACTCCATCATTTGCGTTGCGGTGATTACTAATTTATTACTGATACGCGCCATTTTGATCATGCGTTTCTGCAAACCAGGCACTGCCGCGTCGCCAACTTCAACCGACAGGTCTCCGCGCGCGACCATAATGGCATCTGATGCGTCTATGATTTGGGCCAGCACCGGAATAGCTTCCGCACGTTCAATTTTTGCCATTAACAGACTTTTCCCACCGGCCTCCTTCATCAATTGACGGGCCAAGTGCATATCATCGGCTGATCGCGGAAACGAAACCGCCAAGTAATCAGCATGGATTAACGCTGCTGTCTTAATGTCTTCTTTGTCCTTATCGGTCAAGGCTGGTGCAGTTAATCCACCGCCTTTGCGATTGATGCCCTTATTGTTGGATAACTCCCCCCCGCGCACGACTTTGCAGATAACCTGCGAGCCGTTGACTTCGGTTACATCAAACTCCAACATACCGTCGTTCAACAGCAGTACATCGCCTTTGACGACGTCGTTAGGCAACTCTTTATAATCAAGGCCGACACGCTCCTGATTACCCAGCTCGCTCCACTCCGCATCGAGCGTGAAGGTGTCGCCCGGGTTCAGGACGATTTTGTTATTCTCGAACTTGCGCACGCGAATCTTCGGGCCTTGCAAGTCGGCCAGAATACCGACGGTGCGTCCTGCTGCCGTGGCAGCTGCACGCACAATCTCGGCACGTTTCATGTGGTCTTGCGCGGTGCCGTGCGAGAAGTTCATGCGCACGACATCCACTCCGGCGCGGATGATCGCTTCCAGCGATTGCTGGTCGTTGGTTGCGGGGCCCAGGGTTGCTACTATTTTTGTTCTACGCAGCATGATTTCCTAACGGTTATTGTTTTGCAGCACGTTGTTCCAGAATTTCCACGGCAGGCAAAGTTTTGCCTTCGAGGAACTCAAGGAATGCACCGCCAGCGGTGGAGATGTACGACACCTTGTCGTAAATATCGTATTTCTGAATCGCCGCGATGGTGTCGCCGCCGCCCGCCAGAGTGAATGCCTTGGTTTCGGCAATCGCTTTGGCGATGGTCTTGGTGCCTTCGCCGAACTGGTCGAACTCGAACACACCGACCGGGCCGTTCCATACCACGGTGCCCGCCTTCATGATGATGTCGGCCAGCTCCTGCGCGGACTTCGGGCCGATGTCGAAAATCATGTCATCGTCGGCAACCGCGCCCGCGTCTTTCAGCACGGCGGGTTCGTTGGCGTCAAATTTCTTGCCGCACACCACATCCACCGCGATGGGGATGGTCGCGCCGCGCTTGGACATCTTGCTCATCAGCGCTTGGGCTGTCGGCACGAGATCATCTTCGCACAGCGACTTGCCGACCTTCTTGCCCGCAGCCTTGAGGAAGGTGTTGGCGATACCGCCGCCTACCACGAGTTGCTCGCACTTCTCGGACAGCGATTCCAGCACGGTCAATTTGGTGGAAACCTTGGAGCCGCCCACGATGGCAACCATCGGGCGTGCCGGGTTCAGCAACGCTTTGGTCAGTGCTTCCAGTTCTTCGGTCAGCAGGATACCCGCGGCTGCAACGGGCGCGAACTTCGCCACGCCGTGAGTCGATGCTTCGGCGCGGTGCGCGGTGCCGAATGCGTCCATCACGAACACGTCGCACAGGGCAGCGTATTTCTTGGCGGTTTCGTCCAGGCTCTTTTTCTCGCCCTTGTTGAAGCGGCAGTTTTCCAGCAATACCAGTTCGCCTTCGGCAACGTCGAAGCCGCCGTCTACCCAGTCTTTAATCAGGCGCACAGGCTTGCCCAGTTTTTGGCCGATAACGTCGGCGACTGGCTTAAGCGAGTTTTCTTCGGAATACACACCTTCTTCGGGGCGTCCCAGATGGGAAGTCACCATTACTTTTGCGCCGGCTTTGAGTGCGGCATTGATGGTTGCCATCGACGCGGTGATGCGCGCATCGGAAGTCACTTTGCCGTCTTTGACGGGCACATTGAGATCGGAACGGATTAAGACGCGTTTGCCCTTCAGGGCCAAATCGGTCATTTTGATAACGGACATGATTTTTCCTTTGACATACTGAAAGGGCTGGCAGCGCCAGCCCTTGTTACTTTGAATTACTTGGCGATGTGACGAACCAAACGCATCAGGTTGCAGGTGTAACCGTATTCGTTGTCGTACCAAGCTACGACCTTAACGAAGGTCGGATCCAGTGCGATACCGGCATCCGCATCGAAAATGGATGGATTGACGCAACCGCGGAAGTCGGTGGATACCACCTTGTCGTTGGTGAAACCCAGCACGCCCTTCAGCGGACCGTTCTCGGAAGCAGCCTTCATGGCGGCAACGATCTGGTCGTAGGTCGCTTCTTTGTTCAGCTCTACGGTCAGATCAACCACGGACACGTCGGAGGTCGGTACGCGGAATGCCATGCCGGTCAGCTTCTTGTTCAGCGCAGGAATCACCACGCCCACAGCCTTGGCAGCGCCAGTGGAAGAAGGAATGATGTTTTCCAGAATGCCGCGACCGCCGCGCCA
>CAZXDK010000076.1:0-12917 GCA_964639585.1 uncultured Gallionellaceae bacterium | reverse complement strand
GGTCAACGTGACCAATCGTGCCCACGTTTACGTGCGGCTTCGTACGTTCAAATTTGCTCTTTGCCATGATTTTTCCTTGATCAATGTCAAACGTTAATAACAATAAAAGCTAATAAATGGTGCCCATGGCGAGAATCGGACTCGCGACCTCTCCCTTACCAAGGGAGTGCTCTACCACTGAGCCACATGGGCAAGCAACCAAACTGGAGCGGGTGAAGGGAATCGAACCCTCGTCATAAGCTTGGAAGGCTTCAGCTCTACCATTGAGCTACACCCGCATGACATTCCCAACCAACAATCGCAATTCATCTTGCGATTGCCACTTCCCAGTCAACTACTTAAGAACCTGCATACACTACAAAATCTGGTGGAGGGGGAAGGATTCGAACCTTCGTACTCTAAGAGGTCAGATTTACAGTCTGATGCCTTTAACCACTCGGCCACCCCTCCAAAAACGAGCCCGCGATTATCCATAAAACACCCCCCCCTGTCAAATGCGATCTGCAAAAAAATTGAAATTTCGCTTTGTCCCATGAAAAACACCGGGGGAGATTCAAAAATACAAGCGCGCCTCAAGCACATTTCAGGGAAATGATCGCCCATCCATGCAGCTCCGCATGTTTGCGTAGCGTATCGTCCGGATCAACCGCCACCGGATTTTTTACTTTGGATAGCAAAGGCAGGTCGTTGAGGGAGTCGCTATAAAACATGGTGTCGGTAAAACTTGACCAATTCCAGCCGCGTTCAGCCATCCAGCTCTCCAGACGTATAACCTTGCCTTCGCGAAAACTGGGCACGCCCGCAACCCCGCCCGTAAACTCTCCGTTGCTTTGCTCAGGATCAGTTGCAATCAAATATTCCACGCCGAATTCATTAGCGATGGGCAAAGTCACAAAGCTATTGGTCGCGGTAATGATTACGCAAATATCGCCCGCATCACGATGTTTCGCCACCAGCGCGCGCGCGCGCGCGCCCATCATCGGGCGGATTTTGATGCACATAAACTCCGCATGCCACGCATCCAATACGCTGCGGGCGTGACGAGACAGCGGCTTCAATTGAAAATCCAGAAATTCCTGTATATCTAATGTCCCCGCCTTGTACTGCTGGTAGAACGCCAAATTTCTGGCTTCGAACAACTCGCGATCCAGCACCCCTTGCTCGATCAAAAACTGCGACCACTCGAAGTCGCTATCCCCGCTCAATAAAGTATTATCCAAATCAAACAAAACCAAATTCACTTCACTCTCCCAAAGCCCAACAGCCAAGCATGCATCATAGCAATACCCGGCTTCTTATGTTTGTAGCCGTGTTTAAAATCAAGGCGCGGCTACAACCTTTCCGCCAACTTCCCGTAGCTCAGGCGGCCAGTTTCTTGAATGTTTCGAGCACAGCCTCCCCCTTGAAGGGCTTAACGATCCAGCCTTTAATACCCGCCGCCTTGCCGCGCTCTTTCATGCTCGGGCTACTTTCGGTAGTCAACATGATGATATTGACCGTGCCATTGCCAAGTTCGCCACGGATTTTTTCGACCATCGTCAAACCATCCATATTGGGCATATTGACATCGCTGATCACAAGCTTAATTGCGGAGTCGGCTTTCATTTTAGCCAGCCCGTCCTTGCCGTCCACCGCAGTCGCCACGTCCAGACCGCTCTTGGTCAAAAAACCGGCCACCTCGTCACGCACGGTGCTCGAATCATCCACAACAAGAATTTTTGCCATTTCCTTCTTCCTCAAATAGTTACTAAAATAATTCCAACTCGCCCGAATCGACCAATTCCTCAACGTCGTGCGCGATTTCTTTAAAATCCTCCGGCGACCAGTTGAGATTGAAAATAAAGCGCTGATAGATCCTTACCTTATGGCCGGAATTTTCGTCTACCAGCGTGTACAGGAAGCACAACTGAGGATTCTCCGTACCGAACGAGATGTATTTGTGTTTGTGGTTAACCACCAGCGGCACTTGAATCTGGCTGCCAGAACAGGCTGCGGCATCTCCTATGTAGCGATTTTTGAAAGCCCCCCAGATCAAATTGGTAATTTCACCCAGCAGGCTATTCACTGAGCGGAAGTTCGCGCTTTCATCGGAAGGGCGGTAACGATCCAGCAAATCAAGCAGCGGCTCCTCCTCCGTTTGTAACATCATATAACCGCGGCACCAAGTGCTCTCCAGTGGAATCAAACTGAACACTTCGCCGAAGATAACGCGGTCACGCACGATATACGGCGTGTTCCAGGAGATGGTCAAGGTCTTAAATTGGCCGGCAAGCACCGTTTCGGTAATCTCCGAAATGCCGCGCACCAATGCATTCGGGTACACCAGACTGAAGATATATTCGTCTATCACTCTGCGCAAACCGGCCATATCGCTGGCGACGTAAGCGGCGCAGAACAAGCGCCGCAAGGTACCCGGCACATCGTCCAGCGTCGCCCAGCTTTCGCGCCGAAGAATGATAGGCAACTCGGGGCGTATGGTATGTATCTTCAACGCAATCTGCGCATTCTCCTCCGCGGAGCCGCCGTAATTTTCGGAATAAAGAATGGCCCCCAGGTCAATGTTTGACTGCAACACTGACATCAGGCGATTCTTGCGAACTTTCAGCGCCACGAGATTGCTGGCGTCGCAAAACTCTTTGATTGCCTGACTATGCTCCTGACTGTCATCGAGCACCAGCACCTTACTAACCAGCATATCGGTCATTAATCTATCTCTCTTGTATATTGGGAAAATCTCTAAAACAACTCCAGCCCGCCGGTTTCTTCTTCGACTGCCGATCTGTCCACAACAAAATCTATAGGCGCATATACACACATACAAAGCGTCGCCTGAAGACGGACAGCATCGTTAATCGTAATGGCGTGACGAGACAAATGAGCCGGGTTCAGTTCATTTATAAACTGGATACAGCGACTATCCAAGGTATAGGGGGTCGACATTCCCAAGTGTGGAAAATGGCGCAGCAAATCCCGGTTCATGGAGCCGACACACAGATTCCCTATCTCCGAAAAAACCTCTAAAAAGGTTTTATCGCTCCCCTCCTTGAGGAAGTAATTTCGCGTTGCGGCATCTTCGTCCACGTGGAATATGGTCAACACTCTGAACAAAAACGAGGTAATCGTTAAAACAACGATGTTCTTTTCCGAAAATTCCCCGCTTTTATTCCCGGATAACATCTGAATATCGCAAACATCTCCAGATGCGAGCGCAAGATTCGCCTTGACCGACTTGGCGAAAATATAATCTATCCCCTGTTTGGCCCGCTGACTTATCACGCTGACCGCCTAGTTAAGAGTTGTACGCAATTGACTGATCTTCGAATCCATTGCGCTGATCGCCGCCATCATCATCTTCCCTCCCGCTTGAATATCCTGAAACGTCACCGTGGTGATCAAATCGTTCTGGTGCAGGCTTTTGCCATAATCCGAAGAGAGCGTTTCAGACCGCCCCGCGAGCGCCCTCACCTCATCGGCAACGACAGCAAAGCCGCGCCCCGATTCACCTGCCCGCGCGGCCTCAATAGACGCATTCAAGGCAACGATGACCACATGCTTGACGATGGACGCGAACTCCTGATTTTTGGTATGCATATAGCGATTCTGCTCCATCAGGGTGTTCATTTCTTCGTGCCAATGCTCAAACGTCACGGCCACATTTTTTAGTCGTGCGGCTTCATCCGACAACTCTTTCATCTTGCTTAACAGCTCGGCCCGGAGATCTTCGTGTACAGCCGGCGTTTCCCGATGAATCTGCTCAATCCTGTCGTGGAGGTCGGCAACATCCCCGTCCAATTGCCCTTTCTCCGCATGCAACTCTGCAACTCTGGCCTGCAACGAAATGTTTTCAGATTCAGCAAGCTCTCTGGCTGCCTTGCTATCGGCGACCGCCTCATGCAGACGTGTATTGCTGTCTCTCTCGGCAGAAAATCTGGAATTATGCTCAGCCTCAATCCGCCCCAATTCTTTGGCATGGCGAAAATTAAGGAAAGCAAACGTGGCGAACACACTGAGCCCTCCTCCCAATAACGCACTGATTATGTATTCCACCATCATCCCCCTCTATATGCCGATAAAGGCACGCCAATAACAAACTTGAACGGGGTAAAGCCAAACTCTGCAGCCGGATTATTCAGCACGATACGCACCGCATCCCCCCGCCCGGACACCTGCATCACCTGCGCGGCTGTAGACAAAGCGGATTGCAAAACAAGGTCGGCGATGGCAGACGGCGAGAGCAGTACAAACATTGCCACCCGCAAAAATGCTGTTATGAACTTTTTGTCCATTCCGCTCATCCCATTAAAACCCAAGAGTTAAATACTGCATCGACCGGTGTGACTTCGGGTTCGGCGCCGTCTTTTTCGTTTTCAGAATGGGTGCAGAACCAAATGATTGGTCAAAATAACAAGTCTCTGTTACCGAGTCGTTACAGATAAAAGCGTTTGCTTTAATGTGCCGGAAAATTTTCGTAAAGACCGTCTGACAGCCTTTACGCGGCAAGAAAAACCACTTGAGGATCAAATCTGATTTATTGACATCCAGACCGAAGTATCTGGACTATCCGAGCTCTCTATTCGGAGCGCATCACTTCTTTTAAGAGCGGCACTGTCGCCGCGCGTTTCTTCAGGCGCAGGCAATGTTCATCCAGCTCTTCCAGCACCCGCAACAGATAAGGCAGGTCACGCCGACCATGGCGCAGCAGGTAATGCGCCACCTCGTCGGGCAACTCGAAACCGCGCGCGCGCGCATGCTGGTGCAGCGCCTGCGTTTTCTCCCCGTCGTTCAAAGCGTGGACTTGATACACCAGCCCCCAGCCCAGACGGGTGCGCAGATCGTCGCGCAATTGCAGATGGGCAGGCGCCGCCGATCCGCTCACCAGCAACATCCCCGCCCTTTCACGCATCGCGTTATACAGCGCAAACAGCGCAACCTGCGCCGCGACATCGAGTTTTTCCACATCATCCACCGCCACGATTTGCGCGATGTCCGGCACCGCACCACAGGCATACACCGCGGTCTGTCCACCCAGTCTTGCCTGTGCCACGGCGGCTTGTAGCAAGTGACTCTTGCCCCCGCCCGCCGCCCCCCAAATATACAATCCGCGCTCTCCCGCGCTATTGGCTAGCGCATGGCGCAAAGCGGAAAGCAACTCCACATTGCGTCCCGCAACAAAGTTATCCAATGAGGGATTCCATTCGGGTGCAATTCCCAGCAACAGTTGTGTCATGTCCAAAGCCCAGTCATTTCGGGTAGAATCCGCGCAGAAAAACGTACGGCACTTTAACCTATCCCATAGCGAGAACTCAACTTGAGCCAGCCCACCAACAGCCTTTCCTACCGCGACGCAGGCGTCGACATCGACGCGGGCGACCAACTGGTCGAAAACATCAAACCTTATGCCAAGCGCACCATGCGCCCCGAAGTATTGAGCGGCATCGGCGGTTTCGGCGGTCTGGTCGAAATTTCCAAGAAATACCAAGAGCCCGTGCTGGTGTCCGGCACCGACGGCGTAGGCACCAAACTCAAGCTCGCTTTTGAATTGAACCGACACGACACCGTCGGCATCGACCTCGTCGCCATGAGCGTGAACGACATTCTGGTGCAGGGCGCGGAGCCGCTGTTCTTCCTCGACTATTTCGCCTGCGGCAAACTCGATGTGCCCGCGGCCACCGAAGTCATCAAAGGCATCGCCTACGGCTGCGAACAATCCGGCTGCGCATTGATCGGCGGCGAAACCGCCGAAATGCCGGGCATGTACCCGGTGGGCGAATACGACCTCGCGGGCTTCGCTGTGGGCGTGGTGGAAAAATCCAAAATCATCACCGGCGAGCATATTGTGGCGGGCGATGTGGTGCTGGGTCTGGCTTCCAACGGCGCGCACTCCAACGGCTACTCGCTGGTGCGCAAGATCATCGAACGCTCGCATCCCAACCTGAACGCCAAGTTCGACGGCGAGCGCTCGCTGGCCGACTGCATCATGGCTCCGACGCGTCTGTACGTGAAACCGCTATTGAGCCTGATGCAGCAGCTCACCGTCAAAGGCATGGCGCACATCACCGGCGGCGGCATCACCGAGAACGTGCCGCGCGTGTTGCCCGCCAACGTGGTGGCCGACATCGACAGCAACACCTGGCAAAGACCTGCGCTGTTCAACTGGCTGCAAGAAGGCGGCAATGTGGCAGCACAGGAAATGTTCCGCACCTTCAACTGCGGTATCGGCATGGTGGTGATCGTGGCGGCAGCGGATGCGGATGCGGCGGTCAAGCATTTGCAGACAGCCGGCGAAACCGTATCGCGCATCGGTGTCATTCGCGCACGCAACGGCGACGAGCATCAAACACAAGTTAAGTAAAACCAACCTATCCGCAGATTACGCAGATTGAACGGCAAAACCTCATAGCCACATACGAGCATAAATACCGTTTTGGATTTTAATCTGCGTCCATCTGCGCAATCTGCGGACAAATAGTTTTCGGATACTCAATGAAAAAAATCGTCATCCTCATTTCCGGTCGCGGCAGCAACATGCAAGCGCTGCTGGAAGCAAAGCTGCCCTGCCAGATCGTTGCCGTTATCAGCAACCGCGCCGATGCACCAGGGTTGGAAATTGCCCAAGCGCACGGTATCGCCACCGCTGTCGTGCCGCACAAGGATTATGCCGACCGCGCCGCGTTTGATGCCGCACTGGCACAAACCATAGACGCCCACCAAGCCGATTTCGTTGTATTGGCAGGTTTCATGCGCATCCTCACCCCCCCTTTCGTGGATCATTACGCGGGCCGCCTCATCAACATCCATCCCTCGCTGCTGCCGGCTTACACCGGCATCAACACCCACGAACGCATCTTGCAGGATGGCGTAAAAATCCACGGCTGCACGGTGCATTTCGTCACCTCCGAACTGGATGGCGGCCCCATCATCATTCAGGCCGCCGTATCGGTTTTATACAACGACACGGTGAAGACACTATCCGCCCGGGTGCTGCACGAAGAGCATCGCATTTATCAGCAAGCCTTGCGTTGGCTTTGTCAAAATCAGGTCTGGCTGGATAAAGATGGAAACGTTGCCTCCAACCGTCTGGAACAACCCAGCACCGCTCTGATTTCACCAGCGCTGAGCTAAATTTCCGCGTTCCGGGTTACACCGACTACTCGTCGTGACAAAATTCCTGACCACGCCTACCCGCCGTATCGTCTTCGCCATCGCGCTATCCGCATTGCTGCACGCATTGGCTTTATGGTTACCCGAAATACAGCTCCCCCGGCATGAAAAGAAACTGCCGCCGCTCATCGCAAGACTTGAACCCTTACCCAAAACATCCGCAAAACTCTCCCCACCCAAACCCCAAGCGCGCCCCCAACCACAGCCGGCAGTACCCTCCCTGCCTGAGCCCCCCGTTGCGGAAAGCGCGCCGGTTGCAGCAAGCGTACCGCAACCGGCAAGCGCTCCCATCGCGGACGAACCTGCCCCGCCGCCCGTGCTCACTGAGGCCGCCCCGGCCCAAGCGCAACGCCCACCGCTCCCCAAACACGCCCGACTCCATTTCAACGTCTATTATGGGCAGGAAGGGATAAAGATAGGCGAGGCCGACCATGCCCTGGAAATTATCGATGGCCGCTACACACTCACCTCCGATGTTAAAACGACGGGATTCGCGCGTTTGCTCAAAAGCTATCATATGACGCAAACCAGCTCCGGCACGACCACATACAACATCTTAAAGCCGGATACATTCACCGAAGAGATTACCGACAGCAACGGCAAACAAACCACTCGCGCCGACTTCGACTGGGCCAACGACACCATCCGCTTTTCCAGAGGCGGTGCAGCCCGGTTACATCAACAGGCGCAGGATATTCTGAGCATACTGTACCAATTTCCGGCGATGAAACAGCCGGTGGAAATTGTTTCTATCCATATCGGCACGGGAAAAAAATACGAGGAATACCGCTTTGAAATCGCCTTTGCGGAACCGCTTGAAACACCCATGGGGACATTGCAAACGGTGCACTTCCGCAAACTGCACGCAGACCGCGAAGAGGGGCTGGAAATCTGGTTCGCGCAGGAATATCGCCTGCTACCGGTGAAAATGCGCCACATCGACGGCAGCGGCAATATCGCCGGGGAAGCGCTCATCACCGACATAGGCGTATCGGACGAATGAGCATTCGTTAGTCTCTAGATTCTAGTTGTTAGTTGGCGGAGTCCATTGCGCGGGTTTGGATTTAACTAACGACTAGCGTCTCCCCTCATCTGTTAAACTGCGCACCTTAAAAAACAGTCGTTAATCGCCAGCTGGCATTGTCCGCCATGCGGGTTTGGATTTAACTAACGACTACCGACTAAAGTCTAACGACTGATTCTTACTCAGGCTCTATCATGCTCATCACCGAATACCGTTTCGACCTTGTCATGCAGGCGTTGCGTGCCATCCTGCCTTTGGAACACCCCGCCGATACCGCATTGCGCTATTTTTTTCAGGCCGAGCGTATAGGCTCGAATGAACGCGCTCTGGTCGCCGAAACCGTGTTCGGCATATTGCGCCATCGCCTGTTTCTGGAACATGCCTGCACTTATCCCGACCCGACCAAGGCCGCCAACAAACCCACGCCGCGCCGTATGGCCTTGTCGCATTGGGTGCGTTTTGGCGGCTACAACGTGCGCGAACTGGAACCGTTGCTGCGCGCCAACGAGGCCGATTGGCTGGGGCAGGTGAAAGGCATACAACCCGATGAACTGCCTTTGTCGATACAGGCGGAATTGCCGGAATGGGTAGTCGAAAAACTGCGCGCGCATCACAGCGAACAAGAAATCCTGGCATTGGGCTTATCCATGCAAACTTCGGCCCCGCTGGATTTGCGCGTGAACACCATGAAAGCCAACCGCGACGAATTGCTGCAAGCGCTGGGCGCCGAAGGGGTGCAGGCCGTCGCCACGCCCTACTCGCCTCTGGGCATCCGCATCTTCGGCAAGCCTGCGATCAACCGCAGCCAGCTTTTCATGTCCGGCAGATTCGAGGTGCAGGATGAAGGCAGCCAGTTATTGGGCCTTATGCTCGCACCGAAACGCAACGATATGGTGGTGGATTTTTGCGCCGGCGCCGGCGGCAAGACGCTCATGCTGGGCGCAATGATGAACTCGCAGGGGCGCTTGTATGCGTGGGATGTCTCGGAGAAACGCCTCGCCAACCTCAAGCCGCGCCTGAAACGCTCCGGCTTGAGCAACGTGCAACCGCAACTCATCGCGCACGAAAACGACAACAAGATCAAACGCCTCGCCGGCAAAATCGACCGCGTACTGGTCGATGCGCCCTGTAGCGGCCTGGGCACGCTGCGCCGCAACCCCGATTTGAAATTTCGCCAGTCGCAACAAAGCGTCGCGGAATTAACCCAAAAACAAAGCGCCATCCTCGCTTCCGCCAGCAAGCTGCTCAAAGCCGGGGGGCGTCTGGTGTATGCGACATGCAGTTTGCTGCACGAAGAAAATCAGGCCATCGTGGAAGCATTCCTCGCGCAGCATCCGGAGTTCACTTTACTACCGGCAGGCATAGCGCTGGCGCAACAGAAGATCAATTTGGAAATGGGCGAATATTTGCAACTGCTGCCGCAACAACACAACACGGACGGCTTTTTTGCGGCGGTGATGGAGCGTTCGTAGCAACAACTTTGCAGGGATAGCTGGGACTCAAGGAATTCGTGGCTGAAGCCACTCCCACAACAGCGGCGGTTTTCGTAGGAGCGGCTTCAGCCGCGAAGTCACGTAGGGTGCATTCCATGCACCATGGTGCGCAAAGCGCACCCTACAGACTGATTAAATTTCCGCTACTTCGACTCCATCACCCACACCCCGCTCCAATCGTCCGGCGGCGGATTTTGTTTGAGGAATTGCGCGCGCTCGACATAAAGCTGGCTGGGTTTATCGTTGGGGTTGATCGCCAGACATTCGCCGAACACCTTGATCGCGGCATCCCACTTGCGCGCGCGATAGGCGCCCAGACCATCCTTGAATAGCCCCAGCACCTCGCCGATGCCGGGAAAACTCTCCCTGGTGTGGTAAGCCAGAATTTCATGGATGGCCACCGGCTGGGTTTTGCCCTTGACCACAACCAGGTCGATCTCGCGCTGCCGGTAAGTGCCTTGCAGTTTGCGCATGGTGAATTCGCTGATCAGGATTTTTACGCCGTATTGCTTGCAGGCCGACTCCAGGCGCGACGCGAGATTGACGCCGTCGCCGATGATGGTGAAATCCATGCGCTTGTTCGAGCCGATATTGCCGGAAACCACGATGTCGGTATTCAGGCCGATGCCGATATTGACCGGCAATTTACCCTCGGAAACGCGCTGGCGGTTCCATTTGTTCAGCGTTTCCATCATGGCGATGGAGGCGCGCACCGCGCGGTCGGCATCGTCCTCATGCGCCACCGGAATACCGAACGCGGCCATGATGGCATCGCCGATAAACTTGTCCAGCATCCCCTCCTCTTGCTGGATGCAATCCACCATCAGCGTGAAGTATTCGTTGAGCAGCGTCACCGTGCCGTGCGCGCCCAGTTGTTCGGTGAGTGTGGTAAAGCCGCGAATATCGGAGAACATCACCGTCGCTTCAACATTTTGTCCGCCCAGCAACTCCGCGCCCGATGCCACCAAACGGTCGGCAATGCCGGGGTCCATATAGCGCGACATGGTCGAACGCAGACGTTTCTCGCTGCTGATATCCTCGATCACGATCATCGAACCGATGCGTTTCTGGTCGATATTGCACAGCGACTGCACGGTGAAATTGACCGCCAGCTTTTCATTTCCTGCCTGTAGCGGCGCGTCCACCATCGTCTGCTGCACGCCGGTATCCATCACCAGTTGCAGCTTCTCGGTCACCCAGGCATTTTCACCGGTAAAAAATTCGGCGGCGGTGCGGTTCAAAATATCGCTGGTCGGAATTTTGAGTATGCGCGCGCAAGCCGCATTGCACGTGGCAATTTTTCCGTTCGCGTCCAGCGTGATCAAGCCGTTGGACATGGACTCCAGCATGGCCTCGTTGTAGTTTTTCATCGCCTGCACATCGGCGAACAACTTTGCGTTTTCCAGCGCGATCGACACCTGCGCGGTAAAGGCGCGCAGCCGCGCCTCGTCTTCCTGCGAAAACGGCCCGCCGTGTTTGTTCAACACCTGGGTCACGCCTATCGTCTTGCCGTGCTTGTTCACCACCGGCACGCACAGGATGGAGCGCGTAAAGAAACCGGTCTTCTTGTCGAAAGCCGGATTGAAGCGCAGGTCGGCGTAAGCGTAAGGGATGTTGATGGTCTTGCTGGACTGAAACACCGCGCCAGCGATGCCTACATGGCTGGGCAGCCGTATCTGCAATGACTCCAGTCCCTGCCCCACTTCCGACCACAACTCATTGGTCTTCTCATCGTGCAGGAACAGCGTCGAACGCTCGGCGCTCAACATCCGCGTCGCCTCGCCCATCACCTTTTGCAACAAGGAACCAAGCTTGATGTCGGACGTCATCTCCGACACGATATTGATGAACTCCAGCTCCTGCTTGCGGATATTTTCCAGACGTTCGATGAACTGCGCGCTTTGCAGCGCCAGCGAGCCCTGCGCCACCATCGCCTCGAACAACACCAGGTCATGATGGCTAAAGCGCCCCTTTTTCTTGTTCAGGATTTGCGCCACGCCGATGATTTCGCCCTTGGCGGTTTTGATCGGCACACACAGGATATTGCGGGTGACGAAGCCGGTCTGCTCATCTATGCTGCGGTTGAAACGCGGGTCCGAATAAGCCTCATGGATCACCACCCCCTGGCCGGAAGTGAACACATAACCCGCCACGCCGCTGGTGTTGAGGATACGAATCTCGCGCTGAAAATTGCCCATCGCCGCACGCGAATACAGCTCGTTGGTATCGGGGTCGTTGAGAAATAGCGTGCCCCGCTCCGCCTTCAATTCCACCGTGGTCATCTCGACCAGCACATTGAGCACCGTATCGAGCGAATCAATGGCCGACATTTTGCGCGAAATGTCCAACAGCAACTCCACCTCGCGCATCCGTCTTTTTTGCGCCATGGCCAGCGACATTGGACTGACGCTGGTGGTGGTTTTTTCTGTTACTTTCTCATTCATCCTAAAACCCCCAGTTCTATCTGCGGATTTCGCAGATTAACGCAGATTTTCATGCCGCTATCCGCAGAGACTGCATTACCCAAGGTCGCGAGTATAAAGTATCGGGGTAATGGTTTGTTTTAATCGGTGTTAATAGGCTTTAGGTTCATCTGTTTTAGCCCGGGAGAAAAAACTTAATGATGACCTTTCAGCTCCAGTTGCTGGCGCAGTGCGCTGACCGTTTCCTGCAATTGCCCGATCTCCAAACGCGCCTCCTGCTTCACCGCCTGCAGCGCATTTCCTTTGTCGAATTGCGCCATTTCAAGCTGCTGGCGCAATTCTGCGGCCATCGCTTTGAGTTGCTCGATTTCATTGGCTGATTCGGCGTGGGCCGCTTGCACCCGGGCATCGCTTTCCATGTGATTTTTTTCCAGCAGATGGCGCAAATTTTCGGCCACGCTCCTTAACTGGTTCACCTCGCCCTGATTGGCCGCTATCACCCGCTGCACTTCCTGTTCGCGCTGTATATGCGCCTTCTCCAGCTCAGCGCGCAATTCGGCAATAGCCGCTTTCAACTGGGACACCTCCTGGGCGGCCTCCCGTTTAACCGCCTGCACCGCGACTTCGCCCGCAGCCTGCACCCGTTCCATCTCGGCACGCAAGCCCACTACCGCGCGCTGCAAATCCCGCACTTCAGCCGCAAATTTCTCCTGCTCCACATCCGAAATTTTTGGGGGTTTCATCCGTATCGACCCTGCCGCCTATTTCACCTCACACCCGGTCTTACTGGGTGCAGTGCTTGTTTTACTGGGCTCA
>CAZXDK010000075.1:0-13344 GCA_964639585.1 uncultured Gallionellaceae bacterium | reverse complement strand
TCGCCGCGCCCCATGATGACATCCTGCTCGGTAAGGTCGGTGGTCATGCCGATGCGATACAGCGTCGGGCCGGAAGAGCGCGTGCCGCGGTTGTCCCACGAGCTGCCCGCGCACGCGATGGGGCCGTGCACGATATGCGCCACGTCGGCGATAGGCAACAACGCGATTTGCGCACCATCGAAGGAGCAGCCTCCCGCTGTCGAACCCGGCTTGGGGCGCGCGCAGCCCGACTTCGACTTGGTGTTATGTGTGCACGCCGGTTCGTTAAGTAACTCGGCTATGTCCTTGGCTTGCATGGCATTCACTCATGAGTAATGACGAACTCATATTCGCAATTGCCGTGCCAAGAACATCAGATTGATTTCAATGGGAATTAATTTTCAATGCCGTGTAGCAAACACGACAAGACTACAATACAATCTTGTTACAGAGTTTAGGAAATTTGCGTCACTTCAAAACAGCCAGAAGTCTCGCCGCAGGCAACTGCATGAACTTGGCTGTCCTCCGGGATTAAAAATACCGCGACACCGAACAAGAATGGCAGCGCTTGGGATCTAAAGCGTATTAGTTTGAATTATTAATGCAGTTGAAATTCAAGGTCAATACAATGAATAAGCCGAATCTCAAACTCATAACACTGTCGATTTTGGCGCTGCCCGCGCTGGCGCAGGCAGCGGTTGACCCTTATAACTTGTCACTCGAAGAGTTGATGAATATCCCGGTGACGGTTTCTTCCCGCAAAGCGCTTTCCCAGCGCAAAACGCCGGGCATAGTCACGGTCATCACCGGGGAAGAAATTCGCCATAGCGGCGCCCGCGACCTGATAGACGTGTTGCGACTGGTGCCCGGTATGGATTTTCGTGTAACCGTCAATAATGGCATCGCCCTCGGCATGCGCGGGCACATCGGTTCGGACGGACGTGTATTGATGCTGCTTGACGGGATAGAAATCAACGAGCATCGCTACGGCAGCGCCAACTTCGGGCAAGGCTTTCCGGTTGAGCAGATCGCGCGTATCGAAATCATACGCGGTTCGGCATTGGCGCTATACGGTGGCACCGCATTGCTCGGAGTCATCAACATTACCAGCAAAAGTGCGGAAGAGCTGGATGGTGTTCACGCGGGCGCCGGTCTCGGCTACGCTGATTCCGGCGCCAAAAGTCGCGAATATGCGAGCCTCATGCTCGGCAAGGGAGCGGACGGGCCGGTGAAATTGACTCTGATGGCTCACGCAGGCCGCGCCTTGCGCAGCGACCGCACCTACCAGGATGTCAACGGCGGCAGCTTCAACATGGCGAACGCGAATGCGGTTCACCCCCGATTTTTAAATGCGGGCTTGCAGGCGGGCAACTTCAACCTCCGATATTTGCACGAGAGCTCGCAAGTCAATGATCGCGACGGTTCCGCAAACACTGTACGTCCCGCGGATTACAAGAATTATTTTTATAACGACTCGTTACTGATGCAACATCGTTATGAGGCGAACGCACAAATAGCATTGACACCGAGTGTGCTGTACCAGCAGGAGAACCCGCGCAAAACAGTAAAAACGGATGGCAGCACCGCCAGTGAAACTTCGCTCAGCCGCTTGCACACCAAGCTGCCTATAGCCTGGGAGTTCAGTTCCGACTGGAATTTTGCCGGGGGGCTGGAGTATTTGAGCGAGGAATATAAGGGGCTGGTGCGCCCGATCCCGTTGCGGAAATTGCCTTTTGAGCGCACCGATATCAGCAGCTTGTACGGCGAGGCGCTATCGCGTAACTCCTGGGGGGATATAACAGTCAGCGCACGCATGGACGAGCATAGTCATGCGGGATTGTTGCGGGCGGAACGGCTGGGTTATACAAAAATCATGGGGGATTGGCACTTCAAATTGATGGGCAGTTACGCCAATCGCGCGCCGTCTATCGAAAGTTATGCCGCGAAACCTTCCCCAACGCAGGTGAAAGCGGAAACGGCCCGCACCTGGGAGATGGAGACAGGCTACCGTATTAATGCCGATACCCAGTTTACAATTAACTTGTTTGACATCACCACGTTTGACACCCTCATCCTTACCAACATGCAAACGGTTCATACCCGCGGACTGGAAACCGAGTACAAGATACGCAAAGAGTGGGGAGATGCCGATATCACTTATTCGTATTACAACGCGGCGGGCACCGATACCAATTTTGTGAAAGCGATGGAAGATCCTTACGCCAGCCAGGTCGCCGACGGCAGTATGAATCTGGCTTTCGCCTCCCATAAGCTGACGGCTAATCTGCACTACAAATTATCAACCGCCGTATCGCTCAACCCCTCGCTGGTTTATCTTGGGCCGCGCTGGGGTTTGGTCGCCCCCGATCTGGGCAATGGAGGAACACTCCAGCACTTTGACGCCACGCCGCTACTCAACGTGACGCTGAGTTGGGCGAATGCGCTTAGCAAGGGTCTGGATTTAACCCTGGGCTTGTACAATGCATTCAATCAAAAAGCAGAATTCATTTCCCCCATGAATTCATACCACGCCCCCTTGCCGGATATGAGCCGTGAAGTTGTGGTGCAGGCGCAATGCAAATTCTAGCGCAACGGTCATGCGCGTTGCGCCATCCTCATGCACGATGAACGTCTTCCCGAGCGCTTATCAGGCATGAATTTGTTCCAGCGTTATTCCTTGATTTTGCTGCTGGCGTGGTTAGCGCCATGTTGGGCGGAAGGCATGTCAGAAGGCGACGTAAAGTCAGCGTATGTGCTGAATTTTGCCAAATTTGTGGAATGGCCCGCAGCGACGGTCTGGAACGATAACAAAGCAACACTTTGCGTGGTTGGGAACAATGTACTTGGCGGCGCTCTGGTTGAGCTTGACGGCCGCAAAGCCGGGGGCCGCGAACTGCGTGTAGTCCTGCATGCAAATGCAAACGACAACCTGCAAGGTTGCCATCTGGTTTTTATCGGAGAGTCGGAGCGGCGGCAAGCTGGCGCCATCATCAAGGCGCTCGGAGAGTCTTCTATCCTGACCATTTCAGATACTGAAGATTTTGCCGAAAAAGGCGGTTGCATCGGGCTTTTGTATCGCGAAAACAAAATTGTTTTCGAGGTTAACTTGGCCTCATCCAAAAAATCGGGCTTGCGCCTCCCGAGCCAGTTGCTAAACCTCGCATCCCACGTTTTCGGAAGATAAGCCTATGCATATTTTACCCAACATGTCCCGCTGGTCTCTGCGACAGAAGATCGTCTCTATCATCATGCTCGGCAGCGCCGTTTGCCTGTTTGTGAGCCTGTCGGTGCTGGTCGCCAGCTCAGCCTCCAGTCGCTATGAAAATTCCCTGCTTAATCTTTCGGCGCTGTCCGATGTGCTGGCTGAAAACGCTCAGGCCGCGCTTATTTTTGCCGACCGGCAGGAAGCCGCGCGACTGCTTGCCTCCCTGAAAGAGCATCATGAAATCAACTCCGCGTGGCTGGTGACGGTGGATGGGCTGATTCTTTCGTCGTGGGCTCAAACGGGTGCGGCTGGCGAACCGCCCTCCGACTATCGGGTGCAATCCAGGCTGTTGCATTCCGATTTTTGGGCGAAACGCGCCGAGTTGTACCGCCCCGTATTCAAGGGAGAGGAAAAAATCGGCTATGCCCTGCTGCAGGCTGATTTCAGCGAGCAATGGAACCGTCAGTTGACCGATCTTGGAAAGGCGCTCGGTAGTGCGGCGTTAGCGCTGGGAGTGGTTTTCCTGCTGGCGATCCGCCTGCAGCGCGTGATCTCAAAACCGATTCTGGAACTCGCCCATACGGCGCGGGCGATTGCGCGTGCCAAGACTTACGAGCTGAGAGTGCCGCAGCGCACACATGATGAAATCGGCGAACTGGTGCTGGCGTTTAATAATATGTTGAGCGAGATTCAGGAGCGCGACCATCATTTATCCCTGCATCGCGACCGCCTCGAAGAAGAAGTGGATCGCCGCACCAAAGAGTTGCGCACCATACTCGAAAACACCCCCGATACTATTGCCCGATATGATAGAGATTGCCGCCGCACTTACGTCAATCCTGCTTTTGGCGCCTCGATTGACGGGGGAGTTGCCGCATTGCTGGGCAAGAAACCGTCGGAAAATCCCGGGGGGGAAGACGCCGAACTCTACGAGCCACAGCTTGCACAGGTGTTTTCAAGCGGCGAAGATGCGTTCTTCGAACTGAAGTGGCACGATAAAAATGATAAGGAAATTTGCAGCCATATTCGCCTGACAGCCGAGCGCGATTTGTCAGGCGCTATCGTTTCAGTCTTGGCCGTGGGACGGGATATCACCGAGCTCAACAATTCCAGAGCAAAACTCAACGAGGCGAATGCGCAGCTTGAGAAGATGAATGATCTGTTGCAATCCTTGGCAACACGAGACCCGCTCACGCATTTGCCCAACCGGCGATTATTGCTGGATCGCCTCAATCAGGCTTTTCATTCCAGCTCGCGCAGTGGTCATAAAGGGGCCATTATGTTCATTGACCTGGATAATTTTAAAACCCTAAACGACACACTCGGCCACGATATAGGTGACATACTGCTCCAACAAGTCGCAACGCGCCTGGAGTCTTGCGTGCGCGAGGGGGATACGGTTGCCCGTCTGGGGGGAGATGAATTTGTTGTGATGCTGGAGGATTTAAGCAAAGATCCCATTGAGGCAGCGGAACAAACAAAAACTGTGGGAAATAAAATACTTGTCTTGCTCAATCAACCCTACCAACTGGCCACACATCAATACAAAAACACCCCCAGCATCGGCGCAACATTGATTAACGACCACTCGCAGACATCGGATGAATTGATGAAGCAAGCCGACATCGCCATGTATCAGGCCAAGAAAGCAGGCCGCAACACCCTGCGTTTCTTCGATCCCCAGATGCAGGAGACCGTCAATGCTCGCGCGGCTCTTGAAGGGGAGTTACGCAAGGCGTATGAGAACCGGCAATTTCAACTGTATTACCAGATTCAAGTGGGCGACATGCAAACGGACGGTGGTCATCTCACATTGGGCGCAGAAGCACTGATCCGATGGATACACCCCGAGCGCGGTTTGCTCTCCCCCGCAGAATTCATTCCTTTGGCCGAGGAAACCGGGTTGATTTTGCCCATCGGACAGTGGGTGCTGGAGACGGCTTGCGCCCAAATAAAAGCATGGCAATTGGATGCGCTGACCCGTGAGCTTGTTGTGGCCGTAAACATAAGCGCCAAGCAGTTCCTTCAAGCCGATTTTGCCGCTCAAGTGCAGGCGCTAATACAACGCCATGGCATTAATCCGCAGCGTCTCAAGCTGGAGCTGACCGAAAGTATATTGCTGGATGATATAGATGAAACCATCGCAATCATGAAAACGCTGAGTGCGATTGGCGTGCAGTTTTCATTGGATGATTTCGGCACCGGATACTCGTCTTTGCAATATTTGAAACGTCTGCCGCTGGATCAACTCAAAATAGACAAATCGTTCGTGCGCGACATCACTCTGGACGGCAGCGACAGGGCGATTGTGCGCACCATTATTGCCATGGCCGATAGCCTGAATCTCAATGTGATTGCCGAAGGAGTGGAGACAGAAGAACAATTAAAAGCGCTTTTGAATAAAAACTGCGCCCATTATCAAGGGTATTTATTTGGCAAGCCGGTGCCCATAGAACAGTTTGAGGCATTGTTGAAATCGAGACTGAGCGCTGCATTGTTAAATTCAAATATCGGCTAGCCCCGCATCCCGCGCCCGCGGTTTATCCGAAAGCGGCACCGGCACTTTAGCCGCACGACTGGCGCACATAGCGCCGCGATAATCAGTCCGGGGTGCTTCCAAACGTTTGCCTTACTGTATGAGTCCTGCATACAAGAAAAAGGCATAACCGCCGATCAGGGCAAAGCCCACCAAGCGGGGGATGCGCCCGATAAGGGCGACAGACAAAAAATGCACCGCTCCCGCGCCCAGAATGATATAGGTTCCCATCTGGAAAAAATCGGGAACCCGGATGGGATTAAATACCGCAAACAGACCGATACACATCGGTATGCAGATATGCCCGTCGCCGATCTGCGAGCTCAGCACGATGTCCTGTCTGTTGATGCGCGTGTAGTACAGCGCGAGGAATGCATTCGGCACCACCATCAGCAGGCCGCTGAACCAGCCGAGTTTGGCGAAACTGAAATAGGGGCTTTCAGTTGTCGCAACCCATTTCACGAGATGGTCGACAGCGTAATAAATACAATAGGCGCTGACCGCGAGCAGCGCCACATCGATCAGAATAGACCAGTGGAACGCCTTGCTCTTTCTGATGTTGTCTTTCAACACTTCAAACACGTGCAATATCTGCCAGAACAGAAACAGGCCGACCAGCACCAGACCGTCGTAAAAATCCAGCACCCCATCCTTGGCCAATGCCCACAGCGTGCCGGTAAACAGGAATAATGCGATCAGGGTGAACAGCAGATTCAGGCGGTTGATGCGGTGAAATTCCGCGTGCTGTTTTATTTTTTGTTTTGAGCCGCCCTTTTGCATGACGACAGCAGCACCGAAGATCGCGGACAGTCCAAGAATCAGCGTCAGGTTGGTGGCATTGTTGACGAGCGCATTCTCGATGACCAACCCGCCGTTGCTGGCCGAGCTGCTCATCACATAGGCGAAGATCAGGTTCGCGAAACCGGAGCAGTAAGGCATGATCAGCGTGCCGAGGACCGTGCCCTCAAAGCCTTTGCTCTCCATGGCATGCAGGCGCCAGATCATCATAAAACTTGCCACGACGAACAGCGCAAGCAGCATCAAGGGATGGGCAAAATAGCCCTGAATATTTTCGATTGCGTTAATCACGGGTGACTTGAAGAATGGCTAACCCGGATTTTACCTTGCCCGAAGGAAAATCCTGCAAATAACGCCAGCCGCTTTTATCGCCGAGAGCGAGTGCGCTCCCTGCCCGCTTTAGGTAAACTGCGTCCCTTTTTGAAAGCAAGTTCTCATGCATAATACCTCCAGTCTTCCGGCGGATGGCTCAGCCCAACGCATCGTCCGATATTTCCAGGCCAACGGCTTTGCCGGCATCTCCGAGGCGCTCATTATCTGGATACGCCTGAAACAGGGTGACAGAACGGAAATTGACGCGGCATTCGAAGCGGCGCATGAACAGGAGACTCCTCTGCCTGTACCGCAGTATTTCGAGTTGCGCCCGTTGGGACATTTCTCGGATTTTCGCAGCTACGCCGAAGCGCGAGCCGCCATTCAATCCGACTTCACCGAAGCCCTGCGCATGGAAATTCCAAGGATATTCTTCGATTCGGCTCCCGTGGTGATTGATGACGCACTGGCGAGCGGTTCAAAATACGATGTGCTGATGAAGATCACCGCCAATATCGACGGCTACGCTATCGGCATACTCCTGAATGACCCGGACGCCGCCTTCCTCGAATATATCGGCACGCATCACGGCAACGATTGGAAGCAAATTATTGGAAATTTTGAAATCACGACCGCGTCCTTGGCCGCTGAAATTAATCTGCTCTGAGGATGGGGGCAATCTAACCTCTGCACTCCGCGTAGGGCTCCCCCCAATCAATTCCAAGCCAGACGAGCCGAAACCAAAAAAATTGCACGCGGAGACGCGGGGAGCGCGGAGAAAACAAAGTGGGCGCAAGCCTATATTACTCCGCGCCCTCCGCGTCTCCGCGTGAGAAATTTTTGTCATGTTTTGACAATGACTGGTAAATGACTAAAAACCTTAATTCAAGCCACAGAGTTCACAGAGACAGAACGGGATTTCCAAGTTTCGCTGATACACCCAAAGGGTGAATCGCAATTTCGTGACAACCGTTTATTTTTCCTCTGTGATCTCTGTGCTCTCTGTGGCTAACTGAGTTTTTAAGGTTAATGCACTGGGCTCAAACAGAATACGGCGCCGCCACCCAGCTTCCGAGCAATGCCGCCTCGGTGTCCGGCAAGTAGCTGAATCCCGCCTCCAAATCATGTGCAACGGTATAGGCAATTTTGGGCGGGGTGATCGTGCCCGCGACCAGATGAAAATACCAGGCCGCCGTGTATCCGGCAGCGCGGTCGAATGCCTGTAGTTGCGCGCCCATTTCCACCCCGGATGCCTCTGTGTTCCAATGAAATGGCTTGAGTTCGCGCGCATGCCGCGAAATCAGCGAAACCGACAACACGGGGTTGCGGTAACGGTCTTCGTGTTCGCGCAGCCCGGCAATCCAATGATCGCAAAAGTGACCGCGCACCGCTGCGCTGCTGTGCGCCCAGTCGGTCAACATGCGCGACAATGCGGAAGTGCGCCCATTGGTCAGCGACACCCGTTCGACAGTTTGCCGCATATCTATCAGGCGGCGGAAGCGGTAGCGCGGCGCGCCGACCGGCTGCGCTTCCAACTCCGCTGGCGCGATCGGTTCGGTAAGTTCCTGCAAATCTTCCGGCAGATTGTCGGCGTCGATCAATTTCCGATCCAGCACCTCTTGCAATTCTTCCACTTCAAGCTGCAAAAAATCCGCCGGTGCGGAGCCGTAAGCCGCGACAAAATAATGCGTGCGTCCGGTATGGCGCGTCACCAGGAATCCGCTGTCGGCATAACGCTCGACCAGTTCGCCGATGTCGTCGGCACAGTCTGCAAGTTCGGTTTTCGCCCAGTTGTCCAGACTGTCCGCGATACGCTTCCCGTCGGTCGCAATCACACCGCCGTGGCGATACCAGCCGCCGCGATTCAGCGCATAGCTGAACGCGCAGCCGGGGCGAATACGGTTGGCGATCTCCAGAAGCGCGCTGTGATGCGGTCGCGGCGGCATGGCTTCGATTTCTTCTGCCAGTTTGCCCAGCGCGATTTTATCCAGCGTGTAGATCGTCATTTTTCTTCCCCCAGTAAATAGTTATCCAAGCGCTGCCGCACGATGCTACGCACATCCGCCTCCACATCATCCACCAGCCCGGCAATGGCTTCAAGCGGCGCACGTTGCGCCGCCTCCAGACGCACGAGCCAATCCTCATCGGCCAACAGTTTAGCCGCATCGTCGGGCAACATGCGCGACGCGATGATACGCCGAACATCCGCATCCTCGTCTTGCGCCAATAAACTTAACGCAAACGCCGGCAAGCGCCGCGCCACTTCCTTGCGCACCTCACGGTCATCGTCTTGCGCCATACGCCGCAGCTGCCCGTGCGGCAGGCGTTTCGCCACCTGCAAACGCACCAGATAATCTTCATCCCCGAGCAGGGCGCCCAAACGCTCCGGCGCAATGCGTTCTGCCACCGTCATGCGCACTTCGCGGTCGGAATCATGCAGGTATTCGTCCAATTCATCAATCGGCAAACGGCTCGCCACCACGCGGCGCACCACTTCGTCCGCATCGTGCGGCATCTGCCGCATCGCCTCCAGAGGCGCGTGACGCGCGGCGATGGCACGCCGTTCCCAGAAGCCGTCGCTCAGGTAATTTTGCGCGAATTGGGAATTGCGCCGCAGGAAGCGGTCGATCTGGCGACCGCTTTGCGCCACCACGCAAATGTCGCCCGGCACGCACAGACCGTCCGCCAGCAACGCGCGATGCGGGCAAACCGAACAATCCACGCACACAACTTGAGTTAATGGCGACGCCTCGGAATAACGTTCCGACATGATTTTCAAATTTCTGCTCCAAAGAAGGTTAGGCAGAAGAGGAGCAACCACCGTGCCAAAGCGTGAAGCATGGCGAAAACCTTATAAAAACGGGGGATACAAACTAAACGGGGCACCCGGATGAGAGAGTTTTGTAGGAATTGCGACAAATTTCGTAGCTTGGGAATGTCCTTAACAGCAACGCGGGCATCTTGCCCGCCGAACGGCATATGGGCACTTCAATAAAAATCCAACTGCCGCATTTATGAAGGTTCATCCCCCAACCTCCGCATTATTCGCAGATAAACGCAGCGCTACAAGCCGCCGTCAATTAACTGTCTATACACCAGTAATAGCACGTTTAGCTTTAATGGTCTGCCAAGTTTTACTACATCAACGCAACACTCTTCACTTGAGCGCATACATACATCCCCTCGGTCAGACCCAGATTATCTCGCGAGCGTCGCGTGATTCTGGACAGCAGCATGTGCGCATCCCCGACCCTCATGCGCACCATCACTTTATCCGCCCCCTCGTCGCGTATCTCTTCGATGCGCGCATTCAGAATGTTATTGATGCTGGAACCCTGAGGCGTTTGTGTGGCGATGCTGACGTCGCGCGCCAACACGCGCGCGCGCATGCGAGTGCCGAAGGGCTGCTCCACCTTGCCCACCCACAGGTATCCGCCGGCGAAATTCAGTCTGCTCAGATGATATTTTTCATCGTGTTGCGCGACTACCGCTTCAAGCACCGCACCCGCATCGTCGAATTGCGCAGTGGGCAGATCGAGCCGCGCCAGCGTTTCGCCGAGCGCGCCGCTGGCAATGACGCGTCCATTTTCCATCAGCACGATATGATCGGCCAGTTGCGACACCTCATCCATTGCGTGGCTCACATAGAACACCGGAATCTCCAACTCGCGGTGCAGCCGCTCCAGATACGGCAAAATATCCCGTTTGCTGGCAGTGTCGAGCGCGGACAGCGGCTCGTCCATCAGCAGGATGCGCGGGCTGGTGAGCAGAGCGCGAGCGATGGCGACACGCTGGCGTTCGCCGCCGGAGAGTTGCGTCGGATCGTTGCGTTCGATGAGGTGACTCAAGCCCAGCCATGCCACCACTTGCTCCAATTGCACTTTGCGTTCGGCGGGTTTGATGCGCTTGTAGCCATACTCCAGATTGGCGCGCACCGACAAGTGCGGGAACAGGCTCGCCTCCTGAAACACATATCCCATGGGGCGTTTGTGCGTCGGCACAAATGTCTTGCCGTCCTGCCACGCCTCACCATTCACATGCAGTGTGCCTTGCGCGCGCTCCAGCCCGGCGATGCAGCGCAGCAGGGTGGTCTTGCCTGATCCGGAGGGGCCGAACAATGCGGTGACTCCCCGTGCTGGCGCATCGAAAACGGCATCCAGCACGAAGCTATCAAACCGCATCTGGAACTGCGCGCGGATGCTATTCATCTCGTCATCCGCCAAGATTTGCCACCCGCAAGATACAACGACAACAGCACGATGAACGAGAACAACACCATGCCGCCCGCAAGCAAATGCGCCACGCTGTATTCCATTGCTTCGACATGGTTGTAAATGGCGACCGAAAGCACGCGCGTTTCGCCGTCGATGTTGCCGCCCAGCATCAGCACCACGCCGAACTCGCCGACCGTATGCGCAAACGCGAGTATGCACGCGGTAAAAAAACCGGGGCGCGCGAGTGGCAGCGCCACGCTGATGAAACGATCCCATACCCCGGCGCGCAAGGTTGCCGCCACTTCCAGCGGTCGTTTGCCTATCGCCTCGAATGCGTTTTGAATAGGTTGCACGGCAAACGGCATGGAGAAGAACACCGAGCCTACCACCAGACCGTAAAAGGTGAACGGCAATCGCCCCAATCCTAGCGCGGTGGTCAGCTCCCCCACCACACCGTGCGGCCCCATCAACAGCAGCAGATAGAAACCCAATACGGACGGCGGCAACACCAGCGGCAAGGCCACTACCGCCGCCACGGCGCCCTTGTACCACTTGCGGCTATGCGCCAACCACCACGCCAGCGGCGTGGCGATGAGCAACAGCAAACAGGTGGTGACGCTCGCCAGTTTGAGTGTGAGCCAGACGGCGTGGAGGTCTTCCGGGGTTAATCCGCGTTCCATATTATTTATTCATTCACTCTTTATTGCGCCCCTCAAAGGGGCTAGCGAACCATGCGCCGCCCGAGGAAGCTTCGCCGTACGCTTCCCCCTTTTTAAAGGGGGACAGGAAGGCGATTTAGCGGACTGCAAAAAATCATCCTGCCGCAAATCCCCCCATACCCCCCTTTGCAAAGGGGGGCTGTCACAGCGCTACGTCGACACAACCTTGGGGGCGACTCCCGCATAGTTCAAACCTTGATGAGTTCCCCGGCATAGCCGGAGGGTTACCCAACTTAATTACGGCAACCCGTATCCAAAACTGCGAATGACTGCCAACGCCTTTTCGCTCTTCAAAAACGCCATAAACGCTTTCGCCGCAACCGGATCTTTTGCGGCAGACAATTGCACCGCAGCTTGTTTGATGGGGTTATACATATGTGCGGGCACTATCCACCACGAACCCTCTGTCACCTTGCCATCCTTGGTAATTTGAGAGAGTGCAATGAACGCCATCTCGGCGTTGCCGGTCGCGGCGAATTGATAGGTCTGGGTGATACTCTCGCCTGTCACCATCTTGCTCTGCACCACACTCCACAAGCCCATATCCTCCAAAGTCTCTTTGGCGGCGAGCCCGTAAGGCGCCAGCTTGGGATCGGCGTAAGCGATCTTGTTGTAATCGCCTTTGCGCAGCACATAGCCCTTGTCATCCACATATCCCGGTTTGACGCTCCACAGCACCAGCTTACCCAGCGCATACACGAACCGGGTTCCTTCGACTGCCAGACCTTCTTTCTCCAACAGCTTGGGATTTTTTTCATCGGCAGCGAGGAATACATCGAACGGCGCACCTTCCTTGATCTGCGAGGTGAACTTGCCGCTCGATCCGAAACTGAGCTTTACCGTATGCCCGCTCTCTTTCTGAAACAACTCGACGATCTGTTTGACCGGCTCGGTGAAATTCGCCGCCACTGCCGCATTCACTTCACCCGCATTCGCCACCTGTGACATTGTCGCCAACAGCGCACCCAGCAAACTTAACTTGATCGACTTCATTATTTCTCCTTATTGATGACTTTAATAAATCATGGTGTTGTCATTCCGGCGCAGGCCGGAATCCAGTGCTTTCAGTCAAAGGACCCCGGCCTACGCCGGAATGACTAACTATTTCGAATTGCTCTTACGCGGTAACCGCCAATATAACGTGCGAGGCTTTAATCAATGCGCACGCCTTCACACCATCCTTGAGCCCCAATGTTTTGATACTGTCATTGGTCACTACCGCCGCCACAGTCTTGCCGCCAGCCAGTTCAATAATAACTTCGCCGTTGACAGAGCCTTCCTGACAACGCACCACCGTGCCGTGCAACTCGTTGCGCGCGCTGGTCTTGAAGCCATCAGATGTAGTCACAATCACCCACGGCGCTTTCACCATTGCATAAGCTTCCGAGCCCACCTTTAGCGCGAGATGGCTCACGCTTTCATTGGTAACCACCGCCGCCAACGTATCGCCGCCGCCAATATCCAAAATCACTTCCGCGTTAATGGCACCCAGCTTGATACTTTTTACCGTTCCTAAAAACTGATTACGCGCACTCGTTTTCATATCGAATCTCCTTATCAAATGGTAATACTCGTCAAAAT
>CAZXDK010000074.1:0-13350 GCA_964639585.1 uncultured Gallionellaceae bacterium | reverse complement strand
GCGAACCAGTTGAGGTAGTTGCCGGGCAGGTCGGCGATGAGGCGGCCTTTGTATTTGCCGTAGGGCATTTCGCGCGTGACGAGGAGCTGCAGGTGTTCGGGTTTCATACAGAGAACCCATCGGTATAACACTCCGTCATTCCGGCGCAGGCCGGAATCCAGACAGATATATATTCCCCGCGCAAGCGGGACAACATCAAGGTTTTGCCCGCTACGCGGAGTGTTGTTTTTGCTGGATTGATGAAACTACTAGCCAATCCACTAAGCCAGCAAGCTGGCAAGTGGCTGGTTATCCGGCCTGCGCCGGAATGACGGGCTTGCGAGTTGTTTGGTTTCATCGTTGCCGCAAAACTCAATCGGTTTTTTTCTTGAGCAGCGCTTTCAAATCGGCGAAAGGGTTGTGCGTGGCCACGGCCGCGCCTTCCGCGCCGCGGTCGCGCACCACTTCGTCCAGCATGCGCGAGTGTTCGTTGTCGTGGCAATACAGGCACAACAATTCCCAGTTGCTGCCGTCCGGCGGGTTGTTGTCGTGGTTGTGGTCTTTGTGGTGGACGGTGAGTTCGCGCAGGCGCGCGCCGGAGAATTCGCGACCGCATCTGCCGCATATCCACGGAAATAATTTAAGCGCGCGTTCGCGGTAACCGGCCTCGCGCGCTTCGCGCTGTTGTCTGGCTTCGGCGACGACGCGGTCGAGGCGGGCGTGATCGGGGGTGGTGTGTTTGCTCATGATGGCGAACTATAACAGCACACGTTGCCGCAACACTACTCCGTTTTACATCGCGTTGCCCTCTGTGTCGAACAGCAGCATCGTCATTTCGCCGTCGATGTCGGTGATTTCCGCCGAGCGTATGGCGCCGTTATCGTGATAGGTGTAGTCGTGCCTCAGTTCGACTTCGCCGTAGGCGAGTTTGTCGAATCCGGTGAGGCGCTCCTGCGCGTCGAAGTAGCCGCAAAAGTAGGTGTTGCGGTTCTCGACTGCGCTGGTTTGCAGTTCGTTGATCAGCTTGAACGGCAGCTTGACGCCGGTGTAGGTGACAAAGAACCGGGGTGTTCCCCGGCTCTCTTTTGATGCGCTAGCGGACATGTTGCTCAGGCGCGCAGCAGCGCTTTGGCTAGCCGTTCGGAAAGTTGGTCGGCGGTGAACTGAGGTTCGTTGGGCGGATACATTTCGTCTTCGATGAAATTGAATCCATTTTCGCTTGCCAGCGTGAGCAGTTCGCGCACTTTTTGGCAGGCGAGGAGTTTTTCTTTTACGGTGGAGTCGGTTCTTGCCTTGTCGGAAAAAGCTTTGATGTCTTTAATTGCCATGTCGTTGGTCTCGTATTTTGGAGTAAATGAAACAATGGGAAGCACTACATCCCGTTTTTGTCGGTTGAATGGTTACTTTTTCAGCCTTGTGTGATGAGCAGCAAATTTCATGCCTTGCTCACGGTTCACGGCAGAGCCGTTCAAATTCCTGTGCGGCGACGGGTTTGCCGAACAGGTAACCCTGGAAGCGGTTGCAGCCGTATTGGCGCAGAAAGGCAAATTGATCGTCCGTTTCGACGCCTTCGGCGACGACTTCGAGGCCGAAGTTGTTGGAGATGCCGATGATGGTGCGCACCATGGTGCGGCTGTTTTTGTCGTGCGCGATGTCGCGCACAAAGGACTGGTCTATCTTGAGTTGCTTCAGCGGCAGACGGCTGAGATAGGCCAGCGAAGAATAGCCCGTGCCGAAATCGTCCATCGCAAAACTGACGCCGATGTCGCGCAATTCCAGCATTTTTTCGATAGCTTCATGCACATCGTGGAGGATGAAGCTTTCGGTGAGTTCCAGTTTTAGATGCGATGTGCGGATGCCGCTTTTTTCGATGGCTTCTTTCACCTGTTCGACAAAATAGGGCTGGTTCAGCTGTCGCGGGCTCACGTTGACCGAAAGCCGGATGTTGCGCATGGCGGGGTCCATCTCCCAGATTTTCAATTGCGCACAGGCTTGTTCAATGACCCAGTCGCCGATAGGCAGGATCATGCCGATTTCTTCCGCCAGCGGGATAAATTGCGCGGGCGATATCATGCCGCGCTGCGGGTGTTGCCAGCGGATCAAGGCTTCGGCGCCGGTGATGCGGCCGGAGTCGTCCACCTGCATTTGGAAGTACAGCACGAGCTGTTGCAGCGGGAGCGATGCGCGCAAGTCTTTTTCCATCTCGGCGCGATATTCCATTTCTTCCTGCATGGCCGGATCAAAAAAACACACCCGGTTGCGGCCGGTGGATTTGGATTGGTACATGGCGAGATCGGCCTGTTTTAATACTTCATCCAGGCTGTTTTGATGCCCCCGGTACAGGCAGACGCCGATACTGGGCGAGCAGTGGTGCTCGATGCTGTTGAGTTGATAGGGGCGGCTTAAATGGGTGCGGATTTTCTCGGCGATCATTTCGGACTGGGTGGCGGCCTCGTGTTCCACACTGCTTAACGATTCGAGCGTCACGACGAATTCATCGCCGCCGAGACGGGCCACGGTGTCCCCTTCGCGCACGTTGAGTATTAGGCGCCGGGCCACTTCCTGCAACAGCAAATCGCCGACGTCGTGGCCTTGCGTGTCATTGAGTGTCTTGAAGTTGTCCAAGTCGATAAACATGACGGCGCCGTGTTTGCCGCTGCGCGCGCTGATAGACATGCTTTGTAACAGGCGTTCTTGCAATAGCCGCCGGTTGGGCAATTGCGTGAGCGGGTCGTAAAAAGCCAGGCGGTGTATTTCTTCCTCGGACTGTTTGCGCGAGGTGATGTCTTGCACCATAAACAGCGCCACCCGCTCTTCGCCTATTTGCGCGGGCGAGATGTCGGCCAGATAGGAGCGGACGCGGCCCCCGCTGGTGCGGTCAAAGCCGAAATCATTGCAATGGTTTTGGCTGCTCAGCACTTTATGAATTTTTTCGTTCAGCAAGGAGACGTTAAGAAATTCGTTCAAGTCGCGGCCTTGCCATTTGCTGTGCAGCGGCAAATCAAACATGCGCAACACCGCGTTGTTGGCAAGCTGAATCTGCCCGCGCGTATCCAGCACGATAAAGCCTATCGGCATATTGCTGACGATCTGTTCGGTGTAGCTGCGCTCCAATAGCAGGGCTTTATGTTCGGCGTGGAAGTAAGTGTCCAGCGCCAGTCCCATGTCGAAGAAAATCACTTTAAGCAATGCGCGGCATCCGGCTAAGCCGCGTTCCGGTTCGGCGGCGTAGTGTCCGAGTATCAGCGGCATGACTACGCTCATGTATTTGCAATACGCGCTCATGTACCACTTGGGGGTGAGGCCGACGCGCTGATGCACGATGCCGATACGCAAACGGTTTTCGACGTAGGCTTGGTCGTAAGTGCCCTGGGTAAGCTGGCCAAAATACACCGTTTGCGCCTGCTTCAGGCGGGCGAGCTTGCTTGCGTCGCCCAGCAGCGGGCGTATCTCGGGGAAGCGCAGCAGGTGGGCGTAGAAAACCTCGGCCAGTTCGTCCCGGTGTGCATCCAGCATGGTGTGCAGGGATTTGAGCAGCGCGGCATCCTGTTCGTCGAGCGACAGAAAATCCTGGCGCAGGGCGATGTCGGCGGCGTCAATGCCGATTTCGGCGAGGATGGAGGGGGTGTCGCGCATAAATAATTATCCTGAAAACAATTTTGCCACGGATGGGAGGCGGGGGAAATCAAGGCGTCGAGTTGTAGGAGCGTGCCCTGCACGCGACAGAGTCCGTTCGCGTGCAGGGCACGCTCCTACAACACAGTTTATCGCTCAGGGGGTATCCGTGAAAATCCGTGTTTCATCCGTGGCTAATTTTTATATCTGTTTCACTTTGATGTTGAGCGTCTGGATGCGATAGGCGATCTGGCGCGGCGTCATTTCGAGCAGGCGCGCCGCTTTGGCTTGCACCCAGCCCGCTTGTTCCAGCGCGGCGATGACTTTTTCGCGTTCGTCGAGATTGGGGTCTTCAAGGTCGAGATTTTGCACCGTGCCGCGGCTCACCGAAATTTTTTCGTCGATGCCGGTGAGCAGCACCGCGTCGCGGTCGATCACGTTGCCCTCGGTCATCACGGCGGCGCGTTCCAGGCAATTTTCCAGTTCGCGCACATTGCCCGGCCAGTCGTGGTGCATCAATATCCTTAGCGCGGCTTCGGTCAGGCTGAGCGGACGGCCTTGCTGGTTCGCCACTTTTTCAACCAGAAAACGCGCGATGTCGGGAATGTCTTCCATGCGTTCGCGCAGCGGGGGCAGATACAGCGGCATGACGTTGAGCCGGTAGTACAAGTCCTCGCGGAAGCGGCCTTTTTCCACCTCGTCTTCCAGGTCGCGGTGGGTGGCGGCGACCACGCGCACATCGACCTTGATGGTGCGTGTTCCGCCGACGCGCTCCAGCTCGCCCTCTTGCAATACGCGCAATAATTTCGCCTGAAACGGCGCGGAGATTTCGCCGATCTCGTCGAGGAATACGGTGCCGCCCTCGGCTTGTTCGAAACGCCCTTTGCGCTGCGCCACCGCGCCGGTGAAAGCGCCTTTTTCGTGGCCGAACAATTCCGATTCCAGCAGGGTTTCCGGCAACGCCGCACAGTTGAGTTTGACGAAGCTGCCGCGCGCGCGCGGCGAGTTGTAGTGGATGGCATTGGCGATGAGTTCCTTGCCCGTGCCGGTTTCCCCGCGTATCAATACGGTGGTGTTCCACTTCGCCACCAGGCGCACTTGCTCGAAGATGCGGCGCATGGGCTGGGTGTGGCCGATGATGTTGTCGAAGCCGTATTGCCCGCGCACGGTGCGGCGCAGCACATCGCGCTCTTCGGTGATCTCCATTTTTTCCTGCGCGACTTCCTGCGACAGGCGCACGCTCTGGCCGATCAGGTTGGCGACCATTTCCAGAAAACGCTGGTATTCGCTGAGTAGTGTGGTTACCCCCGGTGCGGGTTGCGCCGCCAGCACGCCGACGATTTTTTTGCCGATGCGTATCGGCACGCCGACGAAGGCGCCCTGCGGGTTGTAGATGCCGAGGCGACTCAAAAAACGCGGCTCGTCCATGATGCGTTCAACCACGATGCTGTTGCCGCTTTTGAGTATGCTGCCCACGACGCCCTCGCCCGGCAAATAGCTTACTTCCTCGGTGACATCGTCGGAAATGCCGTACACCAGCGAGATTTGCAATTCGCCGCTGGCCGCATCCATCAGGCTGACCATGCCGCGTTCCAGCGCCATACCGTCGTGCAAGGCATTCAGCACGCCGTCCAGGGTTTGTTTGAAATTGAGCGAATGCGACAGCACCTTGCTGACCTGGTACAGTGTGTGCAGCTCGGAACGGAGCATGCCCAGTTCCTGCTCTTCCCATCCTTCTATGCGCGCGCTAGACATGTTTTCCCTCCCCCGCCCGCGGCAGTTGCACCCGCACCCGGCATCCGTTGTGAAAATCCGGGGCGATGTCTATCGTGCCGCCGTGGCGGTTGACCACGTCTTGCGCCATGGCCAAGCCCAGGCCGAGATGCTGTTTTGCCGCGCCCTTGCTGGTGAAAAACGGCTGAAATACTTTGTAGCGCAGTTCATCCTGAATACCGGGGCCGCTGTCTTCGACGAACACTTCGATATGGTCCGCACCGGTCACGCAGAGGATGCGCACTTCGCGCTTGCCGCCGCGTTTGTCGTTTACCGCTTCGATGGCATTCGCGAGCAGTTGTTTGAACAGGTTAAACAGTTGCGCATGGTTGCCGTACACAACGGGAGCCAGCTCCGATTGTTTCCAGTCCACGATGATGCCCGAGGCGAGCAAACTGGCGGTATTGAGTTTGAGCATATTGCTTAATACCTCGTTGAGATTGACCGGCTGCATTATTTCGCTGCGCTGATCGGGTATGCAGGCGCGCAAAGTTTCCAGTGCATCGCGGCTTTTTTGTATGGCCTCGTCCAGCGCGGAGGTGGAGATTTCGCCCGAGCTGTTTTTTTCCGCGGGCGCGGTTTGGCTGGATAAGCGGCGTTCGAGCATGTAGGCCGCCGCGCTCAGCATATTGAGCGGCCCCTCCAGTTGATAGATAGCCCCGGCCAGTGTTTCGCGCAATCCCTGTATGTGTTCCTGCTCGGATAGCAGTGCTTGCAAGCTGTTCATGCGCAAGGTTTCCTGTTGCTGCTTGAGTTCACTGATGTCCTGGATGGTCAGCAGCAGATAGTGCCGGTTGCGGGGTTCGTAAAACGCATCCGCCCCGACATCGTGTTCCTCGAACCAGGACAACGCGCAGGAAAACCAGCGTGTGCCGCGATGGGAAAAGTCGATGCACACCTCGCGCGCGGCGATGTTGCGATGCTTGGCATAAGCCTGGGTAAACTTGCCGCCCAATTGTTCGCGCAGCGCGTCCAGGATTTTCAAAGCGGGCTCTGCACCCAGGTCGCCGATGAGCTTTTTGTATTCCTGATTGTCCAGCAACACATGCTCTTTTTCATCCAGCAGCACGATGGCGACTTGTGCCGCATCCACCACGGACTCGATCAGCGTTTTCTGGTTTTGCACCTGCCGCTCCAGACGGTGCACCTCGGTGACATCGCGGTGCATGCCCAGATAATGGGTGGTGATCCCTTCCTCGTTCACCACGGGAGTGATCGTGACATCGGCCAGATAGCGGTTGCCATCTTTGCGTTTGTTCACCAATAAACCGTTCCAGGGGCGTTGCCGCTGAATTTGCGCCCACAAGGTCTCGTACACCAGTTTTGGCGTGACGCGGTAAGACAGGATGGATTCGTTGTGCCCGACAACTTCTTCCCGGCTGTAACCGGTCGTGCGCTGAAAGGCGGCATTGGCATACAGTATTTTCGCGCGCGCATCGGTGATCGAGATCGCCAGTCCGGTTTGTTCCACGACCTGTCGAAAGATATGTGCGGGAAGATTGCCGGCGGAATCCGTAACAGAGGGCGGATGTTGCGTTTTGTTTGAGTCGGGCGGCATGGCTTGATGTTATCGTTGTCAACGGGAATAACCCTATTGAGCAATATCTGTGCCCATATATTAAATGTGTGCAGGAACAAGGGCTGCTTGTTGTATTTGCTACAAACACGAACACAGCGATAGGGTTTTTTGCACTCCATTGGTGCGGAGGCGCCTGACTTTTGTGCAAATCGGACTGATCTTGGTGTCTATTTGGTGCGCTGGCGTCTCGCCAGCATTTAGCCGACGAGGACGTCGGCGCTCCCGCAAGGTTGTTGAAAGTGATTAGCGGGTAAGGGTGTTAATGCTTGAAGCTTTATATTCGCACTGATTGAATCGACCTGACTCCCGGCTCCTGAACCTGCAACATGGGCTAATTCCATTTCTCGCCTGTCACCAATCCGTCGGCAACCAGCCCATTCGCACGTATCGGTGCAAAGACGAATAGGGCCAATCTGCGGCACGGCTCGCATAACCATGCTTGACCGGGTTGAAATGAACCCGGATAGTTCATTAGCGCCGTGCCAAGTTGCGAAGCTGCATTCCCCTCTTTGATAAAGGGGGGCTAGGGGGGATTTGAATTTCATCCGAGTGCAAAAATCCCCCTCAATCCCCCTTTTAAAAAGGGGGAGTGGGTGGCATTTCTAATGGATTATCTGGGATGAATGTAATCCGCATGAGCCTGCAAATCCCGCTCGTTCCTGATCAAATGCTCCCAATAGCGCCGTTGCCAGATACCGCGTTCCCGCTTCAATTCACGGCTGGGGCGGATGCGTTCGCTCTTCGGCAATGAGCGTGAAAACGCCGATTTGATGAGCGACCAGCGCAGCGGATAATCGGCATCGTCCGGCGGTAAACGCCACAAGGCATGCAAGTGATCGGGCAGCACCACCATCGCAACAATGTCGAAAGGATGGCGTTGTTTCACCGCCCTTATCGCCGCACGCAATTTAACGATTTCGCGCACCAGCAAATCGTCATTCCGGTCAACCAGAGCAACAGTAAAAAAGTACGTTCCCCCGGCAATATCCGCACGCCGATAACGCATATACCTCCCGACGTTCATTCTTCACAACCGAAATTTCATGTTTCCATATTCCACGTTTCCGCAGCATTTCCGTAGGTGGGGTGAGCGCAGCGAAGCCCAACGATTTCGCGGTAAACGTTGGGCTTCATTTCATTCAGCCCAACCTACGAGCTGCTTCGTGGCAGTCCCGCTCGCACGTTAGGTTAGGCATGGTACGCAACTACCTACGCGAAATTGAGAAATATTCATACGCTCCTTCAGCAACACTTTGCTCCCTACATGGAAAATATTGCCGCAGCAATTGCTAATAAGGCGGTGCCCCAAAACAGGGTTGACGCAATTCTATTTGCGATCTTCTTAATGCTCTCTTTGCTATCATCTTTCGTGTAGGCCACCCATGCCGTAGTAGCCACACTCACAGTAAATGTGAAGATTAACATTGCGATTATGGAAATGGTCATAATTTCATGCACCGACACTTTTTAATTTGCGCGTCAACAAGAATTCCTAACGTGGTTCGATTAGACGCAGATTGACTTGCTCCGCTGCTCTGAATTTTTGCTGCGTGATGCCCGCTCATTTTGATTGCCCCTGTGCGCGATGGCTGAAAAAGTGAATCTCGAAAAACGGTTATATGGCGCGAAGCGTAGCTTGGTGTCGTCCGCATCAATCTCAGGTTTTCACCCTATCAGCCCGAAGATGTTGGGTCAATATGCCAAGCGGCCTAATGCCAAGCGGTCTAGATATTGATCTGCGCTTGGAATAGCAACCTTGCTATTTCGGAGAGTGGCTTGCATTCGCCGATATTTTATTCGTGCAGGATGATAGTCCACTTGTCGCATTTGCTACATACCCTCGCCACAAACCCCGACAACGACAATGGTTTTTTTGCACTTCATTGGTGCTAACACGCACCAAGCGTCTGATTTTGTGCGCTCCTTAATGAACGGAAATTCTCTGGCACGCAGCTTGCAAAAGTGCAGGCGGGAGATTTATCGATATGAGCGAATATCTGTTGTTATTGCTTTCCACCGCACTGGTGAATAACGTGGTGCTGGTGAAATTTTTGGGGTTGTGCCCATTCATGGGTATTTCCAAAAAGATGGACACGGCCTTGAGCATGGGGCTGGCGACCACGTTTGTGATCACCTTCACCACCGCCGGTGCATGGCTGCTGGAGCATTGGCTGCTGATGCCGCTGGGCATTCAATATCTGCGCATTCTGACTTACATCTTGGCGATTGCCGCCGTGGTGCAGTTCACCGAGATGGTTATCCGTAAAACTGCACCGGCTTTGTATCAGGTGTTGGGTATCTATTTGCCGCTGATTACCACCAATTGCGCCGTGCTCGGCTTGCCGCTGCTCAACGTGCAGGAGAAGAGCGGTTTCGCGGTCAGTCTGATCGGAGGCTTCGGTTCCTCGGTCGGCTTTACGCTGGTGTTGGTGCTGTTTGCGGGGCTGCGCGAGCGCATCGCGCTGGCCACGGTGTCGGCAACTTATGCCGGAGCGCCTATCGCTTTTATCACCGCAGGATTATTGGCCTTGGCCTTTATGGGCTTCGCCGGTCTGGTTCCGCATTAACTATAGAGGATAAGTGTGATGATAGCCGCGCTGACAAGTTTGACTCTTTTGGGGGCGATTCTGGGATTGATTCTGGGTGTTGCCGCCCGCGTATTCAGGGTGGAGAGCAATCACCTGGTGGAGGAATTGCTGGAAATATTGCCCGGCTCGCAATGCGGGCAGTGCGGCTTCCCCGGTTGCGCCGGAGCGGCGCAAGCTTTGGCCGAAGGCCGCGCGCAAGTCACCTTGTGTCCGCCGGGAGGGCGTGCAGTGGTGATGGCGCTGGCGGCAAAATTGGGCGCCGATGTGAATCTGTCGGGTGTGCAGGACTCCGTTCCCATGGTCGCGGAAGTAAAAGAAGAAATTTGTATCGGTTGCACACGCTGTTTCAAAGTGTGCCCCACCGACGCCATTATGGGCGCGGCGCAGCAAATCCATTCGGTGTTCCGTGAAGCGTGCACCGCCTGTGGCAAATGCGAAGAGGTGTGTCCCACCGAGTCGATCAAGTTGCAACCCGTGCCGGTGACATTGCATGGCTGGCATTGGCATAAGCCGCTCACTCAACCGATGGGCGCGTGAGGACGATATGAAACTTTTTCGATTACGCGGCGGGGTGCATCCCGAGAGCAAAAAAGAATTGGCGGCAGATCGCGCCATCCGAATTTTACCCATGCCCGAGCGTTTGTTCGTGCCTCTGCTGCAACACGTTGGCGCGCCCGCGCAACCGCTGGTGCAAGTTGGCGACAAGGTGCTCAAAGGGCAGCTCATCGCGGCGGCGCAAGGCAATATTTCCGCGCCTGTGCATGCCTCGACCTCGGGGCGCATCGCGGCTATCGGCGATTTTCCCGCCGCGCATCCGTCCGGTTTGACCGCCCCGACGGTGACTATTGAAGCCGACGGCGAAGACCGCTGGTTGGAAACGGAAATGGCGGATGACCCGTTTGCGCTGACGCCGGAACAAATCGCCGCGCGCGTTGCCGCGGCGGGCATCGTCGGGATGGGCGGGGCGACCTTTCCCTCGGCGGTGAAGCTGAATCTTTCGCGTAAAAATAATGTGCGCACGCTCATCATCAACGGCGGCGAGTGCGAGCCTTACATCACCTGCGATGATCGGCTGATGCGCGAGCGCGCCGCCGAAATCATCGAAGGCGTGCGCCTCATACGCTATTCGGTTGGCGCGCTCGAAGTCATGGTGGGTATCGAAGAAAACAAACCGGCCGCGCTGGCTGCGATGCAAAAAGCCGCAGCGGGCACGGAGGTGCAAGTGATCGCCGTTCCGGCAATGTATCCGATGGGCTGGGACAAGCAGATGATACGCGCGCTGACCGGGCGCGAAGTGCCGGCGGATGGCCGCTCTGCCGATATCGGCGTGCTGGTGCATAACGTGGCGACGGCCTGCGCCGTGCGCGATGCGGTTCGTTTCGGGCGGCCATTGGTGTCGCGGCTGATTACGGTCAGCGGCGGCGCGGTGGTGGAGCCGGGTAATCTGCAAGTGCCGATAGGAACACTGGCGGAAACGCTGTTCGCTTTTTGCGGTGGCTTCAGCGGCAAACCGGCGCGTCTGGTTCTGGGCGGGCCGATGATGGGAATCGAGCTGGCCACTGCGGCAGTGCCTGTGGTGAAAGGCAGCAGCGGTATTTTGGCGCTAACCTCAAGCGAAATCGGCAGCAGCCAGGCGGCGCCGTGTATCCGCTGCTCCAGTTGCGTGCGCGCCTGTCCGGTGGGCTTGCTGCCGCTGGAGATGGCGGCGCATATCCGCACGGGCGACTCGACCGGGGCGGTGGCGCTCGGCCTCAAGGATTGTATCGCGTGCGGTTGCTGCTCTTACGTGTGTCCGTCGCATATTCCCCTGGTGCATTACTTTAACTTTGCCAAGGGCGAGCTGATGACGCAAGAGCGCGCGAAACTGAAACAGGAAGCCACCAAGAAACTGGCCGAGGAACGCACTGCACGGATGCAGCGCATTGAACGCGAACGCGCGGAAGCGGCGGCAAAACGCAAGGCCGCGCGCGAAGCGAAGGAACGCGCCGCCAAGGAAGCGGCGGCAAAAACTGCCACGGAGACTGTATGAACCGCACTGCCCATTCCCCGCACGCTCACGCGCCCATTTCCATCGGCAAAGTCATGGTCACGGTGATGCTGGCGCTCGCACCGGCGACATTGTTCGGATTCTGGTTGTACGGATGGCCTGCCGTCAACGTGTGGGCGGTGTCGTTGATCGCCGCTCTGCTCGGTGAGGCTTTCATGCTGCGTTTGCAAGATCGTCCGGTGCGCCCGGCGCTGATGGACGGTTCCGGCGTATTGACGGCATGGCTGCTGGCTTTGTCGCTACCCCCGTTCGCGCCCTGGTGGATCGCGGTGCTGGGCAGTCTGTTTGCCGTTATCGTGTGCAAGCAGGTGTTCGGCGGCGTGGGGCAAAACGTGTTCAACCCGGCGATGGCGGCGCGGGTGATGTTGCTGATCTCTTTTCCGCTGGAGATGACGACATGGGTTGCTCCTGCCCCCATGGGTTCGGCATCCGCACCGGGACTGCTGGAAAGTTTGCGCGTGACATTTTTTAGCCAGCCGCTGGATGGTATGGCCAGCGCCTCTTTGCTGGGGCACGTAAAAACCGAGTTTACGCGCGGTGTCGGGCTGGATCAGGCGCTGGTCGGTTACTACGCGCCACTGGATGCTTTGTGGGGCAGCCGTGCGGGCAGTCTGGGCGAAACGGCGGCGCTGTTGCTGCTGGCGGGCGGACTATTTCTCATCGCGCGCCGCATCATCACCTGGCACGCACCGTTCGCCATGCTGATCGGCGTGGCGGCGCCCGCGCTGATCTTTAATTTGATTGACTCCCAGCATTACGCCGGGCCGATGTATCACCTGCTGAGCGGAGGTCTGATATTGGGCGCATTTTTCATTATCACCGATCCGGTGACCTCGCCTAACACCACGACCGGGCAATTGATTTTCGGGCTGGGCTGCGGCCTGCTCACCTGGATTATTCGCACCTGGGGCGGCTATCCCGAAGGTGTGGCGTTTGCCGTGATGCTGATGAATGCGGTTACGCCGCAGATAGACTATTACATCAAACCGCGAATTTATGGACGCGACCGCAAGGGTGCAGCCTTGCTGGCGCAGAGGGAGCCGTGATGGATATGCAAAAATTACGCGGCAGTTTGGGCTACCAGGGGCTGTTGCTGGGTGGGACGGCATTGATCACCACGGCAGCGTTGGTGTTCGCGGCACAGGCGACCGATGCCGATATACGCGAGGCGGAAGCACGCGATCTGAAACAGTCTTTCGCGGTTGTGCTGACGGGGGAATACGACAACGATTTGCTTAAAGACACCGTGTCGTTAAACGGGGCAAGCGGGGAAGTCACCGTGTATCGGGCGCGCAAGGCCGGGCGTGTGGAGGCTTTGGTGTTCAAGGTCATCGGCAACGGTTATGCGGGGCCGATTGAATGCATGATGGGCATGGATCGCAACGGGCATATCACCGGTGTGCGGGTGATTAAACACCGTGAGACGCCGGGCTTGGGCGACAAGATAGAGGCGGTCAAAGGACGCTGGATATTCGGCTTCGAGGGCAAATATCTCGGCGATCCGCCGCCGGAAAAATGGGCGGTAAAGAAGGACGGCGGCGTGTTCGATCAGTTTGCGGGCGCCACGATTACCCCGCGCGGCGTCGTTAAGGCGGTTAAGGGCGGCCTGGAGTTTTTCGATAAAAACCGGGCGCAATTGTTGGATGAACATACAGCACAGGGAGGCAAGCCATGAGCAATGATTACGCGCGCATCACGCGCGACGGTCTGTGGGACAACAACGTGGTGTTTGCCCAGATACTCGGCATGTGTCCCACGATGGCGGTGAC
>CAZXDK010000073.1:0-13534 GCA_964639585.1 uncultured Gallionellaceae bacterium | reverse complement strand
TTAACCAAAGTAACACCTCGCTGAATAGCCTGGGGTTGTTGGGTCGATTACGATTCATCCCCCGACCTTTGCCGGGGATGTTGCCGCAAAGTTCCACCAGATTCTTCTTCTGCAAACGGTGCAGCGCATTGTTGACGTGCTTGGCTGCACAGTTGTAATCCTGTTCATCTGATCCAGCATGTTTTACTAGCAACGATTGCGCAATCTGAATGCTGGTAATCGGTGCGCCAGCCTCCCGCATCACATCCAACACCTGAACCAAGGCATCACCATGACAGAAGATTGAAGAGCGTTTTCGGTACTCCTTTGCGCGCACGGTACGCAGATCGAAATTTGGTGAAAGAATCTTGATGGCGGCATCCAGGTGCATCACATCCGTTGTGAGCTGCTTGATGAGTCCTTGGTAATGCGCGATTTGTCCTGTAAGCTCAGAACGTTTAGCAGCTAGGCCGCTGACTGCATGGGATTCTGCCATGATGCACCTGCGAAAATGATGGAGCAGGCCGCACGATAATTCCTACGCCAGTTTCATGCTATGGCAACTGCTACATAATTTCGAGAATTTGGAGAGACTGTGTAAATGTCACGATGTTGAATTGTTTAACCATTTTGTGCTCCCATTACATTTTTTAACCAGTGTAGTCTGGATGAGATCTCGCTGCGGCTGAGGTCAAAAAACGGAAAGGGCAGAACGACTAATTGCCCGGCTGCAAATGTGCCAACACGGCATCCCCTTCGGGGTTGAACCTGTCTTGCGCCAGCGCGGCCTCGGCTAGTTTGCGGTGATGATCCGCGTGGGCACACCCAAAGGGTGCAAGAACCTCTTCGAGGCAAAAACGTGCCCACCCTTCTATTTTTTTCGAGAACTTAAAGATGCCCAAACATTTTCCGGCGAGCGTTGGCGGTTAATCAATGTGGCGTCGCACCGCCCAAGACGTCTTCAATGCTGGCGGCGTCTATGGCCAAGTCGAACCAGCGTTCAATCTCTTCCACTGACGCGCCCGCTATCTTCGCCAGCAATTCCGCAGGGATGACGCCGAAACGCTTGCTCAGCAAACGCTGCAAGGCCAAGGCCTCTCCCTGCTGCATGCCTTGCCGCATGCCTTGTTGCATGCCTTGTTGCATACCCTGCTGCATGCCTTGTTGCATGCCCTTGGCCTCATAGCCGTGAGCCCATTCTTCCAGTCTGTCTGCCAGCATAACGTTTATCTCCTGTAAGTCATCCAGTTGAGGCAGCACAATACGGTATTCCGCCTTGCGCATCAAGGTCGCACGTATCCAGACCGCAAACATGCGACGTAAATCGGGACGGTCACTTAGCCATTCGTGCAATAGCGTCAGTAGCTGGCTGATAACTTCCGGGGTGGCGGGGTGCTCTATGCGGAAGACGGCGGCCACCAGATTCTTCACCGACGACAGTTCGCCGTCGCTGTAGGCATTCTCGTCGATCAGCAGGTATTTCTGCCGGGGCTTGAATTGATCGACCAGGCCGGGCACGGGCGGGATGAGTTCAAATACATCAGTCACGGCTGTCCAGCGTGCGCTTCCGTTGTAGAGAACGATGGGCAGTATCGGTGGCAGGCGTCCATCGGGCAGTATTTCACCTTGTTTGATAAGGTCTTGGTAGAGCAAGCCCTGGTAGACCATCATGCGCAGCGCCATGTATTTGTCAACGCTGCTCTGAAATTCGATCAGCAGGTACAGGTATATCCACTCGCCGCCAACTTTGACGCGCCACACGATGTCGTCGGCGCGGCCCTGGAAGTCTTCGGTGATGTAGCTGCCCGGCACTTCTTCCAGGGTACTGTAGTTGAGGCTGTGTAGCCAGTCATCCGGTACAAATCCAAGAATCAGGTCGCGCACCAGTTCCGGTCTGGAAAAAAGGTATTTGTAGCTGCTGTCGTGCTCGTTTGCCATGCGCGCATTTTAGCCAGAAACAGGGTGGGCCGAATTTATTTTCTGCGGCGTCCGCCCCAGCAATTTGTTCGCCATTTTCATGAGCGCGACATTGTTAAAAAACTCGGCGGCCAAACAGCCGTTGATCAATAAATCCAAAGGCGCTTTACTGACCGGGTCGATGACTTGCGCGCGCAGCAGTCCTTCCTGGTGGAAGCCCAGATGCAGGGTGTTGCGCTGGCTTTGCGGGTTGTCGCTGTACACATGGCTGATGAGCTTGCGCAAGCCGATTTTTGCAAAGGCAAATTCCATGAGCAACAGGGCAGCTTCAAGGCTAATGCCGTAGGGTTGAGTTTCCGGGAAGCCGATCAAAATTTCCGCTTTCAAATTGTTAAAATCTATCTCTACCAATTCGGCCAAGCCGATGGGCGTGCCATTTCTTTCTACTACCCAGGCCATTTTTTTGGAATCGCGGCAGGAGCGGCGGGCATCTAACACATCGCACTCCACCGCTTGCGGGGTTGGCTGCTGGAACAGGTGATAACAATGCTGGAATGTGCTGTTGCGGCGGCAGGCCAGCAGATAGCCTGCGTGTCTGGCTTCCAGACGCACCAGCACCACCCGTTTGCCACGTTGCGGCTCGTGCCAGAAGGGCTCCAGATCGAACGACATGGCTAGTAACTGTGCTTTGAGATTCGCCAAATCTCCGGGAACTAGGCGGTGCGCTTCGCTGTAGGAGATTCGTGCAAGGTCACGTTCGCCACAACCAACGGCGGCTCGCCCCAGTGCGATCAAGGCAAAATAGTTTTCAGGCTCGCATGCGCCAGCCTGTTTCGCCACACGCAAGGCCATATCGGGCAGATGAGCTTGGAGATAAGCTTCCGACAGCAGGGTGAGGTATTTGACGTTGCCCGGCTCAAGTTGGGCTGCACGTTCCAGATGCGGGATGGCGACGGCAAGATTTCTGTCCGCCGCTTCGCCAAAGGCGCTCAGCATGCCGAGTGCAAAATGGCATAGCGCGTTAAACGCTGCGGGGGGTGTGACGGCAAGGTGCGCTTTGACCGCGCTCCAATTTTTCTCCTGCAACAGCAGGGCAAGGTCGGCAGTGTTTTGTTCTATCAAGTTGCTCTAGCGGTCATGGTGTTGCTTTAGCCGGATGAGTTGCTCTAAGCAACCGTCACGCCATTTTGCACCAACACTTCCAGCAACTGATTATTGCCGTAAGTGGTGGTTGAGATGTATTTGCTGTATTCCCCTTTACTGCCACTTGCTCCGCCTTTTATTGCTCCCGTTGCGTCAAAACTTCCGGCGGCGCCGGAGAGTACGAACCCGGAGAGGTTGATCGTATCCGCTACAGGGGATTGCGCCCCCCCGTTGCCGTTGATAGTCAACATGGTATTGCCGGTAGCGACATCGGTTTGGTTGCTGTGCATCAGGAATAAATCCGCCGCTGAGAGCGACAGCGCATTGCTGCCGATATCTTTAGCCATGTCGATGACTTCAATGCCAGTGATGGAGGGTTTACCGGCATGGTTGAACTGGCTCAAGTCTATATTTTTGTAGTTGGCGCTAAGCTGTAAGACATCCAGCGCCGCACCCGCGCCCCCGTCGATTTTGTCAAATTTAGCGCTGTTCAATACAAAAATGTCCGCAGCGTTACCACCGGTGTAAGTCGAACTCGCCGAGTTGTTGCCCACATTGACCGAGCCGCTGACGCTTGCCTGTACGGTGGTTGTGCCGGTGGCATATTGGCTGCCATTAATGTTTGCCGAGGTGTCTGCAATCGTGGTGTAGTTCAGCGCGCCATTGCCATTGGCGTTATCAATCGCGGTGAGTTGCGAGATGGTCGCCGCATCCGTGACGGTGACATCTGCACCACTTTTTATTGATGCGTATTTAGCCCCGCCGAAAGCGAGTTCGGCTGCCGTGCCGGTGACGACAGTCGGTGTAGGCGTAACACCGATGATCTGCGTGCTTACCCCGCCTTTGACATATCCGCCCGCATTGGCGTTGATGTTGGCCTGCGTGTCGGCAATGCTGGAATAGAGCAACTGGCCGTTGCCGTTTGCCGCGTCTATCGCGGCGAGTTGCGCGATGCTCACCGCATCGGTTACTTGTACGGATACGCCAGCCGTAATGTATTTGTTTGGCACGCCATTGGGGGCAAGGTTGGCTGTTGTGTCAGTCACCCCGGTCAAGTTCAACTGACCGTTGCCGTTTGCCGCGTCAATCGCGGCGAGTTGCGCAACGGTTGCGGGGCTTGTGACGGTGACATTTGCGCCAGCCACTATAGAGGCGAATTTTGCGCCACCGAAAACGAGTTCGGCTGCGGTGCCTATAACAGCGGCGGCGGGTGTTACGGGGTTGATCACCTGCAAAGTAATCCCCGCTATGACATATCCGCCCGAATTGGCGTTGATATTAGCCTGCGTGTCGGTTATCGCGGTGTAGATCAACTGACCGACTCCGTTCGCCGCATCAATCGCCGCCAGTTGCGCGATGGTCGCGGGCGTCGTCACCGTGACATTTGCGCCATTGACGATGGAGGCATATTTCGTGCCGCCGGGGGCAAGTTCGGACGCCGTGCCGGTAATGGCTACGGGTGTCGATGTCTGATTTGGATTTGGAGTTGATCCGCCTTTACTACCGCCGCCGCCCGCTGCCGCAGCAACCGCAGCCAATCCGAGCCCGCCGCCTATCCAGCCCCAGGGTAAACCGCCGCTAGAAGCTGTCGGCGCCGGGGGTGTCGTGTCGGCGAAGGTTGGCGGTGTTTCGATTACCGGTGCGTAATTCAAGCCGATTTCGCTGCCTGCGGGGATAGGCGCCGAAAGACTCTGCCCTGACCGGGAAGCATCGCTCGCACTGACGCCCACACTGTTTTCCGCCAGCACAACAGGCTGTTCGGCAGGTGCAACAACGCTTTCCGTTATATCGGCAAACGTGTTATCCAGAGGATGTTTCAGGTTGATAACCTTGGCGCTTTTGGGCGCGTTGAGTTTGGATTTGGATTGCATGAATATTTCCCCTGTTTATGGTTTGCTGCTCAATGTAATTTGTTGCTGTTGCGGTGTCAGGTTGAACCTGGTTATATCCCTAAACCGGACAAGCCGGAACCAAAGAGTCGAGAGTAGGAGCGTGCCCTGCACGCGATAGCGCTCGTTCGCGTGCAGGGCACGCTCCTACAAACCCGCCAAAACTATGCGAAATGCATCGGATACAGTGAGCCCCATTGTTGCCAGAACCGCAGATGCTTCTTGCTTGGTGCGTTCATCAATGCATGCGCGGACAACCGGATTGCTAGCTATATTCATCTTCTCCCAAGCCTTCAGCGTGGGCACAAAGCGTGCCCAACCTACACCCACTCACCCTTGGCCTGCGCATTCCATTCAGCACGTCGTGCTGCGCTTTGCGCCTTGGCTTCTTCGTTAGGCAACCATTGTGTTTGTGCATCATCGGCTTCGAGCAAGCTTTGTTCGACTTGTCCACGAAACCACTGCTCGTGACCGGCATAACGCTGCTCCAGAAAGCGGACAAAATCCAGCGCTTCTTGGGCTGCACTTTCTGGCAGGTTCAAACTGTGCTTATAAAGTGCTTCGGCCAAAGTCATACTTATCACCAGAGGAAACTGTATTCATAATTAACGTGAGATCGCCACGCGGAAGCCGAAGCTGCCGTTGCGGTTATCTGTTTTGTAGCTGCCGCGTGCTGCTGCGCGCAAAAATTCTTTATCGTGATACCAAGAGCCGCCGCGCAAAATGTGTTTGTCGCCCTCCCCTTTCCATACCGCACCATCGCCCGGGGCGTTGCTGTAGTTTTCATGCGCGCTGTCTTGCACCCATTCCCACACGTTGCCGCTCATGTCGTATAAGCCAAAGGCATTGGCTTGTTTGGTGGCGACGGGGTTGGTTTTTTTGCTGCCGACAAACCAGGCGATGTCTTCGGCGTTGTTGCTGCCGCAGTAGTCGTGCTGTCCTCCGGCGCGGCAGGCGTATTCCCATTCCGCTTCAGAAGGCAGGCGGTATTGTTTGCCGGTCTTGGCATTGAGTTTTGCGATGTAGGCTTGCGCATCGTCCCAGCTTATTTTCTCCACCGGGCAATTGTCGCCACAGTGGTTAAATTCGCTGGGGTTGTTGCCCATGAGCGCGCGCCATTGCGCTTGGGTGACTTCGGTTTTGGCCATCGCAAAGCTGGAGAGGGTGACCGGGTGGACGGGGGTTTCTGCTTTGCCGTTGCCGCCCATGCTGAAGCTGCCGGCGGGGATGATTTCCATCACCGGGCAATCGGGACAGTCACGAAAAGCCGTTTCGACTTTCTGATTTTTATTGACCGAGCCGCTCAGTTCTTTAAGCTTATCGACCACTTGGTAGGCATCGCAACTTTTACAGGGCAGAGAGTTGGAATAGACGACCTTGTTGTCGAAGATGTTGCGTATGCTGAGCACCAGAAAGTAGCCGTCCTGACGTTTGGTGACGTTGGCGGTGGAGATGAGTTCGGCCTGAAAAGCCATAGCGATGTCCTGCATACAGCGGGTTTCGTCGCACTCTTTGTGCACGACGGTGTTGGCTGATTCTTTCATGAATATCTCGCGTGCTTTTTGCGAAACTTGTTCGCCGGAGAAGACTTCGTATTTATCTTGCAAGCCTTGCACCAAGGCGGTTTCCATGGCGCTCTGCAAGATGGAGTCTTCGTCCGAAACCCGCAGCGGCATCAGCACGATACGCTCTTTACCCGCCTTGCCCGCCACTTTGTCTGCGGCCTGAGCCGGATAAGCGAAACCCGCCAGACTAGCGGCGGCAAGGATGACTGCAAGTAGGTTTTTCATGGTGTATTTCATGTTTATTTGCCTTGGGCCATTCTGCCGGTAAGTTGTTTACACAGTGCTTTCAGTTTCTCCTGAGTGCATTCTATGCACTCCCCGCTTTCGTTGTAAAGCATTCCGCCAGTCGCCACTTCATAGAGATGCAGGATAACGAGGTATCTTCCTTTGGCCGTCTGCGCAAGACGCAATGCCACAATTTTCTCAGCGTGAAATTGGTCGGCAATACGCCGGTAGCAATTGCTTTCGTCACAGTCCCGCTTCCGGCTTTCCTCGCGGAACACTTGTTCGACGAAATGCTCCACCTCGTCACCGTGTTTTAATTCAAACCGGGACGCGAGTCCTTGCACCACTTCCCGGCTCAATTCGGATTTTTCAAAAGGGGTAAGCGGCCCCGCCACAGGCAGCATCACGGCAGTTTCCCGGGCGTAAGCCGTCTGGCTGAGCAATAACGCGACCAGCGTGAGCAGTTTCAACAGGTTTTTCATATGCCCTTTCATTTTGCGGCCAGTTGTTGCAGCGTTTTTTTCAAGAGTCGCAGGTTGTCGGGAGTGTAGCCGACCAAGTTCAACAACACGATGTTGTTGCTATCCAGCACTACGGTATGGGGTAGCCCGAGGTATCTGAATGTTTCCTGTATGCCGCCCGATGTGAGCACGATGTTGGAAGGTGCGCCCGGCAGCTTGCCGATGAACTTTCTGATATTGTCGGGCGTTTCTTTTTGGGTGTGCACCGCGATGAACTTGATGTTCGCGTATTGCTTTTCCAATTGCGCCAGTTCGGGCATTTCTTCCCGGCAGGGTTTGCATTCAATCCAGAAGAAATTGATGACTTTGGGATTGCCCTGATCGGTGTTTAAGCGGTAAGGCTGATCGTTCTTTAATGTTCTCCCGATTAAATTCGGGGAAGGCTGCCCTGTTTCCGGCCCGATTTCTTCTTCGGCATGAACCGCCAGCGGCAGCAATGCCAATAATGCCGCACACAACAATTTTTCAAACAACATCCCTACTCCCCTGCTCATTTTATGCTTTGTATCGCTTTGTCTGCCGCAACATCCCAATCCAGTTCGGCGTTGCTCCAGCCTATTATCTGGGCGGAGACGGTGTCCGGCCCCTGCATCACTTTGCGGCTCTCTATGTCGTACACCGTTTTGGAAAGGGTGAGCGTTCCCTTGAGTGTGCCCATCTGGCTGGCCACAACCTGAGTGCTCGCATTGAGCAAGGTGAGCAGGGTAAAGCCGCGCTCTTTGGCGCGGCTGATACAGTCTTCTTCGTGCTTGCATTCAGCCATGAGACGGTCGGTTTTGATGTCGCCGGATCTCAGCTTATCCAGCATTTTTCCAAGTAACCTTGCCGACAGGATTCCGTCCTTATTGATGGCAAACAAGGCCATGCGCCCTTGGGCCTGAGCTGACTCTTTGTTTAATTTTTCTAGCGCGGCGCTGATCTTGCCGGCATAGACAGCTTTACCCAGTTCCTCGCTCAGCAGGCTAAAATCGGTATCCGCCAGCAATGTTTGCGCGTCTTCGAGATGTTTGCGGCGTGTCTTGATGTCGAGGTTTTTGTCGTTGTCGCCCCCTGCGGCCAGCAGATTTTTTATTTGTTCCAAACGGGTTTTCATAAGCCGTTCCTGTCTGGTCTGGGCGACCGCTTCATTGCTGATGATTAGCAGGCTATAGAGCGTGCAGGTTTCTTTATCCACCCAGCGGCTCTTTATTCTCAATCCGCGCAGCACTTCTTCCGCGTTGACCGCCACTTGGCTCAAGGCGTCTTTCTGCACCTGTTCATTGTTCACGCGCGTGCTCTGCTCGTTCGCGGATTTAATGGTGACTCTGATCTGCTCGACCAGATGCATTTTGGCGTCTCGTTCCGAATCCATTTTTTGCTGTTGCTCGCTCTTGCCGTCTTTTTCGGCGTAACCGACGCCCACAATATAGCCCGGCAGGCTGTAATCCATATTGCTCACCCACTCCGGCTTGGGTTCGGATGAGCCGGTATTGCATGAAGACCATGCGGGCATGCAAACCAATGCAGTGACGGACAATACCAATCCGATAAAAATATTTTTCATGCCTGCTCCAAAAATCAAGGTTGCACCATGCTGCGAATATATTTGATCAGCGTATCGATTTGCGTATCGGTCAACGCTGGCGTGACGCCCTCCACGAATGCGGGCATGCCCTTTTCCGGCAGGCCTGCGTGTATCACTTTCGCGATGTAAACATCAGAAGCCTGTCGTTGCCATGACGCATCGTTCAGGGCGTGCGCGACACCGCCCATGCCCTTTTTACCATGGCATTGTGAACAAACGCGGTGGTATAAAAAAATTCCGGATTGACCCGCGCCGCTTTCCAGATGGCATGCTTTACAAGCGGCATCGGTATTGATATTGCGGGCATTCACGATCTTGGGATGCGGCGGCGGTTCCAATTTCATAGCCAGCGAAAGCTCGACGCTCGGCTTTTCGTTGTGCGTCATTTTCACCGTCACGGTTTTGATGATAATGCCTTTTTTGTCTTTTGTATCCACTTCCACTGCCATCTCGCCACGCTCGCCGGGCTTATAGGTTTTGAGCGTGCCACTGGCTGTGGTGCAACCGCACGAGGTTTCCGTTGTTTCAATTCCGGCTATTCCCTTGCCCTCGTTCTTGAACTTGAAGGTGTGCTTTACGACATCGCCCTCGGTGACAACACCAAAGTCGAAAAAGGTTTCATCGAACACGATGTTCCCTTGCCTGGCAGCCTGTGCTTGAACCGGGGACGCCAGCAAAAAAAGCACAATGATAATTAATGGGTACGGGTTGAACCGTATGCGCCCTGCAAAATCCATTGTTTGCTTGAAGTTCATGGATGAGGGGCGGAGTTACATGGCTAGTTCAAACGGCCTTGATCTCAATGCGTTTCGGCGGTTTGTCGCCCGCTTCGCGCTTGGCATATTTGTGCGCCACATAATCGTTGACGAGGCGGGTGAATTCTTCGGCGATGCGGTCACCGCGCAAGGTGACGGTTTTTTCGCCGTCCACATACACGGGGGCGGCGGGATTTTCGCCCGTGCCGGGCAGGCTGATGCCGATGTTGGCGAGCTTGCTTTCACCGGGGCCATTGACGATGCAGCCCATCACCGCAACGGTCATTTCTTCCACCCCGCTGTATTGTTCGCGCCACACCGGCATTTGCGCGCGCAGGTAAGACTGGATGCTTTGCGCCAATTCCTGAAACACGGTGCTGGTAGTGCGCCCGCAGCCGGGGCAAGCGGTGACCATGGGCGCGAATGCGCGCAGCCCCATGGTTTGCAAAATCTCTTGCGCCACGACGACTTCCTGGGTGCGGTCCCCGCCGGGTTCGGGCGTCAATGAAACACGGATGGTGTCGCCTATGCCTTGCTGCAACAGCACCGCCAGCGCGGCGGTCGAAGCAACGATGCCTTTGGAGCCCATGCCCGCCTCGGTGAGCCCCAGATGCAGCGGATAGTCGCAACGCGTGGTCAACTCGCGATACACCGCGATGAGGTCTTGCACTTCGCTTACCTTGCACGACAGCACGATGCGGTCGTGCGCCAAGCCCAGCTCTTCGGCGCGTTGTGCGGAAGCTAGCGCCGACACAATCAACGCTTCGCGCGTGACTTCTGCAACCTCTTTGGGCTGCGGCAGTTGCGCGTTTTCATCCATTAAACGCACGACCAGATCCTGATCGAGACTGCCCCAGTTCACGCCGATGCGCACGGGTTTACCATACTGCTTGGCGACCGCAATCATCATGGCGAACTGGTCTTCGCCTTTGCGGTTCTTGCCGACGTTGCCGGGGTTAATGCGGTATTTCGCCAGCGCCTGGGCGCATTCGGAAAATTCGGTGAGCAGGCGGTGTCCGTTATAGTGAAAGTCACCGATCAGCGGCACAGCACAGCCCATGTCGTCCAGCATCTTGCGGATACGCGGCACTTGCACGGCGGCCTCGGAGGTGTTGACGGTGATACGCACCAGTTCGGAACCGGCTTGCGCCAACTCAAACACCTGACGCGCGGTGCCAGCGGCGTCGGCTGTGTCGGTATTGGTCATGGATTGGATGACGACGGGCGCTCCACCGCCGATGATGATGTTGTCAATCTGGACGCGCTGCGTAATGCGGCGAATGATGGGAGTATGACTCATCGGTCTATTCCAGAATCAGGCGAGCGACTTCCACATCGGTGTATTCTTGCAGATCAATTTTTTCGCCTTCGTAATACAGGTGCACCCTGTTTGCGTTTCCGATTACCAGCGAAAACGGCGACCGGCCATTGATCCATTGCTCACTTTTGGGTGGATTTACTTGCTTAAGTAATATCTTGCCATATTTATCTTTCACCTCCACCCAGGATTCCGCTTCAAACACCAGATGAATTGTCCCCTGGTCTGCGCCATCGCTTACCGGAATATTTTGGGGTTTCGATGTCGCTACAGAAACGGCAGACTTGGCTAGTGATGTCGCCACGGGAACTGATGACTTGGCTGGTGATGTTGCAACAGGCGTTGCAGTAACCGGCGCGGGTGTAGATACAACCGCACTGATCGCCGTAACGGCAGACGTTGCCGACACCACCGGGAGAGATACTATCTGGGTTGGTATGACGATCTGGCTTTCCAGCGTTTTTTTCTGGACAGGCTTATCCTGCAACAGCCAAACTCCGGCTCCCAAAACAACGGCCAAGCCCAGTGCGGCAGCAAGCCAAAAGAGGTTGATACGGCGGTTTTGCAGGGCAGGAACCGGGACATCGGCTAAATCGCGTTGAGCCGAGGACAGTTGTTGATGCGCCGGCGGCAAGGCATTGAGCAGAACTTTTTCGTCCATACGCAGCAATTTGGCATAACTGCGCACAAATCCACGCACAAACGCCAACTCCGGCAGATGGCCAAAATCGTCGTTTTCCAGCGCCTCCACCTGCCGTGGTGAAAATTTAATGCTGTTGGCCACATCGGCAATACTTAATCCCTGACGGGCGCGTTCTTCGCTCAAAGCCTTGCCGATACTGAAAGGCGGCAATGTTTCCGCCACGCTCACACCGGCAACATTATCTGAATTTGATTCCATCATTCACCCATGAAAAGCAATTGAGTTTCACGCGCATCAGGAAAACGTTTGCGCAATTGCAAGGTATAACTTGCTTCCGAATTCCGGTCGCCTACCTTGCGCTCGATGCGCACCGCCAACCAAAGATTCTCGGCTGTCAATTCCGGTGAGCTTTGCAAAAAACGCAAGAAGTATGATTTCGCCCCGGCATAGTCATTCATGGCAAAGCTCACGTCAGCCAAGCCTTGCAGGGCCTCCGGAAACTTCGGGCGCCGCAGCAAAGCGCGTTGAAAGTAATCTTCCGCTTCTTTGAGTTTGCCTATTTTTTTCGAACACACCCCCGCATTTACATAGGCCGTTTCAGGTGTGGCGTAAAGCGGATTCTTCAGCGCCTCAAGAAATTGGGCAATCGCCTCATTTTCACGTCCGCGCTGGCACATGAACCAGCCGTAATTGTTGTGTGCACCGGAATCTTTATTATCCAATTGCAAGCTGCGGCGGAAGTCTTCTTCCGCTTGTTTATCTTCGCGCAACGCCATGCGTATCAGTCCGCGCACATTGAAGGCCGGCGCATAATTTGAATCGGATTGCAATGCGACCTCGATTTCCTGCAATGCAATCCCATGCTGACCGCGATCAAAATAAGACGCCGCCAGCTCGGTGTGTATCTTGGCGACCACCTGGGCATGGCTGGTCGCTTCCACCGGAGTACCGGCGGAGCCTCCGCCATTGGACGCGCAACCGGCCAACAGCGCAACCATCAAGATATACCCTATCAATTTCACTGTACCACCCCCATCAAGCGCTGCGTGCGCTTAGTCTTGTCTTGCACTTGTCCGGCTAACTGCCCGCAGGCCGCCGCGATGTCGTCGCCGCGCACCTTGCGGATCGTGGTCACGATGTCGGCCTGCATCAGCACATCGCGGAAGCGCAACACTGTTTGCATATCGGAGCGCTGATACGGCGCTTGCGGGATCGGGTTAAACGGGATCAGATTGAACTTGCACGGCACATCGCGCACCAGCTCGATGAGTTCGCGCGCATGCTGCACGGTGTCGTTCACGCCCGCCAGCATAATGTACTCGAAGGTCACGAAATCGCGCGGCGCTTTTTCCAGATAACGCTGGCAAGCCGCCATCAGCTCTTGCAAAGGATATTTCTGGTTGATCGGCACCAGCACGTTGCGCAGCGCATCGTTCGGCGCATGCAGCGAAATCGCCAGCGCCACCGGGCACTCGTCGCGCAGCCTGTCCATCGCGGGAACCACGCCGGAAGTGGACACCGTCACGCGGCGGCGCGACAAGCCGTAGGCGTTGTCGTCCAGCATCAGGCGCAAGGCGCTCACCGTGTTGTCGAAATTCAACAGCGGCTCGCCCATACCCATCAGCACCACATTGGTGATCGGCCAATTACCGTCTGCGTTCTTGCCTAACTCGCGGTTCGCCCACCACACTTGGCCGATGATCTCGGCGGTGGACAGATTGCGGTTGAACCCTTGCTTGCCGGTGGAGCAGAACGCGCAATCCAGTGCGCATCCGGCCTGCGTCGAAACGCATAGCGTGCCGCGGTCTTCTTCGGGAATAAACACGGTTTCCACCGCATTGCCTGTGCCCACATCGAGCAGCCACTTGCGCGTACCGTCGGAGGCGGTTTCTTCGCGCATTACCGTGGGAGCCTGCACGCAGGCGATTTGCTTCAGTTTTTCGCGGAGCGATATGGCAAGATCGCTCATCGCATCGAAATCGGACTCCCCGCTTTTGTAAATCCAGCGCAGCACC
>CAZXDK010000072.1:0-13751 GCA_964639585.1 uncultured Gallionellaceae bacterium | reverse complement strand
CGCCGCAGTGCAGGGCGATGTTGCGGTGTCCGGCTTGGTCGATCTTGTTGCGGAACACGGCGAGCATGGCTTCGGAGAAGTCGATGCCGTGTACTTGCGCCGCATGCTGCGCAAGCCGCAGCGCCAATGTGCCGGGGCCGCAGGCGACATCGAGCACGGTTGAATTCGGTTTGAGTTTGCTGGCGGCAATGGCTTCGTCGGCGAATTGCTCGAACACGAGCATGGTGGTCTCGGCGTAGCCATCGGCGACGAGGTTCCAGGGTTCGCTGGCGGAGAGCGGGTTTGGGCTCATGAATGCGGTTAGCCCTGAATCATTTGAACAACTGCTGTTCGGGCTTGTTGCAGCGCAGCCTTGTTGAGTGTGCCAACGGTGTTGACCGGAAGTGATTCGTGGCAGGTGAATAGTTTACCGGGGCGCAGGTAGCTCAAGCGCTGCAATCCTCCCTCGGAAAATTCGCTTTCTGCCAGAGTGATTGCTCGTGAGTCCGCATAAGGGTTGCTAGTAATTTGGCAGGCGATCCAGTCGCCCCGGCCAGCATCTGCCAGCAATAAAGCCGGGCGAAGTTTTTGTCGGCTGAGGTCTGAGAACGGGAAGGGCAGTACGACTACTTGCCCGGCTGCAAATGTGCCCATGCTGCATCCTCCTCTGGGTTGAGCCAGTCTTGTGCTAGGGCGGACTCAGCCATTAAGGCGGGTTCGTGCGTGGTGTCGGGTTCCAGCCAAGTCAGTAAAGCGCGTCCGGGCTTGATGGTTTGGCCGGATTCAACAGGGTGTAAATGCCCTGTTTTATCAATCTTCACTTCTATGGTTGTAAGCATGATGCGATCTCCTGAGATTGCTGCTGCGCAGTCTAACAAAATTCATCAGCTCACGCCGTCATCTTCAATTCAACTCAAACTAGTCTGGGTTTGAATTTTTTCAGTGACTATGCCGCTTTGATTGAATCCTGCTTGTGTTGAGGTAGGCGCAACGAGATGGTTTTGGTCGAGGGCTTCAGGTTCGGCAGTACGGTTCGTTTCGCTTTTGTCCAATCCACATAGTCGGCGGAGTCGTTGGCTTCCCAGAACGCGCGCTCTTCAGCTTCGTTGGCGAACTTGGGAATTTGTTTAAGTGGTTTGTTCATAAATTTTGCGCTCCTTCTTGTGCATGTCTCTGGCTTGAGTTCGCGTAGATGGGCTGAGTTTACGATGCACCGCGTTTTACTACAACGCTGGGGTTCGCATGCTGTGCGTGTGCTGTCTGGGCGAATGCCCCTTACAGCTACGGCCTACCCCTTGCGGGTATACCGCCAGCCTACTCGTAGTCCCGCATCCCTAGCCTTAAAGCCCCCGCATGAAATAAGGCCGCAGCGGCCTATGCCCAGCCATCGCCTCCCGCAGTTGCAGCAGCAGCTTCTCTTTGTCCTTGGGCAGATTCCCCGCGAGCGCCAGTGCGTTGGAGGCATGGTTGGAACGGAAGATCACAGGCTGCGGCGGGTTGAGGCCGCTGATGAGTCTTTGCTGTTCCTGCAATATCGCGAGGTCGTCCGGCATCTCGAAAGGCTCGCCGAATTTGCGCTGGAATTCTTCTGCGATGCTTTCGTCCAGATAAAGTTGCAGCGTGGAGAGGTAGGTGACTGGCGCACTGTTGAGCAGGGCAAGGGTGCCGGCTATATGTTCGTCGCTGTGCTGCGTGCCACCTAAACCTAAGATGACGGTGGCGGAGATTTTCATGCCGCTGGCGTGTGCTTTGTGCAGCACTTCGGTCATGCGTTTTTGCGTGGCGCCCTTGGTGATCTTTTTCAGGATGAGGTCGGAGCCGGATTCGATGCCGAAGTAGAACAGGCTCAGTTTGTGTTCGCGCAGCAGGGCGAGTTCTTCGGCGCTCTTGCGCGCGATGTTGCCGGGCGTGGCATAGCAGGAAACGCGCGTGAGGCGCGGGAGGGCTGTCGCCAGTTCGCGCAGGATGGCGAGCAGGTGTTCGGTGGGCAGCGCCAGCGCATCGCCATCGGCGAGGAATACGCGCTGCGCATCCGGCCAATCGGCGGCGGCTAGTTGAATGTCGGCGCACACGTCGGCCAGCGGGCGTTCGACATACTGCTTGCTGCGATACATGGCGCAGAAGCTGCACTGGTTAAAGCTGCACCCCAGCGTGGCTTGGATGATGAGGTTGTCGCCTTCGGAGGGCGGACGGAACAGGGGCATGTCGTAGAGTAAGGACATCGCTAAAATCCAGATTTCATCGAATTGCTTTAAGCCGCAGCAGTTCGCCGCAACCCATGCAAGATGATCTGCTGCAACTTGCTGCTGTTAGCACGCTGCACGCACAGGATGGAAGCCTCGATGTAAGCGTTCAAGCCGGATGGGCCTTCTTCCAGTGCTTGGCTGTAGTCGATAGGTTCGTAGCCGTTGTATACGGCGATGAGGTCGAAGAACAGGCGGGTGATGCGCCCGTTAAGTTCGTAAAATGGATGCAGGGCGATCAGTTCGGACTGGTAATGGGCGAGACGTTCTGCGAATTGTTCTACTGTCCCGTGTGCGGCTTGTTTCAGGTATTGCTCTTGTTCCAGTTTGCGGAAGATGCGGCGTGCTTCCTGTTCAAGGTAGGCTGCGCGGCAGAATAGCGAGCCGCCTTTGCTCATGTCCACGCTGCGGTACAGGCCAGCCCATTCGTACAGGGATTCGTAGGTGTCGCGGTGTAGCGCTTTGAAGTATTCCTCGTCGAAGCGGATGGTGGAATCGAGTTCAGTGATGAAGCGGGTGTAAGCTTGTTGCAGCAGCGTACTTTCTATTTCGTGCAACAAGTCCGGCGTTTCTATTCCCAGTCGATTTTTGGGAATGTCGCTGCCGGGCAGGTAGATGTCACTTTCTGTGAACTGATACTTGGACACGATGCTGTTCCATCAATGCTTGAGCCTGCTTCTTGATCGCGGCGGATTGTGCGGGCTTGTAGCCTTCGATCCTCATTGAGGTCTGAACAGCTTGGGCGATTTTCTGGTTCAGGCTAGTGCTGACTTGCATCGTTTTCTCCCAAAAGCGACTCGCCAGTGTGGTGAGTTTCGTTGCTGCGAATTATAACAAACCATGCCGCGTAACTGACTGTTTCGTTATTTCGATCCATCCCATCCCCCATCTGCGGCCGGTAGCATCGCTATCGAGCGCAATGCTTCTTCGATGTGAAGTTAAGATAAGCCGCCATCAACCCGCCCACCAGCCAGATGCTGGCTATCGCGGCGAGCCAGAAGCCTTGCGCGCCGCGTGCCGTGCCGAAGGTGTCGGTGAGCCCCAGTACGATGCCGCCGCCCAAGCCGGGCACCCACAGCGTCACGGTGTAGATCACCATCGGTACGACCGAATTTTTGTAGCCGCGCAGGGCGTTGACGGTGATGGCTTGCAGCGCGTCGCCCAGATGGTAGAGGCCGACCATGACGATCAGCGGGATGGCGACGGCTTGCACTTGCAGGTCGGTGGTGTAAAACGCGGCGATGGTCGGTGCGCCCAGCCAGAAGATCAGGCACAGCACGACCGCAATCGACATGCCGAGGCGGATGCCTTGCCAACTGATGCGGCGTGCGCGTTCGGGCTGTTCTGCGCCGAGCGCTTGGCCGACCAGCACCGAGGTGGCATTGCCGAGTGCCAACGGGATCATGAAGGCGAGTGCCGCGAGGTTGGCGGCGATCTGGTGCGCGCCGGAAACGACGGGGCCTAAGCGCGCGATGAATAGCGCCATGAAGGTGAACGCGGTTAAGTCCGCAATGAACGTTAATCCAATCGGAATGCCGAGCTTGAGGAATTCTTTGATTGCGGCGAAGTTCGGCGCGGTGAAACGTCGGCGCAATTCGAACTCCGCGTATTTCGGCTGATGCAGACACCAGCCCCAGGCAAGCGCGGCCATCAGCCAGGCGTCCACCGCCGTCGCCACCGCGCAACCTGTCGCGCCCATCGCCGTAAAACCGAGCAGGCCGTACATGAACAGCGCGTTGAGCGGAATCTTGAGCGCCAGCGACAGCAGGTTGAAAAACATCACCGGACGCGGGTGTTTGATGCCCGTGGAGAGGCCGAAGAATAAACGCAAGGCGAAGGCGGCAGGCACGCCCCAGGCCGATACGGCCAGATAGGCGCGCACTTTGGCTTCCACGTCGGGCTGCAAATTCGAGATGGCGATGAACGGGCCGGGGAAGCACAGCAGCAGAATCGCCACGAGTGCCAGCGCCAGCGAAATCCACACGCCCTGATGTATTTCGCGCCCGATCTCGGCGCGCCGATGCGCGCCATACAGGTGGGCGATGATGGGCGGCACGGCGAACAGCACGCTGACCAGCGACATCAAAATAGTCGCCATGATGGATGAGGCGATGCCGACGGCGGCCAAGTCGATCACGGAGAGCCGCCCGGCCATGGCGGTGTCGATCACGGCATTGGCCATCATCGCGAGTTGCGCGATCAGCATAGGCCAGGCCAGATGGATGAGTTCGCGGGTGGAAGAGGCGGGGGGCTGCATGTCGGGTAATTAGTCGCTTACCAGTTAAGTGAGGTCAAAACGTGACAAATTTTTCTCACGCGGAGGCGCGGAGGACGCGGAGAATATAGCCCCCCAGTCAGCTTTGTTTTCCTCCGCGCCTCCGCGTGAACCCCTGTTCGGTTTGGGGCATTAAGTGTCGGGGCGAATTGTATCCGACTGCCTGCAAAATCTGCTTATGCAATTGAGACCGTGCCGCAGCAAGGATGCGATAAACTTGCGCCATGCAAATCAAATATATTTCTCCTGTTTCATCTCGGCCCCGCAGTCTGTTGGGCAAAGCGCTAGCGCTGGCCATGATGGTGGTATTGGCCGGTGTGGCGCTGATGTTTTCGGCGGTGTTGCTGGTGGTTATCCTGATCCTTGCCATATTTGGCGGCGCTTATCTGTGGTGGAAAACGCGCGAGTTGCGCAAGCACTTCAATCTGATGCAGGCGCAGATGCAAAAGATGCAGCAGGGGGCGGCATCGCGCAGTGCGCCGGGGGATGCGTTCGGGGGCGAGATCATCGAGGGCGAAGTGGTCCAGGTGGATGAGCCCCGCACCAAGATAAAGCGCTGAGCGTCGCCATGTGGCTACAAAAAGAAATACGACTGCAAGCCAAACCGCGCGGCTTCCATTTGATCACCGATGAGCTGTTGCGCGAACTGCCCGAGCTGCGCGATTGCAAGATAGGCATGATAGGCATGATAGGCATGATGAATATTTTCATCATGCACACTTCGGCCTCGCTCACTCTGAACGAGAATGCCGACCCGACGGTGCGGCAGGATTCGAGAGTTACTTCAATCGCGCGGTGCCGGAGAACGAGCCTTACTACCGCCATCGGGACGAAGGTTCGGACGATCTTCCCGCGCATATCAAATCCAGTCTGCTCGGCGCGAGCTTGAACATTCCGATCACGAATGGCCGCCCCGCGCTGGGCACTTGGCAGGGCATCTATTTGTGCGAACACCGCAACCACGGCGGCAATCGGCGCATCGTGGTGACGGTGCAGGGGGAGGGCATGTATGAGCGATGAAATGAAGATGTTGCATCTGGTGATACATGGCCGTGTGCAGGGTGTTTGCTACCGCGATTCGATGCGCCGCGAAGCGCAAGCGCTTGGGGTTTGCGGCTGGGTGCGCAACCGCAACGACGGTACGGTGGAGGCCGAAGTGCAGGGCGAGGCGGCGGCAGTGGAGGCTATCGTGCGCTGGGCCCGGCGCGGCCCGACGTTTGCGCAGGTGGAGAAAATCGACATCGCACCGGGCAGTGATCGTTACTCCAGTTTTGAGATCGTCGCTTGAGCGACTTGTCTGACTCCATTTCTAAATCAATAGTGAATTGGCGGCATCCCCTCTCCCGCAGGCGGGAGAGGGTTAGGGTGAGGGCCGTTGAGTTGAAAACCGTTTTGATTCAGCTCACAAACCCTCATCCCCAACCCTTCTCCCGCCTGCGGTAGAAGGGAGTAAATTTAAGTATTGAAATAGAATTGGAATGACGTTTCAGTTGTGGGGGTGCCGCTTATGGCATGCCCGTTACGCGGCGGGTTTCGTTCAGTTTAGCGAGCCTTGCTTTCAGTTCCGGCAGAATCGCGGCGACGGCCTTCTCTCCTTCGAGCACGGCTTTGTGGCGTCCGCTCACGTCTGCCGAGGGCAGGCCGGTGGTCACCGGGCGGATGACCATATCCGCGCTGGAGTGCTCGTGGCGGTTGAGGGTCTGCCCGAAGATGGAGAAGGTCTGCCACAGGATATCGACCATGCCTGCGGTCTTGTGATCCGGCGGACGATCCGAGATATCCACGGCGATGACGAAATCGGCGCCCATGCTGCGCGCCACGCTGGCCGGAACCGGCGCGACCAGTCCGCCATCGACATAATCCACGCCGTTGATGGTGACGGGCTGGAAGAACATCGGCACGGAAGAGGAAGCGCGCACCGCCATGCCGGTATTGCCGGTGCGGAACACCACCATCTCGCCGCTGCCCAGATTGGTGGCGACGGCGGCGAAGGTCTTCTTGAGTTTTTCCATAGGGCGACCGCCGACGTTGCGGTTGATGAAATCTTGCAGGGCTAGCCCCTTGATGCAGCCGCGCTTGTCCGAGATCACCGCTTCGGCGATGCAGCGATAGATGCCGGAGCCGTCGAGCACTTGTTCCTCTTCCATGTTCATGGATAGCTCCTGTATCTGGAAGCCGTTGAGTCCGGCCGCATAGAGTGCGCCCACCACCGAGCCTGCGCTGGTGCCCACCACGATGTCGGGCGAGATGCCTTGCGCTTCCAGCGCCTTGATGACGCCGACATGGGCGAAGCCGCGCGCCGCGCCGCCACCCAATGCCAGGGCGATTTTTGCGGGCGGGCGTTCCACGACGGGCGGGGGCGAGGGTGGTTGCGGCGGGGGAGGGGGCGTCACTTTGGGGGTGGAACAAGCCGTTATGCCGAGCAGCAACAGGATGGCGCAGGTGAGGTTTTTCATGGTGGTAATTTGCCGTTTGTCGTTGAAAAATGCATGCCAACGCCGGTGACCCGTAAATTTTATTTTTCCGGCGCGTCCAAGCTGCTGTCATTTAAACGCTATCTATAACTTCGGGCGGATACTACGCAACGAAACGGAATCGTGCAACGGCGGTACGCGGAACGCAGTTTGTTGCGTGGGAGCATCATTTGGCGGCCAAGCTCGCCGCCAGTCTGCTGGCAATGGCGGGCGAGTGAAGGGCGGGTGCTTAGTCACTTACCAGTCAAATGATGTCAGAAAATGACAGGAATTTCTCACGCGGAGACGCGGAGGGCGCGGAGAATATAGGCTTACGCCCACTTTGTTTTCTCCGCGCTCCCCGCGTCTCCGCGTGCAATTTTTTTGGTTTCGGCTCGTCCGGCTCAGTGCATGCTTGCCAGTTCGATGTTGGCTTGGGTTAAACGCTCAACCAGTGTTTTCAGAAAGGCGCTGTTGAATTTGAGCTGGCAGTTTTCCGAGGCTTTTCTTAACGAGTCCGGCTTGATTTTGAGCAGGGTGACGGGCGTGTTTGCAATGACACTGGCGGTGCGGGTCGAGGCGCCTTTCTGGATGTAACACATCTCGCCGAAACAATGTCCCGCCCCTTGTACACCCAGCGTTTTGCCGCCTTTGGTGACTCTGACTTCACCATCGGCGAGGATGAAGAAAAAATCGCCATGCTCGCCTTCGGTGACAAGATGCGTTTCTGCCGGTATGCGTCCCCAAACGCTGATACGCAACACTTCCCACAACTCGATGTCGCCAAAATCTTCAAAGAACGCCAGTTGCCTCATCGTGTTGAATTTTTCCGTATCGGAGACGGTTTCCCGGGGTAAATCCAGCTTGGCGATTTCGGCAAGGTCTGCCGCGAAATCCCGCCATCTCAGATAACGCTCGTCCAGGTTTTTGTGCATGGCCTTGGTGACGATGTTGTCCAGACGCAGCGGCAATGCCGGGCGCAGGTCGCGCACGTGTGGCGCTTCTTCGTTGAGTATCTTGTGGCTCAGGCCGTAACTGGTCTCCGCCTCGAACGGCATGCGCCCGGTGAGCAAGCGGTACATCACTACGCCCAGGGAGTAAATGTCCGTTTGCTGCGTCAACGTATCCAGCCGGATTTGTTCCGGCGACATGAAGGCCGGGGAGCCCACCCCGACTAATTCGGTCTTGTCGCTTCTGGTTAAAACAGCAGCGCCGAAGTCGGCAATTTTTACATCGCCGTTCTGGCAAAGCATGATGTTTGCGGGCTTGATGTCGCGGTGTATGACGCCACTCCTGCTGGCGAAGTCCAGCGCAAGGGCGCACTTGAAAATGATTTCAACCACTTTTTCTATGGGCAGCAGGTTTTCCAGTTGGCCACATTTTTCCAGCGTTTCGCCCTCGACATACTCCATGACGATATAGCATTTATCCTGACTGAGCGAGGCATCATAAATGCCGACGATGAGGGGATGGTTGAGCCGCCCCACCAGCGCGGCTTCATTGGCTATCAGCTTGCGGTAGGTGCGTCCGTATTCGTTGTCGGAGAGCAGGGAAAAGTTGAATAGTTTGATAGCGACCTTGCGCTCGGTAAAGGCGTCGTAGGCAAGATAAACAGTGCTCGTCGCCCCGTTGCCCAGCATGCTGACGATCTCGTATTTATCAATGTTGGCGGGTATCTGTGTGTCCATAAAGTCGCGGGCTTTTTTCAAGTTTGTGAACTATGCGTCTCACGCCGTTGTTGTGCGTTATGCAGAATAATGACGCGCTCGTGATTGGTGGCGGTATTCCAGATTTTGATTTCTTCCAGTGAGCGAAAACAGCCGAGACAAATATCGTTGTCATCCAGACAGCAATTTCGCACACAAGGGAATTGTGCGCTGTTATCAGTCTCGTAAGGCGGAAGTTTTTGATTGGCTAGCATCGTTGAATACTATTTTAGTTGTCCTTGGCGCCCTGATCTACCCAGCGCTTCAGCATGCCGATATTTTGTTTGGATAAGCCGCCCGCCATACCGTAAGGCATTTTGATGGCCGCATGCACGCGACCGTCGACAACCTGGATAAAAATGCTGGTGTAGCTGTCGCCCGGCTTGATGACTGAGCCGAATTTGGTGCCTTTCATCAGGCTGGAGTAGCTGCGCATATCCAGCCCGCTTTTTTCGTAGCCTTTGCCGTCGGGTTGGTGGCAGCTCAGGCAATAGTCATGGAGGATTGGAGTTACGTCTTTTTTGTAACTGACTTCAGGCTGTGACGGAGCGGCAAATAGAGGATGGAAAAGCATCAGCAGCAGGCTACCCGCGATCCATTGCAGCATTCCGATGTTCATTCCTCACCTCATCCAGTAAATGTTATTTCAAGCTAGCCCAGACTTGTTGCTTGACGAAATAAAGCAATGTCGTCAACACGAGCAGGTAGGCCAGCACGTAGTAGCCCAATTGATGCCGTTCCTGCTCATGCGGATCGCTCGCCCATGCGAGGAACGAGACGATGTCGCGCGCTTTGCCCTGTATTTCCTTGCGTTGCGCCGCATCGACCGCGCCGCTGACGCCGAGTATGTCCGGCATCCTGGTTTCGGGGTAGACGTGGTTGCCCAGCCTTCCTTCCTTGTTGACGTAATAAGCCAGCAGATAGGAATACACATAGTTTACGCCGCCGGTGCGCGCCTTGGTCATCAAACTCAGGTCGGGCGGGGCTTTGCCGTAGGCGGCCACTGCGTCGTTTTCCGACATCTGGGCCATCATGGCCGCTTCCGGCGGTTGTTCGCCGCGCCAGGCATCCACTTTTCCCTTGTCCATGCCCAGGCCAAGCAGATCGCGGTAGCGGATGTATTTCAGGCTGTGACAGGTGTGGCAAGTCGCCATCAAGGTTGCCGCGCCGCGTTCCAGGCTGGGAACATCTGTCGCCGCCTCGATTCTTTCCAGCTTGCTTTCTGTTGCCCAGGCACACGCGCTGAGGCCGCATAACAGGGCTATTTTCAGCAAGGCTCTCATGGCGCATCCCCTTCGCGGCGGCGATGTTGCCTGATCTGGCGTTTCTCTTTTTGCAGCGCTTCGCTTTCCATTAACGTCACCACTTGTGCTGGCAAGCCGCGTTTGATCAGCCAGCGTTCCTCGACTTTGGACAGGTAAGGGACAAGAAAAAATGAGCAAAAATAATAAAACGTCGCCACCTGACCGATGATGATGGTCTGGTTGGTGGGGGGGACATAACCGACATATCCCAGTATCAGCATGTCCAGCATGAAAAGGTAATACTGAATTTTGTAGATAGGGCGGAAATGTGCGCCGCCGGGAATGCGCGAGCGGTCCAGAAAGGGCATGAAGGCGAATATCATCACCGATAATCCCATCGCCAACACACCGCCGGCCATATTCGGCACCGAACGCAAAATCGCGTAGAAGGGCAGGAAGTACCATTCGGGAACGATATGATTTGGCGTTTGCATCGGGTTGGCCGGAATGTTGTTGGCGGGTTCGATGAGGCTGTTGGGCAGGAAGAAAACGAACACGCAGTAGACAATCAAAAACCAGCCTAGCCCGTAGAAATCTTTCGCCGTGTAAAAAGGATGGAAGGGAATGTTGTCCTTGTGCGCCAGATCAATCCCGCTGGGATTGCTGCTCTTCACTTTGTGCAGCGCCACCATATGTATCGCCACAGCGCCGATGATGACGAAGGGAATCAGATAGTGCAGCGCAAAAAAGCGCGTCAGCGTGGCATCGCCCACAGTGTAATCGCCGCGCAGCCAGACCACCACCTGGTCGCCGATGAAGGGGGTGGCGCGGAATAAATTGGTGATGACCGTCGCGCCCCAGAACGACATTTGTCCCCACGGCAACAGATAGCCCATAAAGGCGGTCGCCATCAGCAATAGCAGCAAACCTTGTCCCGTCCACCACAGCAATTCGCGCGGCGCCCGATACGAACCGAAATACAGCGTGCGCGCCATATGCACGAAAATCACCAGAAAAAACGCGGAAGCGCCGGTCGCATGCATGTAACGCAACAGCCAGCCGTAGTTCACGTCGCGCATGATGTGCTGGATGGAGTCGAAGGAGACCGCAACATCGGCCTTGTAGTGCATCGCCAGGAAAATTCCGGTGGCGACTTGCAGCACCAGCACGAAGCCGGCAAGAAAACCGAAGTTCCACCAGTAGCTGAGGTTGCGCGGGGTGGGGTAGCCCGTCAGTTCATGTTTGACGAAACTGGTGAAGGGGAAGCGCTGGTCTATCCATCGGGTGATGCGTCCGGGCATGGTCGTCTCCTAGGCTTTGCCTATGATGATCTTGTTGTCCGCCACAAAACGATACGGCGGAATTTCAAGATTCATGGGGGCGGGACCGCGCACGACGCGCCCGCTCTCGTCATACTGGCTGCCGTGACAGTGACATACCCAACCGGGGCCTTCTTTGTTCGGCACGCAGCCCATGTGGGTGCACACGCCAATCACGACCAGCCATTCGGGTTTTTGCACACGCTGCTTGTCCGGCTGGGGGCTGTGTCCGCCTTGGGAAGCGGCGGATGCGGCAATCTGTTCGGGGGTGCGATGGTGGATGAAAACCGGTTTGCCTTGCCAGGCTACGGTATGTACGCTGCCCGGCGTAATGTCCGACAAATCGACTTCTGTCTCCGCCTTTCCCAATACGTCGGAGCTGGGGTTCATGCTGGCCACAAACGGCACACAGGTTGCCGCGACTCCCGCTCCGCCGACTGCCGCAGTCAGTTTGACCAGAAAATTACGGCGGTTGCTGTCGTTTAACGGCTTTTTCTCCATCTTGGCGCCCCTTGAAGGTCGTTCGCACTCACGAGAACCTGCATCTTGCCGCTTGATTTTTGATTAGTGCATCAGGTTTTCTTCACCACCTGCATCGCGGTGGCAACCATACCGGCGATGTCGGCGGCGTTGCCGGGCAGGATCATGGTGTTGCCTTGTTTGGCGATGTTGCCAAAAGCCTCAACGAATTTTTCCGCGACCTTGAGATTCACCGCGACCAGGCCGCCTTCGCCTTGTATCGCGTTGGCCACCACTTTGATGGACTCGGCGGTGGCGTTGGCAACCAGCAACAGCGCTTCCGCTTCACCTTGCGCGTTGTTGATGGCCGCTTGTTTGGAGCCTTCCGATTCGCGGATCGAAGCCGTCATCTTGCCTTCGGCGAGATTGATTTCTTCCTGTTTTTTACCTTCCGATTGGGCGATCAGCGCGCGTTTTTCACGCTCGGCAGTGATTTGTTTTTGCATGGCCGCAAGCACCTGTTGCGGCGGGGTAATATCCTTGATTTCGTAACGCAGCACTTTTACGCCCCAGTTCGGGCTGGCTTCGTCGAGTGCGAAGACCACCGTGCGGTTAATCGCATCGCGGTCTTCCAGCAATTTGTCCAGATCGCGCTTACCGCATTCGGAGCGCAATGCGGTTTGCGCCAGCATGGTGATGGCGGCGAGATAATTGGAGGTGCCGTAGCTGGCGCGCGAGGCGTCGGTCACCTGGTAGTACAGCACGCCATCCACTTGCACCTGGGTGTTGTCGCGGGTGATGCAGACCTGCGGGTCGATGTCGATGGGGAACTCGGTGAGGCGATGGCGATAGGCGATGCGATCCATGAACGGAATGACGATGTTCAGGCCGGGCTCCAGCGTGGAATTATACTTGCCGAAACGTTCGACCACCCATGCCGATTGGTGCGGAACGATCTTGATTGATTTGAATGCCAGAATGACCGCGAAGACGCCAAATGCAATGACCAAAACATCCATGATGTTCTCCTTGTGGATTAAGCTGCCGCAAACAATTCTGCACGCGCCGTGTTACTCGATGATTAAACGATTCCCGATTAATTCTCTAATCCGCCAAACCTGTTTGGCCGTATCTGTTGCGGCGGTGGGCGCCAGTTCCGCATCCCATTCCGCGCCGCGGTAATTGACACGGGCGTTGCGCTCTCCCGACCAACTGGCTATGCGCACGGTCTGCCCGATGTCATTGGCAAAGTTGACATGTTCATCCGCACGGGCGTGTTGTTTCTTCCAGCGGTGTATGCCTGCCACGCAGGCGGAGCACAACACGGCTGCGACGATAGCCTGGGCGCTCCATGCCATCCCCAGATAAGCGACGAATCCCGCAACAGCGAGACCCACTGCCACGGCGATGAGATAAAACGTGGCGCTGAACATTTCGGCGATCACCAATACTATGGCCATGGACCACCAAACCCAATAGGATTCGATCATTCCGCCAACCCCACATAGACATTCTGCACATCGTCATCCTCGTCTATCGCTTCGAGAAAGGCTTGCACCTCTTCGAGATCGGCCTCGTTGGCAACGGTGACGGGGTTCTTCGGGCGGTAGCCCAGTTGCGCGGAGACGACGGTGAAACCTTGCGCGGGCAGGGCTTTGCACACGGCATCGAGATCGGTGACGTCGGTGATGAACAGGGTGGCGCCTTCTTCGGAGGGTTCGAAGTCTTGCGCGCTCGCTTCGATGGCGGCGACTTCGGCGTCGGCGTCTTTGCTGTTAGGGGTGGCTTCTATCATGCCGACGTAGCTGAAGTCCCACGAGACGGAGCCTTCCGCGCCGAGCTGGCCTTTGCGGAACAGCACGTTCATGCTCGACTTGGTGCGGTTGACGTTGTCGGACAGGCATTCGACGATGACGGGTACGCGGTGCGGGGCGAAACCTTCGTAGACGAGGCGCTCCAGTTGCGCGCCGCCGTCGAGCAGGCCCGCGCCTTTTTTGATGGCGCGATCCAGCGTGTCTTTGGGCATGGAGGCTTTTTTGGCTTGTTCGACCACGAGGCGCAGGCGCGAATTGG
>CAZXDK010000071.1:1639-13798 GCA_964639585.1 uncultured Gallionellaceae bacterium | reverse complement strand
CCGAGGGGCGCATGGTGTTGTCCGACACGCTCACGCTGGCCTCGCGCGCCAAGCCCGATTTGATGATCGACTTCGCCACGCTCACCGGCAGCATGGCGACGGCTTTGGGCGCGCGCTACAGCGGTGTGTTCGCCACCAGCGACGAGCTGGCGCAGCGCGCGGTGAGTACAGGCAAGCAGAGCGGCGAGCGTTTGTGCGCGTTTCCGCAGGACGAAGACTACGAACCCGCGCTCGATTCCAAAGTGGCCGACATCAAACAATGCACGCTGGACGGCGATGCCGACCACATTTTGGCAACCCGCTTTTTGAAACGCTTCGTGGAAAAAGATGTGCCCTGGTTGCACGTGGATTTGTCCTCCAGCCGTTGCGAAGGCGGCTTGGGCATAGTCGCCAGTGAGGTGACGGGGTTTGGTGTGGCGTGGGGAATGGGGATGTTGGGCTAGGTTACAACACAGCAACACGCTGCGATACATTATGTATGTTAGCGTACAGATTATGAGTTTGAATCTTGTTACATTCGAACTGGTTTTTACTAAGTGGAGAATCAAATGTTTCAGCAGCAATCCGGTTTTATGCGTTGGACTAGTCGTGTCGTGATGTTGTGCATGTTGTCGATGCTGGCGCCAACTTCCGCCTTTGCGGGCATGGTCAATGTTGACCAGACTCTCAATCACTCACTCGCGGAACAGGGGCGCGCAAAACTCATGGCGCTGGTGGAGCGGGAAGAAGTTCGCGTTCAATTGCAGTCGCGTGGCGTCAGCGCCAACGACGCGAAGGCGCGTGTCAATGCGATGACCGATGCGGAGGTCGTGCAGGTTTCCGATAAGCTGGATCAGTTGCCCGCAGGTGGCGATATTCTCGGCCTGATGTTCACGGTGTTCATTGTGTTGCTGATCACCGACATTCTCGGATTTACCAAAGTATTTCCATTCACCCGTTCGATTAAACGCTGATCATGTTGAAGTTTTGCGCCCACCTCCGGGTGGGCGTTTTCGCTTTGTTGCTCAGTGCGTGCGCCAGTACGCCGCAAACACAGGTGTTGCTGGCGGGTTCGGCTCACACACTACCCAGGCATGCCGAGCTTGAGAATATCCCCTTTATTGCCCAGGAAGATTATCAATGCGGCCCTGCCGCGCTGGCGATGACTTTGAGCGCGACAGGCATAGATGTTAAACCGCAAGAGTTGACACCGCAGGTTTACGTGCCGAGCCGTCATGGCAGTCTTCAGGTCGAGATGCTTGTGACCGCTCGTCGGCATGGCGCGATAGCCTATCAATTGGCGCCGCGATTGGAATACGCGTTGACCGAAGTGGCAAATGGCAATCCGGTGATCGTGCTGCAAAATCTGGCCTTGAACTGGTATCCGGTTTGGCACTATGCCGTGGTGGTCGGGTATGACCTTGATCGTGCCGAAATCCTCTTGCGTTCGGGTAGAGATAGGCAACTGGCATTGCCCATGACGACGTTTGAACATACTTGGCGGCGCAGCGATTTTTGGGCGATGGTTGCTTTACCCCCCAACAGAACTCCCGCTACAGCCGACGAAGCGGTCTTTCTGCGGGCTATCAGCGCATTTGAAAAAAACGGCTTGCCTGAGCATGCTCAAACTGCATATTTCGCAGCGCTACAGCGCTGGCCGCATAGTCTGTCTGCGCAGATCGGCGCGGGGAATGCTGCATACCGCTTGCATGAGCTCGCGCGCGCAGAGACGGTTTTTCGTCAGGCGGTGCAGGATCATCCCGATGCGGTTGCCGCGCTGAACAATCTGGCGCAAACATTGGCCGATCAAGGGCGCTACGACGAGGCGCTGGCGTTTGCGCGGCGTGCCGTCGCGCCGGGCGGCACGCTTGCAAACATTGCTCGGGAAACCTTGGCAGAGATTGAGGGTAAACTCAAACCGCCCAAGCAATGATCCAGTAGCGCGCAAAGCGAATTCAACCTGAAAACCTTAATTCAAGCCACTGAGTTCAGAGCGTGTGTTGTTGGGGCTTTAGCCCCTTACAACCACGGCCTACTCCTTGCGGGTACAGAGAACACAGAGCAAGAAACGGTTTCTCCATGTTTTGCGGACTCACCCAAAAGGTGAATCGCAATTTCGTAATCGCCGTTTGTTTCTTCTCTGTGATCTCTGTGGCCAACTGAGTTTTTTAGGTTCAATCGCAACCAACCCGGCGCGATATCGAGTGCTTGTGGAGCCTGGTCGCATGAACCGACATTGCAAAATTAAGCGAACCAATTAAGGCTGGCCCATGAATGCTGCCACACTTGCAGCAACTGGCTAGCAAGGTGCTATGGCTGCGATTGCCCCGGACAGTCATTTGATTGCTGGCTGGCGGATTATCGGCAACCGCAACGAGAAACAGGCGCCCGAGTCACTTGAGTCAAATTTTACTTCAGCGCCGATCGCTTCAGCGCGGCGCATCTGGTTGGACAGCCCCTTGCCGCCGCTCTTGAGCGCATTCTCCACATCAAATCCTTGCCCGTTGTCGGTGATCGTCACCACCACATGATCGCTCTCCGCGCGGGTGGCGACGCGAATTTCTGTGGCATGAGTATGCTTGATGATGTTGGTGAATGCCTCTTGCAGTATGCGCAGTATATGCAGCGAGTTCTTCGGGTCGAGCCAGTCGAGTTTGGGAACGCTCTTAACTTCCCAGCGCAGGGTAATGCCGGTGTTCTCCAGGCGCGGCCCCAGACGATAGCGCAGGGTCGCAAGCAACAGCAATAAATCGGCTTCCACCGGCTCCATCGAGTCTATCGCCAGCTTGAGATCGTCGATACAGCCTTTGAGCAGTTGCGCAACCTCGGTTTCATTCATTTGCCCGTGTTCCACTACCCGCAGTGCGCTGGTCAGCGATGAGCCCAGGCCATCGTGCATATCCTGCATCAGGCGTTGCCGCTCCTGACTCAGCGTTTGGCGTTGTTCGATCTCGCGCAAAAGCTTATGGCTTGCTGTCAACTCCGCCTCGCGCGCCTGCAAGCGCTGTTCGAGGTTGACATTGGCTTGCTCCACATCATCAATCGCCTTGCGGCGTATCACGGCAAAGCGGTCAGCCAGAGCAAAGGCCAGCAGCAGCATTTCAAGGGCAGAGCCAACTTGCAAACCATTAAAGGTAAGCGCGTTGTTGGGCAACAGTCCCAACCCCCTTAAGATGAATACGATTCCGCCCAAAACCGTCAGAGTCGCGGCTGTTACAAAGAAATAGGCGCTGCGTTGCCGCTGCATGGCGCAGTACGCACCCGTCCCTAAAATCAGCCCCGTTGCGACGAGATAAAGCAATGCAAGCGATTTGCCGAAGGTTTCGTAGGAGATGGCAACCGCTATCACGCTGAGTAGAAGGATGACCACGAAAATCTTTAGCCATCGATCAAGCTGCGGAAGGAACGTTCTGGTGTTGAGCATGCCGCGCGTGAAAAGCAAGCCGGTGGCGAGCGTAAGCGAATAGCCGACATTGACCGACATGTTTGACCACGTATACGAATCAAATGGCAGAAACTCTTTGATCAGCCCATTTTGTGCGGCAAGGGTAAATGCCAAGCAGGAGACAAAGCCGACATACAGCAGATAGATGACATCGCGGAGTGCAAAAAAGAGCAGCAGATTGAACAGGATCATCGCCGCCGCCATACCGAAGTACCATGCCTGAGCGAGATAATAATTACGCTCATAGACATGAAAAGCGTGCGGAGTCCAAAGCCGGGCCGGGATGGTGACGGGGGAGGATTGAATCCGCAGGTAAACCACCTGACTGGAGTGTTCGGGCAAGGCGATGGGAAAGACGAAGTAGTGATTCGGATAGGGGCGTGTCGCAAAGGGCAAGACCGCGCCCGTAGTCACGGATCGGTAAGTCCCGCTCGCGTCCGGTTGATAAAACTGAATATTGGCAAGTCCCCAATAGGCAATTTCCAGCATCCGTTCAACCGGGTGATCGCCCGTGTTGTTTAGGGTCAAGCGCAGCCAGTAGGCCGAATCGGTGTAGCCATAATTGAGCGCATCCGCCGGTGCCTGACCTGCCTTGAAGCGGTTTGCGGCGTCGGGATTTTGCACATCGGCCAGCGTCAGTGTATGGCCGGGGTCTTCGAGGACAGCGATGTATTCGGTGAGCGAAACAGAATCCTGAACGAGCCGACCGACATCCAGCACCTTGTCCGCAGCAAAAACATCAACTGATAACAGGAGCAATACGCACAGCAATATCGGATGCAGGTATTTATTGTTTTTGTTCATCTCAAGCCTGAATCAAAAAAGTATTCTTTGCAGGTTGGAGTTTATGCTGGCCAATGACTAAGGCAGCAAGCTGCCAAGTCATTGCTTATCTGCGAGGTCAATCCAGCGCTAAATAAAGTATATCGTTATTGCACCAGCAACCCCTGATTGCGCGCTTCATAAATCGCCTCGGTTTTTGAGTTTACTTCAAGTTTTGTGTAAATACGCCGCACGTAAGTTAGTACAGTGTGGCGCGAAACGGACATCAGCTCTGCGATTTCATCCGACGTAAAACCCTTGGTGATGTGCACCAGCACCTCCTGTTCGCGCGCCGACAATGCCGCGCGCTGTTTGGCGGAAGCCGGTTCCGGCGCGGCAGCGGGCGGCTCGTCGCGCCGGAAGCGCATCAAAATCTGGCGCGCGATCAGCGGGCTGATCGGACTGCCGCCGCCATGCAGACTGCGGATTTCATCTAGCATGTTTTTGGGCGTGCTGTCTTTCAGTAAATAACCTGACGCCCCCGCTTCGAGCGACTGCATCACATGCATCTCGTCGCCGAATGTCGTGCTCACCATAATATTGCAATCCGGCCACCGCGCATGAGCCGTGCGGATCACATCGATGCCCGAACCATCCGGCAAGCCAAGATCGACCAGCAGCACATCGGCTTGAGTTTGATCCAGCATCTGCAAGCCGAGCGTTCTTGTGCCTGCTACACCCTGCAGCGATATGTCGGGCGCAGCCGCAATGGCCGCCATCAACGCGTTCTGGAAATTGACATCGTCCTCCACTAGCGCGACGCGAATGTGGGAACTGTTTTTGGATGCTTGCATGATAAATCTGCCTTTGTCGTTTAACGTGAAATTCACAACCGGGACGCGATGCGAAATCGGTGCAGAGTTTGCCACAGATTCAGAATTTCTCTGTCACTAGAACTGGTGACAAAAGGATGCGGGCGAAACTTCCGGGCGATCAGTATTCGCCGCTTGCCTTGCCTGCTGCGGGTTGTATTTTGAGCGTCCAGGCGGGATTCTGGTGCTGTCAAATTGGGTGTTCTACACAGTGTCGACGCGTAAACCCATGCGGGTTGCCGCTTCAAGCTGGCGCTTGTCGGCGGATATAAAAACATCAGCCTTCAGTGCAACCGCACTGCCGATATGTATGGCATCCATACCTAGCAGCACATTTTTTTCGAGGCTAGCGATCGCCTGCATCAGCACGACGGGAGACAAATCACAAATGGCTGCATCTTCAATATTTGCTAGCAATAATGATTTGAGTTGCCGATATTGCGTGTCAGTAATTTTGCCTTCCCGCTGTAAACGGCAAAAGGCTGAAATGATTTCCGTGAGCGCGATACCGGACAAGATGATCTCCGTCGCTTGGTCGCACCACGATAGCACGGCATCGGTTCCAGCCTCGCTGACATAACGCTTGACGAATGCCGAGGTATCGAAAAAAACGCGCATCAGGTTTTTCCTCTCAAAGACCTGCTTCGCGCTCTTCGAGAATCATGCTGCTGACTGAAACGGAGTCCAGCACCAAGGGCTGCGCGCGGCGTCGCTTCCAGGATGGCAGATCGGCAACGACAGGGACAATGTCCGCAATGGGTTTGCCATTGCGGAGCACTCGCACTGATCCCCCCGCTGCAACGTGATCAAAATATTCTTTTGCGTGGTTGCGTACTTCGGTGAATGTAGCCTGTTTCATAGCAAACTCCAGATGTACATAATGATGTAAGCATAGATGTCCATTTTGATTTGTGCCAGCCGTAATGGGCGAACCCTTAGTCTTGGCTTGTAACCAGCCTGCGTGTGTTGTTGGGGCTTCAGCCCCTTACAACCACGGCGTACCCCTTGCGGGTGTACTTGGCTATCGTCTTTTTGATAGCTTATTGATCCGGCCAGATTATGTTTGAACTCCAATATCAATTAAAAATGTGTGCTGAGTGGCGCGGTTTCATGCGCGTATCGAAGCATGAATGGAGAGCCAACTGCGTTTTCTAGGTTGAACTCAGGACAGGCTTGCTTGCAAAACACCTGCGCCAGCGAGATGGCTAGCTCCTGCGGGGAGATGTAAGCGGGTATGACGAGGTGTGCGGTTTGATGGATAATCCAGTTTTACTGAAAGAGATATTTTTATGATCCCAAAATTTGTCGGCGTGACGGGGTTGCCCAGAGCAGGCTCGACCTTGTTGTGCCAGTTGCTCGCGCAGCATCCCGAGATCAAATGCGAAGGGCATAGCTCGCCGCTGTGCAATACCTTGCTGGGCATCCGGCGCATGATCAGCGACGACCAGTTCTTCCTGTCACAGCTCGACAATTCATTCGACAGCAGTTATGCGCATCTGGCTTCCGCAATGCAAGGGTTCTTGCGCGGTTGGAATCAGGATTGCGCTAAAAAAGCGGTGGTGGACAAGAATCGCGCCTGGCTGCATTGCGTCGAACTGTTGCTGCACATTGAGCCCGATGCCAAGCTGATCGTGTGCTTGCGCGAGTTGGGGCAAATTTACGGCTCCATCGAGGCGCAGCATCAGCGCACCATTCTGGTGGATTTTATCGATCATCTGGCCGATTACGACCGTATGGGGCGTGCCGATATGTTGTTCGCCAAGGACAAGATTATCGGTGCGCCGCTGATCTCGTTGCATGCCGTGCCGGATTTGCCCAAAGCCGTGCAGGATCGCCTGTTCTTCGTGCGTTTTGAAGACATGATGGAACATCCGGTCGCATGCATGTCGCATATCTATGCATGGCTGGGGTTGCCCCCGTTTGAGATCAATCCGGAGAAGTTGGGGACGATGGGAGCGCAGGAAAGCGATAGCCACTACCATATGAAGTACCTGCACAAACAATCTGAACGGATCAGAAAGCCCGGTAGGCATGATATTCCGCCGCGCATTCAGGCGCAGATCGAATCGGCCTATGCGTGGTATTACCAGATGTATTATCCGGGCAAGAAGTAGTCTGCCTTGGCTACGGATCGCGAAAAATCTGCGGCGCCAGCCACGCGGAACGTGAAGTGGCATACGCATGCCGTTACCCGTGAGCAGTGCGAAAAAAAGAACGGTCACCGGGGGGCGGTGGTCTGGCTGACCGGCTTGCCTGGTTCCGGTAAATCCACGATCGCTCATGCCGCCGAAGAAAAACTGCATCAACTGGGGATACGCACCGCCGTGCTGGATGGCGACAATATCCGGCACGGTTTGTGCGCCGATCTGGGATTTTCGATCTCCGACCGAAATGAAAATATCCGCAGGGTAGGCGAAGTTGCAAGGCTTTTTCTTGAGCAAGGAATAGTCGTATTGGTGGCGCTGGTTTCCCCCATTCGAGAGGCGCGAGACAGGATACGTCTATCGCTTCCGGCAGAAGATTTCATTGAGGTCTACTGCAATTGCCCGCTCCCTGTTTGCAAGGAGCGCGATCCGAAAGGCATGTACGCCAAAGCCGAGAGCGGCGCAATTCCGGAGTTCACGGGCATCTCCTCGCCTTATGAAGCACCGCTGGCCCCCGCCTTGATACTCGATACCGGAAATGAGAATCCAGCGGAATCCGCCTATCGCCTGACGCTGTTATTGCTAGATCATCTGAAAGACAGCATGCGGCGTTAACTGCTCATGCGGAAAGCGTCTTTATATCGCGGATTTATTCCGTGCCAATAGCAATAAATCAATGCGGCATAAATCGATAAATCATGTGCGTTAAGGGGTGAAAACAAATGCGCTGTCTTGCCAATTATTAAAATTTAAACCGGATTTTACCCCGCTGGTTTTTTGTGTTGCTGTTGGCGGCAGTCGGTTTATGGGGCGTGTACATGCAAGTTGAATTTATACGCCCCCTTGTTCAGGGGGGGCGTAGCTATATTAATTGTTGTATTTTTGTGACGCAGGGGCGCATTCGCCGCTATTGAACTTTTTGCGCTTGTGTTAGATTCTGTCCTTGCAGCTTGGCTGCTAATTTTAATAACTCACGTCGCGAAGGGATTAAACATGAAAAAAATTATTGCAGTTGCATCATTGGTCATAGCTTTGCCTACAGCCGCTTTTGCAGGGCAAAATAATGTTGGTTGCGGTGCCGGTTCTATTGTGTTCAAAGGTCAGTCTGGCTTATTCCCGCAAGTTTTGGCTGCGACAACCAACGGTACGTCCGGCAACCAGACTTTTGGTATTTCTTCCGGCACTCTGGGTTGCTCTAAAGATGGCACGGTGAGTTCGACTGCTATGTTCATTGATAACAACAAGGAAAAATTGGCTCGCGATATGTCTGTTGGCAGCGGTGAGACGCTGGCATCTTTGTCCCACTTGATGGGCGTTGAAGCTAAAGATCAGGCTGCGTTTAACCGTCTGACGAAAGAAAACATGGCACGTATTTTCTCGACTGACAATGTTGCTACCGAGCAAGTCGTAGTGGCGCTGCGTGAAGTGCTGGCAGCTGATGCACAACTTTCGCGTTATCAAACTGCACTGTAATAGTCTGTTTGTCCGAACAAAACCCAGTGGGCGACTACTGGGTTTTTTTATGAGTTCACTTTGAAGCGCTGCATTATGTTGAAATTCTCGGTTATAGCTTTGCTATGGTTGGTGCAATCCACTGCATTTGCGGAGGCGGATAGCGCATACCTTGCAGAATTGACTCGTCAGGCCGGGCAACTGAAACTGGCTGAGCGTCCGGAGTGGCTCAAGCTGGGGCATTACCTGCCTAAAATGATTGCTCCGGGATATAAGGGGCAGGTGGATAGCCCAAACTTTTATCTGGCGGCAGACGGGAAGACCAACCCTCAATCCGAATTGGCAGCTACGCTGGCCAGTTTTTTTTCAGATGTGCAGGAACAAGGCAGGACACAAAATCCCCAGTGCGCCTTTATTGCGCGTTACACATGGCTCAAAGCACAATTAAAATTTGATGCCGCGCGTTTGCCACCGCGCTCTTGTAAACTTTACGAGCAGTGGCGCTCCTTGATCAATCCATCCGGTTTGACTCTGATATTTTCTTCTGCCTATTTGAATAGTCCCTCGTCCATGTATGGACACACATTGTTGCGTGTGGATGCCAAAGACCAGAATGAGTACACCCGCTTGCTGGCTTATGCCGTGAACTTTGCCGCCAATACTCAGGAAAGCAACGGGATTGTTTTTGCGCTGAACGGTTTGTTTGGCGGCTATGCGGGCACATTTTCCATGATGCCTTACTACCTCAAGGTGCGCGAATACAGCGACTTTGAAAATCGCGACATGTGGGAATACCAGTTAAGTTTTACTCCCGAAGAAGTGGATCGCGTGCTTCTGCATATATGGGAATTAGACCCGCATTATTTCGATTATTATTTCTTTGACGAAAATTGTTCATACCATTTATTGGGTCTGCTGCAAGTGGCGCGTCCGGAATTCGATTTCACGCGAGACTTCCGTTGGGGGGCTATCCCGTCCGATACGGTGCGCGAAATCACTTCGTATCCCGATTTGGTTGCGCGTGTGGTCTATAGACCTGCCAATGCGACCCTGCTCCGCAATCAATTCGGCTTGATGGATGCCATTGAGCGCAAGCTGGTTCTGGCGCTTAGTCGGCGTGAGCTGTCGGCGACCGATCCGACTTTGCACGAACTACCGTTGGCTAGGCAAGCCGTGGTGCTGGAGACCAGTCTGGATTACCTGAATTACAGGCAAGTCACAGGCCGCCACGATGTAAGCGATCCAACCGTGTTGGCGCGGGAACTGCAAGGGGCGCGCAGCCGGATAGACATCATTGCGCCGCCAGTTGACAAGCATGAACCCAAGGTAAAGCCGGATGAAGGCCATCGCTCATCCAGAATAACAATGGGGGCGGGAAATCAGGGGGGGCGAAATTTTCAAGAGATGCAGTTGCGTGCCACCTATCACGATCTGATGGATAGGGAAGAGGGCTATGTGCATGGCGCGGAGATTGAATTTTTCAGCATGGCGCTAAGACGCTACGGTTCATCTGGCACGCGGGTAGAACGCTTCACGCCGGTCAATATTTTGTCGCTCGCGCCGCGCGATGAGTTTTTTCACTCGCCCTCGTGGAAGGTTTCCGGTGGCTGGCAACGTGTCGTCGCGGCCAACGGCAGCGAACCTTTGGCGGGGGTGGTGGATGGGGGCGCGGGCGGCGCGTGGAGCAATAGCCAAAATAGCGCGCTTAGCTATGTGTTCCTGGATGTTGGTGTGCGCTACAGCGATGCGTTGAGCAAAGGCTACGCATTGGGTGTCGGAAGCAGTGTGGGCAGTTATATCGACCTTGGCGCAGCATGGCGTATTCATCCTTACCTGAAAGTGATGAGTTATTTTTCCGGTCAACAAGACAGCACATCGGCGCTGGGCATTCAGCAACGTGTTTCGCTAAGTCGCAATATGGCTTTGCGCGTGGATGTTGCGCGCACTCGCGAACTGCAAAAAAACGACAATTCGGCCAGAGCTGACCTGCTGATTTATTTTTGATATGCGCGCAAATTTTCTTTTGCTTATTTTTTTGTGCGCTTTATGCGGGTGTACACAGGTGTTTTTCCAACCGCATCGCTTGCTGATAGATACTCCGGATCATTATGGGGTGGCTTATGAAAATGAAAATTTGCTTGCCGCCGATGGCGTCCGTTTGAATGCGTGGTTTATACCGGCGCATGGAGTGGCCAAAGGGACGGTGCTTTTTTTGCATGGCAATGCCGAAAATATCAGCACGCATTTCCGCGGTGTAATTTGGTTGCCGGAGCAAGGTTACAATGTGTTGGCTCTTGATTATCGGGGTTATGGCGCATCGGATGGTTTGCCGACCTTGGCCGGGGCGCAGCAAGATATAGATGCCGCGCTGCGTTTTTTGCTCGCGCATAAAAATGTGGATTCGCAGAAGATCGTTGTTTTTGGGCAGAGCTTGGGCGGAGCGTTCGCGGTTTTTTATAGCGCGCACAGCGCATATCGGGACAATATTCGGGCAGTCATCATCGACAGCGCTTTTTCAGACTATCGCCAAATCGCCCGCGACAATCTGGCAAAATTTACGCTGACGTGGCCGTTCCAATGGTTGCCTTGGCTGCTTATCGATAATGATTATTCGCCTATGGATGCGATTGCTATGCTGAGCCCCATCCCGCTTTTGATTATTCAAGGAGCGCAAGACTTGGCGGTTTCCGTGCAGCATGCGCAACGTTTATTCGGGCAAGCAAAACAACCCAAAGAATTATTGATTGTGCCGAATGCGGGTCATATACAGTCTTTGGGAAGCAAGGCGGCGAGGGAGAGATTTGTCGCGTTTTTGCAACAGGCATTAACACGGACAGCTAATTCCCCCTGAATGTTCTGGCACAGATGGAGAGGCAGTTCCGGCGGAAATGGCAAACAAACTCAAACCGTCCAGGCAATGACAAGGTAGCGCGCGAATTTCCCGAGCAGCATGAACAGCGCCGCGTAGAGCGGATTCAAGCGCAACCAACCTGCCGCGACACAAAGCGCGTCACCGATCAGCGGCGCCCACGCGAGCAATAGCGCGGGCGAGCCGTAGTGTCGCACCCGATCCACCTGCTTGATGATGTGTGTTGGCGGCAGCATCCGCCCCATGCCGAACGAGATCATTCCGCCCAGCGTATTGCCCAATGTGCCGAGCAACAGCGCGGGCCAGAATAATTCGGGGTGGAGTTTTAATACGCCGATCAGCACCAGTTCCGAACCGCCCGGCAGCAGCGTCGCACCGAGCAGGCTGGAGAGAAACAGACCCCAGAGGCTGAGGTCGCTGGTGAATAGGTGGGTGAGGGCGTCCAAAGACAATTTAGCCACGGATGAACACGGATGAGGTCGGTTTTATCCGTGACTATCTGTGTTCATCCGTGGCTGAAGGGCTAATGCCTTTTCTTCGGCGGCATGAGGTCGGTGATCGTGCCTTCCGCCATTTCTGCCGCGAAGCACAGCGTTTCCGACAGCGTGGGGTGCGGGTGGATGGTGAGGCCGATGT
>CAZXDK010000071.1:0-1629 GCA_964639585.1 uncultured Gallionellaceae bacterium | reverse complement strand
CAGCGCCAGCACGCCTTCCGCAATCAGTTCGCCCGCGTTGGTGCCGACGATGCCCATGCCGAGGATGCGGCGCGACTTCGGATCGAGCAGCACTTTGGTGGCACCTTCTTCGCGGGCGATGGACAGCGCGCGACCGGAGGCGGCCCAAGGGAATGAGGCCTTTTCGTATTCGACGCCCTGTGCTTTGGCTTGCGTTTCGGTCAGACCCATCCACGCGATTTCGGGGTCGGTGTATGCCACGGAAGGAATCGTCAGCGGTTCAAAGAAGGCTTTGTGTCCGGCGATGTTCTCTGCCGCCACTTTGCCTTCATGCACGGCTTTGTGTGCCAGCATCGGGTCGCCCACGATGTCGCCGATGGCGAAGATGTGCGGTACGTTGGTGCGCATTTGTTTGTCCACGGGGATGAAGCCGCGCTCGTTCACGATCAGGCCAGCCGCTTCGGCGGCGATCTCGCGCCCGTTCGGGCGGCGACCCACGGCCATCAATACCTTGTCGTATACCTGCGGTTCGGCGGGCGCTTGCTCGCCTTCGAAGGTGACTTTTAAACCGGCCTTGGTCGCTTCGATCTTGGTGACCTTGGTTTTCAGCATGATGGTTTCGTAGCGTTTGGCGATGCGCGTGTGCAGCGGCTTCACCATGTCTTTGTCCGCGCCGGGCATGAGTTGATCCATCAGCTCGACCACGGAAATTTTTGCGCCGAGTGCGTCATATACGGTCGCCATTTCCAGACCGATGATGCCGCCGCCGATGACCAGCATGCGTTTCGGCACGTCCTTCAATGCCAGTGCGCCGGTGGAGTCGATGATGCGTTCATCGTCATAAGGGAAGCCGGGGATGCGCGCCACGCTCGAACCTGCTGCCACAATGGCGTTGTCGAAAGTAACGATTTTTTCGCCCTCGGCGGTTTGCACTGCAAGGCTGTTGGGCGAGGTGAATTTCGCCACGCCGTGCACCACTTGCACTTTGCGCTGTTTCGCCAATCCGGCGAGGCCGCCGGTGAGCTTGCCGATCACACTTTCTTTCCAGGTGCGGATGGCGTCGATGTCGATCTTCGGTTTAGCGAAGGTCACGCCGTGATGGGAAACTTCTTCCGCCTCGTTGATGACCTTGGCGACATGCAGTAGCGCCTTGGACGGGATGCAGCCGACGTTGAGGCAAACACCGCCCAAGGAGGCGTGCTTCTCGATCAGCACCACTTGCTTGCCGAGATCGGCAGCGCGGAACGCTGCGGTGTATCCGCCGGGGCCTGCGCCGAGTACCACGACTTCGGCGTGTATGTCTGAGGATTGAGGATTGAGGATTGAGGATTGAGCGGGGGTGGTGGGAGCTGCAACTTGTGGTGCAGCCGCCGTTGGTTTTGCTAAATCCTCAGTCCTGACTCCTGAATCCTGACCTTCAAACAGCATGATGACCGAACCTTCTGAAACTTTGTCACCCACTTTGATCTTGAGTTCTTTCACCACACCGGCAACGGGCGAGGGCACGTCCATCGTGGCCTTATCTGTTTCCAGCGTGATCAATGTTTGCTCTTGTGCGACGGTGTCGCCCGCTTTCACGGCGATCTCGATGACTGCAACGCCCTTGAATCCGCCGATGTCCGGCACTTTGATTTCGATGGTTTGGCTCAT
>CAZXDK010000070.1:0-13846 GCA_964639585.1 uncultured Gallionellaceae bacterium | reverse complement strand
GCTTCGCAAAAATGTATGCGGCTCGTAAATCGTTGCGAATTTCAACAGCCTGTTAGGGGTATAGACGAATATCTAGGCCATCAAGAACCTTGTTCAACAGCTAACTATCGGTTAGTTTCCGCCCCGTTTTGAAGTAGATTTGACGCGTGAGCCGGGCAGAGGATCATCCCTTGCGAACAATGCTGCGACAAAAACAGAAAACCCGACAGGAGAGCGAAAAAAGATGAAAAAATTAGCGCGAGAAATAGTTTGTCGGACACGCGGACGGGGCAACGGCAACAGTCTGGATGGAGGTGAAGGCGGCAACAACCTGCGCTCTGTTTTGTTTTGGCAGGAGGCCCAACTAAGCGACTCGGCGAATGATGCGGAAGGGCGGATGGTGGCATGAAGCTATTTATAAAACTCTTTATCACATTAAGCATCGTGAGCTTTGTGCAAGCGGCCATTGCGGAAGTGGTTCTACTTACTGATGACAAGACAACCACTCTGGATTTAACAAGCAAGGAAGGCGTGGCAGTAGATTTGTTTGAGTGTGGTTTATATGTGCTCGAAGAAGGCGGGAACGCCTACTTGGTTCATAGCAAGGGAAGACTTCCGATGCCGAAACTTGCCATGAAAAGGATGATGGATGATGGCTTAGTCGAAGTTGATACAAAGGGAGCGTTACTAGGATTGAAACTTGTCAGCATGTTGTTGCCATATAGCCGTGAGCCCGGAAAATTTCCTAATCCATATAAATTTGAGGACAAGCCAAATTGGAACAATAAAAGTAATGATCGGGTTCTCGAAGATGGCGGCATGACTTTCTTTGTTGCAGAACGTGAATTAAAAATCGCTGCAATACTAAAACGAAAATTGCCTAAAACAAGGTTTATTCCAAGCAAAAAACTGGGGAATGAAAATGTAGTGATTTTGTTAAATCCTGCATACCTTCATGCAGTCGGGGGAGATTCGGCGATAGATTATTTTCTTAGCGAATGGCTGCGTAAACCGCCACTGATCCAAGTCGAGTACGGATGTGGCGTAAAGCAAGACCAGCGTAGTAACCCGTATTTCAATAAACAAAATGAAGTTTTCCGTTTCGGACAATAACTGACAAAGGAGAGAGATATGACTTATAGCACGGCATCGTTAAGTATCAAAAATCCATTTTTCAGGCCAGCCGACTGCATCACGAACCATCGTATAATCTGACCAATCGTCAACCCGCTCAGGATCACCGCATGACTGCTCCGCTCCTCATCGCCAAAAATGACCAAGAAGAACTTTACCTGTTGCCGCAGATGGCGAACCGCCACGGGCTCATCACCGGAGCGACCGGCACGGGCAAGACGGTCACGCTGCAATCGCTGGCGGAGTCGTTCAGCCGCATCGGCGTGCCGGTGTTTCTGTCCGACATCAAGGGCGATCTCTCCGGCGTCGCCAAGATCGGCGGCGGCAATGCCAAGGTGCAGGCGCGCGTCGCACAACTCCAGCTGGACGACTACGCGCATCACGCTTATCCGGTGACGTTCTGGGATGTGTCGGGCGCGCAGGGACATCCGGTGCGCGCCACTATTTCCGATATGGGGCCGTTGCTGCTGGGGCGCATGCTGAATTTGAACGAGGTGCAGCAGGGCGTGCTCACGCTGGTGTTCAAAATCGCCGACGACAGCGGCTTGCTGCTGCTCGACTTCAAAGACCTGCGCGCGATGGTGCAGCATGTGGGCGAGAACGCAAAAGAGTTCACCACCGAGTACGGCAACATTTCCACCGCCAGCATAGGCGCAATCCAACGCGGTCTGCTGGAACTGGAGAGTCAGGGCGCGGAGCAGTTCTTTGGCGAACCGATGCTCAATATCGACGATCTGCTGCAAACCGATAGCAAGGGGGCTGGGCAGATCAACATTCTCGCCGCCGATAAATTGATGCAGGCGCCCAAGGTGTACTCCACGCTGTTGCTGTGGCTGCTGTCGGAGCTGTACGAGAATTTGCCGGAAGCGGGCGACCTCGACAAACCCAAGCTGGTGTTCTTCTTCGACGAGGCGCATCTGCTGTTCAATGACGCGCCAGCCGTACTGGTGGACAAGGTCGAGCAGGTGGTGCGCCTGATCCGCTCCAAAGGCGTGGGTGTGTATTTCGTGACGCAAAATCCGGCCGATGTGCCGGACAAAATTCTCGGCCAGCTCGGCAACCGCGTGCAGCATGCCTTGCGCGCGTTCAGCCCGCGCGACCAGAAAGCGGTGCGCGCCGCCGCCGAAACCATGCGCGACAATCCCAAGCTGGATGAGGCCGCCGTCATCACCGAACTCGGCGTGGGTGAGGCGCTGGTCTCCATGCTCGATGAGCAGGGCAGCCCGCAGATGGTGGAGCGCGCCTACATCGTGCCACCGCAAGCGCAGATCGGCCCGCTCAACGCGGACGAGCGCAAAGCCATTATTGCCAATTCGCTGCTGGCAGGGCATTACGAGCAAACCATCGACCGCGAATCGGCTTATGAAAAACTCAAAGGGCGCTCGGTGCAAAAACAGTCGGACAATGCCGCGCCGCAACAGGCCGCAAGCTCATCCGGCGGAGGCTGGGGCGACATGCTGGGCGGCCTGTTGGGTGGCGGCGCGAGCGGCACGACGACGCGCCGTCAAGGTGTGGGCGAAGCGCTAGTGAAAAGCGTGGTGCGCACCGTCGGCGCGGAAGTCGGTCGCCAGATCGTCCGGGGCGTATTGGGGTCGATATTGGGAGGCAGGCGCTGAACAGAGCGCTTGGAAATGACCACCTCCCCGCGCTTGCCCACGCTCTATATTCCGCACGGCGGCGGTCCGTGTTTCTTTATGGCGCCCATGCCCGGTTTTCCGCCGACATTGTGGGACGGCATGGCAACTTTTCTGCGTGGCATCCCGGCGGCTATCGGCGTGCGCCCCAAAACCATACTGGTTATTTCCGCACACTGGGAGTGCGACGAGCCTACCGTCCTCACCGCCGAAAAATATTCCTTGCTGTACGACTACTACGGCTTCCCCGAACACACTTATCGTCTGACTTATCCGGCGCGCGGCGATGCTGTTGTTGGGGCGCGAGTGCAAGCCCTGCTCGCTCAAGCGGGCATGACCTCGCCAGCGGCGCATGAACGCGGGCTAGATCACGGCGTGTTCATCCCGTTCAAACTCATCTACCCGGACGCCGACATTCCCATCGTGCAGCTCTCCTTGTTGCGCAGCCTGGCCCCCGCGGCGCATCTTGCCATCGGCCATGCACTCGCGCCGCTGCGCGATGAAGGCGTGCTCATCGTCGGCAGCGGCTTGAGTTACCACAATTTGCGCGATTTTTTTGCGCCCGATGCCGCCGCCAATCAGGCTTCCGCCCGGTTCGACGCCTGGCTTGGTGATGCCGTAAGCGCCGAAGCGTCCGCACGCGAACGCCTGTTGACGCACTGGCAGGAAGCGCCCGGAGCGCATGCCTGTCACCCGCGCAGCGAACACCTGCTGCCGCTGATGGTTGCCGCCGGTGCGGCGGGCAGCGATGGCGGATGCGTCAGCTACCGCGAACAATTGCTCGGAAAAACCGTTGCGGCCTATCAATTCGGTTGATGTATGAGCGAGCCGAATAACATCCAAATCCATTTGCGAGGCATCGCCGACCCGGCGACAGCACGGGTGTCGCAAGGCTTCTTCAAGACCGCAGCGGGAGAGTATGGCGCGGGAGATGTCTTTCTCGGCATCAAAGTGCCGGTGTTGCGCGCACTGCTCAAGACCTTTCGTGGTGCATCGTCCGGGACTGTTGCGGCTCTGTTGCAATCGCAGTTTCACGAAGAGCGGCTGTTCGCGCTATTGTTGCTGGTCGATGCTTACCAGCGCGGTGGCAACGCGGACAAAGCCCATATTTACGAGTTGTATCTGGCGCACACCAAGTGCATAAACAACTGGGATTTGGTGGACGTGAGCGCGCCGTACATCGTCGGCGCTTTCCTTGCCGACAAGCCCCGGCAAGCGCTTTATGAACTGGCGGCATCGGCATCCCTGTGGGAGCGGCGTATCGCCATCATCGCCACCTTGCATTTCATCCGTAGTAACGACTTTGACGATACGCTGAAAATTGCACAACACTTGCTGACCGACACGCACGACCTGATACACAAAGCGGTCGGCTGGATGCTCAGAGAGGTGGGCAAGCGCGACCAGGCGGCAGAGGAGGAGTTCTTACAGCGGCATTACCTGGCTATGCCGCGCACCATGTTGCGTTACGCTATCGAGCGGTTTCCCGAAGCGCGGCGCCAACAATACTTGCAGCGTCAAAACGCTCAAACGGCGCCAGTCTGAAGCATTAGTTTCTTCTGCGCCACCACTGCACTCCCCCCGCCAACAACAGCAAAACAGGTAGCGCGATTACCAAGCCGATGCTGATGAGCGTGAGCGCGCGTTTGCTGAGCGTGACGGTGCCGTCTTTGTTGGCGCGGGGTTGTATGGTGATGAGCGCTTCCTGGTCGGTGAGCCAGTTCACCATGTTGACGCCCAGATCCATATTGCCGCCGTTGCCGGAATAGGCGTTGGCCAAAAAAGAAGCGCCGCCCACGACGATAATGCGCTGATCTTTATCATTGACCGTGCGTTGCAAAGCGACCGCCAGATTCACCGGGCCCGGAATGTCGTGACTTTTATCGAAATGCAGTTTATCGCCTGGCGACCAAGCGTTGCGGCTCACCCAGCCGCGCGGCGCTCCCTCTACCAGCGTTTGGCGTTTCCATACATCGTTCTCCTCGTTGCCGAGTGCGCGGGCAAACGGAAATACCGTGATGAGGTTGAAATTCCGCGTGGCCGGATGGGGCGGATAGCCGGCGCTCAGGGTCCAGTTTGCCGGAGCGTTCATCTCTTGTGCGGCGGGGTCAAACACCATGCCGGGCGTGAGCAGCAAGCCGAGTTTTTCGGCGACGGGCTCCAGGCCGAGCAAAGGTTCGGCGTCGATCAGCCAGAGCAAATCGCCGCCGTTGTCGATATAGCGCAACACCTTTTCGACTTCGCCCGGCATCAGCGCAACTTGCGGATGGGTGAGCAGCAGCAGGCCGACATTGTGCGGCACTTCCTGCGCCAGAGTGAGATTCAGGCTGCTGATGCGATAGCCGTTCTGCTGCAATTTTTTGCCGAATTCACTCAGGTCATAATTGGCCTTGCCGTCCAGTTTGCGTTCGCCGTGCCCATCCAGATACATCAGCAATTCTTCTTTGGTGTGGGCGAGGCCGAGCAGGGCGCTGGAAAGCGTCTGTTCGTTGAGCGAGGTCAGGTGGGCTGTACGCCCGGCATATTCCACCACCATCTCGCCGTTATTTTGGATCGCGGCTTTGCGCATCGCTTCAGGTTCTTTGATCGGATCGACAAAGGCCAAAACGATGTCGGTTTTGTAGCGCTGGTAAATGGCAACGAACTCGCGGATGAGGCGGCGCAGGTCGGCCTGGTTGGCGTCTTGTTCCGCGGCGTAAACCGTAATTTTGACTTCTCCCTGCAACAGTTTCAGGGCGTTAACGCTGCTGGGCTCCAGGCTGTTTAACTGGGTCTGCGTCATATCCCATTGCCATGGGTGGCGCGCGGCAAGCTGATATAGCGCGCCCGCACAGATGAGCAGCAATATTGTGTATGCGATGCTCTTCAACAGCCGGGGGGAGGGGCGGGGAAATTTCATCACGCGTAATGCCTGTTGTTATCCATGCGCCATATCGTGAGCAGCAGGAAAGTGGCGATGAACAGCACAAAATAAACGAGGTCTGCGCCCAATACCAAACCGGTGTTGAAGCTTTGCGCGTGCGCGGTAGGCGCAAGGGCGCGCAAGCTGTTTGCGCTATCGGCGCTGCCGATGTCTATCAGCCACAATCCAAACGACAAGGCGGTGGCGCTCAAGGCTGCGACGATAGGTTGTTTGGCAAGCGCCGAAAGGTAAAGTCCGAGCGCGGCGTAACTGGTTGTCAGCAGTAGCAGCCCCAGGGCGTTGGCGAGGAGCAGGCCGAAATCCAGACGCGTGCCCAGACTCAAAATGGATAACATCAGGGTGCAGGCGGCAATGATGAGGGCGATGAAAAACACCAGGCTGAGAAACTTGCCGAACACGATTTGCGCGCTGGAAACGGGCGCGGCAAGCAGCAGCGCCAGCGTTTGGTTGCGGCGCTCTTCGGCGAGCAGGCGCATGGTGAATAACGGCACCAGCATCATCAACATGAGGGCGAGAGTGCCGAACAAAGGCGCGGCAACCGACATGGTGGCGCCCGGCGCATTTGCGACCGAGGCAAGTTGCGCCTGCATCTGCAGGTAGGCGTCCAGACGAGCTAGAAAAAACCATGCGAAGATAAATTGCAGCGCGGCCAGTATCAGCCAGGTGCTGGGCGTGGCGAACAGGCTGCGAAATTCTTTGCGGGCGATGGTGTATATCATGCGGTTTCGCTTTCGGTGATGCGCGTGTAAATCTCTTCGATGCTGTGCTTGATCGGCAGCAGTTGCTGAACCTGCCAGCCGTGTGCGGCGGCGAGCGCGAGCAGCTGTTCGCGGGTGTCGGCGCCGCTTGTATGCCGGATGCGGAAGCGGGTGTCGGACAGCGCCTCGACGGATTCAGCGCCTGCCAGATTTTCCAATGCGCTTAATGGCGGCGGGTTCAGCAAGGTGACGACAAAGCCGCATTGTTGGCCGTATTGCTGCATCTGTGTGCTGCTGTCGCTGTAGATCAGCCTGCCTTTCTGCATGATCTCGACACGGTCGCAGATATTTTCCACCTCGCTCAGCAGATGCGTGGAAAGAATCACGCTGTAGCTGTCGCCCAGTGCGCGGATGAGCGCGCGGATGTCGCGTATTTGCGCCGGGTCCAGCCCGACGGTGGGCTCGTCCAGCACGATCACCGGCGGGTGATGAATGATGGCTTGGGCGATGCCGACGCGCTGCTGGTAGCCTTTCGACAGCTTGCCGATAATTTGCTTGCCGCTCTCGTGCAAGCCGCAGCGCTGTTTGGTTTCGGCCAGCGCTGCGGGCAGTTTTGCGGCGGGTATGCGATGCAGCCGCGCCGCGAACAGCAGATAGTCGTCCACGCACATCTCGCGGTATAGCGGCGGGGTTTCCGGCAGGTAGCCGATGCACGCCTTGGCCGCTGCGGCTTGCCGGTGCAGGCTGAAGCCGCAAATATCGACCTCGCCCGAATGCGGCATCAATACGCCGGTGAGCAGTTGCAGTGTCGTGCTTTTGCCCGCGCCGTTGTGGCCGAGCAGGCCGAGAACCTCGCCGCGTTTGAGTTGCAGCGAGACATTCTGCACGATGTCGCGCCGGCCGTAGCGGAGGCAGAGATTGCGTGCGGACAGGGTAAGCGCTTCGGTCATGCGGGAGTCAGAGGTTGTGAGTTGGGGCGAATATAACCTAATATGTCGGCTTGCAGCAAAACACCTCGCCCGATTGAAAGATGATATGAATTCCGTTAGCTACAAAATTATTCTGCCGGTGCTGCTGTTGAGCGCTTGCGCGCATGCTCCCCGGGACGGCAAGGTCGTTTCCGAAAATCCGCTTAAACCTGTTGCGACGGCAAATTCCGCCGCTGAAAAAATTCAGGAGCCGCCCAAGCCTGATTTACCCAATGTCGCGCTGGATGAGCGCATGCTGTTTGAATTTTTGCTGGGCGACATAGCGATTCAGCGCGGCAGGCCGGAATTGGCGGCGCAAGCCTATTTGGACTTGGCCAAAGCCACGCGCGACCCGCGTGTGGCGCGCCGCGCCGCGCAACTGGCTTTCGAGTCGCGGCAAATGGACAAGGCGCTGGATGCGTTTGAGCTGTGGGAGGCGCTGGAGCCTGCTGTGCCGTTGGCAAATCAGATGTTGGTGTCGCTGCTGTTAAGCGGTGGCAAGTTGCAGGAAGCGCGTCCGCATGTCGAGCGTTTGTTGAAAGCCGCCCCCGATAACGCCAGCCATGTTTTTATGCAACTGCATTCGCTGCTGATGCGCGCGCCGAATAAAACGGCGGCGCTGGAGTGGCTGGCCGATGTTGCCACACCCTACCCGAAAGTGGCGGAAGCGCATTGGGCGGTAGCGCAGATCGCGGCGGCGGCGAATAGCAAGGAGACGGCGTTGGCCGAGATTGAGCGGGCGGTGCAACTGCGCCCGGAATGGGATGTGGCGGTCGTGTTTCAGGCGCAACTGGTGCAGCCGACGGATCCGCTCAAGGCCTTGGCGCTGCTGAAAGCATTTCTGGATGCGCATCCGGCCAGCAAAGACGTGCGCCTGTTCTACGCGCGCGCTTTGCTGGAGCAAAAGAAATATACCGAATCGCGCGCGCAGTTTCAGCAGTTGCTGGTCGAAAACCAGGATAACGCCGAGTTGGCATTTGCGGTGGCGCTACTGTCTTTGCAATTGGGTGAGCTGGACCGCGCGGAGAAGGAGTTGCAGGAGACGCTCACGCGCGGCAAAAAAGATGTCGGCACGGTGCATTATTATCTTGGCCAGTTAAATGAGGCAAAGAAAGACGACGCGACTGCGTTGAGCCAATATCATCTGGTGCAGGACGGGGAGTATGTTTTTGCCGCGCGTTTGCGCGAAGCCTATCTGTTGAACAAGGAGGGCAAGCTCGGCGAGGCCAGGGCGGTGTTGAAAACGGCGCCCGCGTCGAGCAATCAGCAGCGTGTGATGGTGACCTTGGTCGAGGCGCAGATGCTGCGCGACGCCAAGCAATTCGACAAATATTTCCAGGTGATCGCGGCGGCGCTGGAGAAGCTGCCTAATCATCCGCAGCTGCTGTTTGAATCCGCGATGGCGGCCGATAAACTGGGTAAGACCGAGGTGTTTGAGCAGACCTTGCGCAAGCTATTGCAATTGGCGCCCGACAACGCCCAGGCCTATAACGCTTTGGGCTACAGCTTCCTGGAGCGGAATGTCCGTGTGGAAGAGGGGATGCAGTTGGTCGAGAAAGCCTACCAACTTGCGCCGGACGACGCGGCTATCACCGATAGCGTGGGGTGGGGTTACTATCGGCTGGGCAAGTTGGACAAGAGCGCGGAATTTTTGCGGCGCGCGTTTGCGAATAATCCCGATCCTGAAATCGCCTCCCACCTGGGGGAGGTTTTATGGGTGCAAGGCAATAAACAGGAGGCCCAAAAGATTTTGCAGGATACCTTGAAGGCCAATCCGGATAACGAATCATTGCGTTCAGTGATAAAAAAATTCATACCCTGATGAAACAGTTGTTGGGGCGCGGCTTGGGGCTGCTGGTGGTGTTGCTGTTGCACGGTTGCGCCAGTCATACCGTGCTCACGGTGCAGCAACGCCCGGTGCAGGCTGACGCGCCTTTTGCCTTTAGCGGGCGGGTGGCGATCAAACACGCAGGCGAGCGTTCTTCCGCGGGGTTGCGCTGGGTGCATCGCGCCGACGAGGATGAGCTGTTGCTGCTTGCGCCGCTGGGGCAGACCGTGGCGCGCATCCATCGCGATGCGCTGGGGGTGACGCTGGACGCAAGCGGCAAACATCATGCCGCGCAGGACGCGGAGGCGTTGACGCGGGAGGTGCTCGGTTGGGAGTTGCCTTTGTCCGGAATGCGTTACTGGGTGCTGGCGTTGCCCGCCAGTGGCAGCGTTGCGGACTGGCAGCGCGACGCCAACGGGCAAACCACCGTGTTGAATCAGGATGGCTGGGAGATACGCTACTCGCGTTATACCACCCAGGCTGCGGATAGTTTGCCGCTGCGCTTTGTTTTGCGGCGCGAGCATTTGGAAATCATGGTGTTGATCGACGAATGGGAAAAACAATAAATTCTCTTAGCTGTCTTGCGCCAGCCAAGCTGAACCTGTTCCTGCATGTGGTCGGTCGCAGGGCCGACGGCTATCACCAGTTGCAAACTGTGTTCCGTTTTATCGACTTTAACGACACCCTGCACTTTACCCTGCGGCAAGACGGCGAGGTGCATCGCCGCAATCCGCTGCAAGGTGTGCCGCCGGAACAGGATTTGTGCGTGCGCGCCGCGCGCTTGCTGCAACAGGAGAGCGCTTGCGGCTTGGGCGTGGACATCGAATTGGATAAACGCATCCCCATGGGCGGCGGACTGGGCGGCGGCAGTTCCGATGCAGCCACAACTTTGTTGGCGCTGAACCGGCTGTGGGATTTGCGTTTGCCGCGCGAACGCCTGATGCAGCTTGGGCTGGCGCTGGGTGCGGATGTGCCGGTGTTTGTGTTCGGGCAGAACGCTTTTGCCGAAGGCGTGGGCGAGCGTTTGCAGGCTTACGGGCTGCCGGAAGCCTGGTATGTGGTGCTGTGTCCGCCCGTGCATGTGCCGACAGTGCAGATATTTTCTCATCCGGAATTGACACGAAATACGATTTCCATCACAATTCGCGCCCTTCCGAATGGACAAGACTTCCGCGCCGGGAAGTTGGGCAACGATTTGCAGCCGGTGGCGTGCAAGTTGTATCCTGCAATCGGGCGGCATCTGGCTTGGCTTGCGCAGTTCGCGCCGGCATTGATGACGGGCTCGGGCGCATGTGTATTTGCCGAGTTTGCCACGGAGCAGGAAGCGCGGGAAGTGTTGCGGCAATTGCCCGAAGGTATGCGCGGGTTCGTCGCGCAAGGTTTGCAGCAGCATCCGCTAATAGATTTTTGTTAAAAGTTTTTGGGGAGTCGCCAAGTGGTAAGGCACCGGATTTTGATTCCGGCATTCGTAGGTTCGATCCCTACCTCCCCAGCCATACCGCATGGGCGCTTGCGCCCATTTTATTTTGAGGGGTGCAAGTGGCTCACGACAGCTTGATGGTGTTTACCGGGAATGCCAATCCCAAGCTCGCTGAAAAAGTGGCTTGGCATCTCGACATCCATTTGGGGCGCTCAACCGTCAGCCGCTTTTCGGACGGCGAAATCATGGTCGAGATACTTGAGCATGTGCGCGGCAAAGATGTGTATGTCGTGCAATCGACTTGTTTCCCGACGAACGACAGCCTCATGGAAGTGATGGTCATGGTGGATGCGCTGAAGCGTGCTTCCGCCGGGCGTATCACGGCGGCCTTGCCTTACTTTGGTTACGCCCGCCAGGATCGCCGTCCGCGTTCCGCGCGCGTGGCGATTTCGGCCAAAGTGGTGGCGGATATGCTGGTTGGTGTCGGCGTGGATCGCTTGCTGACCATGGACTTGCACTCGGACCAGATTCAGGGTTTTTTCGCCATTCCGGTGGACAACATCTACGCTGCGCCCATCCTTTTGTCCGATGTGTGGAAACAGAATTACCAGAACCTGATCGTGGTGTCGCCGGATGTGGGGGGCGTGGTGCGCGCGCGCGCCTTGGCCAAGCGTCTGGAATCCGATCTGGCGATTATCGACAAGCGCCGTCCCAAGCCCAACGTGGCTAAGGTAATGAACATTATCGGCGATGTCACCGACCGCACTTGCATCATCATGGACGACATGGTGGACACCGCGAACACCCTGTGCGAAGCGGCCAATGCGCTGAAAGCAAAAGGCGCGGCGCGGGTGATCGCCTACTGCACCCATCCGGTGTTGTCGGGGCCCGCAATCGAGCGTATCGAAAAATCGGCGATGGACGAATTGGTCGTCACCGACACCATCCCGTTGCGCGGGGAAGCGCTTAACTGCAAGCGCATCCGGCAATTGAGCATAGCCGAGCTGATGGCTGAAACCATCCGGCGCATCAATGCGGACGAGTCGGTCAGTTCGCTGTTCATGGAATAAAGATTCGCGACGATCATGTTGATCGTCGCATAACCCGAAGTCATCTGGTCGCGGAAGACTTCACTTGAAGTGGAGAAGTAAAATGGCAATCGAAATCGCAGCAACATCACGTCAGGCGCAAGGAACGGGTGCGAGCCGCCGTCTGCGCAAAGCAAACCGTGTTCCCGGCATCGTGTATGGCGCGGGCGCGGCAACCATGATCGAACTCGATCACAATACTTTGTACTACGCCTTGCGCAACGAAGCGTTCCACGCTTCCGTGCTGGCGCTTGAACTGGACGGCAAAAAGGAATCCGTGCTGTTGCGCGACTTCCAGATGCACCCTTTCCGTCAGCAAGTGTTGCACATCGACTTTCAGCGCATCGATGCCAACAAGAAAATCCATATGAAAGTGCCTTTGCACTTTGTGAATGCCGAAGTTTCTCCGGGCGTGAAAACCGGCGGCGGTATCGTCAGCCATGTGTTGAACGAACTGGAAGTCGCCTGCTTGCCGGCAGATTTGCCGACATCCATCGAAGTGGATTTGGCCGAATTGAATTTGGGACACTCGATACACGTGTCCGATATCAAGCTGCCCAAGGGCGTGGAAGTCACCGGCCATCACCATGCGGGCGATGCTGTCGCTACAGTGCAAGTGCCGCGCGGCGCGGTTGAAGCCGCTGCCGCCGAAGCGGCTGCACCTGCGGCAGATGCCAAGGCTGCCGCACCTGCTGCCGCGAAACCGGCCGCTAAAAAATAATCGTCGCCAGGTTGTTTTGCAAGGCTCGTCGTGCAACTGAAAATGCATGACGGGCTTTTTTCATTATGCATGAAATAAAATTGATCGTCGGTTTGGGTAATCCCGGAGGGGAATACGGCGCCACGCGCCACAACGCCGGATTTTGGTGGGTGGATGAACTTGCGCGCAGCCATGGCGCGAACTTTAAAACCGAAAACAAATTTCATGGCCACGCCGCACGTATTTCTTTACAGGGACATGAAGTACACTTGCTCAAACCGCAGACCTTCATGAATCTGAGCGGCCGGGCGGTAGTCGCGCTGGCCTTGTTTTACAAGATACTGCCGGATCAGATATTGGTGGTGCATGACGAACTCGACCTGCCACCGGGCAGCGCCAAGCTCAAGCTGGGCGGCGGCCACGGCGGCCACAACGGGCTGAAGGACATCATCGCGCATCTCACCACCAGAGAATTCTGGCGCCTGCGCGTGGGCATCGGCCATCCCGGTGACCGCGCCGAAGTGGTGAATTACGTGCTGAATGCGCCGCGTAAGGAAGAGCAGGTATTGATAAATGAAGCGATGCAGCGCGCGCAGGATGTCGCGCCGCTCATCATCGAAGGCAAACTGGAAGCGGCGATGTTGAAGCTGCATAGTCATTAGGATTGAGGATTGAGGATTGAGTAAATGCGGAGCCGCTGTTGTTTCTCAATCCTTGGTTCTAATTCCTCAATCCTATTAAATTAAAAATTGAGGAAATGCGGAGCCGCTGGTTTTACTCAATCCTATATCCTAAATCCTATTAATTAGAGGAAAAGTCATGAGTCTCAAATGCGGTATCGTCGGTCTGCCCAATGTGGGCAAATCCACGCTGTTTAATGCGCTGACCAAGGCGGGCATTGCGGCGGAAAACTATCCCTTCTGCACCATCGAGCCCAATGTCGGCATCGTCGAAGTGCCCGATCCGCGCATGGATGAACTGGCCAAGATCGTGAAGCCGCAACGCATGCAGTACGCCATCGTCGAGTTCGTCGACATCGCGGGTCTGGTGGCGGGGGCTTCCAAGGGCGAAGGCCTGGGCAACCAGTTCCTCGCCAACATCCGCGAGACCGATGCCATCGTCAATGTGGTGCGCTGCTTCGATGACGAGAATGTGGTGCACGTGGCAGGCAAGGTCGATCCGCTGTCCGATATCGAAGTTATCCTCACCGAACTCGCGCTGGCCGACCTCGCCGTGGTGGAACGCACCATTCAGCGCGACGGCAAAAAAGCCAAGTCCGGCGACAAGGATGCACTGAAGCTGGTGGCCATACTGGAGAGGCTGTTGCCGCACCTGAACGAGGGCAAGCCCGCGCGCACTTCCGGTTTGAGCGATGACGAAAAAGAAATCATCAAGCCGCTGTGCCTGCTCACCATCAAGCCCGCGATGTATGTCGGCAACGTGCTGGAGGACGGTTTCAAAAACAACCCGCATC
>CAZXDK010000069.1:0-14351 GCA_964639585.1 uncultured Gallionellaceae bacterium | reverse complement strand
CAAGCTTTACCTGAATGACACGGGATTGGCGGCCCATCTTCTTGGCGTCTATTCGAAAGAGATGCTCAAAACTTTCCCTTGACACCAAGGTGGTTTGTGTGTACATTGGCCGTACATATTTAGGGGGACTGATTTAAATCTGCCCCCCGTCCAGGAGGTCATTATGGCAACAACCACAATAACGGCAAAAGCAAACCTTTCCCGCAAACGGTCGTCCGCCGTGCGCTCCGGCAGGTTGGGGCTGCGCACGACGCCGCTCCAGACCGCTCTGATCCAGCGCGCCGCCGAGGCGACGCGGAAGAGCGTCACCGAATTTGTCCTGAGCAGCGTTTGCGAAAAGGCGGAACAAACCCTTTTGGATCAACGACTTTTCATGGTTGATGAAAAGACCTGGCTGGCATTTCAAGACGCCCTCGAAAGACCGGCGCAGGCGAAGAAGGACATGCAGTCACTCATGGCAGAACCGGCGATCTGGGAAAAATAGGATGACCGAAACGACTCCGGATACGGCACCCTATTCAGCCCCGGCGCCGCTTTCGGAAGAACATGACTGCGATGGTTTCGATTGCGGCCATGCCCTGCTCAACGATTGGCTGCGACGTTATGCATTTCAGAATCAGCGGGCCAATGCCGCCAGGACTTTTGTCGTTTGCCGTGAGCAGGAACGCCGGGTTATCGGCTATTACAGCCTGGCGGTGGGAGCGGTGGATAACGCCGCTGCGCCCGCTCGCGACGGAAAAATGAGGGACTGCACCAATACTGTTCGGCATGGATATTGCCGTCCCCTATAGTGTCATGAAGCCGCTGAGACGGACCGATGCCCTATGACCAGCCCCTAAAACTTTTTTTGCAATTCGTGCACTTTTTGCTGGACTCTTCCATCCTCCTCTGCTATATTACTGGGCATGGAACAAGCCACAGCCGTAAACCAGAACCATATCGGGCATATCAGAGCATTGCTTTCCGCCAATCCTGAGTGGCGCCGTTCCCATCTGTCGGTAGAACTCTGCAAGTTGTGGGGCTGGCAAAGTCCCACAGGGCAATACAAAGACATGGCCTGCCGCAGCCTCCTTTTGAAACTGGAAAGAGCGGGCGCTATTGTTTTGCCCCCCCGCCAGGGGAAACGCACTTTTCATTCGCGTCCGGCTTATTCCACCGTCCCTCACCGGCAAGAAACGATCAGCGACCATCTCGCCGGGTTGGTTCCTCTCCAGATCACCGCTGTGAGCCAGGATACGGAGGAGTATAAACTATTCAACTGCCTGTTGTCACAATATCATTACCTGAGTTACCGGGGCGCCGTCGGGGAAAACCTCAAGTATCTGATCCGCGATGTTCAGGGTCGCCCCCTAACTTGTCTCCTCTTTGGCTCTGCGGCATGGAAAACCGCGCCACGGGATACTTTCATCGGGTGGAACCAGAAGGACCGGGAAGCCAACCTGCGGTATCTGACGAACAACATGCGCTTCCTTATCCTGCCCTGGGTCCGGGTTCCCCATCTGGCTAGTCATATCCTCTCCCGGATCGCCCGTCGCATCAGCGCCGACTGGCATCAAAAGTATGGTCATCCAGTCTATCTGCTGGAAACATTTGTCGATCGATCCTTATTCCGGGGCGTCTGTTATCAGTCGGCAAACTGGATACTTACCGGCCAGACCAAGGGCCGCACCCGCAATGACCGTAATCACACCATCCAGGCCCCCCTCAAGGATGTCTATGTCTATCCCCTGATCCGGGATTTTAACCGGAGGCTCTGTTACCTATGACAACACAGGAGAAACAGAAAAAACCCGGCCCCCCCAAAAAACCACCGATCCGGGAGGAGGACATCCAGGGGTTCAAGTATCTGGATTCCTTCTTCAAAACATTAACCCGTCTCCATGACGTTAAAGATCATCAGAACCGGAAACTCCACTATGATCAATATCTGGCCCTGATGCTTCTTTATTTCTTTACCCCGGTGCTCACCAGCCTCCGGGGAATCCAACAGGCTACCACACTGGAAAAAATCCAGAAACGTCTCGGCATCAAGAAAACAAGCCTGGGTTCCCTTTCCGAAGCATCTCAGGTCTTTGACGCCAAACTTCTCAATCCCCTGATGAAGGAACTGGCCGATCAGGCACTTCCCCGGGAAAAAGATCCCGAACTCAAACAGATTCAACAACTCATCAAGGCCGTGGACGGCGCCTTGCTCCCGGCGCTCCCCAAAATGCTCTGGGCCTTATGGCAGGATGATCAGCACCGGGCAGCCAAACTGCACCTGGAAATGGACATCTTCAACCATGTCCCCACCGCAGCCGTCATTACCGACGGCAACGGCAATGAAAAGAAAATCCTCAGAACCTTGCTTGCTCCCAATACGATCTATCTCATCGACGCCGGATACGCAGAATATAAACTCCTGGGCGACATCATCAATGCCCAAAGCTCTTTCGTCATCCGGTTACATGACAATGCCGACTACGTTATCCTCGAAGAAAAATCCCTCACCGAGAGTGATAGTGCTTCAGGAATCCAAAAAGATCTCCTCGTCACGCTGGGCTGCAAAAGCAAACAAAATGACTGCCCACATCCGCTCCGGATCATTCAGGTTTTCCACAAAGGGGATGAAAACGATCATCGCCCCTCAAGGGTTTCCAGCAAGAAAACCTTTCGCACCAAGGATGTCGACTACACCTTACTACTGGCAACGGACCGTCTGGACCTGCCTGCAGAAACCATTGCTCTGCTCTTTACGCGCCGATGGCAAATCGAACTCTTCTTCCGGTGGTTCAAATGCGTCCTCGGGTGTAATCACCTCGTCGCCCTATCTCAAAACGGGCTAACCATACAAGTCTATTGCGCCCTGATCTCAGGCATGCTCATTACCCTCTGGACAGGACGAAAACCTACGAAAAGAACCTTCGAAATGATATCGCTCAACTTCATGGGTTGGGCCAGCGATGAGGAATTGGAACGACATATCGAGCAACTCAAATCAAATGACTGAAAATTATAAGGCGGAGCTTACCCTTCTGACCCGACAGGGATTGCTATGCCTTTTATCCACCCCTTTTACCATCCGTAACCTTGACCTAAATCTGCGGCCACCATGCACATCCAACACGTCCTATCACTGTTGCCTTTTCCCGCACCTTCCGATATGATCCCCCAATCAAAGCAAATTAGGTGCCGAACAGTATTGGGACTGTCCCCTATTAATGTATCGTGAAGACATTTATCTCTGATCTAAAGCAGTACTGGAAGGATCGACCCTTCATCTGGAGTGAGTTTAAAGACGTTTTTACGAAGAAAGTAGGTTTACCTACAGAGGGTAAGGTGCTTGTTTTGGGTCCCCATCCCGATGACCCTGAAAGTATTGCAATAACCTGCAGGCTCCTGATGCATTATGGCTGCGAGATATGGTATACAATTGTCAGCATGAGCCCCTCTGGTGTGGAGGATTCGTACGCCAAAAAATGGGGGAATGACGGCTCTATTTCCTTAGAGAAAAATAAGATTGAAATCCGGCGAATGGAGCAAACCTCCGCAGCGAAGATGTTTGGTTTGACCCGGGACAGGCTTGCTTTCCTCGGCATAGAGGAGACTAAAGAGCGCGACTCTCCTGAAAACTTGACCAGGATGAAGGACCATTTGGAATCTGTCGATCCCGATATTGTCATCATGCCAATGGGCAATGATTCAAACCAAACCCATGCGTGGGTATACGATGTTTTTCGGAAATGTGCCAAAGCGATCACGCTCAAGAAAGAAAAACCCATTATCGCTCTGTACAACGAGGATCCGAAAACAATCAAGATGCGTCATGACCTGTTTGTTCTTTTTGGCGAAGAAAGTGGCGACTGGAAAAGGACGTTGTTGAGGGTTCACACTTCTCAACAACAAAGAAATATTCACAGCCGGGGTATCGGTTTTGATGAACGGATTCTCAGTATGAATCATTTAAGGTATAGGCTCCTTCAAGCGAGGTTGCCCACTGCGGATGCATCAGCCAGATACGCAGAGGTTTTCCAGATTGAACTATTCGATCTTCCTTCAAAAGTGCATTGAAAAGGATAGAAATAATTGACCAACATAATGAGAAAGGGACACTATGGGCCTCTACGACGAAATTAAGGAATTGATCATATCTGAATTGGCCGTGGACGAAGACGTCGTCGTGCCGGAATCCCATCTGCAAGACGATCTCGGTGCTGACTCACTGGGACTTCTGAATTTAGCCGAAGCGATTAATGCGCGATACGGTTTACAATTACAGGGCGATGACCTCATGGATATCCCCAATGTGGGTGAACTCGTGAAATTGGTCGAATCAAAAATGACGACCCCGTAAAAAGTCTTAAAAGGTCGTGAAAATGGGACGATGCCGTCAAAAATCGCTTCCAAGTCTTAATCGGTTATCCTCTAATTATGATGGCTGCCAAAATCTCTCATGGCAGTGGTGGAAGGAGTCGCATGGAATATCCAAAAATAACCAAGAAGCCCTTGGAACAACACGCAGTCAAGCCTAATCTTCAAGATTACCCTGATGCGGTTAAAGAATTTAGTTGGGATAAGGTTTCCCACGAGCTGGACTGGTTCGACAAGGAGCATATCAACATTGCCCATGTGGCCATCGACTCTCATCTGAAAACAAACCGGAGAAACAAAAAGGCCCTGATATGGGAGAGCAAAAAAGGGGGGGGAGAAGAGTATACCTTCCTGGATCTATCACAATTAAGCAACAAATTCGCCAATGTCCTTGTGAAAGAGATGGGTGTCAAGAAAGGGGACCGGGTCTTCTTTTTCCTGGAACGGGTCCCGGAGATATATATCGCCGTTCTTGGGACGCTCAAAGCAGGCGGCGTGATCGGTCCGCTCTTTTCCGCCTTCGGACCGGATGCCGTTAAGGACCGTGTGGGAGATAGCGAAGCAAAGGTTTTAATCACCAGCCCCTCTCTCAAAAAGAAAATCATTGAGGTTATTCCTGAACTTCCCGCGCTTGAACATGTCATCCTGGTCCACCGGGGAGAAGGAAAAGCGAATCCTGAAGATCTATACTATGATGAGTTAATGGCCAATGCCTCCGAATCCTTTGACGTCGTTAAAACCCACAAAGAAGATCACGCCATCATGCACTACACCTCCGGCACCACGGGAAAACCGAAAGGGGCTGTACATGTCCATGAGGCCGTGGTGGGCCATTACGCCACCGCCAAGTATGTCCTGGACCTTCAAGAGGAAGATATCTACTGGTGTACGGCAGATCCCGGTTGGGTGACAGGGACTTCCTACGGGATGTTTGGCCCCTGGTCGAATGGGGCCACTCAGGTGGTTTACGAGGGGGGATTCAGCGCAAAGCACTGGTATAGCTTCCTGGAACGGAAAAAGGTCACCATCTGGTATTCAGCCCCTACAGCCATCCGGATGCTGATGAAGGCCGGAAACGAACTCCCGCGGCAGCATTCTTTTGACCCTCTGCGTCACCTGTGCAGTGTGGGGGAGCCTCTCAATCCCGAGGCGGTCGTCTGGGGAAAGGAGATCTTTGGAAAAGCCTTTCACGATAACTGGTGGCAGACAGAAACCGGTTCCATTATGATCGCCAATTACCTTATTCAGGACATCAAGCCCGGCTCCATGGGAAGACCTTTTCCGGGGATCAAGGCAGGCATTGTGGACGACGACTTCAATGAGCTCCCCCACGACAACGAGGGACATCTGGCACTAAAGCCCGGATGGCCTTCCATGTTTCGTACCTACTGGAAAAAGGATGATTTATATCAATCCCGGTTCCGGAAGGGGTGGTACATCACAGGCGACAGGGCGAAGAGGGATGAAGAGGGCTACTATTGGTTTGTGGGTCGTACCGACGATGTGATCAACACGGCCGGCCACCTGGTGGGTCCCTTCGAGGTGGAATCCGTCCTCATCGAACACCCCGCTGTGGCGGAGGCGGGGGTGATCGGTAAGCCGGACCCTATCGCCATGGAGGTGGTCAAGGCCTTTGTCTCCTTGAAAGATGGCTTCGTCCAATCGGAGGAATTACGGCATGACATTCAGAAATTTGTCATGAAGCGGCTCTCCAGTGCCGCGGCTCCCCGCGAGATTGAATTCATCTCCACGCTACCCAAAACGAGGAGCGGAAAGATCATGCGGCGTCTGCTAAAGGCGAAGGAACTCGGACTGCCCTTAGGAGATACATCAACCATGGAAGAGGACTAAAAGGGGGGATTCTCATGTTAACACCAAGCGATTATTTTGACTTGAAGGATATTGGTCATCGAGGGGTTTTCTCAGAAAACGAAGCGGTCTGGACAGCCCTCGATCATCTGAAGGACTATCTGGCGACCTTCTTCCAGAAATCGTGGCCGCTGTCCAAGACAACGGGTCTGATTGAAAAAGCCGTTGTGATTTATAATGATGAAGTTCGAAATGATCTGGAGGTAAAAACGTCGGGGCCCAACGATTCGATACAGGTCTTCCTGAAAGGAGAGATATTGGAAAATGTGGCCGTGATTTTACCCGGAGCATTCCTTTTCAATGAAAAAATCATCATCGGCCCCGGAACCATTGTTGAACCGGGTGCATTTATCAAGGGACCGGTGATTATTGGAAGTCACTCTGAAATTCGCCAGGGCGCTTACATCCGGGGGGATTGCATCGTGGGTAAACGATGTGTTGTCGGACACACGACGGAGCTGAAGGGCTCTATTTTGCTGGACGGCGCAAAGGCGGGCCACTTTGCATACATTGGTGACAGCATTTTAGGTAAAGATGTGAACCTTGGCGCCGGGACGAAGCTCGCTAACCTGAAAATGATACCGGGGTCAATTATGGTGACCGTGGGAAAAAAACATTATAATACGGGACGTCGCAAGTTAGGGGCAATATTGGGTGACCATACGGAAACCGGATGCAATTCAGTGACTTCGCCTGGCACCCTGATGGGTCCCTCCTCTATTGTTTATTCGGGGGTTTCGGTGCCAGGCGGATATTATCCAGGTAGAACCATTATTATGCCCTCACGCGACTCTCTGAAAATTCGCAGTTTGAAGCATTAAGGGTCTGTGTAAAAAGTCGAAAATGCCCAAGAATCGTCACACCGGTGAAAACTGGAATCCAGAGATTTCAACGCATTACGAAAGCACTGGACACCGGTTTTCACCGGTGTGACGATTCTTTACGAGGTCCTGAATTTTACGGATTATCAAGAACTTCATCATGCGTTCCGATAACTCGTAATATTATTGATTCACCGTCGTACTGCCAGGTCATCCGAATTGCCATAGTAACACTGCATTCAAAAATGTCGCTTACACCTTGAACCTTTTTTGTTCTTAACGACGGGTGATGCGGATTTTTGCTCATCAAACTGAGTTTGCGGTGCAATGTTCTTTGCTCATCCTGAGATAGCTTTTTATAGGATTTCTTAAACCTCTCGGTAAAAACAAAGTCCATTGGCTATGAATCCAACTTTTCTATTAGTTCTTTCAAATGTTTGGCCTGATGCACCTTACCGGATTTAATATCATCATCCGCTACTCTCTCCATTGCCTGCCATTCCTTCGACCAGAACCATGCCTGAGATCTGTCGATTACAAGAACAGGTTTTATTATAATCTTGTCGTCATCGACAATCACATCCAGATTATCCCCCTTTTGTAATTTCATCTTTTTTACAATCTCACTGGGTAAGGTTAACTGCGACCTGTTTCTTAATCGGGTGATCATATAATCTCTCCTAATCTGAATTTCCTACATTCCTATTATAGCACTTTTGTGATTTTATGCAAAGCTTTCTTCTCACCTTTTTCTTCAACCTTCTTGACTGAGGGGAAAGGCTGTGCTAAGTTTCTTCAAAACTTTCTGAGCCACTTTATTCCGATACGGCAGGGTCATGAACCAACTATCCCATCTCGACGAAAAAGGACAGGCGCGAATGGTCGATGTGACGGCCAAGGCGCCTACGCTCCGTCAGGCTGTCGCCCGGGGGTGTGTCCGGATGCGTCCGGAAACGGTCGCCCTGATCGAACAGGCGGGGATACCCAAAGGCGATGTGCTGGCCACGGCAAGGATAGCGGCGATCATGGCGGCCAAGAAGACCGGGGAACTCATTCCCCTGTGTCATCCTCTCGAGCTTACGGGGGTGGAAATCCGGTTTACGTGCGATGCGGCTGCAGGCGAGGTCGCGATTGAATCGCAGGTCAGGACGGTGGGAAGAACGGGGGTTGAGATGGAGGCCATGACGGCCGTCGGTGTGGCGGCGCTGACGATTTACGACATGTGCAAGGCGGTCGACCGGGAGATGGTCCTCACCGATATCCGGCTGATGAGCAAGCGGGGCGGCAAGAGCGGGGCCTTTGTCAGGTCTCGGTCAACGGTTTGAAGATCGGCCGTGACCGGCAGGAGGAGGGATGGCTGAGCGTCACTATACGATAAGAAGGGCATATCTCATTGTTCTGGGTCTGGATGCCTTTCTCCTTCTCGGTCTGTTCCTGATCTCCCTGTTCATGAAGGGGAATGTGACAGAGAAATTTGTCCTTATAATATTCTTTCTTCCCGCCCTTGTTCTCTTCCTTGAATGTCTCTTCCGGCGGGTTACTGTGGTTGAGGAGGGTCTCGCGATCAGGAAGTTAGGGCGTAACAAGACGCTCTTATGGGATGAAATCACCCGTGTCGGCTACCTCATCCTCCACAGGAAAGTCTACCTCCTGCTCACGACGGTCAAAGGGTTTTTCGTTATTTCCAACGCCTTTGAAGGATTTCCCGGGCTTATCGAGGAGGTTGTCGCTCGTGTCGAACCGGACAGGGTCGAGCAGGATGTCCACCTCCAGGCGGGGCGTTCCCTGAAGGGGGGCGCCCATATCGTTGCGGCCTGGGTTGCAGCCGTATTGATGATAGCGATGATCCTTATAAAGTTGCTCCCTCTTATTGTATAATCACCGTAGAAGAAAGGAACCTGTTGATTCATGAAGCTCAGGCATTCCGATGTGAATAGCGTGGTGCAGAAGGCGCGGACGTCGCCGGCTGCCGTCGCTGAAGAGGTCCTGGAAAAGAAACTCGAGGATATCGCGACAATCCTCTCCACGACCGAAACCGGAAAAAGCCGGCTCTACGATGAGATTCTGTCGATGGTGGAAAGGGGCCTCTTTCGGATCGCCCTCCGGCGGTCGAATCACGTCAAAAGCGCCGCGGCCGCCTATCTGGGGATCAACCGGAACACTTTCAAGAACAAGACGGTCAAACTCGGCATCGATAACGATGAGGAATGATGAGAGGGTGTCTGTAATAAAAATGATGCTGATCGAGTTCTGCCGGAAGGCCGTCTTTTTTCTGCGAAACTGGAAAATCTATGTGGGGCGGGACCCGCGGCTTGTGACGGGTCCGGCGCTGATCCTCCTTCCCCTTTTGCCCTCGACCCTCTGCTGCGGTCTGGCGGGCGTTTTGGTCCTCCGCAGAAAGGGTAAGCCGGTTAAACCGAGAGGAGGCTTGTCCGTATCGTTCAAGAGGGCGATCGGGAATGACCTGTCTTCCCTCCTGGAAGGCAGAATTGCCGCCGCGGAATATCTGGGCGGGAAATCATCCCTGGAAGAGATGGAAAGGGGACTCCTTTGCCTGAAAGGGGAGGAGGCCTTCCGGAGGATTTTTTTCAATAAGGGAGAGGCGCGGCGCCTGAAGGATCTTTCTGCACGAATAAGGGTATTTCTCTCGGCTGAAGAAACGCTTTTAGATCAGAAGGCCGGCTGCTTTTCCACATCGGACCTTGAGGCCGTGAACAAAGGTCTGGTCCTGATCCGGGATCTTCTCTGGGGGCTGGATCATGACATCCTGGACAATGTACAGAAGATCATCGATCTGGCCGGGGCCGGCTGCGTCGCCGATGTGGACCCGGAGGCTCTGCCGAAATACAGGAAACTCAACTCCCTCCTGAACTGCCTGGACCGGCTGGAGGTCCGGGGCAGGGATTCGGCGGGGATACAGATTTCGTTTGTTCCCACCGATGCCGGCGCCGCCGCGGAGATCCTTGCCGGTCTTCAGGCGGGAGGACTCGAAGCCGAGCTTCGCCGGCGAATGGGTGCCGGAGACCTTGTCAACGGTTCGCTCACCTGCTCTCCGAAGGTTGCCCCCATCACCTTTACCTACAAGACCGCCTCAATCATCGGCGAACTGGGGCGGAACGTCCGGGAGTTAAGAACCAGGATCGCGCAGGACCGCCTGTTTCAGGACTTCGCCCGACTGCCGGTCGCCTTCGATGCCGCTTTTGCCCACACACGCTGGGCCTCGGTGGGATCGATCACGGAAGAGAACTGCCATCCGCTCAGCAATTTCACCCTCCCGACGGCTGCGCCGTCCGCCGCCGTTCAACAGAAACTCTACCCCGCTTACGGGACAGGCCTCTGGACCATCCATGTCGTGCTTAACGGTGACATCGACAACTATCAAACCCTCCGGGAGGCGATCGAGGCCGGAGGGGAGCTGATCGCTCAGGAAGTGACTACGGATACGAAGATCATCCCCCTCCAGATCGAGAAGTATCTCCTTTTCGGTCACGATCTCGCCGAAGCGTTCAGGCGCGCCGTCGGCGACTTCGAGGGCTCTCACGCCATCGCGATGGTGTGCAGCGCCGAACCCGGAAAGATATTCCTGGCCCTTCGGGGGAGCGGCCAATCGATCTATATCGGGATCGCACCCGACAGGTATCTCTTCTCTTCGGAACTCTACGGCCTGGTGGAGGAGACCTTTTCCTTCGTGAAGATGGACGGCGAAAAATCCGCCCGTCCCGATCAACCGGAAATGACAGGACAGATATTCATCCTCGATCAGGATTCTCCCGGCGGCGCTGAGGGCATCAAGGGGCTATTCTATGACGGAACCGCGCTTCCGCTGGGCGAGAAGGATGTACGGAAGGCGGAGATCACGACGCGGGATATCGACCGGGGCGGCTACCCCCACTTCTTCCTCAAGGAGATCAATGAGGCGGTCCAATCCGTCCGGAAGACCCTGCGCGGCAAGTACCGCATCGAGCGGGATCGGGAGGGAGAAAATGTCGTCTTCAACCTCGGCGAGGACATCGTTCCCGAAAGGATCAGGGAGGCCCTGACCGGCGGGGCGATCCGGCGGATCGTGGTCATTGGTCATGGAACGGCGGCCGTCGCCGGAAGCGCCGTGGCCGATGCGATCGAGAGCCGCCTCAAGGGAAGCGGGATCCGCGTTGAGGCAAAGATCGCCTCCGAGTTGAGCGGGTTCTGTATGGAAAAAGACCTGCACGACACGCTGGTCATTCCGATCACGCAGTCGGGGACGACCACCGACACCAACCGAGCCGTAGCGATGGCCGCAGAGCGGGGCGCCTTTGTGATCGCCATCGTGAACCGACGCCAGTCCGACATCACCACCAAGGCCGACGGCGTCTTTTACACCTCCGACGGCCGGGACATCGAGATGGCCGTCGCTTCGACGAAAGCATTCTACTCCCAGATCGTGGCCGGCCGCATCCTCGCCCTCTATCTTGCCCTTACCCTCAAGACCCTCTCCGGTGAGCGGATCGCGATGGAACTCCACCGACTTGAAGCGACGCCGGCGCTGATGCAGAAGGTCCTCGACAGGAAGGACGAGATCCGCCTTGCCGTTGAGAAGACCGTGAGGCATAAACGGTACTGGGCGGTCGTGGGGAGCGGGCCGAACAAGGCGGCGGCCGACGAGATCCGGATCAAACTGAGCGAATTGTGCTACAAGACGATCTCTTCGGATTTCATCGAAAACAAAAAGCACATCGATCTATCCGCCGAACCTCTTATCATCGTTTGTGCCGCGGGAAATCAGGAGGCGGTGACGGGGGACGTCGTCAAGGATGTGGCGATCTTCAAGGCGCACAACTCCTGTGTGATTGTCTTCGCCGATGAGGGGGAGAGGCGCTTCGATACGATTGCCGATGCGGTAATTCCTATCCCGAAGGCGCCGATGCCGCTTCCTGTGATTCTTAACACCGTGGCCGGTCACCTATTCGGATATTACGCTGCGTGCAGCATCGACGAGGAGGCGCTGTTCCTGCGGGAATTCAGAGGCCGTCTCAATCTGGCCATGCTGGAGCAAGCCAGGTTGAACATGAGCCTCTACGAGAGTATCGCCGACGGTCGGCTCCGCCGGCTTTTGGGTGACTTCGCTGACCGCTTTCATCAAAGGAGAAATCAGGGAGCTTTCACCCTGACCGGCACCCGCACGATTTCCGATTTGGTTTTGCTGCTGAAATACACGGCCGGAAAACTTCCTCTGGACGATTTCCGGCATGACTTTCCCGCAGCGGAAGGGGTGAACTCGCCGATCGATCTTCTGGATGTGACGCTCGGTCATGCCGTGGACGAGCTCTCCCGCCCGATCGATGCCATCCGTCATCAGGCCAAGACGGTCACGGTGGGGACCAGCCGGAAGGAGACGCCGCTCAAGGGGGTCGTCTTCGATCTGTTTGCTCAGCTGGATTTCTCCGCCAAGTCGCTTTTGAGTATGAACATCCTGGCCATCAGCCGGATCCAGCAGGCGGTGGCCGCCATAAGAGGCTATACCCTCTATGCGATCAACCATCTGGACGCCGAGGGAAAACCGGGGGAAGACGCCACGATTGCAATCGTCGGCCGGGGCGGCATTTCCGTGGGGATGCGCTCGCGCGCCGAGACATCGGGACGCCTGATGGGGACGAAAAAGGGGATTGTCGCCTCCGGCCACATCTATGTGGGCCAGGGAAAATCGGACAGCGCCCCGCTGATGATGATACCGCTTTTGGGGGGGGACGATATTATCCGACACCTCCTGCTGATCCACGTGAGCTTCAACGAGGCGCTCTCCGTCGGCGAGCGGAAGGAGATCATGGGCGAGCGGGTCGACGATATCCGCGATCTCATCCAGGAGTACAATCTGCCGTGGGATGAGCGTGAGCTCGGGAAGATCCCGGTCGCGATCCTCCTCGGCGAGCCGGTGGAGGTGATTGCCGGACAGATTCGAGAGAATCAGAAATAGGAAATAGAAATAGGGGGACAGCGCCCCTATTTTTTAAAGGGGAAAATAGGGGCGCTGTCCCCCTATTTAGGGAGTCATCATGAAGACCAAATTCATATTCATCACGGGCGGCGTTCTCTCCTCCCTCGGCAAGGGGCTGGCGGCCGCCTCCATCGCGGCGATTCTCGAATGCCGGGGGCTTCGGGTGACCAACCAGAAACTCGATCCCTATATCAACGTCGATCCGGGGACGATGAGCCCCTTCCAGCACGGAGAGGTCTTTGTGACCGACGACGGAGCGGAGACCGATCTCGATCTCGGCCACTATGAGCGGTTCACCGGCACAAGGATGGGGAAGGGGAACAACCTCACGACCGGTCAGGTCTACTTCTCGGTGATCACCAAGGAGCGGCGGGGCGACTACCTGGGAAAGACGGTCCAGGTCATCCCCCATATCACCAACGAGATCAAGGAGTATATCAAAAAAACCGCCGATGGCTTCGATGTGGCGATCGTGGAGATCGGGGGCACGGTGGGGGACATCGAAAGCCTCCCCTTTCTTGAGGCGATCCGCCAGTTCCGAAATGAAGTGGGACGGGAAAACGCGATTTTCATTCACCTGACATGGGTCCCCTTCATCAGGACGGCGGGGGAGGTGAAGACGAAGCCCACGCAGCACAGCGTCAAGGCCCTCCGGGAGATCGGCATCCAGCCGGACATCCTTCTGTGCCGGACGGAAAACTTCCTCTCCGATGAGATCAAGGCCAAGATATCCCTCTTCTGCAACGTGGAGGTGAAGGCCGTCTTCACCGCCAAGGATGTGGCCTGCATCTATGAGGTGCCCCTCATCTATCATAAGGAGGGGGTGGATCAGAGGATCGTCGAACTCCTCAACATCTGGACCGGGCAGCCCCACCTCGAAGGGTGGGAGGATGTAGTCAAAAAGTCCCTTCACCCCGCCCATGAGGTCACAATCGCCATCGTGGGGAAGTACGTCAACCTGACCGACTCCTATAAGAGCCTCAACGAGGCCCTCCACCACGGCGGAATCGCCAACAACTGTCGGGTTCATCTGCGCTTCGTCGATTCGGAGAAGATCGAAAAAGAAGATCTCGGGGGGAAGCTGGACGGTGTCGACGGGGTCCTCGTTCCCGGCGGGTTCGGGAACCGGGGGATCGAGGGGATGATCACCGCCGTCGAACATGCCAGAACGAGGAAAATTCCCTTTTTCGGGATCTGCCTCGGGATGCAGATGGCCGTCGTGGAGCACGCACGGCATGTCTGTGGGCTTGACCGGGCGAACAGCTCTGAGTTTGACGATTCCGGACCCTACCCGGTGATCGACCTCCTTCCCGAACAGAAGGGCATCACCGAAAAGGGGG
>CAZXDK010000068.1:0-14656 GCA_964639585.1 uncultured Gallionellaceae bacterium | reverse complement strand
GATGCGCAACCCAATAACCAAATGATTCTGTTTGATTTTTAACCGGACACTACTGATATATCTAGATAGTTATATATCTATATCCAGACAGATATAGACACCACACCGTTTTATCTAGGCCATTTGGCATATTCACGTCATTTCTTATCGCGAGTACCCTAGGGCAATCAGATCAAAGCAAACTGCTATTGCAAGCTCGGCAATAGCGATTTGTTTAGCCCGCAAACTGAATCCTATCGGGGCATTCGCCCTATCGGAAATTGGTATTTTTTATTTGAGGAGTACTGTTTTGCTTGCGCTCCAAACAAATGCCGCCTCACCCCACGGCTCTCCTCGGGCCACTGTGCTCATTGTAGACGACGACACAGAGAGTTTGAAAATTCTCGGCAACCTGCTCCACCCTCTTTACAACATACTCGCCGCCCCCTCCGGGGAGCGCGCTTTACAAATCGCTGCTGCTTCGCCGAAACCGGATCTGATCCTGCTCGACGTATTGATGCCGAATCTGGACGGCTATGATGTGCTCACTCGCCTGCGCGATAACCCAAGCACCCGCGACATTTCCGTCATCTTCATCACCGGACTGGACTCTACCGAAGACGAAGAGCGCGGTCTCGAACTAGGTGCGGTGGATTACATTGCCAAACCCTATCGCCCCCCTATTGTACTGGCACGCGTGCACACCCAGCTCGAACTCAAACGTGCGCGCGACTGGTTGCTAGACCAAAATGTTTATCTTGAAGCAGAAGTGGCGCGGCGTATGAGGGACATCCTGCTCATACAAGACATCACCATCAATGCCCTTGCCGAACTCGCAGAAACGCGTGACCCCGAAACTGGCAACCACATCCGTCGCACTCAGGAATACGTGCGTATCCTCGCCGTGCGCTTGCAGACACACCTCAAATTTACCGCCTTCCTTACCGACAAGACCATAGAGTTGCTGGTCAAATCTGCCCCCCTGCATGACATTGGCAAGGTTGGCATCCCCGACCATATCCTGCTCAAACCCGACAAATTGACGCCTAATGAGTGGATCACCATGAAAACCCACAGCCTGTTGGGCGCCACAGCTATCGAACGGGCTGTAAACAATGCAGACCGCCATGTCGATTTTCTCGTCATGGCCAAGCAAATCGCCCATTTCCACCACGAAAAATGGGATGGCAGCGGCTATCCAGACGGACTGAAAGCGGATGCCATCCCCATCCCCGCCAGGCTGATGGCCTTGGCAGATGTGTTCGATGCCATGATCTCGCGCCGTGTCTACAAAATGCCGATACCAGTCGAGCTGGCACGGGATTTCATTGTTAGCGAACGCGGACGCCACTTCGATCCCGATGTCGTTGATGCTTTTCTTTCCAGCTTCGGCGATTTCGTGGTCGTCGCACAGAAATATCAGGAAGGCAGCGCTTCCCATGAATAATGTGGCGCAGCGAGTCAGTGGCGAAACATTTTTCTTCCGTGACCACGGCCAATTCGATCTGCTGCGTCTGCGTCTTTTGCCGGAACTGATCGAGCATCGCAGCGGTGCAAAAAAATTGCGCCTGTGGAGCGCCGGTTGCGCCAGCGGCGAAGAGGCATATTCACTTGCCATGCTGCTGGACATGCTGCTACCGGAACGCAACGGCTGGGACATACACATTCTAGGCAGCGACATTAACCAGACTGCGCTGGCAAAGGCACAACGCGGACGCTATGGGCGATGGTCGTTCCGCATGGCGCCACCCATGCTGCAACAACGCTATTTCCGGCGCACGGGCGACGAATGGATGCTGAATGAAAACATCCTCAGCATGGTGACTTTCAGCACAGTCGATCTGATCAGAGATCCATTTCCAAACGAAGAGTTGTGCAACATGGATTTAATTCTATGCCGCAACGTATTTATCTACTTTGATGCCGATGCCATTGCCGCCGTTGCGGAGAAACAAGCTGCCACACTGCGGGAGGGCGGTTACCTCTTAACCGGCCACACCGAACTCATCGGTCATCGCATACGGAACCTACAAAGCAAATTATTTGCCGAGGGCGTGGTATATCAGCGTACGACTCCCCTATCTACAGAGGAGATCCCCCCTCCCTCATTCATTGTTGACCGGCCTACACCCAGCACAGTCCCGTCCCCTCAGGTGCCTGTGCAGACGTTTCACTCTCAGCCGGCAGTAAATATAAAAGCCATGTTAGCTGAGGCACGCAAACATGCAGACTTGGGCAAATACGAACAGGCCGAGCAGGCATGCCGCCAAGTACTGACTGTGGTCCCTCTCGCGGCGCAAGCTCATTTCTTGCTGGCGCAACTTGCCCAACTCAAGGGAGATTTCATGCAAGCCGGAGAATTGCTCGAAAAAACCATCTACCTGGACAGCCGTTACGTAGCGGCTTACCTGGAACTGGCAGCACTTTGCGAACGCAACAAAAAACTGCCGCGAGCACAAACGTTACGGCGCGCGGCACTGGACATAGTCCGCACACTCCCCGGAGACACCGTCATTGAACCTTATGAAATGACTGCGGCTGAAATGGCGCAATGGAACGAACACGAAATCGCGTGACTGAGGATAATAATATGGATACCCGATCACTGCTGATTTTTGACCTCGATGGAGCACGCTTCGGTTTGGATGCGACGCAGGTGCGCGAATCCGTCTGGTTGCCGGAATTAACGCCAGTTGAAGAAGCGCCGCCTTGGGTTGTCGGCCTGTTCAGCTTGCGCGGACGGATTGTGCCAGTTACCGATCTAAATCTGCGCTTCGGGCATCCGGCACGGCGCTACAGTCCCAGCGATCAGGTCGTAGTGCTGGAAGAGGAACAACTGCCGATGGGGATAATCGTCAGCGAAGTGATCGGAGTTATCGATCTTCCGGATGCCGACATCCAACCGCCGCCGCAATTTGACTTTGCTGCCAGCACATTATCTGCGCATTTAGTAACGGGCGAAGCGCGCGTGGACGAAGGCTTGGTGACCTTACTCGACGCTTCCAGACTAATGCACCTTCCCGAAGGGGCAATGCTTGCCGAAGCGCAAGAACCCCTGACACCGATCAGTCATTTCTGTCTGGATGCCACGCCGGAAGCACGCGCGCTATTCCATGCTCGCGCCATGGCACTGAGAAAAACGAGCGTCGATGAAGACGATGTCCGCCTCGGTTTGGCCGTGATAGAGCTGGGCGGCGAATATTTCGGCATCGAGCTTGCCGCTGTACAGGAATTCTGTGACATCACCCAATTGAGTCCCATTCCCTGCTGTCCACCGCATATTTTGGGCGTCATGAACCTGCGCGGCGATCTGCTCACCTTGCTAGACCCGCGCGCCACACTCAACCTGCCGCCTGCCGATCGAGGCGACAAGGCCGTAGTCGCACTTCTGGGCGAGCAGGCAGTGGGAATCGCAGTGGATGCAGTGCATGACATCGTCTATTTAAAACAAGAGGAATTGCAGGCGCCTCCAGCGCTGCTGCGCGAACGCTACGGAGCAGAAATCACAGGTGTCGCACCACATTCCGGTCAGATGATGACCGTGCTCAACCTCTCCGCGCTACTGGCGCGGGAAGAATGGATTGTTAATGAAACAGTGTAAGCAATTGCGGAGTGCGGATTGCTGATTGCGGATTCATTCCGCACTCCGAATTCCGAATTCCGCATTTAACCGGGAGAGTGAAATGTTCGAAAAAATGAAACTGCGCCAGCGCATTCTGCTGGGTTACTTGGCTCCGTTATTGTTGCTGTTGGGCGCCATGGGGCTGGTGTTCATCAACCTGCAGGAGGCAACACGCGCATCGACAGCGGTGGAAGCATCGCACCAGACCATGGACGAAGCCAAGGATCTTGCTTATAGCCTGATCAAGATGCAACGCGCGGCACGCGGATATCTGCTGATAAAAAATCCGACCTCGCGTCAGACTTTCCTGGATAGCGAGAAGGACTTAAACATCCGCGGCGAAAAACTCAGCAGTCTGGTGAAAGACCCGCAACAAAAGGACACGCTACGCAGCATGTTGAGTCTGGGACAAGACCTGAGTAAACGCGATGACCAGTATATGAATCTGGTGGACGAAGGCAAGGCAACGGAAGCCTTAGCCCAGTTCCGTAGCGGCGAGGGCATCAAGGAATCCGCAGAGGTGGACTCACTGTGGAATCGTTTCAAACAACGGGAAACCGAAATCGTAAAAGAGCGTCAGGATGCCTACGATGCAGCCATCCGCGGCGTCACCAATTCGATCATCTACGGCATGCTGGGCGCCATCGCACTGGCAGTCGCCATCGCCGTCTGGCTCGCATCGGCGGTGAGCCGCAACATCACAGCCAATGCCGCCCAGCTTTCAGCCGCCGCCAATGAAATCGCCGCCACCATCACTCAACACGAGCGCACTGCCAGCCAGCAGGCCTCCGCTGCTAACGAAACTTCCGCCTCCATCACGGAGCTATCCGCCTCCTCGCGCAAATCGGCCGAGCAAGCGGCGAACGCGGCGGCGGTGGCGGAAAAAGCCGGGATCGCTACCGTGCAGGGTGACGAAGCCACGCGTCAGGCAGTCGTCGCGATGGGCAGCCTCAAGGACAAAATTGGCGCCATGGCCGAACATATCCTGCACTTGGGCGAACAGACCGGCCAGATCGGCAGCATCGCCACCGTGCTCAAGGATTTGGCCGGACAGATCAACATGCTGGCCTTGAACGCCGCCGTGGAAGCCGCGCGCGCCGGTGAACACGGTAAGGGCTTTGCGGTAGTGGCGAGCGAAATACGCAAACTCGCCGATGAAAGCAAAAAATCGGCGGAACAGACCGCAGTGCTGGTGGCCGACATTCAGAAAGCAACCAACTCATCCATCATGATGACGGAAGAAGGCACTCATACCGTAACCGAGGTGACGCAACTGGTGCAGAAAGTGGCCGAACTGTTCAACAACCTGTCCAGTCTGGCCGGCAGCGCCAATGAAAATGCACAGCAAGTGATGCTTAACGCAAGGCAACAATCCGCCGCCTTCAATCAGGTGGTCGAGGCCACCAACAGCATCGCCGCCGGCGCCAAGGAAACCTCAGCCGGCATCAGCCAGACCAAAGTTGGGGTGCAAAGCCTGAACGAGGCGGCGGAAAACCTCAAGGCAATCGCCTGATTGCGGAATGCGAATTTCGGAGTGCGGAATGAAACGAGTACGGCATGAAACGAATGTGGAGTGCGGATTTCGGATTGCGGAATGGTCGGGGGGGTACACTCCGCATTCCGCAGTCCGCAATCCGCAATCGATATGATCGAAGATAAAGAACTAGCCAAACTATTCAAGGCGGAAAGTGCGGAACATCTTGCTCGCCTCGACGACGGCCTGCTGCGACTGGAGAAAACCCCTACCGACCAAGCGCTGCTGGAAGAGGTGTTCCGCGAATCCCACAGCCTGAAGGGCGCAGCGCGTATGCTGGGCTTGACCAGAATTGAAAGTTCGGCCCATGAACTCGAAAGCATCTTCAACGCGGCGCGCAAGGGCGAGACTGCGCTTACACCGCAATCCATCGAGCACATGAACGCCGCTTTGGGCAATCTGCGTCAGCGCGTGAATGAAATCAATGCGGATCAAACCAATACGGAGTGCGGAGTACGGAATGCCGAACCCGAAATTCCGCAATCCGAACTCCGCACTCCACAATCCGAACTCCGCACTCCACAATCCGAATTCCGCAATCCGCAATCCGAATTCCGCAATCCGCAATCCGAATTCCACAATCCACAATCCGAATTCCGCAATCCGCAATCCGAATTCCACAATCCGCAATCCGAATTCCACATTGAAACTGTGCGTGTGGAAACTCGCAAACTGGACGAACTGCTGACACAAGTGGGCGAACTCTCGGTAATCCAGGGGCGCGCGCACCATCGCATGGCGCTCATGGAAGAGTTGTTGGAACTCTGGTCGGCACTGGAACGCACCCGCCGCATCCGCAACGCGCAGCATGGAGAAGGCGAATCAGCCACGCGTTTTGGCAGTCTGCTCAAGCAGGCTCGCAATGCGTTGTTTGACGACTGCGCGCGCATGGATTCCACCGTCAACCGGCTGGAAGACCAGGTGCACAATATCCGCCTGCTGCCGCTGTCCACAGTATTCGCGCTGTTTCCGCGCATGGTGCGCGATCTGGCCAAAGGACAGGGCAAGGAGGCGGAGCTGGTGCTTGAAGGCGGCGACATCACGGTGGATAAACGCATCCTTGAGGAAATGAAAGATCCCCTCATGCACCTGCTCCGCAATGCCATCGACCACGGTATCGAATCGCCTGCCGAGCGCGAGCGGATGGGCAAGCCGCGCAACGGCACGGTATGGCTGCGCGCGCTGCGTGAAAATGCCAGTGTGTTGCTCGAAGTGCGCGATGACGGCAGCGGTTTAGACAACGCGGCGATCCGGCTGACAGCAAAGAAACGCGGCATACTCAATGCGGAGTTCGGAATGCACCCGCAAGGGGTAGGCCGTGCGGTTCCCGTAGCTGAAGCTACGAGCGCTATGCTCCAGACTGCGGATTCCATGCCGCAGTCGAACACTCCGCAATCCTCAATCCGCAATCCGCAATCGGATACGGCGCAATTGCAGCAACTGATTTTCATGCCCGGCTTTTCCACCAGCAGCTACGTCACCGAACTATCCGGACGCGGCGTGGGGCTGGATGTGGTGCGGGTCAATGTCGAGCGCATGAAGGGTAGCATCCGCCTGGAATCCTCTATTGGCCAGGGACTGACGATACAACTGCGCTTGCCCTTAAGCCTCGCCACCACGCGGCTGCTGCTGGCAAGCGCGAACGGACAGCTTTATGGACTGCCGGTCGAGTTCGTGCATACCTCGCGGCGCGTGCGCGTAGCGGACGTCTTCACCCTCGAAGGCCGCCTCGCCGTGCTGCTGGACGGAAAACCGGTGATCGCCGCCCACCTCGCCGATTTGCTGGAGTTGTCGGCAAGCAAACGCGCCGCCTCATCCGACATAATGGCCTGCGTCGTACTCCAGATCGGCGATGAACAACTGGGCCTGCTGGTGGACGAGTTGCTGTCCGAAGAGGAAGTGGTGCCCAAGCCGCCGGGTGCGCCGTTGCGCCGCGTGCGCAACGTTTCCGCGCTGGCCATGTTGGGCAGCGGCGACATCTGTGCGGTGCTCAATCCCTCCGACTTGTTGCGCACATGCCGGATGCGGAATACGGAATGCGGAGCGCAGAATGAAACCAACGCTCCGCACTCCGCAATCGACACTACGCATTCGATATTGCTGGTCGAAGATTCCGCCTTGATCCGCGCCATGGAGAAACGCATTCTAGAGGACAACGGCTATGAAGTGGTCACCGCGGTGGACGGGGTGGACGGGCTTAACCTGCTCGGCAGCCGCGCCTTTGCCGCAGTGGTGTCCGACATCATGATGCCCAATATGACCGGCCTCGAGCTCACGCTACACATACGCGCGGAGCCGCGCTACAAGGAGTTGCCTATCATACTGGTGACAACTCTCGCCTCCGACGAGGACAAGCGGCGCGGACTCGACGCCGGCGCCAACGCCTACATCCCCAAACCGTCGTTCGACCAGCGCGTGTTGCTGGATACTTTGCAGAGGTTGATATGATCCGCGTACTGCTCGTAGACGACTCTCCTATCGCGCTGCATATCCTGCAACGATTGTTGTCGCGCGCGCCGGATATTCAGGTGGTGGGCACCGCCGCCAATGGCAAGGATGCGCTCGACCTGCTACCGCTGCTGCATCCCGACGTGATTTGCACCGATCTGCACATGCCAGTGATGGACGGCTTGGAATTCACCCGCTCGGTCATGTCGCAACAGCCGCACCCGATCCTGGTGTTGAGCGTGTCGGTCGAGGCAAGCTCGCATAATGTGTTTCAGTTGCTGGAAGCCGGGGCAGTGGATGTCTACCCCAAGCCGCGCGCCCTCCTTGATGCGGATCAGGACAAACTGGCCAAAGAGCTGGCCAGCAAGATACGCATACTCGCGGGCGTGCATGTGTTCCGCCGCAATGTAACGACGAAGCGCACACCCTTGCCTCCCCTCGCGTTGCCACCCCACTCTCCCGCGCGCATCGTGGCCATCGGCGCATCCACCGGCGGGCCGCAGGCGCTGCGCGAGATTCTTGTCCGTTTGCCCGCCGACTTTCCGCTGCCGGTGGTATGCGTGCAGCACATCGGCAGCGACTTTCTGTCCGAGTTGGTGAGCTGGCTGGATGATGCGGTTCAGCTGCCGGTGCGCAAGGCGTTGCAGGGCGAAACACCGCAAGCCGGAATCGTCTATTTCGCCCCCGAGGATGTCCATCTGGAACTGGACCACAACGGGCGCTTCGAGCTTTCCCGCGCACCGCTCAGCGAAGGTCACCGGCCTTCGGTGACTGTCACGCTGCGCGCGGCTGCACGCCGTTACGGCGCAGGAGCAGTCGGTGTGTTACTCACGGGCATGGGACGCGACGGCGCCGATGGCATGCGCGACATCGCCGCAAGCGGTGGCATCACGATTGCGCAGGATGAAGCAAGCTGCGTGGTTTACGGCATGCCACGAGAAGCAGTGGCGCTGGGCGCCGCGCAGCATGTACTGCCGCTGGAACAAATCGCCCCGACACTGATATCGATTGCGCAATGCGGATTGCGGAATTAACAATGGGGGAGCACAAAATGGAAAATAAAAACGGATCAAATACTGAACCCGGAACTCGCAGCACCTCCCCCACTCCGCAATCCGCAACCCGCGATCCGCAATCGAGTGAAATCCTGATCGTCGAAGACAGTGCGCTGGAAGCCGAGTTGTTGCGCCGCATTCTGGTGCGAGCTGGCTATACGGTAAGCATGGCGCGGAACGGGGAGGAAGGCCTGCAACTGGCACGCACCCGCCTCCCCGCTCTGGTGATGAGCGACATCAACATGCCGTTGATGGACGGTTACCATTTATGCCACTCGATCAAGTATGACGATAAGCTGTGGAACATCCCGCTGATCCTGCTCACCGTGTTGTCGGAGCCGAAAGACATCATCGAAGCAATCAATTCCGGCGCCGACGCCTACATCGTCAAACCCTTCGCCGAAACCAATCTGCTGGAGCGCATCCGTTCCCTGCTGAATGCGCCTATCCAGCGGCGGCGGATGGAGGAACGGCGCGAGGAAATTGTGGGTTACGGCGGCAAGAATTTTACGATTACCGGCGGCGGCCAGCAGATACTCAACTTGTTGCTCTCGGTGTATGAAAACACCCTCAACCAGAACCGGGAACTCACGACCATCAAGGATCAGCTCAATATGCTGAATGAGAGCCTGGACAAGCAGGTGACAGAGCGTACGGCGGCGCTGGCCGAGAGCATGCAACGCTACCGCAGCCTGTTTGCCAGCGCCCGCGACGGCATCGTGCTGATCGACAGCAGCACGGGCTTGATCGTCGATTGCAATACCGAGTTTGAAAAGCAAAGCGGCAGAACGCTGGCTGAACTCAAAACTCTGCATATCTGGGATCTGCGGCCACTGGCGTTGCGCGAGTCCGCACGGTGCAAGTTCCAGGAAATTCTGGCCGCGGGCGAAGGCGGCGCCGATGGACTGGATTTCGAGCGACCGGACGGCAGCTTGCTGCCGATAGAATTCGTATCGCGTCTTGTCCGTCTCAACAGTTGCGATTACATCCAGAGCATCTGCCGCGACATCACCGAACGCAAACAGGCCGAGCAGGCGCTGGTTCGCGTCAACCGCTCGCTGCGGACGCTATCGGAGGGCAACCAGGCGCTCGTGCGGGCGACCAGCGAGGACGAGTTGCTGCAAACGGCGGTGCGCAACATCGTCGAGAACGGCGGCTACTGTTTGGCCACAATCGCTTATGCCGGGGAAGCTCCAGGCAAAATCATCACGCCCATGGCTTGGGCGGGAGCGGAAGACGGCTATTACACGCAGGAGCGTCCTACCTGGGCCGACACGGAAAAAGGCCAGATACCCATCGCCCGCGCCATCCGTACCGGGCTGCCGCAAATCTGCCGCGACATCGCTACCGATGCGGGGTTCGCACCCTGGAAAAATTCCGCGCTGGCTCGCGGCTATATCGCCAACATCGCGCTACCCCTGTCAGACAACGGTAAAATTTTCGGCGGCCTGAGCATCTATTCCTGCGAGCAGAATGCCTTCGACGCCGATGAGGCGCAACTTTTGGATAAACTGGCCGATGACATCGCCTATGGCATTATCAATCTGCGCGCGCAGGTCACGCTGAACAAACTTTCGCTTGCCGTGGAACAGTCCCCGGAAAGCATCGTCATTACCGATCTCGACGCCAACATCGAGTATGTGAACGAGGCCTTTGTGCGCAACACCGGCTACAACCGCGAAGAAGCCATAGGCCAGAATCCGCGTATTCTCCATTCCGGCAAGACGACGCGCGCAAGCTACGATGCTTTGTGGGATGCATTGACCCACGGCAGGACATGGCAAGGCGAGTTATTCAACCGGCGCAAGGACGGCAGCGAATACACCGAATTTGCCATCATCACACCTATCCGTCAGGCCGACGGACACATCAGCCACTATGTGGCAGTGAAAGAAGACATCACCGAAAAGAAACGCCTTGCCGGGGAGTTGGAGCAGCATCGAAACCATCTGGAGGAGGTAGTCGAAACCCGCACGCGCGAACTGGTGCAAGCCAAGGCATCTGCCGATGCGGCAAATGCGGCCAAGAGCGCCTTCGTCGCCAACATGAGCCATGAGATACGCACCCCCCTTAACGCGATCATCGGGCTTACTCATCTGTTGCGACGCGGTCATACCGCGCCGGAGCAAGAGGATAAGCTGGATAAAATTGTTAATGCTTCGCAGCACCTGCTTGCAGTCATCAACGACATTCTCGATTTTTCCAAGATCGAGGCCAACAAACTGAGCCTCAACATCGCCGACTTCGCTTTCAATCGTATGCTGGACAACGTCATCTCCATGATCGGCCCTAGGGCGCGCGACAAGAAGCTGGAAATCGTCGTGGACAGGGATAGCCTGCCGCCGGTGCTGGTGGGCGATTCCACCCGCCTAGCGCAAGCGCTGCTCAACTATCTCTCCAATGCTGTCAAGTTCACCGAACGCGGACACATTACCCTGAACCTCTCAAAAACGGAAGAAACCGCAACTGACCTGTTGATGCGTTTTGAGGTAACGGATACCGGCATCGGTATCCCGCAGAAAAAAATCGCGGACTTGTTCGCCGCCTTCGAACAGGTCGACGCCTCTACCGCGCGCCGCTACGGCGGCACCGGACTGGGGCTTGCTATCACCAAACGGTTGGCGCACCTCATGGGCGGCGACGCCGGTGCGCAGAGCATACAAGGCCAGGGCAGCATTTTCTGGTTTACCGCCCGCCTCGGCAAAAGCCTGCTCAGTTTGGAAGAGTTGGCCGAAGCCCCTGCCGTTGCCGAACAAAGTCTGAAAATCATGCCTACCGACGCGCGCATCCTGCTGGCAGAGGACAACAAAATCAGTCAGGAAGTCGCGGTGGAACTGCTGCAAGAAGTGGGATTAAAAGTAGAAGTAGCCAACGATGGTTATGAAGCGCTGACGATGGCAAAAAAAGGCGGCTACGATTTGATCCTCATGGATATGCAGATGCCGGGCATGGATGGTCTGGAGGCAACCCGCGCAATCCGCGAACTCCCGGATTGCGCCACACTCCCCATCCTGGCGATGACCGCCAATGCTTTCGACGAAGACCGTGAACGCTGCCGTGCCGCAGGCATGAATGACTTCATCGCCAAGCCGGTCGATCCCGAGCAGCTTTTCGGCGCGTTGCTGCGTTGGCTACCGTCAGCAACCATGGCGTCGCCCTCGCCCATAACAACATCGGCGGCGCTGCCCGGCGAACTCACCGCTATCCCCGGCCTGAATGCCGAGCTAGGCATCAAAGTGTTAAATGGGCATCTGGCCACCTACCAGCGCCTGCTGCGGCGCTTTGCGCTCGACCACAGCAATGACATTATCCGTCTGCGCAAGCATCTGTCCCAAGGAAACCGGGACGAAGCCAGAAGGCTGGCGCATACCCTCAAAGGCAGTTCGGGCAATCTGGGCGCAACGGAGGTGCAAGGTTTGGCTGCCGAACTGGAGACCGCGATCAAGACGGGTGGCGATGCCGCACAAATCGAACGGCTGGCAAGCGCCACCGAAGCCGGGTTGCAGCGGCTGATGGCAGGGATACTCACGGTGCTGCCGGAAGAAGCCGCAGCCCCTTACACGGGCGCAGTGGACTGGACTGTGGTGCGGCAAATATTGGCTGAACTGGAAACCGCGCTGGCGGCTTCCAGCATACAGGCCAATCAACTCATCGAGACCCACTCCGCCCTGCTCAAGACCGCACTCGGTCAACCGGCTGAAGAACTGGAACAGATGATCGAGCGCTTCCTCTACCCAGAAGCTTTGGCAACATTGCAGCACGCCCGTGCCGGGCAGCCGAAACTGGCAATGCAAATTGACGCGTCGTCACGCGCGGAAAACTAACATGAACAATCAGGACGCCATATTTTTCCCGTCGGGTACTTCGTTCCCCGGTGTAAATTCACCTCGGGTCAACTGCGCGTTATGGGGAGCCACACCATTGGGAAATGGTTATGTAATTTGGTGATAGATGAGGATAAGGAAAAATGAGCTCAGACAAGCCGGTTGAGACACCCCAAGCAAGAATTCTGGTGGTGGACGACGATGCGATAGTTTCACGCATACTCTGTAGCATTCTGCATAAGCATTACGATGTATTGGCCGCGCCTTCGGGGGAGCACGCATTGCAGCTCGCAACGGCAGTTCCCAAGCCCGATTTGATTCTCCTCGACATATTGATGCCGGTTATGAACGGCTACGAAGTGCTCGCCTGTTTGCGTGACAACCCTTCCACCCGTGATATTCCGGTCATCTTCATCAGCGGGTTGGACTCCCCGGAAGACGAAGAACGCGGTCTCGAATTGGGCGCGCTGGATTACATCACCAAACCCTACCGTCCGCCTATCGTACTGGCGCGTGTGCGCACTCAGCTTGAACTCAAGCGCGCGCGCGACCGGCTGATGAACCAGAATGCCTATCTGGAAAACGAGGTCGCACGACGCATGCAGGAAAACCAGCAGGCCCAACTTCAACTTTTGCAATCGGAGAAGCTGGCCGCCATAGGCCAGTTGGCCGCAGGCATCACCCACGAGATTAATAATCCCGTAGGTTTTGTCGCGTCCAACCTGGGTACTCTGGATTCCTATATGCGGGATATCTTCATACTGCTGGATGCCTATAAAGCGCTGGAGGAGAGTTGTATAACGGACGAGCCTGCACTTGCGAAAATACGGGAACTCAAGCAAAGAAAGGAAATCGACTTTCTTCGCGACGACATCCGTCAATTGATTTCGGAATCACGGCAAGGCATCGCTTGCGTGGCCGACATCGTCAGGGATCTGAAAAATTTCTCCCGCGCAGAAAGCAATGATTGGCAGTGGGCAGATTTGCACAGCGGCCTCGATTCCACACTTAATATCGTCTGGAATGAAATCAAATATCACTGCACATTGCATAAAGACTACGGCGACCTCCCCCTGATTTACTGCATTCCCTCGCAGATTAATCAGGTGCTCTTGAACCTCCTGGTAAATGCAGCGCAGGCGATTCCCCAAAAAGGCGACATCACTATTCGCACCGGACACAAGGGCGAAGAAGCTTTCATTGCGATTACCGATACTGGCTCAGGCATAGCCGCCGATATATTGCCCCGGCTATTCGAACCATTTTTCACAACCAAACCTGTTGGCAAAGGCACAGGGCTCGGCCTCTCGATTTCTTACGGCATCGTGCAGAAACACAAAGGGCGTATTGCAGTCGACAGCGTATCCGGAAAAGGTACGACCTTTACCGTGTGGCTACCAGTCAAACCGGGAGCCACAGCGAGTGATGTGCCAGCCACAAACTCGGCGCAATAACGCTCCAAGAGATTATTTGTACTTGCGGAACTGCCCGACCACAACGCCGAAGATTTCCAGATCGCCCTTGGGACGGATCACCGGATAGGCAGGATTAGCAGGGATCAGCACAAACTTGCCTTTTTCGTTGCCTAGCGTTTTGAGGGTGAATTCATTGTCCACAATGGCGATGACCATATCGCCGGCGCGGGCCGGGCCGCGCTTTTCCACCACAACTGTGTCGCCAGGCATGATGCCCGCGTCTATCATGGAATCGCCTTTGACAGTAACCAGCACTGTACTGGAAGGATGTTCTACCAGATAGTTGTCTATGGTGATGGTATCGTAACGCGAGTCGTCCGCCTGCCTGGGCGCGCCCGCCTGGACGCTGTCGAAGATGGGACGCTCGAAGAAACGTTTACCCGGCTTGAGTCTCTTCTCCGGGGTGGATTCGAGAAAACCCTGCAACTTGAGTCGTGCGATCAAGGCGGCCACGGGCGATTTTGACTTGAGCCCCAGCAAAGACATGATGGTAGAGTACGGCGGCAACACGTTGTTGTCGGCGTAGTAATCTTGAAGTTTGGCGAGATAGGTTGCGTCGTTGCTCATGGCTCGGTAAGATATAGAACGTTCGTTCAGGTGTCAACATCGAAATACAGGTGCGCAACCTAAGCACGTCATTCCGGGTATAAATGAATCAAAAAATATGGCAAATAACAAATACGACGAATCCAGTTTCAAAGTTCTGCGCGGTCTCGAAC
>CAZXDK010000067.1:0-15336 GCA_964639585.1 uncultured Gallionellaceae bacterium | reverse complement strand
GGTATGCCCTACGCTGCTTTGCAACCCACGTCGAAGCCAGGTCACCCCCGGTTCGGCTTTGCTACAGGTGGATTATAGCAGGTAGATGCGACGGCATCCTAAATCGCTTTTGCTTTCTGCAAAAAACGCGTCATATGGCGATCCGATTTTGTGGAATGCGAAGAGAACCAGTCCAGTATCAACAGTGCGGTGCGGAAAGAAAGGTAGCGCGGGTCGTCTATTCCGGACAGCGATTTTTTTTCCAGTTCCCGGAAATTCTCGATGAAGCGCTTGTGTTCTTGCTGATGGCTTTCGGTGAAGGGGTATTTGTATTGCTGCATCAGCTCATCTTCGAGACAAAAGATGTTTTGCGCGTGTTCGGCCAAAAACGAAAAAATATTGCGGAAGTCGCCTGCGTTCCCCTGTTTTATTTGCACGGTAAAGGCGTTGATCTGGTCGAGCAAATTGCGATGTGCAGCATCGAGCCAAGCAAACCCGGTGAGAAAATCATCTTTCCAAGTCAGGCCGATTTCGAGCTCGCCCGTGCTGAAATGTTGCCCGGTCGCCTGATATTCGTAGCAGCGCTCAAGGTACATGAGCGCGGGAAAATCATTCGGCGCAATCTCCACGCATTTTTTAATCAATTCGATGGCGCGCGGGATTTCTTTCAGATGATAGAAGGCAACGGCTTCGTCGAAAAGCGGCAGGCAGGCGAGCTTGCTGTTGCGCAGTTCGGCGGGATCGTTGTCGAATACTTCGTAAACAGACAAGGGCTGGGATTTTCCTTTTACGCGGATACGGTCGAGAAAACGAATATGGTACTTGTCCGCGTTGGCCAGGTCGTACAGGGTGTTCTGGCTGATGATGAGCGGCGAGTGATAGGTTTTAGTCATTTCCTGCAGGCGCGCGGTGAGATTCACGGCGTCGCCGATGACGGTGCTGTCCATGCGGTTGAGCCCCCCCACGGTTCCGATCATGACCATACCGGTATTCAGTCCGATACCGATCTGTATCGGGACATAGTCGGCCCGTACGCGTCCCGCGTTGTAATAGTTCAAGCGCTCCAGCATGGCGATAGCGCCGCTCACGGCATCATCGGCGCCGTGAGCAAACAGCGCCAGAATGGCGTCGCCGATAAATTTGTCGATGATGCCGCGATGTTTGCTGATGACGGGTTCCATCTGGCTGAGGTAGGAGTTGATGAACTCAAAGTTTTCAGCCGGACTCATCGATTCAGACAGGGGCGTGAAATCGCGGATGTCCGCAAACATAATGGTCATTTTGCGCTCGACCTGATCGCCGAGTTTGACATCGACGATGCTCTTTACTTCAAGCAGGTTGAGCAACTGATGCGGAACCAAACGCCCATAAGCCGTTTCTGTTTGCTGCAACAGCGTTAATGCCTGTTGATGGGCGTAGATGACTTTGTGAAGTATTTCCTGAATTCCATCCTGAGGCGGCGTAACAGGGGCTTGCTCACTCCCTGTTTGTTTGCTCTCTTCGCTCATTCCCCACCCCGGATAACTTTATCGTTTTGGAATGATACCGCTGATTTGTGTTTTTATGTAACGCAGCAATTCGAGCGGTGTGTCCACGCCCCCCGCCGACGGCCAAAGACCAAGGTCGGCGCCCGGGTCAACATAACCGTATTTTGCAATGACACCCAGCATTCCGGCGGCATGGGCGGCCTCCATGTCGCGCTTGTCGTCGCCCAGATACAGGCAATGTCCGGGGTCTACGCCTATCGTTTCAGCCGCGTATAAAAGCGGCATGGGATGTGGCTTGGCATGGGCGCAGGTGTCGCCACTCACCAAACAGGCGGCGCGTTCGGCGTAGCCGAGCGCCTGCATCAGCGGCCCGGTAAAACGTTGCGGTTTGTTGGTGACGATACCCCAAGGCAGGCCGCATTGTTCAATGTGGACTATCAATTCGGGCATACCGGGGAACAGCGTGGTGTGATCGCAGATATGGGCGTTGTAATGCGCAAGAAATTCTTCGCGCAGGGCGGCAAAGCTCGGGTCATCGGGCGTGACGCCGAACCCCAGCCCGAGTAAACCTATCGAGCCGTGCGATGCTTGCAGGCGAATAATTTCCAGCGCCAGCGGCGGCTTGCCGTGCAGTGCGAGCACGTGGTTAAGCGCTGCGCCCAGATCCGGAGCGGTGTCGGCGAAAGTGCCGTCCAGATCGAACAGGATGGATTTAACCGCAGGCTTAATCACGCTGACTAGCCATCATGTAATTCACATCCGTATCTTTGCCCAGCGCATAAACCTTGCTCAGCGGGTTGTAGCTTATGCCGCTTATATCAGCCACGCTTAGTCCGGCATTGCGGCAGAACTGCGCCAACTCCGAAGGCTTGATGAACTTGGCATAATCGTGCGTGCCGCGCGGCAGCATGTTCAACAGATACTCGGCGCCTATAACGGCAAGCAAATACGATTTCGGATTGCGGTTCAAGGTGGAGAAAAAAACCTGCCCGCCCGGCTTCACCAGTGCAGCACAGGCACGCACCACGCTGGCCGGATCGGGGACATGCTCCAGCATCTCCATACATGTCACCACATCGTACTGCGCGGGCTGTTCTGCGGCCAAATCCTCTACCGCTATCTTGCGATACTCCACCTGCTTGCCGCTTTCCAGCAGATGCAGTTTGGCGACTTGCAGCGGTTTCTCGCCCAGATCAATACCGGTGACTTGCGCCCCCAAACCCGCCATGCTCTCCGACAAGATGCCGCCGCCGCACCCCACATCCAGAACGACCTTGCCGGAAAGCGGCGCGATGCGGTTGATGTATTCCAGACGCAACGGGTTGATCTCGTGCAGCGGCTTGAACTCGCTGTTGGCATCCCACCAGCGATGGGCAAGCTGGCTGAATTTTTCGATTTCTGCTGCGTCAACATTGGACATGATTATTACCCGACGGTGTGTGGTTAGGGGACTTTAACAAAACTGCGACTTAATAGCCAAACGACAAGCGGAATTTTGCCAGAACAATGCTGTGCGCGGCGTTGCTTTGAAGAAGATAGCGGGTACGGCCCGAAGCGGAGGCTCCGGCCTTGGCGCAGCGGACGCCTGCGTTTTAAGACATGAAGAGCCCGGCGCTCACGCACCGGGCTCTTCAGTCCTTACAAGAAAACAAATACCCGATCAGAACGCAAACATCGTCATCAAATCGCCTATGGACGGGCCATTAACCGGCATATACGGGTCATTGGCGCTCGCCACCGGGTTGGGCAGATTATCCCTGCTGCGCGCAGAAAGCGGTTTCAAGCGCCAGTTTCTCTCGATGAATTTCAAAATGGAGCCGTGGTCGTGATACACGTGGTCAACATACCCCGTTCTGGCGTAAGGTGAAATCACCAACAACGGAACGCGGGTGCCATCGCCGAAAAAATCCAGCATCTGAATCGCACCGCTATCAAAGTAACCGCCGCCCTCGTCTGTCGTCACAATAATCGCTGTCGTTTTCCATTGGCCGGATGCTTTAACCTTGGCGATCAGATCACTCAAGAACATTTCCGCCAAGATGGGAGAAGAATTCCCCGGATGGCCCGAATCCAGATTCTTGGGCACCACAAAAGAAACCGCCGGCAAGGTGCCGTTCTTCACATCGTTGTAAAAAGTAGTGAGTCCAACCAGATTGCTTTTGAGCGGCCCCGTCATCACTGCTTTAGACGCCAGATGAGGGTCGCCTATGGGGTTGACCAGGAACGGTTGTGTTTGGGAAAAGGTGACCGCATCTATCGTGGCCGCCGGCGCACCCGCCAGTGCGGGGTTGGAAGCGACCAATGATTTAACCAGCGGGTAAATAGTCTGATCGCCTGTTACATCGGCGGCATCCCTGCCGCCCAGATACCACTTCCAGGTGATGTTTTTTGCCGACAGCGCCTCGCCTATCGTGGGTACAGTTTGAGGCGGATAGACATAATTCGTCGCCCCCAAGGCAATCGCTGTGCCATCTGCGGCATAGGGCGGCGCGTAGTTGTTCACCAGATAATACGCACCGCTGGCACAGTTGCTGGAGATTTTAGCAGTCGCAAGAACCGCAAGAATTGCGCTGACGCCGGGCTGCCTGGAATCCGAGCAATTGACGTAAGAGCCACCCTGATAGCCGTCTCTTGTGTAGAAATTATTCGTGCCGGGCGCCGGATCGGGATTTTCAATTTGATTCGCCGGTGGTGTGGTCAAGCTTCCGTTCGTGTTGTATACGGGCAAATCCGCCGTGGCAATCGAGAAGAAGTTCATCCCGGTGCCGCCCATAATCGACTGATGGTAGTTGTCGCTCATGGCATAGCTATCCGCAAGGCTTTTAAACACCGGCGCGTCACCTGCATTCATATTGTAAAAGCCCATGACCTCGCCGCCCTGATTGGGCGTGCTTGCCGAAACGGGCGGGTTAATCGTCCCAACGCCGCCGCCATCTTTAACGGAGTCTATGCCTTGACCGGTCGTGGTGGCGACCCAAGTGTAGAGATCCAGCGACGCATTTGTGCCGCCGGTTTGTTGCCACATCTGGAAAAAGCGATGCACCGGATCGGCGGTAAAAGTAGCCGTCGTTGCAGCAACGATGGCAGGGAGCGAATTAGCAGCCGGAGTAATCGCATAAGGCACATATTTGCTGATCTGGAATGGCCCGTTTGGCATAGTCGTGGTGTATCTCGGATCCGGGTTGGTTCCAACTGTTCCAAAGCCGCTGGCAGTCAAACCAAACATCCCCGTTTGCAGCGGTTGCGGCAGATAGGTATATGCCGTGGTGCGCGCCGGATTCAAGGTGTAAACAGAACCGCCGGTTGCCTGCTTTTGCGCAGCCGATGAGAAATTGGCGCCCGCTGTACCGTCCGCTTTAATGATCCCTTGCGCAAGCAGATTTCTGATGGTATTGCCGCTCTTCGGTTGGTAGGCGGCAAAAATATTGTCGAACGTTTGATTCTCAGTGATGACGACAATCACGTTCTTGATCGGTGTGCTGGTCGATCCGGTTGCCAGCGATTTCACCGAGTTCAATGCGGTGCTCGTCAATTTGGCCGGGGCGTCCACGGCTCCCGCAGCAGGAATGTTAAGCACCACTTTATCGGCATCGAAACCGACGCCGACGGTGCCGTTACGCACATGGATGCGAGCAACCTCAACCAGCGCATCCATGGCATCAAGCGATGGGTCTGCCTTTAAGCTGCTGCCGACAGGATCGCTCGAAGCCGAAGACGGTACATTCAAAGAGCTGAACAAGGGCGCCAGTGCGGTAGTCACATCCGCCGTAGCTTGCTGGATGCCGGCGGCAGTGGCCTTGGTATTGATCTGCGCGGCAGTCGGCGCGGCATTCAGCGCAGTGGCAAATACACGCTGCGTGATCAACGAGGTGACCGGCGTCAGGTTGGCGAGAACCGCGCCCGTTTTATTGCTCACCGCCGACAGCACCCCCGTTGTCCCGTCGTTTTCGATAAACGAAGCCGTCAACACGAGCGGCGCCTGAAGGCCCAGGGAATTGATGCTGTAATTGCCCGTTGCATCGGTAGGCCCCGAGCTTGCAGTCTTGCCATTGACATCGGTCACCGTCACAGTCACGCCAACGACAGGCACGCCAGTAGCCACCACACCGGAAATACTGGAAACACTTGTTGGGGTAGCGGCGCTATCAGATTTGCCGCAACCCGATACAACAAATGCCAGACCGCACACGGCGACCATTAGCTTGATTTTCATATCGTGAACTCCTCGTTCAAATTAAATTCATCGAGCAGATGCTCGTCGAGAACGGTCAGGATAGTCGGGAGGTATTGCAACTTGGTGACAGGAAAATAAAAAACAATTTTCCGGCTAGCGGGCACTTCTAAAAATCCATATTTCATCCCAACTGCTGCGTTGCGGAAAAAATTTCTTGCTTACATATCATCCATATGCGGCGCTGCGAAGCGGGGTAAGCAGGCAATCTGCGCAGCAGATGCTCGCAAATTTTTTCCACGCCTTGCATTTGGGCGAAATCTGCATTTTTAGAAGCGCCCTAGCGTGTCAGGAAGATATTCTGCCGGGATCGACATAGTCGGCGGAAAGCGATGTTGCCCCCCTGCCGGAGAATTTCGTCGGGAACGAATCGGATTCTAAAGAGGCGTTCAGTCGTAACGATGAATCTCAATCGTGGTATGTACAATCTCTTCATGCTGGCGGAGCTGATCGCGCACTTGTTCCGGCGTCAGCGTAACGCTATGGGTCACTATGCTGACCGCGCAGGAATAGGCAGACTTTCCGACACGCCAGACATGCAAATCAGTAACTCTGGTTTCATCTGAATTCCGCTCGATCACCTCGCGAATTTCCCCCACCACGGGGTGATCCATTTCCCGGTCGAGCAGCACCTTGCCCGTCTCCAGCAACAAACTTTTCGCCCAAACCGCCACCAGCATTGCGCCCACGACACCCATCACCGGATCCAGCCATGACCAGCCATACATCAAGCCACCCAGCAACGCCATGATGGCCAGCACCGAAGTCGCCGCATCCGCGATGACATGTATGTAGGCCGATTTCAGATTCAGGTCATCATGGTGATGATGTTCATGCGCCGCATGTTCGTGACCGTGACCGTGACCGTGATCGTGATCGTGACCGTGATCGTGATCGTGACCGTGACCGTGACCGTGATCGTGATCGTGATCGTGATGATGATCATGCGCCCGTCCGAGTATCATGGCGCAAACGATATTGACCAGCAGACCAACCACCGCCACGAAAATAGCTTCCGGATAATGAATCGCCTGCGGCGAGAACAAACGCTCCATCGATCCGAAGATCATCATGGCGGCGACGCCGAGCAGGAAAATGGCGCTGGCAAAGCCCGCCAGAATCTCGATCTTCCAGGTGCCAAAGGCAAACCGCGGATCGCTTGCATAGTGCCGTGCCGCAGCGTAAGCAAAGGCGCTCAGCCCGATAGCGACGGCATGTGAACTCATATGCCAGCCATCCGCCATCAGCGCCATCGAGTTAAACCACCATCCCGCAACAATCTCCACCACCATCATGGCTGCGGTGATCCACATCACGGCGCGCGTGCCCCGCTCTGCGGCAGGGTTGCCCTCGTTAAATACGTGGTGGTGCGTCAAGCGTGACAAGTTATGGGTGTGCATAATGTGAATTTGATGGGATTAATAATGTCCGTATTTTGTTATTGAAACCTGTACGCTGCGGCGCCCCGCGCGCCCTGCCTGGTTAAGCCATCCTCGAAATTCTGCATGCGCTCAGACTTGAGCCCGGATATCGACTACCAGTAAACAGGTATTACCCGTACTAGTCCCCTTGGCATTTCTGCTCGATGCTGTCTTGCCTTTCATTCTTACCATTCATTCCCCAAGGGCTATGTCGCCTATCGTTCGCCACCCTGTACGCTGCGGCAATCCGCGCCCCCGGTCAGGTTAAGCGATACTCTAAATTTCGCATGCGCTCAGACTTGAGTTTGGATACAGACTACCTATAAACAGGTATTACAAATACTAGTCTCTTGGTATTTCTGCTTGAAGTTGTCTTGCCTATCATTCCGGTTTCTAATTCCCCAGTGATTTGATCGCCTATCGTTCGGCGCCCGGAATGCTACCACAATGAAACTAGAAAAAATTTCACTAGCGGCAAGCGGCGCTCACGTCACCAACCGGGAGATCGATTATCCGGAAAGCATGGTCTTCGTCACCAAGACCGACACCCAAGGCGTCATCACGTATGCCAACGACTCTTTCGTGGCAATCAGCGGTTATAGCCACGCTGAATTGATCGGTAGCAACCATAATATCGTGCGGCATCCTGATATGCCGCGCTGGGCTTTTGCCGATTTGTGGGCCACCATAAAAAGCGGCCACCCTTGGCGCGGAATAGTAAAGAACCGCGCCAGGAACGGCGACCACTACTGGGTGCGGGCGACCGTTTCACCCATAATTGTGGACAACACCGTTGTGGGCTACATGTCATTGCGCAGAAAGCCCGGCAAAGTAGAAATTGCCCAGGCTGACAAACTTTACCGTCTCGGCTATCCCCCAAAAAAACGCCGCAACCTTCTGGACTGGTTCAGTTTGCTGCAACTGAAAACCAAGCTGCATTTATCGGTGCAGCTCGTCATGTTCGGTATTCTGGTTTTTGTAAGCCTGCTGATGACCGACTATATCCGGTCCCGCATGCTGGACGCGGCCAAACAACATGCCGAGGTCATTGCCAACGAGGTGATCGATAGCGCAAATATGTTGATGGTGACAGGTAAAATCAGCGACATAGAAGACCGTAAATTGCTCGTCAAAAAAATTGCCAACAGCGGCAATATCGTTGCCTTGCACCTGATCAGAACGGATCAGGTCACGCGGCAGTTCGGCGCTGGATTGCCGGAAGAGCAAGTCAGCACCGAATTACAGCGCCAGGTGATCGCCCGCAAACAAGCCCATTACGGCCTGGAGTGGCAAGGTGAGACGCCGATCTTTCACGCGCTCACGCCGTATCTGGCGACCACGGATTTTCACGGCACGAATTGTTTGTCCTGCCATCAAGTCGAAACGGGCAGCGTTAATGGGCTATCGGATGTTTCCATAGACCTGAGTGCAGATTATGCGGCTTATCGGCAACTCATTACCCGCATCATTTTGGGTATAGCCCTGATCCAGATTATTTTGTACTTTGTGGTCGGCTGGATAGTGCGGCGTTTTGTAACCGTGCCGGTCGACAACATCACCTCCAGTTTGAACCACCTCGTCAACGGCAACGTACGCGGCCAAGTGGATATTTCCGGGCGCGACGAAATGGGCAAAGTGCTGTGCGCGGTGCAGACCAGCAAAGTTTATCTGGGCTCCTGCTTTGACCGCATCGCGACCGCCTCCAATAAATTGAACCAGGCCAATCAACTGTCCGAAGCCGTGGCCAAGATCAGCGCGGCATCGCAGACCCAGTCCGAGGCCGCCGCCAGCATTGCCGCCGCGGTGGAAGAGATGACGGTGAGCATCGACCAGATCACCGAAAATTCCAGCGAGGTGCAACGCATCTCTGAGCATTCCAAACAGGCCGCCGACAATGGGGAAGAGGCGGTCAAGCAAGTAATCGGAGAAATGGGCCGTATCAATCTGGCGGTGACCAGCGTCGCCGAAAAAATAGACACCTTGGGCGTTAAATCCGAACAAATCCAGGACATCGTTAAAATCATCGGCGAAATCGCCGATCAAACCAATTTATTGGCGCTGAATGCCGCGATTGAAGCGGCGCGCGCCGGTGAATCCGGGCGCGGCTTTGCTGTCGTTGCGGATGAAGTGCGCAAGCTGGCGGAAAAAACCGGGAATGCCACCAAAGAAATAACGCTCGTTGTAAGCAATATCAATAGCGGCACATCTGAAGCCGTGAGTGAAATGGCTGCCGCGGTAGAGATGGTAAAAACAGGCGCGGTGATGGTGGAAATAACCGGCGCCGCCATGGCCGAAATAAACACGGGCGCAATCAGCGTATTGAACGGCGTAGAGGACATTCTGGCAGCGCTCAAGGAGCAAAGCGCGGCCAGCCATGATATCGCGGTGAATGTGGAGCGCGTCGCACAGATGTCCGAGCAAAATAACTTTGCTCTCGAGGAAGTGTCCGCTGCGGCAAAGTGCTTGCGCGAACAGGTTGTTGAACTGGATAAATCCATCGAGCATTTCAAGATATGAACGCCCGCGCCGGCCCCCCCTCGACCAGCCCGAAGCTATTGCTCAAGCGCTTTATTGCCTTCTGGAAAAGCATAGGCGTGCAATGGCGCTTGCATGTACTCATACAGCTATCTTTGGCTGTATTCTTTATATCCTCGCAGTATTGGGTGGTTCGGCAATTCGATGAAGAAGGTATAAAAGACATCGAAATCCAGGCGCGCAACACGGCAGATGGTTTGATTAACGGCCTCAATTTACTGATGCTGACAGGTCTCATCGCCGATCCGAATAACCGCGAATTGCTGGTAAAAAAAACGTCCGCCTCCGACAACATAAAAGAATTGAGGATCATCCGCTCGGAACAGGTCAGCGCCCAATATGGCCCCGGTCTGGCCAGTGAGCGCCCCCACGACGACCTGGTAAAAGGCGTGCTGGCTTCCGGCATACCCTCCTTCACCCGCGTGAGCGCAAGCGATGGCACCCCCGTGTTGCGCGCCATTCTCCCCTTTGTGGCGAGCAACAATTTCCGCGGCACCAATTGTTTGGCCTGCCATAACGTCAAATCCGGCAGCGTCAATGGAGCGGCAGATATCAGCATGAACCTCAGCGCGCACACTCAGCGCCTGAACGAATTCAAACAGTGGTTATGGTCGGGAATGCTCATTTTTCAAATTGGCATGTCTGTACTGGTCGCCCTGTTCATCAACATACTGTTGAAACGCCATATTTCCCAACCGGTGCGGCAGCTTCAATCCACCATCGAAGAGATTCATCAAAGCGGCGATTTGTCTTTGCGCGTGGCGCTGGAAAACGAGCATCCCGATATCGACAAAATTGCCCACACCTTCAATTCATTCATCAAAAATCTGGAATTTGCCACAGAGGGTATGAGCCTGCTGGCGAAAGTGGTGGAGCGCAGCGGGGAGGCTATCGTCATCACCGATGCCAATAAAAATATTGTGTTTGTGAATGACGCATTCGTCCGCACCACCGGATACAGCGAAGAAGAAGTGCTAGGCCAAAATCCGCGCCTGCTGAAATCGGGTATTCAGGACGACTTGTTCTACCAGAATATGTGGCAGCAAATAAATAGTTGCGGAACCTGGCAAGGCGAGATATTCAACCGCAAAAAAAACGGCCAGATATATCCCGAATGGCAGTCGATCACTGCGATCAGAAGCAATAAAGGCGAACTCACCAACTACGTCTCCATCTTTATGGACATCTCCAAAAGCAAGGAATCGGAGGAGCACATCCGTCGCATGGCGAATTACGATGGGCTCACCGGACTGGCGAACCGCAATTTGCTGAATGACCGCATGTCGCAAGCGTTTGCAGGCGCACATCGGCAACACACCAAACTGGCCGTTATGTATCTGGATCTGGATAACTTTAAGGACATTAACGACGGCTATGGTCATGCGGTGGGAGATATTGTGCTGAAGAGTGCGGCCGGAAGGCTGGTATCTTGCGTGCGCGAAGGCGACACCATAGCCCGTCAGGGCGGTGACGAATTTATTCTATTACTGTCCGACATTGATGTTTACGGGGCGATCAAGGTCGCGGAGAAATTACTCGCCAGCTTATCGGCGCCCTATATGCACGATGGCAATGAGTTGTTTATCTCGGCCAGTATCGGGATCGCCGTCTATCCCGATGATGGAGACAACATGGACATGCTGCTTAAAAGCGCTGACGCTGCCATGTACACTGCAAAAAATGACGGGCGCAACTGCTACCGCATCTTCGTGCACAAAATGAACCAGGACGCCATGCGCCGGATCAAGCTGCAAAGCAAATTGCGTCTGGCCTTGCAGCGGAATGAATTTGAACTGAATTACCAGCCGCAATTAAATTTGGATTCCGCCAACATTACCGGGGTGGAAGCGCTGCTGCGCTGGCGCGACCCCAGAGAAGGCTTGATCTCGCCTGCCGAATTCATCCCCATAGCGGAAGACTCCGGGTTAATCGTGCAACTCGGAAAATGGGTGCTGCTCAGCGCATGTATGGAAGCTAAACGCTGGCATGAGCAAGGCCATCATTTGATGATTTCGGTGAATGTTTCCGGCCGCCAATTCAAGGAAGCCGACTTTGATGCGACAGTCGAAGAGGCGTTAAAAGCGTCCGGCCTGGATCCCCGCTATCTGGAACTTGAAATGACCGAGGGTGTGCTCATTGAGCAGAACGAAACGATACTCAAGATGCTATCCAAGTTGAAAGCAATAGGCGTCAAGATTGCACTGGACGATTTCGGCACCGGCTACTCTTCGCTGTCTTACATCAAACGCTTCCCGATAGACCGCATCAAAATCGACCAGTCTTTTGTGCGCGACGTACTGGAGGATGCGGGAGACGCAGCCATCGTCGATGCCATCATCTATATCGCGCATGCCTTAAACATGGAAGTGATTGCCGAAGGGGTGGAAACCACCGACCAGCTCAATTTTCTGAAGAGCCATCGCTGCCATGACATTCAGGGCTATCACGTCAGTCGGCCGATTGCCGCGGAACAACTGATCCAGTTATTAAACGCGTACAAAAATCAGCCGCGTTTGAGCGACATCCGCAAGGAATTCCAGCCTCCCCCACTTTCTTTCGGAGGAGGCTTGCTTGCTACCCAATCCAATTGAAGGAATACGCCCACCCAACGGAGGAAATCATGAATACCGCAAGCACATTGCGCATTAGTATCACGATCATCCGTGACATCGTTACGCTCTATTTAAACGGGCGTTTCTGTTTCAGGGCGTACAAAGAATTCAAGGCGGCTTATACCGGCCATTTGGCCAACTCCGCCGTCGGCTGCATCGTTATTAACCTTGCGGGAGTCCATTCGTTGGACAGCTCATCCATGGGGATGCTGCTGGAACTGCGCGAATGCGCCATAAAGAAAAATAAATTATTGGTGTTATCCAATCCCAGCGACAATGCGGCGCGCAAACTCGAATACGCCAATTTCGACAAAATTTTTGCGATGCAATGAGTTTGATCGGGATAATCCAGTTACCCCGAATAATTGATAAGGCATTTCCCCGCAACCGCCGCTTGAATTTTGCGGAGGATCGTGTAGTTGACGCTATCGGGTTGTCGCCCGGCACATTTTCACCCGCAATAAACGGCTAACCGCGACTTTCGAAATTATTTGAGTTTGACGCCCATTGGGGAAATTTTTCATAATGCCGCTTCAATATCATCATAAAGACAAAAAACAGATGGATATGAAGAGCGGATTTAGCCGCTTGCTCGGGTTAGGCAAGCGGCAAAAAAACACATTAAAAAATGAAAACGAAGTTTTCATACAGGCGATATTGAATTCCGTTTCTGCCGAGATAGCCGTACTAAACCGTGACGGGGTGATTATTGCCGTGAACGACCCGTGGCGGCGATTTGCCTTGGAAAACTCCATTAATCCCGGCAGGCCGGTGCCGGGCACCGGGGTCGGCGTCAATTACCTGGAACTCTGTTTTCAACCTGAGGAAGCGCAACATCCTTGTGGAATCCGCGCCGTCATTGATGGTCAACTGCCCAGCTTCAGCCTGGAGTACCCCTGTGACTCCCCTTGGCAAAAGCGCTGGTTTCGCATGGATGTCACCCCGCTGCGCGAGCTGCCGCAAGGGGGCTGTGTCATCACACACACCGACATCACCAAGCGCAAGGTAAACGAAATCAAACAACGCGCCTATTTGAACCGGATCAAGGAAATTTCGCGCCATCTTGTTTCGCTACAGGAAGATATGCGGCGGCGTCTTTCCCAGGAGCTGCATGATCGCACCAGCTCAAATCTGGCGGCCATCAGCCTCAACTTGAATATCGTTGTTGCGGAATTGGCGAAATACGAATTGCAGGATATTTCCAGACGGCTGGAAGACACGCGCGCGCTGATAGACGATACTGTCACCAGCATCCGTGAAATCAGCTTCGAGATGCGTCCGTCTTTGCTTGATTATGCGGGTCTGGTAGCGACCGTGGAAAGTTATGTGCAACGGTTTGAGCAAAGGACGGGGATCACAATAGAAATCGACTGGGGTGACAAGGAGATAAAATACGAGCCGGACCTGGAAACTTTTCTGTTTCGCATCATTCAGGAAGCTCTGACGAATTGCGCCAAACATGCGCAGGCCAAGACGATAAAAATAGTGTTTGGCACGGACGAATTATCCAATATTCTTTCCATTTCGGACGACGGCATAGGGTTCGATCCGGCTCAATTGGGCAGTTCCAAGACGATAGGCATAGGCCTGCTAAACATGCGCGAACTGTCTGAAGTAATTGGCTGCCAACTCATCGTCGAATCTGCTGTTGGCATAGGAACCTTAATCGTGGTGAAATTCCACAAAGACAAACCGGCAGATGAAACACCCAAGCCGCATACGCACCCCCATATTAAACCGGATCAATGACACGATGAATAACGTTCGCATCTTCCTGGTTGATGACCACAGGCTGTTCCGCGATGCGCTGCGCAGTTTGCTCGGCACAATTCAGAACTTCAAAATTGTGGGAGAAACCGGCGATGCCTTTGAAGTGGATAAACTTGTCCGCCAAACGCAGCCCCACATCGTGTGCATGGATATCGGCTTGCCCGGCATGAACGGCATAGAAACCACACGGCGCCTGATTGGGGCTATCCCGTCAGTCAAGGTGATCGCTCTGTCGACCTATTCCGACCAGCGCTATATCACGGACATGATCCATGCCGGCGCTTCCGCTTACGTAACCAAAGCCGATGCGGCCGAAGAGTTGTTGCGAGCGATCAGCGCGGTGCAACAAAACCGCAAATACTTTTGCTCGGATATTGCGGGTGCGGTGACCTCCGCGATGACGCGGCAATCGCAAGCGGATATGCCCACCAAATTGGGCAACCGCGAGCGCCAGGTGCTGCAATTGGTGGCCGAGGGCCTCACCTCGGCAATGATTGCCGAAAAGCTGAACATTGCCTCCTCCACCGTGGACGTGCACCGGCGCAATATCATGCGCAAGCTGCATTTGCGCAATGTCGCCGATCTCACGCGCTACGCGATCAATAACGAAATCGTCAGCCGCTAGCGCATCTTCTCCACCGCCTCATCCACCCGCTCCACCGCGATGATTTCCATGCCGTCGATCTTGTGCTTGGGCGCGTTGGCCTTGGGGATGATGGCGTGGGTGAAGCCGAGTTTGGCGGCTTCTTTGAGGCGCTCCTGGCCGCGCTGCACGGGGCGCACTTCTCCCGCGAGGCCGACTTCGCCGAACACCACCATTTTTTCCGGCAGCGGGCGGTTGCGTAGCGAAGAAACAATCGCCAGCAGTACGGCCAAGTCCGCGCCCGGCTCGGTAATTTTCACGCCGCCCACGGCGTTGATAAACACATCCTGATCGAAACAGGCGATGCCCGCGTGGCGGTGCAGCACAGCCAGTAACATCGCCAAGCGGTTCTGCTCCAGCCCAAGTGACAAACGGCGCGGGGTGGGCGCATGCGAATCGTCGAGCAGCGCCTGTATCTCCACCAGCAAGGGGCGCGTGCCTTCCTGCGTGACCATCACGCACGAGCCGGGCACTTGCGCGCCGTGTTGCGACAGGAACAAGGCGGACGGGTTGCTCACTTCGCGCAGCCCCTTCTCGGTCATCGCAAACACACCGAGTTCGTTTACCGCGCCGAAACGGTTTTTGAACGCGCGGATCAGGCGGAAGCTGGAATGCGTGTCGCCCTCGAAATACAGCACGGTATCGACGATGTGCTCCA
>CAZXDK010000066.1:0-15481 GCA_964639585.1 uncultured Gallionellaceae bacterium | reverse complement strand
GGAGCCGGAACTGGAACTGGAGCCGGAACTGGAACTGGAGCCGGAACTGGAACTGGAACTGGAGCCGGAACTGGTGCTGGAACCGGAACCGGTGCTGGTGCCGGAGTTGGCGTTGGAGTTGGCGTTGGAGCTGGTGCCGGAATAATGTCTGCCGTTACGCCAACCGGCTGCACCGCAATGTAGTTGCCCGCATCCGCACCTGCCAAGGTGTATCCGCTGACAGTAACAGCTTTGGCTGCACCGACATTCGCATCAGCAAACGCGCCGCTGCCTGCGCCACCCACGGTGACGGTATCGGCGCCCAATGCCGCGACCGTTGCCGCACCACCCAAAGTGGCCGCGGTAGTAGCGTCATACGTTTTGTTGTTTGCAGTCACGCCGGTGATGGCGAGGTTGGCGGCGCTGATATTTGCCGTTATGCCTGACGGTTGCACGATATTGTAGTTACCCGCGTCCGCGCCGCTCAAGGTAAACCCGCTGACGCTCACGGCTTTGCCGACACCGACGTTCTTGTCGGCAAACACGCCTCTACCGACACCTGTCACGGTGACGGTATCCGAACCTAATGCCGCTACAGCAGCCCTACCCGCCAAGGTGGCGACGGTAGTGGCGTCATACACTTTGTTGTTGGCAGTCACGCCGGTGACGGCCAGGTTCGCCGGAGTGATGGTGGCTGTCAGCGTGCCGCCGTTGAGGGTGTAGTTGCTGGCCGATCCGCTGCCGTTGCCCAGCGCGAGCGTGCCCTGGCTGACAGATTTGTTGGCGCCGACGTTTTTGTCGGCGATCAAGCCGACACCGCTGAGCGTGAGTGTTTGGCCACCCACCAAGCCGCTCAGCGTGAAGATGCTAGCGTCCACATAGACCGTGCCATCGTAAGCGCGCGTGCCGTTCAGGCTGATGGTGTTCCGGGGTGCGACGTAGACAGGCACCGCGTTGATGCTCAGTGCGCCGTTGACGTAGCTGATGGTGTAGTTGCCGGAAGTCAGCCCGCTCGGCGTGATGACATAGCTGCCAACGTTGGTCGCGCCTTGCGAGGTGCCGCTATAGGCGAGCGCGCCGCCCAGCACGGCAGCGGTTTCGCCGTTGACCAGGCCGCTGTAGCTCGCACCGTTGCCGCCCGTGTAAGCCACGTTGTCGTAGGTCTTGCTGGCGGCGTTGGCGGTGACGGCGAGGTTGGCCTTGGTGATGCTCGCCGCGACAGTCTGACCCGTTGCCAGACTGTAGTTGCCCGCGAGTCCGCCGTTGATTCCGTTTGCCAGCGCGGTGCTGTTGACAGTGACGAGATTCGCCGTCGCCACATCCTTGCTGTTGAAAGTAGCAGCCCCAGTAGCCGTGACGGTTTCCGTGCCCACCAGCCCGGCTGTAATGGTCAGCGTCGGGGTTGCGGCAGTCGTGCCGTCATAGACCTTGTTGGGGGCGGCGACGGTCGCGGTTAGCGCCTTCGCGGTGATGCTCGCCGCGACCGTCTGCCCAGTTGCCAGACTGTAGTTACTCGCGAGTCCGCCGTTCGTGCCGTTCGCCAGCGCGCTGCTGTTGACGGTAACCAGGTTTGCCGCAAGAACATCCTTGCTATTGAAAGTCGCAGCACCCGTCGCGGTCACGGTTTCCGTGCCCACCAATCCTGCGGTGATGGTCAATGTCGGAGTTGCGGCAGTGGTGCCGTCATAAGTCTTGTTGGGTGCCGCGACGGTCGCCGTCAGCGCCTTGGGCGTGATAGTCGCCGCGACCGTTTGCCCAGCTGCCAGACTGTAGTTACCCGCGAGTCCGCCGTTCGTGCCGTTTGCAAGCGTGGTGCTGTTGACGGTGACGAGGTTGGCCGTCGCCACGTCCTTGCTGTTGAAAGTCGCAGCCCCGGTTGCGGTCACGGTTTCGGTGCCCACCAATCCTGCTGTAATACTCAACGTCGGGGTTGCGGCAGTGGTGCCGTCATAAGTCTTGTTGGGTGCCGCGACGGTCGCGGTTAGCGCCTTAGCGGTGATGGTCGCGGCTTGGGTCGCCGCCGTCAGCGAATAGTTGCCCGCCTGTGCGCCCGCAAGCGTCAGGCCGCCGAAGGTGACGGTGTTCGCCGCAGCCACATCCTTGCTGTTGTAAGTTCCCATCGCCGTGCCGCCGATGGAAACGGTATCTCCGGTATATGCCTTGCCATCCGCTGTCGTGCCGCTGCCTGCGGCTTCGGCGGCCAGCAGCGCTGCGGTTCCGCTCACTGTCGCGCTCGTTGCGCCGTCATAGACTTTGCTTGCCGCCACCGTAAGCCCGCTCTCGGTCAGGGCCTTGGGCGTGATGGTCGCTGCGACCGTTTGCCCTGTGGCCAGACTGTAGTTGCCCGCAAGTCCTCCGTTCGTGCCGTTAGCCAGCGTGGTGCTGTTGACGGTGACGAGGTTCGCCGTCGCCACGTCCTTGCTGTTAAAAGTCGCAGCCCCGGTTGCGGTCACGGTTTCCGTGCCCACCAACCCTGCGGTGATACTCAACGTAGGCGTTGCGGTTACGGTGCCATCATAAGTCTTGTTGGGTGCCGCGACGGTCGCGGTTAGCACCTTCGCGGTGATGGTCGCGGCTTGGGTCGCCGCCGTCAGCGAATAGTTGCCCGCCTGTGCGCCCGCAAGCGTCAGGCCGCCGAAGGTGACGGTGTTCGCCGCAGCCACATCCTTGCTGTTGTAAGTTCCCATCGCCGTGCCGCCGATGGAAACGGTATCTCCGGTATATGCCTTGCCATCCGCTGTCGTGCCGCTGCCTGCGGCTTCGGCGGCCAGCAGCGCTGCGGTTCCGCTCACTGTCGCGCTCGTTGCGCCGTCATAGACTTTGCTTGCCGCCACCGTAAGCCCGCTCTCGGTCAGGGCCTTGGGCGTGATGGTCGCTGCGACCGTTTGCCCTGTGGCCAGACTGTAGTTGCCCGCGAGTCCTCCGTTGGTGCCGTTAGCCAGCGCGGTGCTGTTGACGGTGACGAGGTTGGCCGTTGCCACGTCCTTGCTGTTGAAAGTCGCAGCCCCGGTTGCGGTCACGGTTTCCGTGCCCACCAGGCCTGCTGTGATGCTCAGCGTAGGCGTTGCGGCAGTGGTGCCGTCATAAGTCTTGTTGGGTGCCGCGACGGTCGCCGTCAGCGCCTTCGAGGTGATGGTCGCCGCGACCGTCTGACCCGTTGCCAGACTATAGTTGCTCGCGAGTCCGCCGTTCGTGCCGTTTGCAAGCGCGGTGCTGTTGACGGTCACGAGATTCGCCGTGGCTACGTCCTTGGTGTTGAAAGTAGCCGTGCCGGTCGCCGTCACGGTTTCCGTGCCCACCAACCCTGCTGTGATACTCAACGTAGGCGTTGCGGTTGTGGCGCCGTCATAGACCTTGTTAGGCGCCGCGACGGTTGCCGTCAGCGCTTTCGCGGTGATGGTCGCCGCCGCGTTATTCTGCATCGTCAGCGTGTAGTTGCCTGACTGCGCGCCCGTCAGGCTGAGCCCGCCGAAGCTCACCGTGTTCGCTGTCGCCACATCCTTGCTGCTGTAAGTTCCAGTCGCCGTGCCACCGATGGATACCGTATCGCCGGTATACGCTTTGCCGTCCGCCGTCGTGCCGCTGCCTGCGGCTTCGGCGGCCAGCAGCGCCGCGGTGCCGAGCACAGTTGCGCCGGTGGTGGCGTCATACACCTTGCTCGATGCGACGGAGAGGCCGCTCTCGGTCAGCGCTTTGGGCGTAACTGTCAGCGTGCCATCCACATAGCTGATGAGATAGCCCTGTTGCACCGGAGCCGAACTCAACCCACCCGGTGTGATGGTATAGCTGCCCGCATTGACAGAGTTTTGTGCGGTGCCCGTGTAGCTGGGCGTACCCAATAAATTGGCATTGGGCGTCACGGAATAGCTCACGCCGTTACCGCCAGCATACGCCAGCTTGTCGTAGGTCTTGGTCGCGTTATTCGCGGTGACCGTCAATGGCGTCATCAACGCGCGCAGCAGCGGGTTGCTTTGTCCTTCAAACATCACCCAGATACCGGTGTTCGGCGTGAAGTTCCACTGCCCGGCTGCCGTGCCCGCAGGGGTGAAGCTGGCTTGCGCGTGCATCTGCGCGGTGGTGAGTCCAGAGACGCCCGCTTGCGGGGTTCCGGCCACACCGAGAACAGCTCCATTTTTACCAATGCCCAGCCCGTCCGCCTTGCCGGATTTAGTGACATCCCAGAAATTGGCTGTTAACGTGCCGCCATAGTTATACCCCGCCAGCCCGCCGACGACAGCGCCGACCGACGTGCTGCTCACGTTGCCGGTGGCGTAGCTGTTGCTGATCGTGCCGCTGCTTCCCCCCGCCAGCCCGCCGACATAGCCGCTCGTCGAGCTGCTCACGTTGCCGGTGGCGTAGCTGTTGCCGATCGTGCCTGAGTTCCATCCCAGCAGCCCGCCGACATTGTCGCCGACGTAGCTGGCACCGCTCACGCTGCCCGTGGCGTAGCTGTTGCTGATCGTGCCGCTGTTCCCCCCCGCCAGCCCGCCGACATGGTTGCCCGTGGTGCTTACGATACCCGTGGCGTAGCTGTTGCTGATCGTGCCGCTATTAGTGCCCACCAGCCCGCCGACATCGAAGGCGCCGGTGATGTTGCCGGTGGCGTAGCTGTTGCTGATCGTGCCGCCGTTGCATCCCACCAGCCCTCCGAGTCGGCTGCCGTTGAAGCTGGAACCGCTCACGCTGCTCGTGGCATAGCTGTTGCTGATCGTGCCGCCGCCGTTCCACCCCACCAGACCTCCGACACCGATGCCCGTGCCTCCGGTCACGCTGCCGCCCACCATCCCGACATTGCGGACCACCGAGGTGGCGCTACCGTATCCAAACAGACCGAGATAGTTCGTTGTACGATTGATGGTGAGGCCGGTGATGGTGTGGCCGAGGCCGTCGAAAGTGCCGGTGTATGGGCTGACATTGGAAGCACCGACCGGAGCAAAGCCCGCACCGGTATTCCAGATGCTGGTGCCTGCGGCGGCGATGTCGGCGCCGAGGGCGTAGTTCAATGCCAAGCCGCCGCTCATGCCCTGCAAGTCGGTGGTGGTCACGCTGCCCGCTGCGCCTAGGCTGGTGATGACGGTGTAGTTTTTGACCGCACCGTCCGAGCCTTGCTTGGTGGTGAAGTTGGTGGTGCTGGCAGGCAGATTTACCACTCCGAGTGCGCCGGTGATGATGTTGCTGGTGTTGTTCAGTGCGACTGCGCCCTGGCCGAATTGCAGCGCGAGGCTGGCGGTGGCGGTGGCGGTCATCGCGGCGTTGATGTTGATGTTGCGGTAGGCGTTCAGCGTGAGCAGGTTGGCCGACCACGACACGGCGTCGTTGACGTTGATGTCGCCCGCCGTGCCGGTCGCCCCAGCGGTGCAGGTTGCGCCGGTGCAACTCGTGCCGCCCAAAGCGGTCTGGATGGTCACCGCGCCCAGACCCAGCGCCGTATTCAACGCTGCGCCGGTGATGTTGCCGCCGCTGGCCGCGATGGTGAAGTCCACAGGGTCGATCAGCCAGCTTCCCGCGAGACCGTTGGCTGCGGCGGTGGTGATTTTCGCGTCGTTTGCCACATTAAGGTGCGCGGCGGAGGTTTCGATGAAGCCACCAGACGATTGCGGATTGGGGAATGCGGATTTTGGAAGGGCGGATGCATCCAGCGTGCCGCCCACATTCACCGTGCCCACCTGCATGTCGCCGATCAGCTTGATGACGCCGTTGATATTCTGGATCGTGCGCGCTTCGATGATGCCGGTGTTGTTGACCACCGCCGTGCTGAGCGCATCGGCGGCTTTGGCCGACATGAACACCTGCCCGCCATCGGCCTGGATCAGTTGTTTGTTATCGGCCAGCGCTTTGAGCGAACCCTGGTCGATGCTGTAGGAAAGCAGCGAACCGTTGTTGAGGTTGAGAGTGACTTTGTCGCCTGCGGCCAGAAGTGCTGTTCCGAGCGTGGCGACGATCACGCCTTCGTTGCTAACGATGGGCGCGAGCAGGGCGATGTAGCCGCCTTGCGAATGCGGATTGGAGATTGGGGATTGGGGAATATTGGCGGTAAGGGTGCCTTGATTTACAACTGAGCCTGCACTGCCGCCATTGCTGAAGCTGAGTTTGTTTGCCATGAAGTCGGCATCGCTCAGACTCAAGGTGGACGCCACCAGCCCGCCGACGTTGACTTGCGCGTCTTTGCCGAACAGCACGCCGTTGGGGTTGAGCACAAACACCTGACCGTTGGCGCTGAGGCTGCCAAGTATGGAGCTTGGGTTTTGTCCGAGCACGCGGTTGAGCGCGATGGCCGAGGCGTTGGGCTGGTTGAAGCGCACGGCCTCGTTCGCGGCGATGCCGAAGCTCTGCCAGTTGATGGCGAGGTTTGAACTGCTCTGGTTGATGGTGGTAGTGCTGCCGCTCTGCGCAATCGAACCCGAGCCCGCGCTGACCTGTCCTCCAGTCGGCGCTGCCAACGCCACGGGACTGATCAATGCCAGCGCCGCACCTACCAATGCCGCTCCGTTGTAGGAGCCAGCCGGGTGCCCGGCCATAAGGTTTCCGGATTGCTGGCGAACACCATTCGCGGCTGTGTCAATTCCACACTCGACTTGTCGAGTAGTGGATTGCCTGACTTTGTTAGAAGCCGCTCCTACAAATGCCGCGCCGACCACGCATTTCTTCGCCGAGCCAGACTTACCGCGTCCTTTTGCGCTCTCGGATACGGCGACCCAGGTGTTCGATACCCGGCTCCAGATAAGGCGGTAGATTTTGTTCATGGCAGGTTCCTGTAGGTAAACGGTGCAGCGGATATTTGAATAGGATTTTCACGGGGCGATACTAGGCAAACTGGCATCGCCTGTATGCCCCCAGAACTGATGGCAAGGAAATTTTGGATTTATGGCAAACTCTGTGTCCTTGTCGCGCAACACCATTGCCTCGAACGAACGAGACGAACAACCCATAAGGCGGCTATACAAATGCAAGCACTCAAAAACAGTTCCCACATTCGCGTCGCGCTGGTGGAGGACGATGTCAATATCCAGAACGCGTTGATGGAGACCATCCAGACTGCGCCCGACATGGCGCTGCTGGGCGTGGCGGGCACCAGGGCGCAGGGCTTGCAGATGGTGGATCAAGCGCAAGTAGATGTGTTGCTGGTCGATCTGGGCTTGCCGGATGGCTCCGGCATTGATGTGATCCGGGCGGCGCATGTGAAGTGGCCGGATTGCAATATCATGGTCAGCACGACGTTCGGCGACGAGATGCATGTCATACAGTCGCTGGAAGCAGGCGCTTCAGGCTACCTGCTAAAACACAGCACGCCGAAAAACATGCTGGATGAAATCCGCAGTCTGCATGATGGCGGCAGCCCGATCAGCCCGCTGATCGCGCGCCAGATTTTAATGCGCTTCCGGCGCGACGAGCCGCCCTCTGCCGCGCCGGAAGCGGCCTCCGGCAAACAGCGCGTGGCATTGTCGGCGCGCGAACAACAGGTGCTGGAGCAGCTTACCAAAGGATTTACTTGCAACGAGATTGCCGAATTTTTGGAGGTCTCGCCGAACACCGTGCTATCCTACGTGCGGCGCATTTACGCGAAACTCGAAGTGAATTCAAAGACCGAAGCAATTTATGAAGCGCGCAATCAGGGTCTGCTATAGCTTCTGGCAGCGCTTTTGGCTCAGTTTGTCCGTGTTTGGGATTTGTTTGATCGCACTGATCCTTATTCTGCCAGAGCAGTCTTCCGGCATCAGATTGACCGAGGCATTCCGCCTGCAAACCGACACACTGGATTACCAGCTCCCCGAACCCATTATTGAGGCTGACAAGCTGAACGGCACATGGCAGCCTGTCACGCTGCCCTATGCTTCAGCGCCCCAATGGGAGAAGAAGCAGTCTCCTGCCACAACCCGGTTGACATGGTATCGCCTGCAAGTGCCGGCATCCCGCCAGTTGGCCTTGCCGCTATATCTGTTCATCCCGTACGGGAAGTCTGCGGGAACCCGTGCCATATATGCCGACGGGGTATTGGTCTATCAGTCGCACTCCAATCTGCAATGGAACGGCTCGAACCAGCCGCGCTGGATAGCTTTGCCCAACACGACCCAATCACGTGTTCCGCACGAATTGCTGATCCGCGTGCAGCATGAGCAGGCGTCGGGGGAAAGCTTGTCTTCGGTCTGGATCGGCACCCACGATGAACTGTACGCACGATATGCAAAACTGAATTTTCTGCAGACACAACTTAGCGGTGTCGGCAGTGCCGCCTTTCTGGCTACCGGATTGTTTGCTTTCCTGATCTGGCTGACGCGTCGTTCAGAACCGATCTATGCCCTGTTTTTTCTCATGTCCGTATCCTACTTCGCGGCTTCGATGAACAGCTATGTGGGAGATAATCAACTCTTGCTTTCGGATGCCTGGTTTGGCTGGCTTACGGTCAATTCGACCCTGTGGATGCTGTGTACGTTTCATCTGTTCCTTGAACAGTTGCATGGCTGTCGCCGGAAAGACCTGACGCGCGCGCTCCTGATCAGCAGCGCCGGCATGAGCCTGATCACTGTGCCAGATATTGCGGGTCTGACCAACTCCACAGCCATCACCCTTTTGCTCTATCTGTTTATCGTGATCTTGGGCATCGGCGTATTGGCTCTGGGGCTGTGGAATTCAATCCGCAGGCAATCCCGTGACGGCATTCTCCTGTCCGGCTGGGGCATGCTCATCGCGCTGTCCGGATTCGCCGACTGGCTGATGCAGAGCAGTTTTATTGACATGGAAAATGTCTTTCTGACCAAGTACGCCAGCATCGGGCTGGTCTTCGTCTTCTGGTACATCATGCTCCGCCGCTATGTCGATGCCTTGCGCACAGTGGAAGCCGCCAAGGACAATCTGGCTCAACGCCTCAAAGAGCGCGAGGTGGAGTTGACAGCAAGCCATAAGCTTTTGCGCGAGATCGAACAACGCCAAACGCTGAGTCAGGAGCGACAGCGCCTGATGCAGGACATGCACGATGGACTGGGCTCGTCGCTCATCAGCGCATTGCGTGTGGTGGAACACGGGCGCATGGATGAAACCGAAGTTGCACAGGTGCTCCAGGGGTGTATCGACGATCTCCAACTGGCGATAGACTCGATGGAGCCGGTGGATGCCGACTTATTGCTGTTGCTCGCAACCCTGCGCTATCGGCTTGGGCCGCGTCTGGAGAGCACCGGCACCACCCTGCACTGGGAGGTTAAAAGCATTCCCAAACTCGACTGGCTGGACCCGAAGAACTCGCTGCATATACTGCGCATACTGCAGGAGGCTTTCACCAACATTATCAAACACACTCGTGCCACGGATATCCGCGTCGCAACCGGAATCGATAACGATTACGTGATGGTGACGATCACCGACAACGGGCAAGGATTTGATGTGGAACATGCGCTCAAGAGCGGCGGCAAGGGGCTGTCCAACCAGATGCGCCGCGCGGAAGCGATCGGCGCTGAAGTAAAATTTGACTCGAACGACGCGGGTACGTGCTTCTCGTTGCGGTTGCCGATAAAGCGCAAGCCGACAATCGCATGACTGTGTAAAATAATCAGCTATTCGGTTATGACACACAAGAAATGGATAAGAACTTGCAACAGCTACGCCATGTACTCGGGATTACTTTTGTGGCATGGACGATAGGCGGGGCATGCTACCCGGCAGCCGCTGCAGAAGAACAGCAGCCGCGCGAGCCGGCTGCCGACACCGTGCCCGCAATGCCCATGGAAATCATTGTTGTCACGGGCGTACAGAAACGTGTTCAGCCCATCAAAGACGTGCCTATCGCCATGACTGTCGTCAGCCGGGAGACCCTGGAAAACAGCCGCGCCGTCACATTATCTGACATGCAGCAACTGGCGCCTAATTTTTCCATTGCGCAGAGTGAGGTCAGAATTCGCGGCATTGGCGGCGGCGGAAACAATATCGGTTTCGATACGCGCGTCGGCGTTTACGTGGATGGCATTTACATGGGGCAGGCTCAAGCACTCGATCAGACATTGCTCGATGTCAAACAAGTTGAGGTGCTGCGCGGCCCGCAGGGTCACCTGTTCGGTCGCAACACGGTGGCCGGCGCCGTCAACATCACGACCCGTGCGCCCGCTGAAACATTTGAAAGCTCATTCAGCGCCGGCGCGGGAAACTACAACATGCGCGAAGCTCATGGCAGCGTATCCGGGTCGATTGCGGACAAGTTGCTGGGCAAGCTTTCCCTAGGCTACGAAACACGCGACGGGTTCACCACCAACCTTTTCAACAATCAGACGCTAGACGGATTAAAGCGCGCCTCGATGCGCGGCCAGCTCGCCATTCAGGCGAGCGACAGGCTGGAAATCAATCTTTCTGCCGACTACGCCGACATCAAGCTAAGTGCCATTGGCGGCGAAACCATGACGGGCATGTTTGGCACACCCATGGCGGGCGGCCCGTATGCCAGCCACACCGTCAATGTCAATACCACGCCCTACAGCAATAGCACGCTGTCCGGCATCGGACTGACGGCAAACTACGATATGACCGGGGGCAACACGCTAACGGCAATCACCGCTTACCGCGACACGCGCCAGGACTTGCAGCAGGATTTGGACTTGACTCCCCTCGATATATTGCGCATCAAGTATAGTGACAGCTTCAAACAATTCTCCCAGGAAATCCGGATCGCATCCCCTGCCAAGGATCGGTTGCGCTATGTTGCCGGTATGTATCTGGTACATGAGTCTGCGGATACCTATCGCATAGCGACCGCCGGCAACGACGCTACCGGGGTGTTTGGTGTGCCCGTTGGCACGGCCATACCGGTGTCGGGCGCGGTAAAGACAAACTCATACGCTTTATTCGGGGCGCTTGATTATGATCTTGCCAGCAGGCTGACGCTCAATCTTGGCGCGCGCTATACCCATGAAAAAAAGACTCTGCTATATAACCTTGCCGGTGCTGACATCCTCGGTTTCGGGAATGCGGTTAACTACACCGATGCGCGCTCCGACGCCATGCTGACACCCACGGCGGGCGTAAGCTACGCAGTGGATAAATCGCTCAATATCTATGGGAAGTACTCGACCGGATTCAAGAGTGGCGGCTGGAACCTTGATTTTCTTAGCACAACCCAAATCGCCAACAAGTTCGACTTCAACAAAGAGTCGGTTGAAAGCTATGAACTCGGATTGAAGGGATCAGCATTCGACCATCGCATGCACTATGACTTCTCGGTTTTTCAGAGCAACTTTAAGGATTATCAGGTAATCCAGCTTGTTAATACCGGGGTTGCCACAGAGCTGCAACTACGCAATGCGGCAAAGGTGGAATCAACTGGTGCAGAGGCCAGCTTCAAGACAATGGCGACACAAAACCTCGACATCGGCGGCAGTATCGGCATCGTGAGGGCGGTATTCAAAAGTTTTCCCGGCGGACTGACGGGGGGCGGCGACGCAACAGGCAAGCGCCTGCCCGATGCACCGGATATGACGACTGCGCTGACAATGAATTACAGCATGCCCGCCCCCTCCATGAGAGGGCGGCTAGAGTTTTATGGCGAATACAGCTATCGCACAAAATCGTTCAACGGGGCGGATAACATTGAAGCCACGGACGGCATCAGCAGCAGGAGTGTAGTCAACGCACGCGTGTCGTTTGCCTCCAACACCCCCCCCCTGGAGCTGAGCCTGTGGGCGCGCAATCTGTTTAACAACAGCTATACGACAGTGAATGGCCAAAGCTTTTTCGGCAACCAGTATGTCATACGCGGCGATCCGATTTCCTTTGGCGTCGAGGGCAAGTACAGCTTCTGATGCGGCGGCATGCGTATGATTTGATCGAACCGGCGAATGCCGATTACCGCTGTTGCCAGAACCTTGCGCCACGCCTGACGCTGAACGCAGCATAAGCTCCAGACTGCGTGCAGCGACTACAAGCTACGAAAGCGCCGCGCCGCAATAGGGGCATACTTTCGGTTTATAAGCGATGCCGAAGCTGATTTCGCTGGGCGTGCCGTCGTCTTTGGTAGGCACCACCACCTTTTCGCACACCGGGCAGCGGTAATAACGTTTCGCGCTTAGCACAAACACCACGCCGCTGCTGAAAAATAAAGCGTTTGCCAACAAGATAGCCGCGTTGTCATTGTGATGAATCGCCCAGGACATCAACAGACATCCCAGTAAAATAATCAACAGCATCGGCAACACACCGCGCCAGGCAAAAATTGTTTTGCGTTTTTGAAATTCAGCTACGGATGGTGAAACAGAATTCATGTAAATACTCCTTTGGTAACGGCGCGCAGACTAACATTTTTTCCGGGCGCATAAAACACAACACCCTTGATGTTTAACCGTTTCGGGCTACTCTACGCCCCATGGTTGCCATTTCCCTATTCTTCGTGCTCGGCGTGTGGCTGCTGCAACAGCAAGCCGCGCTGCCGGACATCCATCTGGCATGGTGGCTGCCTGTTTTCCTGCCCGCGTTATGGATGCCGGGGCTGGCGCAGTGGCAACGCATCACGCGCACCATCATTGTTCTCGTCATCGCGCTGGCAAGCGGATTTTTCTATGCGGCGTTGATCGCGCAACACCGTCTTGCCGATGAACTGCCCGCTGACTGGCAAGGGCGCGACATCGCGCTCGTCGGTGTGGTGGCGGAAATGCCCAGGCAACACGAGCGCGGCTTGAGTTTTATGCTGGAGGTGGAGCGGGTGGACACACCCGCTGCCCATGTGCCGCAACACATTCTGCTTTCCACATACCCGGATGAAAAACATGAGCCGCCGCAACTCCATGCCGGAGAACGCTGGCAATTGACGGTGCGGCTGAAGCAAGCACACGGCACGGCCAACCCTTACAACTTCGATTTTGAAGCGTGGGCGCTGGAACGCAATATACGCGCCGTTGGTTATGTGTATGGCAAAGCCGACAATCACCGCATAGACGCATCGGTTTTTGCGCCCGCCTACTTTATCGAAAAAATACGCGAAACCGTGCGCACGCGTTTTCAAAACGTGCTGGGCAAAGCACCCTATGCCGGCGTGTTGAGCGCGCTCGCCATCGGCGACCAAGGCGGCATCCCGTCCGCGCAATGGCTGGTCTTCACGCGCACCGGCGTCAACCATCTCATTTCGATTTCGGGTTTGCACATCACCATGCTAGCGGGACTGGCCTATTCGCTGACGTATTGGCTATGGCGGCGCAGCATGCGGCTGACGCTACGGCTGCCCGCGCGCAAAGCGGCAGCGCTCACCGGTTTTCTGGTCGCGCTTGCTTACGCGCTGCTGGCCGGATACGGCGTACCCGCACAGCGCACGGTGTATATGCTCGCGACGGTTGCCGTGGCGCTGTGGTCGTCACGCAATATCGCCCCCTCGCAACTCCTCGCAGCGGCGCTGCTGGTGGTGGCATTGCTCGACCCGTGGGCGGTATTGGCGCCCGGCTTCTGGCTATCGTTCGGCGCGGTCGCATTGATCTTTTACATCACCGCCCACCGTTTGCGCCCCGGCAGTTGGCTGGTGGAATATGGCCGCGTGCAATGGGCAATGAGCATAGGCTTGATTCCGCTGTTGCTCGCGATGTTCCAGCAAATATCGCTGGTTTCCCCCGTCGCCAATGCCTTTGCCATCCCGCTGGTGGAGTTCGTGGTGGCGCCGCTCACCCTGCTCGGCGCATTGCTGCCATGCGACTGGCTATTGCATCTTGCCCACTCCGCAATGAGTGTGTGCATGGTCGCTTTGGAATGGCTGAACAGCCTGCCAGATGCCGTGTGGACACAACACGCGCCTCCAGCGTGGAGCATCGTCGCCGGTATGTTCGGCGTATTCTGGATGTTGTTACCCAGCGGGTTTCCGGCGCGCTGGCTGGGTGGTTTGATGCTGCTGCCGATGTTTTTGAACGCTCCGCAAACACCGTCATCCGGCGCGCTGCGGTTGCTTGTTTTCGATGTGGGACAAGGCTTGGCCGTCGCCGTGCAAACGCAGAACCACGCCCTGCTTTACGACGCCGGCTCCGATTTCAACGGCGATGCCGATAGCGGCAACCGCATTCTGGTTCCCGCTCTGCGCGGCCTCGGCATCGCCAGCCTCGATGGCATGATAATCACCCACAACGACACCGATCACACCGGCGGTGCAGCCTCGGTCATGCAGGCTATGCCGGTCAACTGGGTGTCATCGTCGCTGCCGCCGGAACACGAACTCGCGCATCTTGCACGCAATAACCGCCGCTGTAGCGCCGGACAAGCGTGGGTATGGGATGGCGTGCAATTCGAAATGCTCAACCCCGCACCGGCAAGTTACGCGCAGGAAAAAATCCGCAACAACGAACGCAGTTGCGTGCTGCGCATCAGCCGCGCGGGGCAAAGCATTTTGCTGGCGGGCGATGCCGAAAAAGGCGCGGAACATGACATGCTGAGAAACTACGCCGCCAAACTTCCGGCAACGCTGCTGGTCGTCGGACATCATGGCAGCAAGACCTCATCCACGCCGGAGTTTGTACTAGCCGTGCATCCGCGCTACGCCGTGTTCACTGCGGGTTATCGCAACCGCTTCCACCATCCCCACCCCGAGGTCGTCGCCCGTTACCTTGCAACGGGCAGCGAGTTGCTGCGCTCGGATGAGGACGGCGCGATTATCGTCGACATGAACGGAGTAGATTTTACCGTCGAGCGCTATCGCAAAAGCCATGCGCGGTATTGGCATAAAACTCAATTAACCGGGAGCAAAACCGCTTCTGCAATGCATACCCCGGATTAAAAGCAGCGCGTTAAACCTAGAAAAAGCAGTTGAGCCACGGATGAGCACGGATAGACACAGATGAACTCAACGCTTTCATGCACCCCATGGGTGAACTGCCAACCCCGTGTAACGCAATGTTTTATCCGTGTTTATTTGTGTCAATCCGTGGCTAACTGAGGTTTGGGTTAAATGGAAGCTAGGGCAACTGCGGGTTGCCGTAGACAAACTTGGCAAAGTCGTCGGCGGCAAGCGGTCGGCTGTAGAAATATCCCTGCACTTCATCGCAGCCGCGGATGCGCAAAAAGTCCAGTTGTTCGATGGTTTCCACGCCTTCCGCGATCACTTTCATATCCAGCCTGTGTCCCAGGCTGATGATGGAACGCACGATGGCGGCATCGCTTTCGTCGGTCTCGATGTCGCGCACAAACGACTGGTCGATTTTCAGTTTATTCACCGGCAAGTTCTTCAGATAGTTCAAACTGGAAAACCCGGTGCCGAAATCGTCGATGGACATTTGCACGCCCAATTTTTGCATATGCGTCAAAAAGGTCATGGCGGCTTTGGTATCGCCCATCATGATGCCTTCGGTGATCTCCAGTTCGAGGCAGGCCGGGTTCAAACCGGTCTCTTCCAGCACATTCTCAATGACCTCGGCAAGGTTAGGCTGGCGCAGTTGCCGGATCGACAGATTCACCGCAACCGGAAATTCAGCCATGCCTTGTTTTTGCCAGGAAGCAAAGCGCCAGCAGGCGGTGCGCAACACCCATTCACCGATCGCCACAATCTGCCCGGTCTCTTCCG
>CAZXDK010000065.1:0-15535 GCA_964639585.1 uncultured Gallionellaceae bacterium | reverse complement strand
GCCAGCATCGAAGTCGTCGTGGTCTTGCCGTGCGTACCCGCCACGCCCAGCACCCACTTGTCGCGCAGCAGTGTATCGGCCAACCATTGCGGGCCGGAAGCGTAGGGCAGGTTGCGGTTGAGTATTTCTTCCATGAGCGGGTTGCCGCGCGACACCACGTTGCCGATCACGAACACATCCGGCTTCAGTTCGAGCTGCTCAACACCGAAGCCTTCGATGAGTTCGATGCCCTGCGCTTCGAGTTGCGTGCTCATCGGCGGATACACGTTGGCGTCGCAGCCGGTGACGCGGTAGCCGGATTGTTTGGCGATGACCGCGATGCCGCCCATGAAGGTGCCGCAGATACCGAGGATGTGGATGTGTTTTGGTTTGCTCATTTTTCTTATGCTCTAAAAATAAAATACACCGCGCCCATCATGCACAGCGCCGCGTACAGGTAATCCATTTTCAGCGGTTGCCCCATGTACAGCACCGCGAACGGCACGAATACCGACAGGGTGATGACTTCCTGCAATATCTTCAGTTGCCCGAGATCCAGCGCGGTATAGCCGATGCGGTTGGCCGGTACTTGCAGCAGGTACTCGAACAGCGCGATGCCCCAGCTTACCAGGGCTGCCACATACCACGGCGATTGCGCAAAATTCTTGAGGTGGCCGTACCAGGCGAAGGTCATGAACAGGTTGGATACGATGAGCATCAGCGCCGTCACCAGCAGCGGTTGCGAAATCATGCCCATGCCTGCTCCCCGTTCAACATCAAATGGCGGCGAATGGTAATGGGATTTAGCGCACACTGCCAGTGTTGGCTAAATGAATTGCAGTGAACACCCGCAGGATGCACCGCGCAGCCTTGGTGTTTCAGGGTGCCTGGGGCTAGCCATATCAGCGGCTGCACTACTGTCGGCGTGGAGGCAAATGGCTGTAACGTTAACGTGATAACCGTCTCCGAAACAACACCAGCGACACATAGAAACCGAACAAAGCATAAGCCAGCAGCACTGCGATGTGCAGCGCTGCATGCGCAGGTGCAATCCCGCTCACCAGCGGCCGCGCCAGATCCACGGCATGGGTCAGCGGTAGCATGCTTGCCACGATTTGCAGGCTTTGCGGCAACTGGTCGACGGGAAAGAATACGCCGCAGAGCATCATCATCGGCGTGATAACCAGCGTGAAGTAGTACATGAAAAAATCATAAGCGGGCGCGAGTGCCGTCATGATCAGGCCGACAGCGGCAAACGCCAGCCCGATCAGCAGGGCCAGCGGGATCATCCACAGCGACATGAGGGAATGCGACAGCCCCAACAGCCAGATGACGGTCAGCACCGCGAGGCCGGACATCAGGCTTTTGGTAGCCGCCCACAACACTTCCGACAGCACTACATCATCCAGCGAGATCGGCGTATTGAGGATGGCCTCCCAGGTGCGCTGCTCGTGCATGCGCGCGAAGCCCGAATACAGCGCCTCGAAACTGGCGCTGTTCATGGTGCTGTAGCACACCGTACCCGCCGCAAGAAAAGTCATGTACGACGTGCCGCCCATCTCCGGCAGCAGGCTGCCCAGACCGTAGCCCAAGCCCAGCATGTAAATCACCGGATCGGCGAGATGCCCCATGATGGAAGCCGCCGCAACTTTGCGCCACACCAGCCAATGGCGACGCCAGATGGGGAAGAAACGCCAGCTTAAACGCGGCAAGGCAAAATCACTGTTAATCATTGCGGCTATCCTGTTCCACTGCGGCAAGCGCATCGGAGGGACGGATCACGCCGCTGCCGCGCGCGTACACGCAGCCTTTGGAGGTTCCTTCCGCCACGATACGTTCGCCTCTGTTGAAAGTGTGTTTCATGTAAAAATATTTTTCGTCCCAGTGCGTCACTTCCAGCAGCACCTCGAAGCGCTCGAACATATTCAGCGGCTTTTTATAGACCATCGTATGCTCGGCGATGACCGGCATCCAGCCGCGCTTGAACATGGCTTTCATCAGCCCGGAACGGATGAACAGATCGACGCGGTTCAGATCGCAGATGGTCAGGTAGCGACCGTTGTTCATGTGGAAGTTGATGTCCAGATCGTTCGGCAACACGCGCAGGCCGAGCCGACTCACCAGATTGCCTATGTCGAGCCGCGCGCGAAAGCGCGACAGGATGAACACATAGATCATGCGGAAAATCAGGCTCACTCGCGCATCTCCCGTCCGGTCAATTTCAAAAACACGTCCTCCAGATTCGCGGGGCGGTGCAGGTAACGCAACGCGCTTTGCGCTTGCAGATGCGCCACCAGCGGCTGCGCGTCCTGCACGTAACAGAACACCGACTCGCCGCTGATTTCGAAGCGCTGCGCATACCGCGCGGCATGTTCGCCCGCCCATTGCCCGGAAGTTTCGCCGAACACCTCCACCACCTGCGGCTCGATGTTGCGCTCGATCAGTTCGCGCGGCGAGCCCTGGCTGATGAGCTTGCCGTTGTCCAGCACCGCGAGGCGGTGGCACAGGCGCTCGGCCTCGTCCATGAAATGCGTGGTGAGCAGCAGCGTCTTGCCCTGCTGCGTGAGTGCGCGCAGGCGCTGCCAGATCAGGTGGCGCGCCTGCGGGTCTAGCCCGGTGGTCGGCTCGTCGAGGAAGATCACATCGGGATCGTTCACCAGCGCGCGCGCCAGCGTGAGACGGCGTTTCATACCGCCGGACAGCGTGGGCACTTTGGCATCGCGCTTGCCGGTGAGGCTGGCGAATTCCAGCAGCGACGGGATACGCGCCTCGATCTCGCTGTCGTGCATACCGAAGTAGCGCCCGTATACCAGCAGGTTCTCCGCCACGGTGAAATCGGGATCGAGGTTGTCCATCTGCGGCACCACGCCCACGCGGATACGCGCCTCGCGCGCGGCCTGCGGCACCGGCAAATCGAGCAATGTGACTTCGCCCGCATCCGGTGCAATCAAACCCAGCAACATGCGCAGCGTGGTGGTTTTGCCAGCCCCGTTGGGGCCGAGCAAGCCGAAGCACTCGCCCTTGTTGATGGATAGATTAAGACCATCCACCACGCGCTGTCCGGCGTAGGATTTTTGCAGGCCTTTAGCCTGGATAACTGCATTCATACTCAAGCGCTCATCTTTCTGGTTGGTAGGAGCGGCTTCAGCCGCGAACAAAATTTCCAGTCAACAAATTCGCGGCTGAAGCCGCTCCCACGATCACAATGCAACTCCATTGAAATGCTTGCGCACAATATCGCGTAATTGTGTTAAACGTCCGTGAAAATAATGTTCGGCTTGCGGCAGCACCACGACGGGCAAATGTTGCGGACGCGCCCATTCCAAGGCTTCTGACAACGGCACGACATCGTCGTGTTCGCCGTGTATGACCAGCGTATCCGGTGCAACTGTCGGCATACCCGTCTTCAGCAAGTCCGCATGGCTGAAACGCCCGACCGCAGGCGCAGCCAATATCAAATGACGCGGATGCAGTTGTTGCGCGGCGCGCGCCGCCACATAGCCGCCGAAAGAAAAGCCGGACAGGATAAGCGGCAACTCGCCGAATTGTTCGCGCGCGAATTCCGTCACCGCGAACACATCTTCCATTTCGCCATCACCGCCGGTGAATGAGCCCTCGCTTGCACCCACACCGCGGAAATTGAAGCGCAACGACACGCAGCCCAGTTCGGCAAATGTCTTCGCCAGCGTCATTGCCACTTTGTTCTCCATCGTGCCGCCCACCGTGGGCAAGGGATGGCACACGATAGCCATCGCCTGCGGCGCCCCGTCGGGAACATGCGCGACGCCTTCGATATATCCGGCCGTGCCGGTGGTGGAAAAAGACTGTAGTACGGGCATTAAATCTTCAAACGCTCGACGGCGCGCCCATTTTTCAAGTGCTCTTCGATGATCTCGTCCAGATCGCTTTCATCGACGTAGGTATACCAGACACCTTCGGGATAGACCACCAGTGTCGGGCCTTCATCGCAACGCCCCAGACAACCCGCCGAATTGATGCGGATACGGTTGCCCTCGCGCTCCAGGCCCAGCATTTTGACCTTGTTTTTGACGTAATCGCGCATCTTCTGCGCGCCAAAATCGGCGCAACAGCTTTCGCCGGCGGCGCGCTGGTTCACGCAAAAGAAAACGTGTTTATCGTAATGGCTCATGATGATTTTCCTTACACGCTTGATAGCCCTCTCTCTAACTCTCTCCCAACGGGAGAGAGGACAAACGAGAAAAGCGATTATTGATTTCCCGGCGCATTCTACTACTCCGGCCGCATTGCACCACGCCACAAATACCCCAGCAACAGCAGGGGAAAGACCAGCATAACCGTTTGCGAAAGCCCGTTGTAATTGAGCAGGTGCCCGTAGTGCCATTGGTACAAACGCATCGCGGCTGAAGGAGAGCCGCTACCCAAAATGCCGTGCGCCAAAACCAGATAAGTCCCCGCCACGGCTATGCCCACGCGCATCAAATACGGCCTTGCCAGCCAGCCGACAGCTGTCATCATTATCGCGCCCAGAAAGATGCCCAGCATCGCCTCGCCGTTCAACCACAACAACAGCGCCCATGATTTCAGCAACACGGCGGCGGCGGTGAATTTTGCCAGCGCGATGGTGCACAACACCAGGAACAGGACGCCTACCGCGTGGCGACGCGAGTGCAGCAGCGTCAGCAGCAGTGTGCCCAGCATCAATAAATTAAGCGCGACGGCCACGCTTTCCAGCCAACTGAACGGTTCTACCGGCGGCGGCACAAAAGGTTGGCGCGCCATTTCGGTGATGAACACATTGCCCAACATCGGCAACGAAGGATTGATCTGCGCGAACATCCACAACGCCACCAGCGCCAGACCGAAATCCACACTCTGCCCGCGTTGGAAAAATTCCAAACGCCAGTGTATCAAATAAAAAAACCATGCTCTGGGTATGATGCTGACCGCCAATACCGCTCCGCTTAACGCACCGCAGCCATTCAACAATAAATCGAGATTGGAGCTGGTGCGGTTGGGCAGATACATTTGCGCATATTCCATTAGCGCAGAAAGCGCCAATCCGGCCAGAGTTGCCAACAGCACACTCCATACCGCATTTGAGCGCGCCCGCAGCGTTAATCCACACAGCAGGCCGAATGGGAGGTAGGCCAAAAAATTGGTGACCGCATCGAACCATGAATAAGTTTGCCCCAGCGGCGCAGCCAACACCGCCGAAAATTCCAGCCCCTGCTCCTTCCAGCCGGAAAACGGCGACAGGCTCGCGTATATGATGAATAGCGCATAGCCCACGGTCAGATAACTGCGCAGCAAGGCGCGGGGGCGGTAGGCGGACGGGTGTGTCATGTAGCCGACGCCGGTGGCGGGATGACGGCGGGCAACCGCTTGGGTGCTGTGATGCGCAATTGTTTGTTCACGTTGTACACGCCGAACACCACCGTGATCGCGCTTTCCGGCACATCGAACTCCCCGGCCAGAAATCTCACCAGATGCGCCGTCGCCCTGCCGCGCACCGGCTGCTCGGCAACATAAATCTCCAGCTGTTTGCCGATGACTTTGCCGATCTTGGTTTTCTTGGCGCGCGGGCGTCCGAGAATATTCAGCACCAACGTATTTTCTTCCCAATGACAAAACGACATTTTCATTTCACTCAAATTAAAAGCGCTCATAACCCAACATATAGCGCCATTGCCCGGTCGGTAGCTTGCCCAGCGACAAACGTCCGATGCGCAAGCGCCGCATCGCCAGCACCTGCAATCCCACGCTGTTGCACATATGCGCGATCTGGCCGGGCTGCACTCCCTTTAGCGCGAAGCGCAAACGCGTCTCGTTCTGCCAGCTCACCTTGATAGGCGGCAGCGCCTTGCCGTTGAAACTGAGCCCGTGATTGAGCAACTTGAGTCCGTCGGCAATCAACTCACCCGCCACCTCCACCACATACTCCTGCTCAATGGTGGCGGCATCGTCGCCCAGCTTGCGCAAAACATGGAAGTCCTGGGTGTACACCGCCATCCCGCCCGCTCCCGCCTCCAACGGCAGGCACTGCGTGAGCCGCACGAAATGCTGCTTGAGCATGCGGATACCGGAATGATCGTCCGCCGCATGCGTGTCGGCGCAGAGCATTTGCGGGCCACCTTCAATGTCCGCCGGTTGATGAAACAAGAGGGTCACCGGCACGACGGGGGTAAGCGTTGCATCGGGATGCAATACCACCTTCTGCTCCGCCACCATGAACTGCGGCTCTTCCACCACCACGCCATCCACCGACACCCAACCGCCCGCGATATACAGCTCCGCCTCGCGGCGCGAACACGCAGCGATCGCTACAATACGTTTGGCAAGGCGGACAGGCGTGGTCATGGCGGACATCTAGTAAACCCAGTTAGTTATTAAAGCCAGACAGTGCAACGAAGCAGCGTTCCCCCCTTTGATAAAGGGGGAAGCAGGCGGAATTTTCAAATGGATTGTTTGCGGTGAGCATAGGCCGACATTGTAAACGCAAGCTCCGCCCAAGCCCTGTAAAATGCACACATGGACACCACAAAAACCCCTGCGAACCGCCCCACGCTGGACGGCATCACCCTCGAAATGATCGTCACGCAACTCTCGCAAAGCATGGGCTGGGAAGCGATGGGAGAGGCTGTGCCGATACGCTGCTTCACCCACGACCCCAGCATCAAATCCAGTTTGAAGTTTCTGCGCAGAACGCCGTGGGCGCGGGAGAAGGTGGAGCAGTTGTATTTGCAGCGGGCGAAAGCCCATCGTTAAACGAAAGCTGCTCCTATTCGCCCCTGACGGCAACCACCGCTCGAAAAAACCTTGCGTTTACTTGATGTCATTACGCAAGCGCGGCAGGTGGATATGCCAACGTATTGCCACCAATCTGATGATGACGACACTGCTCATTGACAGCAGCATCGCCCAGTTATGATTGATATGCTGACCATCCAATGCAACCAGCATAAGCGCTCCCACCAACGAAGCGGTAGCGTAAATATCCGTTCTAAAAATGAGCGGGATCTCGTTGCACATGATGTCACGTATAACCCCTCCAAATACGCCCGTGATGACTCCCATCAGCGCCGCATTCAACCAGGGAGTGTTGAGTTTCAATGCAATGCTGGTGCCTATCACCGTGAATAATGCCAAGCCGATGGCATCGGGGATAAGAAAGAAGTTGTTCGGCAAGCGTATATGGCGACCAAGGAAAAAAGCGCAAGTCGCCGCCACCATTCCGACAACCACGTAGATGGGATCATGTATCCAATACACCGGCAATCGACCCAATAAAATATCGCGCAACGTGCCGCCGCCGATACCCGCGATTACCGCAATCACCACCACACCAAACCAATCCAGTTCGCGGCGGCGCGCCTCAAGCGTCGCCGTGATAGCGCATACAGCAACTGCGCATAGATCAAGCAGATAGATAAAACTCATGACATAAAACCGAATATGGCGGGCGGGACATTATAAGGGGGAATCTCCAATGTCTTCATAGATGTAAACACTTCCATAATGGCTCCCGAATTTGAAGCTGTAGCCTTGATTCCCCGGTTTTTCGTGTACGGTAGCGATTGCTTTCCGGTAATATTCTCGCTCGCGCCATTAGATAAGCCGCTATACCCCCATTTAGCAAGACCGAAACACGCATATTGCACAACACCAAGCAGCGGTTATTCACCGTTTAACTTTGCCGTAAAATACGCAATAGCGAAGGAGAGCCTCATGCCTGAAATTTCCCGCTTTTTCGGCATCGTCATTTACATGAACTGGCGTGAACATCCTCCGGTTCACTTTCATGCGGTCTATGGCGAATACGAGGCATTGATTACGCTGGATGGGAAAGTCTATTCCGGCAGTCTTCCTGCGAGAGTTTTGTCGCTGGTGCGCGAATGGCTGGCTTTGCATCGCGACGAACTTGCACTCGATTGGACGCTGGCACAAGAACGCAAACCGATTAACCCGATAGAACCATTGGAGTAACGCCATGATCTTGCACACCACCGAAGTCAGCCCCTTGCCGGGATACCGGCTTGCCGTGCGTTTCAACAACGGCGAACACGGCATCGTGGATTTATCCGATGAACTGACTGGCGAAATGTTTGAACCGCTGCGCGACCCCGAACTTTTCGCTACCGCTTACCATCATCCCTTGATGCGCACCGTGGCATGGGCTAACGGCGCAGACCTGGCGCCCGACTTTTTGCTTGACCTGTTGCATGGCCGTCAACAGCAAGCGGCGTGATGTTGCAATCTGTGTAGGTGAGCACGTTTTGCCTCGAAGAGGTCTTACACCCTTTGGCTGTGCCCACCCTTGTATTATCCCCGCACAATGAATTGAGATGGAATTGATACTATCGAAACAGTCATGAGGCTTGGTGCTGCTGTGTGATACAGGGTATTGGTGCCCGGAACCGGAATCGAACCGGTACGCCCGTTTTACCGAAGCGACGGATTTTAAGTCCGTTGTGTCTACCAATTTCACCACCCGGGCTGGGTAGAACTACAGGTATGCAGTGAATTAAGCCGCGACGCATTATACAACTGTTGCGGTGCAGTTAACGTTAACGCCGAAAGAATTGTGATCATTTGTATCGTTCTTCCCCCGGCATCTTCTCATTCAGGGGACTGACTGCCAGCGGTTTATCCGTTAAGGCCTTACTTGGGTGGGTGCGAGCCTCTCATTGATCATTCCGAAAAACATCTTTGTCCGGCGTAAAAATGTTGCTGTCGGATTCAGTTTTAACTATCTCTTCCGCTCTGGGGAAAATCCCGCGATAAGCGGCATAGATCGAGGTAATCATGATGGGGAATAACACAAACCAGCCCAGCATCACCGGTAACGATGCCGCGAATGCGAAAAGTATCATCATTGCGCCATAGACCGAAAGCGGTGCGACATTGCGCAAACAGCTTTGCAGGCTGGCTTTTAACGCATCAATGGGACGCTGCTTGTCGAACGTCACCAGCATGGGCGCAAACTGGGTGGCCATCAACAGCACAACAAATAAACTAATGCCGATGAGAATGGCAAAGCCCGCGCCCATCACCGCCTCGGTAATCACAGAGTCTTCTGCGGGAGCACCGCTCATCAGTATCCCCACTAATGACGCACCGCCGGTGATTGCCATCACACCAAAGATCAGCAATTGAGCGATCAGATTGAGGCCGCCGAGCGTGATCAGCTGTTGCGTGTTGTGTTGGAATCCCGCGAACAGATGTGCAAGTTCGAGCTCTTCGTCGTTTTCCAGAGCCTGACACCCCAACAATAGCCCCGAAAAAAGCACCGGGAAAAGTAGTGTGGCGAGCGGGTCACCGATAACGGGTATGCTGGCGATAGCAAACAAACCGACTATGCCGATCAGGCTGATGACCACCCACAGCACAGGACTTTTCTTGAATAAGTAGATACCCTGCTTAATCCACAACCAGCCGCATCCGGCAGTCAGTCTTTTCGCTTCCATGTCAGCCCTGTCTACAGCCAAACCGCATTGGGGCCGGCGGCGATGTGTTGTTGAAGAATACGTTTGAACTGCTCCGGGTTATGGGCGTTTACGATCTCGCCGTCACGCGGCAAGTGCAGATCGAACAAGCGCGAAATCCAGAAACGCAAGGCGGCAACGCGCAAGGCAGTCGGCCAACTTGCCGCTTCCTGCTCCGTGAACGGACGCACCGCGTGATAAGCCCGCAGGAATGCCCGCGCGCGCTCCGCGTCCAGCGTTCCATGCGCCGTCATGCACCAGTCGTTCACCGTGATAGCGACGTCATACAACAAACTGTCGTTGCAGGCGAAATAGAAGTCGATCAGCCCACCCACGCGCTCGCCGTCCATCAACACGTTATCGCGGAACAGGTCGGCATGAACTACGCCGTGCGGCAGGTCACTGAGCATATTCCGGGCGTGGTATTGCACTTCACTGTCGAGTAATGCGGCGTCTGGCGCGGATAAAAATTTTGCGACTTTTTGCGCGGTGCTGGCGCGCCAAGCCGCACCACGCGGATTGGGCATCACATCGCTGAAACTTTGTCCGGCATGGTGCAATTGGCCGAGCATCGCACCGACAGCGGCACAATGGACAACGCCGGGTTCGGTGACCGATTTGCCGGGCAAGCGGCTCACGATACAGGCCGGCTTGCCGTTCAATGCGCCCAGAAACCGGTTGTTCTTGTCGGCCATCGGCGCAGGGCAGGGGATGCCGTGACGCGCGAGGTGCGCCATTAAATTAAGATAAAACGGCAATTCGTCCGCACTGAGTATCTCGAACAAGGTCAGCACAAAACGCCCGTTGCTGGTGGTGACAAAATAATTGGTGTTCTCGATGCCGGAAGCGATGCCCTGCAATTCGGATAATGTGCCGAGCGAATAATCGTTTAGCCAGGCGGTGATGTCCGCCTCTGTGACGCGAGTGAAAACTGCCATGCGAATCGCCTATTCTCAGAATTTGTGGATAACCCAAGTCGGCACGCGCAGGCCGGAATCCAGACTTTCCTGGCGCGCGAATTTGCCGTCGCCGCGGTCGTCGATCAGGTAGTAAGGCTTGCCGTGTTTGGGAGTGATCTTGATCATGTAGAGCTTGCCGTGCGAACGGTATTCCTCGACGGTTTGCTCCGTTTCTTTCTTGATGGTGACTTGCGGCTCATCTACCGCCTCGCTTTGATCGAGAGCCGGTGGCGGGGGGGCGAGTTTCGCATCGGGTGCTTGCGCCGCATAGGCGCTTATGCTGAAACTGGAAAGCAGGATTAAAGCGACGAAGCGCATAGTGTGGGTTCCGAAAAGGTTTGGTTGGGTATTTTAGCGGATAGGCGGTCTACAATCTCAATTGCATTTCGCGTTCGGATGCTGATGGCTCGAAACCGCGAGTTTCGTAATGCTTAAATATTGCGCCGACCACCTGCTCCGGCTCGTCGATGATTTGGATCAGGTCTATGTCTTCGGGGCTGATCATTTTTTCCTCCAGCAAGCTGGTTTTAAACCAGGTCACCATGCCGCCCCAAAATTGGCTGCCCACCAGAATAATGGGCATACGGCGCACTTTTCCCGTCTGCACCAGAGTAAGCGATTCCATCAATTCATCCAGCGTGCCGAAGCCGCCCGGCATCACCACATAAGCGCAGGCGAATTTAACAAACATCACTTTGCGCGTGAAAAAGTGTTTGAAAGTCTGGCTGATGTTCTGGTAGGGATTGCCGTGCTGCTCGTGCGGCAACTGGATATTGAGTCCCACACTGGGAGACTTGCCGTAAAACGCCCCCTTGTTGGCAGCTTCCATCACGCCGGGGCCGCCGCCCGAGATCACCGAAAACCCGGCATCGGACAGCAAGCGTGCAATATGTTCGGTGAGCTGGTAATAGTAGTGTTCGGGCGGCGTGCGCGCGCTGCCGAAAATGCTCACGGCGGGCTGGATGTCTTGCAGGCGTTCGGTGGCCGACACGAATTCTGACATAATGCCAAATACGCGCCATGATTCCTTCGACGGGGTCAACTCGGGTAAATGCGAGTGAGGTATTTTGGATTGGCTATTCATCTCAATTTCTCAAAAAAATGAAAACACTGCTGTTAGTCGATGGTTCATCTTACCTGTATCGGGCGTTCCACGCGATGCCGGATTTGCGCAGCCCCACCGGTTTGCCGACCGGCGCCATACAAGGCGTACTCAATATGCTGCGCCGCCTGCAAAAAGATTACCCGGCGGATTATAGCGCCTGCGTATTCGACGCCAAAGGTAAAACCTTCCGCGATGACTGGTATCCCGAGTACAAAGCCAACCGCCCTTCCATGCCGGATGACCTGCGCGCCCAGATCGAGCCGCTGCACGAAGCCGTCGCCGCCTACGGCTGGAACATCCTCATGATAGACGGCGTGGAAGCCGACGACGTGATCGGCACGCTGGCGCAGCAAGCCACGCAGGGCGGCGCGCGCTGCATCGTTTCCACCGGCGACAAAGACCTCACGCAACTGGTCAACAGCCAAGTGCAACTTATCAACACCATGAGCAACGAGACATTGGACGAGGCGGGCGTGCTGGCCAAGTTCGGCGTGCCGCCCGAACGCATCGTGGATTACCTCACCCTGGTCGGCGACACCGTGGACAACGTGCCGGGCGTGACCAAATGCGGCCCCAAGACCGCCGTGAAATGGCTCACGCAATACGGCACGCTGGACAATCTGGTCGCCCATGCGAATGAAGTGAGCGGCGTGGTCGGCGAGAACCTGCGCGCCGCGTTGGATTGGTTGCCGCAAGGGCGTCGTCTGGTCACAGTGAAATGCGATGTCGAGCTGCCTGTGCGCTTCGATCAACTCGCTGCACCCGCGCAAGACACCGAGAAACTGCGCGGCCTGCTGGAGCAGTTCGGGTTCAAGAGTTGGTTGCGCGAACTGGGTGGCGAACAGCCAGCCGAAACTAAAAGCTCGTCCACACGCCAAGCTTCTTTTATTGCTGAGCCGCAAACGTCCGGCGAACTCTTCAGCAACGACACCTCCCGCTACGAAGCCATCCTCACCGATGACCAGCTCGACGCTTGGATAGAAAAAATCATGCAAGCCCCGCTGGTCAGCATAGACACCGAGACCACCGGCCTCGATGTGATGAACGAGCAACTCGTGGGCATTTCGTTTTCTATCGAAGCGCATCAGGCCATGTATTTGCCGCTGGCGCACCATTACCCCGGCGCGCCGGATCAGTTGAACCGCGATCACGCGCTGCAAAAACTCAAGCCCTGGCTGGAAAGCGCGCAGCACAAAAAGCTCGGCCAGAACCTCAAATACGACCAACACATCTTCGCCAACCACGGCATCGCGCTGGCGGGTATCGCCGAAGACACGCTGCTGCAATCCTACGTACTGGAATCGCACCGGCCGCACGATCTGGAAAATCTCGTGATGCGCCATCTCGGCCTCAAGACCATTCCCTATGCCGAAGTGGTGGGCAAGGGCGCGAAGCAGATCGGCTTCGATCAGGTCGATCTCGACACCGCCACCCGATACGCCGCCGAGGATGCCGATATCACTTTGCAACTGCACCAGACACTGTCGCCGCAATTGCAAGGACGCTTGGCCGAGGTGTACCGCGACATCGAAATGCCCGCGCGCGAAGTGCTGTTCAAGATGGAGCGCAACGGCGTACTCATCGACAGCGGCAAGCTGGCGCGGCAGAGCCACGAGCTGGGCGAGAAAATCATGGACATCGAGAAGCAGGCGTTCGAACTGGCCGGGCAACCGTTCAATCTGGCCTCGCCCAAGCAATTGCAGGAAATCCTGTTCGACAAACTGGGCATCCCCTCGAAGAAAAAAACCGCGACCGGCGCGCGCTCCACCGACGAAGAGGTGCTGCAAGAGCTAGCGCTGGATTATCCGCTGCCCAAGATTTTGCTGGAGCATCGCGGTATGGCAAAACTCAAATCCACCTACACCGACAAGCTGCCCAAGATGGTAAATGCAAGAACAGGGCGCGTGCACACTAGCTACTCGCAAGCCGTGGCGGTCACGGGGCGCTTGGCTTCCAGCGATCCAAACTTGCAAAACATCCCCGTGCGCACCGCCGAAGGCCGCCGCATCCGCGAAGCCTTCATCGCGCCCGCAAATTCGCGCATCGTCTCCGCCGACTATTCGCAAATCGAGCTGCGCATCATGGCGCACCTCTCCGGCGACGAGGGTTTGCTCAAAGCCTTCGCCAACGGTGAAGACATCCACCGCGCCACCGCCGCCGAAGTGTTCGGCGCCACACTGGATGCCGTCACCAGCGAACAACGCCGTTACGCCAAAGTCATCAACTTCGGCCTCATCTACGGCATGTCCGCGTTCGGCCTCGCCAGCAACCTCAACATCGAACGCAGTGCCGCCCAGCAATACATCGACCTCTACTTCGCGCGCTACCCCGGCGTGAAACGCTACATGGACGATACCCGCGAACAGGCGAAACGCTTGGGCTACGTCGAGACCTGGTTCGGCCGCCGACTCTGGCTACCCGAAATCAACGGCGCCAACGGCATGCGCCGCCAAGCCGCCGAACGCGCCGCCATCAACGCCCCGATGCAAGGCACGGCGGCGGATTTGATTAAGCTCGCGATGGTGAAAGTTCAGGATTGGCTGGAACAGGAAAAACTACACACCAAACTCATCATGCAGGTGCATGACGAACTGGTGCTGGAAGTACCGCTGGACGAACTTTCACGCGTGAAAGAAAATGTGCGCGAGTTGATGTGTAATGTGGCGGAGTTGAAAGTGCCGCTGGAGGTGGGGATGGGCGAGGGCGCTAATTGGGATGAGGCGCATTAACTATCGCCATCTTCAGGCCGTTCGTCCTGAGCTTGTCGAAGGATGGGCGAAGCCCGCTGGTTTGTAATTCAAAGACAACACCGTCGGGGATTGCCCGACAGCAAGTTACCTTCTTTTGCTTCGCCAAAAGAAGGTAACCGAAGAAAAGGCGACCCCGGTTTGCCGCCGCTGCGCGATACCCTGCGTTGCTCGACTGGTCAGGCGGCTGCGGAACTCGCGCTACGCGCTCAGACAGTCCTCGCCGAAATCCCCTGACCAGTCTGCGCTACTCGGCGGCGCACAGGGGATGGAAAACCTAAAACCGAACCGTGGGGTGGGCACGTTGTGCCCACCCGCCATTGCTAATTGCCTTATCAGGGACGTATATGGACAACATATATCAAACAGGATATGCCCTTAAAGCCAATCGATTGGTTCACGTTTCTGACGTGCCCCGTGGCCAACTTTGCGGCTGCACTTGTGTAAGTTGCCATCTAGATCTTATAGCTAAAAAAGGTGCAAAGCGCAGGCATCACTTTGCGCACAAATCAAATTCGCTCTGTGATGGCGGAATAGAAACTGCTCTTCATCTTCTTGCAAAGGAAATATTTCAGCAAATCGATCAATTTTCCATTCCGACCTATAACTTTCACATGGAAAGAAAAACCAAGTCTGGAATTAATATTATCCACGACCAATTAGTTGCAAAAGGTGGCGATGTAAGCGTGGATGAGGTATCTATCGAATGTGCCGTGTCAGGATTTGTCCCAGATATCGTTATTGCTAGCCGCGACAGAAAGCTTCTTATTGAGGTTGCAGTTACTCATCAAGTTGATAAGAGCAAGATGAGCCAAATCAGAAAATATGGTTTCCCTGCAATTGAAATTCGACTTCCTAAATCCGATGCTTTACTTACAAGAGCCGAGTTAGAAGAGAAACTAAGGTTTGATGTGGACTGTAAACACTGGCTTTTTCATCCGTTGCAAAAGGATGCTGAAGCACAATTTTTTGCAAAGTTCAGAAGTGCAATTAGAGACAACAGGAAAGAATCCTCAATATCTCCAACTGACGCTAACAAACGTCCTAAATGGATACCAGCGATAGGAAGCACGGAAAACGACCGCGTAGCTTTTGATAAGGCTGGAAGTGAATTTTTTCGCAAACATGATCGTTGGCCATCAATGGATGAATGCTTGCGACTCTGGCCGTGGATGAGAAAGTAAAGTTGCATGGGCACGAAGTGCCCATGCGGTGGTTTTAGCTCGGTAGATACTGTTATTGCTGTCAACATCCATGTAACTCCGGATCGAATAATTTTTT
>CAZXDK010000064.1:0-15723 GCA_964639585.1 uncultured Gallionellaceae bacterium | reverse complement strand
TGCCAGCGGGGATGGATCACACCGGCATCACCACAGGCTGCGCGAGCTGCCATGACGGCGTTCAGGCAACGGGCAAAACGGCTAACCATATTCCGACTACAACCGCATGTGAAATTTGCCATACCAGCACGGTAGTGCCGGGCGGCTTTGCCACATGGCGGATGAGCCACGCGGGCATCGTAACCGGTTGTTCAACTTGCCATACAGGCACTTATCCGAACGGTAGAGGCAAACCAGCCAGCCATGCGACTGGCTCGAAAGCAACTTTACCTTGTGAGAACTGCCATAAGTCAACAAGCGGTTGGTTGCCAGCAGGTATGGATCACACTGGAGTTGCACCTGGCACATGCGCAACTTGCCACAATGGTGTTTCGGCAACAGGCAAGACAGCCAGCCACACCGGATCAAAGGCAACAATGTCCTGCGATGCATGCCACAAAACTACAGCGTGGCTACCTGCCGGTATGGATCACACTGGCATTACGTCAAATTGTGCGAGTTGCCACGCTTCGCAAAAAACGAGTTCGCACATTCCGACTAGCGCGGATTGCAGTAGCTGTCACAAATATGCGGCGGTCGGATGGACGCCTAGCACAGTATCAGGTGCGGCGTTGCATGTGTTTATAACGGCTTCGTGTGTTACTTGCCACGCAAGGACTAGCCCATATGTGGTTTCCAGAGGAATGCGCAAAATGGGTGCTCATGAAGGCTTCAATGGTGCTACACCGGACTGTTCATCGAGTTCATGTCATAAGCCATTGGGTAGAAGAGGAACTTCATTTGTTGGATGGGATTGACTAAGAACTGAAATGAAGACCAATGTTGATTGACTTTCAAGGGACGTTAACGGTTTTGTACAAAGTTGGGCGCTTTGCGCGGAGAGAAAATGAAACAGATCGCTATAGGCAAGTTATTGATGAATCCTAAGTGTTTTTTGTCAGTTTTATGGTTCTTGGCAATTATTTTGTTTTCGGCGCATGTAAATGCGGCGCAATCCATTGACGCTGTTAAGAATTCACCCGAAATAACACGGCAATCGACGCGGGATTTTAATCACGCACTGACCGGTTTCCCTCTAACTGGTTTGCATGTCGCGGCTGAATGCGCCTCCTGTCACATTGGCGGCATATTCAAAGGCACGCCGCGCAACTGTTCCGGTTGTCACGCCAAAGGCAAGCGTGTCGTGGCGACAGCTATGTCTTCCAAGCATATTCCCACTACTGAACAATGCGAAGTATGTCACAGCAGTACCGTTACGTTCTTGGGCGCGCATTTTAACCACGGCTCGGTTGCGCCCAATGATTGTAAAAACTGCCACAACGGAGTGATGGCGACAGGAAAGCCGACGAGTCACAATAGCGGTATTAAAGCATCAGCTAAAATAGCTTGTGGTAGCTGTCATAGATCTATCGCTTGGCTGCCGGCCTTTATGAACCACTCTGATATTGTCGTCAATCCATGTTCATCTTGCCATGGAGGGAATTATGCTGATGTAATGGGCAAAACAGCGAACCATATTCCGACAGCTTCCATCGCTTGTGAGACTTGCCACACCAGCACGGTGACTCCGGGCGGATTTGCAACTTGGCGTATGAGCCACTCCAGTGTTGCGACGACAAGTTGTTCAACCTGCCATACTGGGATGTATCCCAACGGCAAGGGCAAATCGGTCGCACACTTTCCGACCACCGCACCTTGTGAAAATTGCCATAAATCCACAATTGCATGGACGCCCGCAACCATGGATCACGCAGGGCTCAGCACAAATTGTGCAAGCTGTCATAGTGGTAGTTACAAAAACGTCGTGGGCAAGTCAGTTAACCATATTCCGACGGTTGCCACGCCCTGCGAAGTTTGCCACACCAGCACGGTGACCCCGGGTGGATTTGTGACATGGAAAATGAATCACGCCCCGTTCCCGACGAATTGCGCAACCTGCCATACCGGAACGTATCCCAACGGCAAGGGCAAATCGGCTGCGCACTTTCCGACCACCACGCCTTGTGAAAACTGCCACAAATCCACGAGTGCATGGACGCCGGCCGCCATGGATCATACCGGCATTGCAGGCAGCTGTGCCTCATGCCATAGCGGTAGTTATACCAACATTGTGGGCAAGTCAGCCAATCACATTCCGACCAGTGCTACACCCTGTGAGATTTGCCACACCAGCACGGTGACCCCGGGTGGATTTGTGACATGGAAAATGAATCACACCCCGTTCCCGACGAATTGCGCAACCTGCCATACCGGAACGTATCCAAACGGAAAAGGTAAGCCGGCAAGCCACAATTCACCACCGAAAGGAACGCTACCGTGTGAAAATTGCCACAAATCGACCAGTGCATGGCTGCCGGCCGGGATGGATCACACTGGCATAGCCACGAATTGTGCGAGTTGCCATGACGGCGCTCAAGCAATGGGTAAAACATCCAATCACATCCCGACCACAACTACACCCTGCGAGACTTGTCACACCAGCACGGTGACGCCGGGGGGATTTGCGACCTGGCGCATGAACCACACAAGCGTGGCGACGACGAGTTGTGCAACCTGCCATACGGGAACTTATCCTAACGGTAGAGGCAAGCCGCTACCCAGTCATGCTACAGGCTCGAAAGCGACTGGCGCATGCAGTCTTTGCCACAAATCGACCAGCGCCTGGCTGCCAGCGGGGATGGATCACACCGGCATCAGCACGGGCTGCGCGAGCTGCCATGATGGGGTTCAAGCGACGGGCAAAACAGCTAACCACATTCCCACCGGCACCATCGCCTGCGAGATCTGCCACACCAGCACCGTGGTGCCGGGCGGATTTGCGACCTGGCGCATGAACCACACCAGCGTAGCGGCGACGAGTTGTGCGACCTGCCATAGCGGAAGCTACCCCAATGGCAGAGGCAAACCCGCCAGCCACAGCTCTGGAGTCAAGGCGACGGGGGCATGCAGCGCCTGCCACAAATCGACCACTGCCTGGCTGCCGGCGGGGATGGACCACACCGGCATTACCACGGGCTGCGCGAGCTGCCATGATGGGGTTCAAGCGACGGGCAAAACAGCTAACCACATTCCCACCGGCACCATCGCCTGCGAGATCTGCCACACCAGCACCGTGGTGCCGGGCGGATTTGCGACCTGGCGCATGAACCACACCAGCGTAGCGGCGACGAGTTGTGCGACCTGCCATAGCGGAAGCTACCCCAATGGCAGAGGCAAACCCGCCAGCCACAGTTCCGGCCCCAAAGCGACTGGCGCGTGCAATACGTGTCACATTAAAGGCGGAACAAGCTCTTGGTTGCCAGCCGGATTTGATCATTCGACAGTGACACGTGGAACTTGTGCAACATGTCACAATGGTTCATCTGCCACGGGAAAAACGGCAAGCCATACAGGTTCCAAGGCGACTTTGTCGTGTGATAACTGCCATTCCACTACAGCCTGGTTGCCTGCCAGTTTCAGCCATTCTGGCGTGGCGCCAGGGACATGCGCAACTTGCCATGCGGCGCAGCGGCCTGCCAGCCATGCGTCACGTGGCTATACTGGTTCTTGTGATCAATGCCATCCGATAGCTTCTAGTTGGGTATTTAACCATGCGGCGCAACAAGGAAAACATACCTGCAACAGTTGCCATCGCCATCACAACAATACGACGCCGTGCGACCAATGTCATACGGTTTATAGCTGGGATAGGTAGGCTCTAAGCCAAGTACGGGCAGATAGTTTTTATTATTAATTATAATTAGCGAGTGGGTGGAGACCTGATGAGTACCAAAAATACATTAGAAAAAATGAGTGATGCAGTATGCTGTTTTGTATTGTTGGCGGCATTTTCCGCATCGGCGATCGCCGCGCCACTCGATGATATTAGCGTGCAACAACAGGGGGATGTTGCACTGGTGAAAATCAAGCTCACAACTCCCGTGCATTTTCTGCGCTATGTGCCGGGCAGCAAATCTCGCATCGTGGAAATTTATTATGAGCGTATCCCCAGCTCTGACGCTACCGACTCGTGGGTGGATGGGGAAGAGCGCAGAAGTCCTGCAACGGCCAATATTCCTGCATTTACCGTGACGACTCGCGATCAGGCTGTGCACCCCAAGCTGGTAGTTGCATTTGCAGGGGAAGTTGAATTCAAGGTGAGTGCGGGCGCGGACAATCGCAGTTTTGTGATGACTATCAAGCCGGAAAAGCGTGAGATGCCGATGTCAGCTAACGTGCCGCCGCAATTACCAACTGTGCTTACTCCGGTGCGTGAGGCATCTGCAGTCTCCCCGGTAACTCCCGATGCTGCCGAGAACAATCAGCAGGCCTACACGCTGATGTTGGCTGGACGCGATGCGTTGTCTGCGAAAAATTATGCTGCCGCAACCGAGACATTTAACAAGTTATTGATGCTGCCACCCAATCAGTATTCCCAAGATGCGCAAGAATGGGTGGGGGTATCGCGCGAACGGGGAGGGCAAGTCGAAAAAGCGAAGGTGGAATATGAACTGTATTTAAAACTTTATCCCACGGGGCAAGGCGCACAGTGGGTTAAACAGCGTTTGGCAGGGTTGGCTGTAGCAACACCTGCTGTCAAGATACAGCCGATAGTCAAGAAGGTGGAAGATAGGAACTTCGTTCAAGGCGGGATTTCTTCGCGTTACTACTTCGGACAAAGCAAGTTGGATACAACTTATCCGATCAATAACGGAATTCAGACGACTTCGCTTACGCTGAAGGATCAGTCCATGCTGATCAGTAATGTGGATGCGACTGGGCGTTTTATAAGCGAGAACTACGACAACCGCATTGTCTTTCGCGACATGTCGATTCAAAACCTGATACCCGGACAAGCCAGCAGGAATCGTGTTAATTCTGCCTATGTTGAAATGAAAAATCGCCCGGCGGAATTGACCGCGCGTATCGGGCGTCAAACGCCCAATGGGGGCGGCGTAATGGGGCGTTTTGACGGTGTTTTTGCTGGCTACGGCGCGCCTCAAGATTTTCGGATAAGTGGCGTCGCGGGGCAAATAGTGGATTTTACGTTTATGCCGCAACCCGTTTTTTATGGACTCAGTGTCGAAAGCGGGCCGGTTTCGATTTATCTGATCAATCAAACTTTAGAAGGTGTTCAAGATCGCCGAGCGCTGGGAGCCGAGTACCGGTATTTCAAAGCCGGTAATACGGCATACGCCCTTCTGGACTACGACCTTTATTTCAAGGTGTTAAATGCTGCGACAATCAACGGTATGGTTGCCAATGAAGCATCAGGAACTACATACAATTTCATGGCCGATTATCGCAAGAGCCCTTCCATCAGCATTCGGAATTCGTTGAACGGTGCGCTGACGACTTCGGTGAAAGATTTGCTGGCTACGATAGATGCCGCGCAATTGAAACAATTGGCCATTTCGCGCACGGGCAGCTACGCTTATACCCAATTCGGCGTCACGCAAAAATTACATACAAAGTGGCAAGTCGGCGGCGATGTGAAGTTGACCAAAACCGCCGGTCTGCCAGCCAGTGGCACTGATCCTGCGAATTGCCTGGATCCGGCAAATACAGCAGCCTGTTTGCAAGGGTATATAGCAAGCTATCCCGATACGGGTTTGGAAAAAACACTGACGGGACAGTTAATCGGCAGCAATTTGTACTCGGAAGCCGATATCACTTCTTTGGGGGGCAGCTATATTGCCAGCGACTATGTGAAAAGCGGACAATCGTTTTTTGTTTATAACCGTACTGCATTTAACCGAAAGTTTTCTTTAGACTCATCTTATAATTTCTATAAGCAAGCTGATAACTTTGGCGGCAGCATGGCGCGCAACATGCCTATGTTGCGTGTGGCGTATCAGATGGGGCAACAATTAAGCTTTGATGCCGATCTGGGGTTGGAGTTGACTAGCACATTCGGTCCTTATCAAACAACCAAAAGTTCGCGCACCTCTTTCTCTCTGGGCTTTCGATGGGATTTCTAAGGTGTTTTGCTGTATGCACACGGGGATGACTACATGAAAAAAATTAGTGTGATCGCGGAAACAGCTTTTGCATTTATTACTGTCACGCTTTTGATCGGTTGTTCACTTGAATCGAGCGAAAACGAAAGAGGGAATGCGGTTATCCTTCCGACCACCGGTAAACTTCTGTCGATAGCCATTTCACCTGCGGCGTCAGCGGCGGCTGCGTGTGTGCCAGTATCATTTACCGCGATGGGAACTTATTCGGGAGAATCGGCGCCGCGAGATGTAACCAATCTTGTGCAGTGGGGAATCGACATACTTGACGCAGGTAAGGGGTATGCCAGTGCGAGCGGTGTTGCTACCGGGATTGTCCCGGGAGCGGTTGAGGTTGAGGCGTATTCTGGGGCTCAATACTATGCAAGTGCGGTGCTGAATGTGAGCAGCATTGGCGCCTTGACCTTAAGCATCAGTCCGTTGTCCGCTTCAGCTGTGGTGGGGACTAGCAAAAAATTTACAGCCACAGCAAGTTGTGGCTCTGAAACTTTCGATGTGAGCAAGTGGGTTACCTGGTCCACCAATAGCTCGCCTGCAGCGGCGATGATGACTCCAGACCCGTTGAATAACATAACTCCCGGCACCATCTCTGCCGTGGCGGCAGGTAATGCCACCATTTCTGCCACACTTGGCGGAGCTACAGCAACGACGAATCTAAGTATTCAGTAGATGGGTCTCCTTTCTTGAACACACCATAATTTTGTCTAAACGCTACGATTTGATTGTTTTCGACTGGGACGGCACGGTGATGGATTCGACCGCAGTGATCGCCAGTTCGATTCAGGCTGCGTGTCGCGATCTGGATTTACCCGTTCCAAGCGATGAGGCCGCACGTTATGTTATCGGGATGGGCTTGGCGGAAGCCTTGCGCCATGCCGTGCCGGATGCGCACGAGTCCCTGTATGAGCCGCTGGCAGCGAAATATCGCCATCATTTCCTGTCGCAAGACACCGCCATTCCGCTGTTTGCAGATGCGCGTGAAACCATTATTGAGTTGCACGGACAAGGGTACTGCTTGGCGGTAGCGACGGGGAAAAATCGCAACGGTCTGAGTCGTGCTTTGGCCACCAGCGAATTGGGGGGCTACTTCCATGCAACCCGCACCGCAGACCAGACATTTTCCAAGCCGCATCCGGCCATGTTGCTGGAGATTCTGGACGAATTGGGCATCGTTGCGGAGCGTGCGCTGATGATAGGGGATACTACGCACGACTTGCAGATGGCGATCAACGCGGGTGTCGATGCTATTGCTGTAACGCATGGGGCGCATCCTAAAGAGCAGTTGAGCGAATTGAATCCGCTCGCATTGCTGGATGATTTTGCCGCATTGCGCAGATGGTTCAAGGTTAACGCCTAAGGAATCAACTGCGAATTCAAATGGGTTCGCCTCCGCAAAAATCTAAAATAATTTAACGTGTTGTGCAAATATTCCGGCAGTGTTGCCAGGGATCAGGAAAAGGATACGGTATGTCAGAGCAGAATAACTGGGAGCGCGGTGTGCTGGAGAAATTGGCGATGTCAGCCATACAGGAGCAGCGCCGCACACGGCATTGGAGCATTTTTTTCAAAATGCTGACGCTCGGATATTTGTTTGTTGTGCTGTTTATTTTTATGGGCTGGATAGGCAGCAAAGCCGATGGCGCATTATCCGGCGGCAAGCACACGGCATTGATCGAATTGCACGGGGTTATTTCCGCCGACAGCAACGCCAATGCCGACAACATCATCGCGAGCTTGCAAGAGGCATTCAAAGATAAAAACACACAGGGAGTCATCCTGCGCATCAACAGTCCCGGCGGTAGCCCGGTGCAGGCGGGTTACATCAATGATGAAATCCGGCGCTTGCGTGCATTGCACCCCAATATCCCCCTGTATGTCGTGGTCGAAGATATGTGCGCCTCCGGCGGTTATTACATCGCAGCCGCCGCGGACAAGATTTACGTCAACAAGGCCAGCATCGTTGGCTCCATCGGCGTGCTCATGGACGGTTTCGGTTTTACCGGGACTATGGAAAAGCTGGGCGTCGAGCGCCGTTTGATGACGGCGGGCGAGAACAAAGGCTTCATGGACCCGTTTTCTCCGCGCAATCCCAAGCATGAGGAGTTCACCAGGAATATGCTGGCCGAGATACATCAGCAATTCATCGGCGTGGTGAAACAAGGACGCGGCAAGCGTCTGCATGAAACGCCGGAGACCTTTAGCGGCTTATTCTGGAGCGGCGAACAGAGCATCAAGATGGGTTTGGCGGACGAGATCGGCAGTGTCGATACTGTGGCGCGCGATGTGATCAAAGCCGAAGACATCGTCGATTTCACCACGCACGAAGGCATTGCGGATCGCTTGGCGAAAAAGTTTGGTGCGGGCGTGGCGAGCGCGTTCCCGGGCTTTGGTGCACAGGTCGGCGGCGTTACTTTGCGCTGAGCAAAGGAGTGAGTAAGGGCAGCACATTGCGCAATATTTGCGCTTGAGCAGCTGCATTCGGATGCAGATTGTCGGCTTGAAATTGTTCCGGCGGTATTCCTTCCAGCATGAAAGGAAGCAGTGAAACTTTGTATTGTTTCGCTAATTTAGGATAAAGCTCGCGGAACTGTTTGACGTAGTTCAGTCCATAGTTCGGGGGTATCTGAATGCCGAGCAACAGCACCTTGGCGTTCGCCTTCTGCGATTGCCGGATAATCTGGTTCAGATTCGTCTCCGTTTCCGCAATGGCAGAACCGCGCAGCCCATCGTTCGCCCCCAGTTCAATGACGATTATCGCGGGTTGATGTTCCTGCAACGCCTTGCTTATACGGCGCAGACCGCCTGAGCTTGTTTCACCACTGATGCTTGCATTCACCAGAGCATACTGCGGATGATTTATTTTTAGTTCCTGCTGCAATAAATTCACCCACGAATCGTCGCGCGCAATTCCGTATCCGGCTGATAAACTGTCGCCGAATATCAGAATGTTCTTCGCAGCAAGTGCCGAGTTCGACAGCGCCAGTGCGGCGATTAATATATATATTTTGAGAGGTAAAGTTTTCATGGCGTCGATTGTGCAGGCAGTAGGGCTCACCAAGCAAGTGCTAAGCGGCGATAGCCCTCTCACCATTCTGCACGATGTTACCTTCGCGGTGGCAGCGGGCGAAAGCCTCGCCATCGTCGGCGCCTCCGGCTCCGGCAAATCTACCTTGCTGGGACTGTTGGCCGGGTTGGACGTGCCGAGCAGCGGCAGCGTAGCGCTGCATGGCACAGACCTGTTCAAACTGGATGAAGACGGGCGCGCAAGACTGCGCGGCGAACTGGCCGGCTTCGTGTTCCAGTCCTTCCAACTGCTGCCCGCGTTGAACGCCTTGGAGAACGTCATGCTGCCGCTGGAACTGGCCGGCAGCAAAGACGCGCGCCAACGCGCTGAAGTCTCCTTGCAACAAGTCGGCCTGAATGCACGCGGACATCACCTGCCCAAACACCTCTCCGGCGGCGAACAACAACGCGTCGCACTCGCCCGCGCCTTCGTCACCCAGCCCAAGATACTCTTCGCCGACGAACCCACCGGCAACCTCGATGCCGCTACCGGCAGCCAAGTCATCGAACTCATGCTCGAACTCAACCGCGCGCAAGGCACGACATTGATACTGGTGACGCATGATGAGAACCTAGCGCGGCGGTGTGGTAAACAGTTAAGGCTGGCGGCGGGGCGGGTGGTGTAGAGATTTTCCCTCGCCCGTTTACGGGAGAGGGGTAGGGGAGAGGGTTGAATGAGTTTGCTCGACAATGCAAAAGCATTACGCAAAGCACAAACTGAGGCAGAGCAAAGGCTTTGGTACCACCTGCGCGCGCATCGCTTCATGGGCAGAAAATTCAAGCGTCAAAAACCGATTGGACGATACGTTGTGGACTTTGTGTGTTTGGAAGAAAAGCTGATCATCGAATTAGACGGTGGGCAGCATGCTGAGAATCTTGAATACGACCATGTACGTGATTCATGGTTGCGTAGCGAAGGTTACACAGTGCTGCGATTTTGGAATAACGAAATGATGAATGAAATGGAAGGCGTGCTGGAGCAGATACAGCTTGCCCTCTCCCCTAGCCCCTCTCCCACAAGTGTGAGAGGGGAACGTTAGGCTGGCGGCGGAGAGGGGCTGCAAGAATGTGGTTATGACTTGCGGTAGAATCAATCCGTAGAGGGTTCCAGCTATGTCGGATATTGAAGGAGACGAACATGGGCAAACACGAAATTATTGATATGGCGCTGCAACTAAAAGCGGCAGAGCGCTATGAGATCGCAGAAAAAATCATGCAAAGCTTGGATAAGTCCGACGCCGAGATAGACAAGGTTTGGGCGGAAGAAGCGCAACACAGAGCGCGGGCTTGCGATGAAGGGCGCATGAAAACGCTTTCATTTGAAGAGGTCTTCGGCAACAAATGATGCGGATTCGCTTCTCCGAGGCCGCCAATAACGAGTTGAACGATGCCTGCGATTGGTTTGAGTTGCAACAGCCCGGCTTGGGTGCGCGTTTCAGGGATGAAGTGCGTGAAGCTACACTCCGGGTTGCTCGGTATCCAATGTTGTTCCCCGTTGAGCTGGAAGAGGTTCGACGTTACGTGATGAATCGGTTTCCGTATACCTTGCGCTATGTGCTGAGAGGTGACGAGGTTTGGTTCATGACGGTTTCTCACCAACATCGCCGCCCGGATTACTGGGTAGCGCGAGTCCACGGTCAATGACTGGTCAATTCCTCGACCTCTATACTAGCTTCGATCCCGATCCGCTCAAGCGCGGCAAGCAGTTCGAGCACTTCGTCAAATGGTTCCTCAAGGCCGATCCCGAATGGGCTACGCAAGTCTAGCAAGTCTGGCTTTGGGACGAATGGCCGCAACGCTGGGGGGCGGACTGCGGTGTTGATCTGGTGTTTCGCCACAAGAACGGTGACCACTGGGCGGTGCAAGCCAAGTGCTATTCGCCCGATTACGACATCACCAAACACGATGTCGATAAATTCCTTAGCGAATCGAACAGGCCGCTCATCCAGCATCGACTGCTGATCGCCACCACCGACCGCATCGGCAACAACGCCAAGCAAGTCTGCGACGCACAAGACAAACCCGTCATCCGGTTCCTGCTGTCCGATTTTGAAAAGTCCGCGCTGGAATACCCTGCCAATATCGGCGACCTCGCCCAAGCCAAACGCAAAGCAACACCCGCGCCGCGCGACCATCAACTCGAAGCCATTGATGCGGTAACGGACGGTCTGCAAACCGCCGACCGGGGCCAGCTCATCATGGCCTGCGGCACAGGCAAGACCTACACCACGCTGTGGATCAAAGAGAAGCTCGGCGCAGCGCGAACATGACAGTTTGGGATAGAGATGAAACAAGAGAACTTGTCGCATTTAGTTACGGCAAGACGCAAGCCGAATTGGCATATCAGAGTATGTGTTCAACAATCGACCGTCAGGAATATGCTCGATACCATTTTCATAACGCAAAGAATCTGTTTGATGCTTATGTCGGAAAATTACATGCACCAATAGATTTTATGAGGTCGTCTATTGAGGGGTGTGAGGAGCAAAGCCGATGTATCTTGGAGATAGGTGCGAATGTGACGGCCTGTGTTCAAAACCTGCATGCCATCGCGGATACATTTGCTTACGCAACGTACCACGCACTTGGCTACAACCTGAAGTCATCACCATTATCGGAACGTAGCATAAACATAAACTCTGTTAAGTGTGCGCTTCAACAAACACAAGAGCATCAAAGCCTCGTTCAGGAGCTAGCTTTACTCGTATCAGGCGAAGATTACGTATACCTTAATGCTTTGACCAATCACAGCAAACATCGAAGCCTTATCAGGACAGGACTGTGGGCCGATATGACAGGTAAGAATTTAGATGCCTATACACTTGAGTTTCAAAAGTTCACTTACGACGAGAAGCCGTATCCACGCCGCTCCATCTTGCCGTTTCTTCAAAGTGAGTTTGATCGCCAGTCTTCGCGAATTTTTGAAGCAGGCAATGTGTTAAATTCGATTTTGAAAAGTGATAGCTTGCGAACGAAATCATAATCGCGGTCTGATTCCGAGAGCGCAATATAAAGAGGAACAAGATGCTCCAGCAAATCTCAAATAACAGTCTTCCTGACTCATTTGTTGTTTTCGATCTTGAGACAACTGGCCTTGATGCCTCGCAGCACGAGATTATTGAAATCGCCGCGATAAAATTCAAGAAAGGCGGGACTACACACGAAACTTTGCAGGGGCTGGTAAAGCCTATAGGGGGTGTGCCTCGGAGAATTACGGAGTTGACGGGCATTACGCAGGAGATGGTTGATCGTGATGGTGAGATCATTCGTGATGTGCTTGAAGAGTTCAGGTCGTTCTTCGGCGATCTTCGTTTGGTGTCGTTTAATACCGAGTTTGATATGGCGTTTTTGCAAGCGGCTGCCAAGGCCAGCGGTTTATCGCCATTCAACAATCCCACGTCTTGTGCATTAAAATTGGCACGCAAGGCGTGGCCTAATCGCAAAAGCTATCGTCTTGATGATCTTGCTTCTGATGGTCAGTTTAATAGTGGCACCGCCCACAGAGCTATGGAGGATGCTCGGCGGGCGCTGATCGTCTATGCCGCAGCATCTGAGGCGCTCAATAGCTCGCACTCTCCACAAGTAAATGCTGCCCCCAGACGAAAGGAAAGCCCGGTACCACCAAGGATAAAGAAGAAATCTAAGGGGGCGGGGCTATTGGGAGGAGTGGCTGGATTTCTTGCGTATATCAGCAAAACCAAAGATTGAAATTCTCGCCCGCATCTACTGAATTATTTTCCAGACGAGTGCGCTACGCGCTTAACTGGCGTTGTGTCTTGACAGATTTCAGGAGCAATCCTTTTGTTAAATGAACCTCTTTCTCCTATCTCTTAATCTCCTGCGTCGCGACTGGCGTGCCGGTGAATGGCGCGTGTTGTTGCTTGCATTGGTGTTGGCGGTGGGCGGTCTTGCTACGGGAGACCTCAGGTTCGCATTGCTTTAAATGGGGTTCACGCAGAGTCAACGAGAGAATATGGGAATCGACATCGGGCATTGCGTCGGATGAGGAAGTCATTGATACTGTCGCCATTGTTGTTGATCCTAATTTGGGAGCTGCTATGAATACTGCTCTATCGCCAATCGAGTCTGAGTTTCAAACCACGGATGAGGCTTCGTCCTATGAGCGTTGGTTTCGCGCCAAGGTGCAAAAGTCGCTGGATGATCCGCGTCCGAATATTCCGCACGATCAAGTGATGGCCGAGATGCGCCAATTGCTGGACGATAAGCGCAAAGAGCAAGATGCTGGTCGAGTGGCGGCCTGAAGCTAGCGCGTCTCTGCGCGAAATTCTAAGTTATATTTCCGAACGCAATCTGATTGCCGCGTTTAGCTTGGGCGATGAGATTGAACGCGCCACTTCTGCGCTACCTCTTCATCCTTATCTTTATCGTCTAGGCAAAGTGGCTGGCACGCGCGAATTGGTTGTTCATCCAAATTATGTGGTGGTGTATAGGGTGACAACTTCCGCTATCGAGGTAATTGATGTCCTGCATTCCAGACAGCAGTATCCAAAAATTAAAGATTGAGTTGTACCGGCGATGAGTCGCTGGGCGATTGGGAAATTTTGTTCTGATGCGAACTCTCGTTTTATTGCCAACTTGCAAGTAAATCTCCTCCGACTATCTCTCAACCTCCTGCGTCGCGACTGGCGTGCCGGTGAATGGCGCGTGCTGTTGCTTGCATTGGTGTTGGCGGTGGGCAGTCTTGCTACTGTCGGCCTGTTTGCCGACCGTGTGCGGCAGGCGTTGCAGCAGCAGGCGCAGAGTCTCATTGGTGCCGATTTGCGCATTACGTCCACGCGTCCGTTTTCTGCGGACTATCGACTAGCGGCTGAAGCTCGCGGTTTGCGTGTGGTGGAGAGCCGCACTTTCCCGAGCATGGTGGCGCATGGTGAGCAGGTGTTGCTGAGTGAGATACAGGCGGTGGGGGCGGGGTATCCGTTAAGGGGGAGGATTGAGGTTGATGGGGGAGGTGGTGTGTCATCGAGCGTTCCCTCACCCCAGCCCTCTCCCGGTGGGAGAGGGAGTGAAGTAGTAGGAGAGGGGAGTATTCCGCAGCGCGGTACGGTGTGGGTGGATGAGCGCTTGTTGCGGCGTTTGAATGTGAGCGTGGGGGATGAGGTGGGCATCGGGGCGCGGCGTTTCACGGTGGCGGCGCGCATCGTAAAGGACATCGACCAGTCCATCGGCTTCGCCAGTTTTGCGCCGCGCGTGTTGCTGAATGAGGCGGACTTGGTTTCTACAGGCTTGCTGCAAGAAGGCAGCCGTATCTCGTACCGTTTGATGATCGCGGGTGATGCGAAGCAAGTAAAAGAATTGCGCACGGCGTTGGAGAGCAAACTTTCCGGTAACGAAAAGATGGAAGACGTGCGTGATGCGCGTCCCGAGATACGCACGGCGTTGGAGCGTGCGGAACATTTTCTTGGTCTTGCCGCGCTGACTGCCGCCATATTGGCAGGGGCAGCGATGGCGTTGGCGTCGCGGCGTTTCGTAGCGCGCCATCTGGATGGTGTTGCGGTGATGCGTTGCCTTGGTGCGCAACAGGCACAGGTGCTGTGGCTGTTTTTGAATCAGTTCATCTTGCTGGGCGTGGTGGCGGTGTTGGTCGGCGGCTTGTTGGGCTATGCCACGCAGGCGGTGTTGGTGGAGAGCATCGCTTCCATGCGCGAGGCGAGTCTGCCGCAGCCGAGTGTGTTGCCGTTGTTCAAGGCGGCGGCCAGTGGTTTTGCGCTGTTGTTGGGCTTTGCCTTCCTGCCTTTGTTGCAGTTGCGCAAGGTGTCGCCGTTGCGCGTGTTGCGGCGCGAACTGGGTATGCCGGAAGCAAGCGGATGGTTGGTCTATGGTCTGGCGGTGGGCGTGTTGGCAGGGCTGTTCTTGTGGCATGCGGGTTCGCTGAAATTGGGCTTGGCGGTGTTGGGCGGGTTGTTGGCAGGCTTGCTGGTGTTCGGTTGGTTGGCGTGGGTGATGCTGCATAGTTTGCATCGAATTTCGCAGCGCGATTGGCTTTCTGTAGGAGCGGGCCCTGCCCGCGAACAGTCCGAAAGTCGCGGGCAGGGCCCGCTCCTACAGTATGCGAAAAGTTTGCAATATGCCCTTGCCAATCTGGTGAGGCACGGGCGTGGCAATGCGGTGCAGGTGGTGGCGCTGAGTCTGGGCGGTATGGCCTTGCTGGTGTTGACGCTGGTGCGTGCCGATCTGCTGGAAGCGTGGCAGGGCAAGCTGCCGCCGGATGCGCCGAACCGCTTTGTGGTGAATATCCAGCCCGATCAAGCTCAGCCGGTGCGGGATTTCTTTGCGGGGCAGGCGTTGCCGTCGCCGGAGTTGCAGCCCATGGTGCGCGGTCGTTTGATTGCCATCAACGACAAATCGGTAAACGGCGACAGTTATCCCGATCCGCGTGCGAAGGCGTTGGTGGAGCGCGAGTTCAATCTGTCTTACATGGAGCAGATGCCGACGTGGAATACGTTGGTGAGCGGGAAGTGGTGGGGCAGTTGCGACACGTTACTGGCGAAGCCAGCCGATTGCGGGAGCAACTGCGAGACCGCCCCGCAGAAAAATATAACCACAACCCCATCATGCGATGGCGGTCTAAAAGGCTCGGGCGAGCTTTCCGTGGAGGAGGGCATCGCCAAGACCTTGGATATTCATCTCGGCGATACGCTCACCT
>CAZXDK010000063.1:0-15980 GCA_964639585.1 uncultured Gallionellaceae bacterium | reverse complement strand
CCGACGATACGCGCCGATTTCTTGTAAGCACGATTCCAGTCATTGGAAAGTTCGTGCATGGCGAATAACACGCGGCGATGCACCGGCTTCAGGCCGTCACGCGCATCGGGCAAGGCGCGTCCAACGATCACGCTCATGGCGTATTCGAGGTACGACTTGCGCATTTCCTCTTCGAGACTAACGGGCAGGGTTTCTTTGGCGAATTGTGATTCCATGAGCGACCTTAATGATGAGCGTGCAGAACCTAAAACAAAGGCGGCATTCTAGCACAGCAGCTAAAACTAAGGATTAACCGCCGACTTCGGGGCGGCAAGAAACGCGGGATGAAATTCCACACCGCCAATTCGGCGCAACAATGCCGTGCCAGCTCAATTTGAACCGGCTCAGGAGCCGACTCAGCGGCATTTACGCCCGGCCTTGCAAAACCGCCACCGAAAAGCGAGTTCCGGCAAGCGCTTGTGACATTGCATTTAAGTGCCGCTTCACGTAACCTCGCCGCCGTTGTACGAGTTCACTTGTGTAACTTTAAAGTTGATTTTCATAAGGAGAAAACATGTCCAATCCGAATATAAACTGGGCGGCGATAGACACCAACCCAAAATTCCAGGCGCTACATCGCAAGAAAACGTTTTTCCTGTGGGGCTTGATGGTTTTCTCCATCATTTATTACTTCATGTTGCCGATCGGTGCGGCATATTTTCAGGAGTTGTTCAAGACCAAAGTGTGGGGTGTCGTTAATTTCGGCTTGCTGTTTGCCTTGTCCGAATTCGTTGTAGCGTGGGCGATTGCTTTCGCTTACTCGAAAAAAGCCAATGCCGAGTTCGATGCCATGGCGCAAGAAATCATCAACGATCTGAAGACGGGGGCATAAATGAATTTGATGCTAAAAAACAAGTGGATTCTGGCAAGCTTTGCCATGTGCATCAGCGGCGCGGCTATCGCGGCCAATGGGGCGGTTGCCGACGAATTCAAATGGATGACCTTTGCCGTGTTCGGCGTGATTATCGCCATCACGATGGCGGTTACTTTCTGGGCGGCGCGCACCACGCACACCACATCGGAGTTTTACGCGGCAGGCCGCTCTGTCAGCGGCATCCAGAACGGCTGGGCGATTGCGGGCGACTATCTGTCGGCGGCGTCTTTCCTCGGTATCGCCGGGCTGATTTCGCTTTACGGCTATGACGGCTTCATGTATTCGGTAGGTTGGCTGGTCGCTTACATCACCGTGCTGCTGGTGATCGCCGAGCCCTGCCGCAACATCGGCAAATACACGATGGGCGACATCCTCGCTTTCCGCAACGATCCGAAAAAAACCAAGGTGGTGGCAGCTCTCTCCACCATCACCGTATCCACTTTTTACCTGACCGCGCAAATGGTGGGCGGCGGCGTGCTGATCAAAACGCTGATCGGGATCGATTACGAAACCTCCATCATCGGCGTCGGTATTTTGATGCTGGCCTACGTGGTGTTCGGGGGGATGAAGGCGACCACCTGGGTGCAAATCATCAAAGCCGCGCTGCTGGTGATAGCGTCCATTATTCTGGTGGCTTTGGTGTGGTCGCCTTACGGTTTTAGTTTGCCCGCCTATTTGCAGGCGGTGGTGGGTGACGAAAAAGTGATCGCGCAAGTTGCCAAATTATTGGGTGACTCCGCCGTCGGCATGAGCAAAGAAGAGCTCGGCCAGCGTTTTCTTGAACCCGGATTGTTCCTGAAAAACCCGATCGACCAAATATCGCTGGGTATGGCGCTGGTGCTAGGCACCGCCGGAATGCCGCACATCCTGATGCGCTTTTTCACCGTGCCAACAGCGCAAGCCGCGCGCACCTCGGTCATCTGGGCGATGGGCATCATCGGCGGGTTCTATGTGCTGACCTTATTCCTCGGCACCGGAGCGGCGATGCTGGTCGGTTCGGCCAAGATAGCCGCAGTCGATGCGGGCGGCAATATGGCCGGCCCGTTGCTGGCCCAGTATCTGGGCGGCGGCGAGAACTCGCTGCTGGGCAACTTCTTCCTCGCTTTTGTCGCGGCGGTGGCTTTCGCCACCATCGTTGCCGTGGTGGCCGGCTTGGTGCTGGCCGCGGCTTCCGCAATGGCGCATGACATCTATGTCGGCGTGATCCGCGGCGACCAGGCGACACCCAAGGAACAAGTGGTCGCCGCGCGTGTTGCTTCCGGCATCGTCGGCGTCATTGCGATTACGGTGGGTATTTTGGCCAAGGGGCAAAACGTGGCGCACTTGGTGGCGCTGGCCTTTGCGGTAGCCGCATCCAGCAATCTGCCCGCCGTGTTCCTGACGCTATACTGGAAGAAGTGCAATACCACCGGCATTATCGCCGGCATGATAGTGGGATCGCTCACCGCAATTGGATTGGTGTTGATTTCCCCCAACATGACTTACCCGAAAGCGGTGATAGGCGCCGCCAATAAAGTGTTGAATGGCGAACCCGCGATTCCCGCGAAGGAAGCCCAAGCCGCCAAGCCGGCATCCAGCTTTGTGTGTGAACTATTCGCCCTGGAGGGCTGTGTTGCCTCTACACCAGCCAAGGCCGCCTCACCGGAAAAACCCGCCAAACCGGGGGCGGGCGAAAAGCTGGCCAAGCTGAACGAAAAGCTGCAACCGCTGGAAGCCGCGCTGGCGCTGCTGGCGAGCGATCCTGCGGCACAGCAAAAAACCAAGGATGACATTGCCAAAGTGAAGAAAGACATAGCCGCAACCGAGAAAGCCAAGGCCAAAGCGGAAGACGACCTGAAGAAATTCGACGGGCAAACCACCAGCATCATGGGTCTGGAAAAACCCTTCTTCCTGCTGAAAAACCCCGGCTTGATCTCGATTCCGCTGGGCTTCCTGATGGTGATTCTGGGCTCCTTATTCACCCGCGACAAACGCGCCGAAGAAATGTGGGATGAGCTTTATGTGCGCCAGAATACCGGCATTAACGCAGAGGCCGCGACAGCGCATTAAAGCGATTCGGCTTTCAATCACGAACCCCGCCCTGCTCGGCGGGGTTTTTTTATGGGAATATTCCCAAGGAAAAATCCCATAGGCGCAATGATTAACGCGCTCCCGATTTTTCACCAAGCTTCAGAAGCTCCCCTCCCCATTCCACATAACCGCAATTGGGCCGCAAGGGCGGCTATAATGTGCAGCCCGATTTTCCAGTGTTCCGCCATGCGCCCATCCCACTCCGACTTTTCAGGCTCTTCTTTCCCGGCCGGCGCCGACTGGCGCACCGTGCGCACTTTGCTGCCGTACTTGCTGGAATTCAAGGTGCGGGTGGGGCTGGCGATGCTGTTGCTGATACTCGCAAAATTAACCAGCGTCGCCATTCCCCTGGCGCTAAAAGAAATCGTGGATGCGATGGGACAACCCAAGGCCATGCTTGCCGTGCCGGTGCTGCTGGTGGTCGGCTACGGTTTGCTGCGTTTGTTCAGCACCTTGTTCGGCGAATTGCGCGATGCGGTATTCGCCAAGGTGACGCAGCGCGCCATCCGGCGCGTGGCGCTGCAAGTATTCGCCCATTTGCACAATCTGAGCTTGCGTTTCCATCTCGAACGCCAAACCGGCGGGGTGTCGCGCGACATCGAGCGCGGTACGCGCGGCATCAGTTTTTTGCTGACTTTTTTGCTGTTCAACATCCTGCCCACCCTGCTGGAAATCGGCCTGGTCGCGGGGATATTGTTCGTCAAGTACAACCCGTGGTTCGCCATCATTACGTTTGCCACGCTGGCGATCTATATCGTGTTCACCTTGTTTATCACCGAATGGCGCATGGTCTATCGCCGCACCATGAACGATATGGACTCCAAGGCTAATACACGCGCCATCGACAGCTTGCTGAATTACGAGACGGTGAAATATTTCGGCAACGAGCGATACGAAGTGAGCCGATACGACGAACAGATGAGCAAGTGGGAAGTGTCTGCGGTGCAGAACCAGACTTCGCTGGCAGCGCTGAATGCGGGGCAGAGCGCGATCATCGCGGTGGGCATCACGCTGCTCATGCTGCTGGCGGCAGACGATGTAGTGCAAGGCAAGATGACCGTGGGCGACCTGGTGCTGGTCAACGTGTTCATGTTGCAGCTCTATATGCCGCTGCATTTTCTGGGTTTCGTTTATCGCGAAATAAAAAATGCGCTGGCCGACATGGAGCGCATGTTCAAGCTGCTGGGCGAAAATCGCGAAGTGGAGGATGCGCCGAATGCGCAACCGCTGAAGCTGGGTAACGGGTATCCCCGCTCCCCTCTCCCCAACCCTCTCCCGCAAGCGGGCGAGGAGGCAAACGAATCGCTGCACGAATCTTTTACAGGTGGTCGCGTCGAATTCAACCATGTCGCTTTCAGCTACGATGCGGACAGGCAGATTTTGTCCGACATCAGCTTTGAAATTCCGGCGGGTCATACCGTCGCCGTCGTGGGAGAAAGCGGCGCGGGCAAATCCACCCTGTCGCGTCTGCTGTTCCGTTTTTATGATGTAAACGAGGGCAGCATAACCATCGATGGACAAGACATCCGCGCGGTGACACAAGCCAGTCTGCGCGCCTGTATCGGCATCGTGCCGCAGGATACCGTGCTGTTCAACGACAGCATCTACTACAACATCGCCTACGGACGCCCGGATGCGACACGCGAAGAGGTGCTGCAGGCCGCGCAGTCGGCGCACATTCATGCCTTCATCGAGTCGTTGCCGCAGGGCTACAACACCATGGTGGGCGAGCGCGGGCTTAAATTATCCGGCGGCGAGAAACAGCGTGTGGCGATCGCGCGGGCGATTTTGAAACGCCCCGCCATTCTGATTTTCGACGAGGCCACCTCGGCGCTCGACTCCAAGTCCGAGAAAGCGATTCAAGACGAGTTGCGCAATGTCGCGCGCGACCGCACCACGCTGGTCATCGCGCATCGCTTGTCCACCATCGTGGATGCGCAGCAGATACTGGTGATGGATAAGGGACGCATCATTGAGCGGGGCTCGCACCGCGAGTTGCTTGGCCAGCAAGGGGTGTATGCCCAGATGTGGGCCTTGCAGCAGCAGGAAGAGCATTAACAAGCGCCGTTTTTCCCTTGATTTATTAGAATTTTAATGTATGCTTCCATCCTGCGCTTACTCCCGTAAAATGGACCATGAAGAAAATCCCGCTTGTTTTTCTGTTATCGTTTAGCCAGAGCACATTGCTATATGCGGCAGAACCCGCAGTCGTTGCGACGCAACAAGTCGAGGTCGCAGCCACGCCCAAACAAGACGTGGAGCTCACCACCGAGGTCTTCAAGCTCACTTCCACTCCCAGGTTACAATCAACTATTGCGTTGATTTATGACGAGCAGGGCAAGCGTCCGCTTTACACCAAAAATTCAGAGAATGTTGCTCCCATTGCGTCCATCACGAAGTTGATGACCGCGATGGTGGTGCTGGATGCAAATTTGCCTATGGATGAGAAAATCACCATCAGTATCGACGACATGGATCGCCTCAAGGGCACGCATTCGCGTATGCGCCCGGGCTCCACGTTGACGCGCGCAGAGTTGCTCAAACTCGCGTTGATGGCTTCTGAAAACAGGGCCGCCGCCGCGCTCGCGCGCACCTATCCCGGCGGCACTGCGTCTGCTGTGGCCAAGATGAACGCCAAGGCCAAAGAGCTCGGCATGCGTTCCTCGCGCTTTCTTGACCCCACCGGATTGAACAGCAACAATGTTTCGACCGCGCAAGATCTGGTGCTGATGGTCAGGGCTGCCCAGCACTATGAATTGATCCACAAATTTACGACCACGCCTACACACACGGTGCAGTTTGCCAAACACCACCCGCTGCGTTTCAACAACACCAATCCACTGGTAAAAAACGCCTCCTGGAACATCGGGGTCAGCAAGACCGGCTACATCAATGAAGCCGGGCGTTGCCTGGTGATGCAAGCAACGATTTCCAAACGCCCGGTGATCATCGTGCTGCTGGATTCCTGGGGCAAGCAAACCCGGGTAGGCGATGCAAACCGCATCAAGAAATGGATGGAGAGCGCCGCATCAAGAGCCATTCGCGGCAATGAACGGCGCGGCTAATTCGGCCTGAAATGTCAAAAAAGGGGCTTTGCCCCTTTTTTATCGGCGTCATAAATTGCGGCCAGCGGGTGATGAAAAAACTGAGCGCCCCGCTTCAGGTTTAACCCACAGAGGCAAATAACGATTGCTCGGTGCTAAAATGCACACCATGCTTAATGATCGCGCACAAATCCTGTTAAAAACCTTGGTAGAACGCTACATCAGCGACGGCCAACCGGTTGGTTCGCGCGCCTTGCAACAATACTCGGGCTTGGAAATCAGCTCCGCCACCATCCGCAACGTGATGGTCGATCTTGAAGAAATGGGCTTGGTCGCCAGCCCGCACACCTCGGCCGGACGCATACCGACCGCATTGGGCTATCGCTTGTTTATCGACACGCTGATGGTAGTGCAACCACTGGATAGCGTTCATGTACAACAACTTGAAATTCAACTCCGCCCCGACAACACCACGCGCCTGATCACGCAAGCCTCCAATCTCCTATCCGAACTCACGCATTTCGCCGGTGTAGTTGCCACGCCCAAACGCTCGGCCATCACGGTGCGGCAAATCGAATTTCTGCGCCTGTCTGAATCACGCGTGCTGCTCATCATCGTCATGCCCGACGGCGAGGTGGAAAACCGCGTGCTGGTGACGCAAAAAGACTACACGCAAGCGCAGTTGACCGAGGCGGGAAATTTCCTGAGCCAGCATTATGCCGACTGCGCTTTCGCCGATATCCACCAGCGCGTACACAACGAATTGCGCCAATTGCAGCATGAGCTCACCGCGTTGATGAGCGCCGCGATGGCCGCCAGCGACGCGGTGATCTCGCGCAAACAAGAGGATTACGTCATCAGCGGCGAACGCAAGCTGTTACACAGCAACGACCTTGCCGCCGACATGAATCAACTGCGCGGGCTGTTCGATGTGTTCGAGCAAAAAACCGGTTTGCTGCATCTGCTGGACGCCGGTCGCCATGCCTCCGGCGTGCATATATTTATCGGCAGCGAATCGGGACTGGCAGGATTGGATGAATGCAGCATCGTGAGCGCCCCTTACTCGGATAACGAACAAGTCGTCGGCACGCTGGCCGTGGTCGGCCCCAAACGCATGAACTATGAGCGTGTAGTGCCTATCGTGGACATCACCGCCAAGCTGTTAAGCAATGCGCTTTCACAACACTGAAACCAAATCAGCCACAGATGAAACACGGATACCCCATCCGTGAGAATCCGTGTTCATCCGTGGCGTAAAATACGCACTTAAGCAAACATGACCTATTTGACCGAACCCGGCTACGCCCACGGCACACCGGAAAAAACCGCCGTCTTGCTCATTAATCTGGGCACCCCGGATGCCCCCTCCGCTCAGTCCGTGCGGCCTTATCTCAAAGAATTTTTAAGCGATACGCGTGTCGTTGAAATCCCCAAACCGATATGGTGGGTGATTTTGAACGGCATCATCCTCAATGTGCGCCCGCAAAAATCCGCGGCAAAATACGCCAGCATCTGGTTGGCGGAGGGCTCTCCGCTCAAGGTTTATACCGAGCGGCAAACCAGACTATTGCAGCAGCAGCTCCAGCATCACCCCGCCAACAAAATAATCGTTGTGGATTACGCCATGCGCTACGGCAATCCCTCTTTGGCTAGCGTGCTAAGCAAGCTCAAAGCGCAGAACTGCCAGCGTATACTGGCGGCGCCGATGTATCCGCAGTACGCGGCCAGCTCTTCGGCCAGCGCATTCGACGCCGTATTCAACGAACTGCTGAAAATGCGCAACATGCCCGAACTGCGCACGATCAAACATTTTCACGACGACGCCGGATATATCCAAGCGTCCGCGCAAAACATCCGCGATTATTGGACATTACATGGTCGCCCGGAAAAATTGGTGATGAGTTTCCACGGGGTGCCGCGTTATACGCTGGAAAAAGGCGACCCCTATCACTGCGAGTGCCTGAAAACGGGACGCCTGATTGCCGGGGAGTTAGGACTGAACAAGGAGCAATACATCGTGAGCTTCCAGTCGCGCTTCGGCAAGGCCGAATGGATCAAGCCCTACACCAGCGCCACGTTAAAAGAACTGGGACAACAAAATAGCGGGCGCGTCGATGTCGTTTGCCCGGGATTTGTCGCGGATTGCCTGGAAACACTGGAAGAAATCGCACAGGAAGGCAAAGAAATTTTCCAGCATGCGGGTGGAGGTGAGTACCATTACATCCCCTGCCTCAACGAGCGCCCAGATTGGATACAGGCGCTTGCGGCCTTGGTGATGGAGAATTTGCACGGCTGGTCAAGCGCGCCCGATACCGCCCAACTTGAACAAAGCCGCCTGCGGGCACTGGCCTTGGGCGCCGCGAAATAGCCAGTCAGGACAGACTGATGCGCTCGCTTTCCAATTGGATCATATAGCGCTGAATCACATTTCCAGCGCCCCGGCTGATATTGACAAACTGCAAACCAATGTGGTGCATTTGTTCTCCACTCTTGGTTTTGGTCGATGCCCATATGCCACAAACCTGCAAGTTAACCGGAACAACGCCGATAACCGGGAAGGCGATACTGCATCCTTGCAAAATTGCCCCCTGGGAAAAAATCGGCGGCGGCTCGCCCTTGTAAGAAATGCCCACACCGCCGACACTCATATCCATGATAGGCGCCTCTATGCACTCCGTTTCATCCAGCGGTATTTTGCAAATCAGCGCCTTGCTGCCTTGCGGTGTATTTAAGCGAAAGTACTCCCTGCGCTGGATGCGCTCGATGACAGCCGGGAACACGATGGAAAAAGCATCTCCGTCTTCCAGCTCCACCAACTGCACATGAGTCGAATGCCAGCGCACCTTGACGCCGGTTTGAGTGGTGAAAGAGACGTATTTGCTGTTGATAACTTTTTCGTTCACGCGGTTATCACCGCTCACATCCATATACACATAGTTACCCTCGGAACTGACCTCCAGCACCGAAGTCAACATGCCTACCCCCTCAGTGGTATCGAGGTTGATCGATGTGCGATGCTTCACCAAATCCTCAAGAATGAAGACGATTTCCTTGCGATTGTGAACTGCATATTGAGATTCTTCTGAATGGTGGGGCATTAGTTTAAGACTTTAACCAGTTTATAAAGTAGCAAAGCCTCTCCTCAAGCTAAATGGATATGGCCATGCGGATAAGCGCGGCATTCTACTGATTTAGCATTACAAAATCCACCGGCAAAATACAGCAAGCACAAATGGGGATGACATGACTTAATTCTGGAGATGATACGGCAACTTGCGTTGCGCAACTGGAGTTCCCGCCTTAGCGGCGCCGCAAACAACCCCGTCCTCGGGTGACGGGGTCATGGCCTTTACCCGTAGCTCAGGGCGTTTCGATATAGGACTGCGTGCTGTAATCCGAGGCTGGCAACTTGGACAGGGCGCCCGTGTCCTTCACGTACTGGAGGAAGGAGTCGGCATAGTCCAGATAGGTATTTTCCTGCCGCGACGCAGGAACTGCCTTGAGCGTGTTGTAGTTGTCGCCACCCGCCGAGGTAAAGTTGTTGGTGATGACACTGTAGTTCCGGTTCATATCGAACACGACCCAACTGCGGTCCGGCTGACGGAACTGCAAATTGCTGACCCTGGCCCCCATGGACTGGTTCATATCCACATTGAAACGCAGACCGGCCGTGTAAGGATAAGCGCCGGTGCCGGTGCCTTTTATCACGGAGTCGATGCCCTCTTCCAGGGCTGATTTTATTTCGGCGCCGGAAAGGGTCATGCGCACCAGCAGATTCTTGAACGGCAGCAGGCCATAGACCGCGCCGACCGTAATATCACCGGCCTTAATGTCAGTGCGCACACCACCGCCATTCTGCAAGGCGATGTCAGCGACGCCATAGCGTTTACCCTGGGCCAGGAAAGCCTCGGCCACCAACTGCTGAATATCGCCGCCGTGGGCAATCACGTTGGCATCCTTATTGCAAACATCGCCCAGCGATGAGCGCGTCGTATCGCGCTTGGTTCCCGGCACGCGCCGCAGGCACAGGTTGTCCGCGGCTTTCCCCACCACTTGCAGCCCCATGCCATCTTTGGCCGTCTTGAAGGGCGCCAGAACGCTGGCCGCAGTCGTCGCAGCCGTCGTCGCGCGTATCACCCCGGAGGAGGCATCAATACCGGCGCGGAAAGCCGTGGCATCGGCCGCGCTGGCCGCCACCGTGCCTATCTTGTAGGTGTCGCCGACCAATACATGGGGCGCACCGGCACAAGTGCTCACATCACCGTTTGCGTCGAAGCTCACTTTCAATTCTCCAACCGCATAGTTATATTGCCATGCTTGAACGAGGCACACCTTCTTGCCGTTCTTGTCGGTCAGTTGAGTCGGATAAGCGCCTGCGGGGGTCAAGCCGAAAACCTTCATGCTGTCCGGGCCCAGAAGAGTATGCGAATCGCCGCCGACAATCACATCGACACCGTCCAGCTTGGCAGCCATCGCGGTATCGACATCGTAGCCCTGATGGGACATCAAAATGATTTTGTTGACACCCTTGGCCTTGAGTGTATCTATGCTCGCCTGTGCGGCAGCCACCTCGTCGGACAGGGTTGTGCCACTATCGGGGCGCGAAGCATGCATCGTCTTGTAGGCTGCCGTAACACCGATCACGCCAATATTCTGGCCGCCGCGTTGAATGACTGTATAGGCCTGAACCCGCTGCTTGAGCGCCGCGCCAGCCGGATTAAGATTGGCGGAAAGTATCGGCGTATTGCATGTCTTGTCGGCCTGCAGAAAATCAATGAATTTCACCAGACCAGCATCGCCACTGTCAAACTCATGGTTGCCGATGGCAAGGGCATCGAAACACACCGTATTCATCACCGCCGCATCTGCCGCTCCCTCGCTTTGGGTGAAATACAAATCGCCCGTGATGGCATCTCCGGCATGCAGCTTCAACACATTTCCGCCGGTGGCGGACAATTCCTTGATAGCTTGGGCGACGCGGGGAAAACCTCCCAGATCGACCGTGACCTTTTGGCTGGCTCCGGCGGAATCCTTAAGGTTCAATGTGGTCGTTTCGGCATCGAGGTGGGAATGATGATCGTTGATATGCAGAATAGTCAGGTCGAGCGGACTGCCGACGCCGGTATTGCTGCCACTGTCTTTAGCCCCCAGGCATCCGCCCAGAGCCAATGCCAAGCCGCACACCGCGACCATTTTTTTTGTTTTCATAATGCCAGAATCTCCGCGTTGGATTAATGAGTTGAGCGAGCCCATGCTCGTCGGAGCCGCGCAGATTAGTGCCTAAGTGTTGCAACTTGGTGACATTAAAGAGGTGCGCTGCTGAAAAACACCCGCAATGGCGGGATGACTGCCTCAAAGCGCCCACCGCTGGCGCGGCCGGGCTGGGCGGAGGCGGCTCAAAAAAACTGGTAATTGTTGCGCCCCAGCGCCTTGGCTCGGTACATTGCGTCATCCGCGCACTTGATCATCGTATCCACATCATCGGCATTATCGGGGAAAATGCTGCCACCCACACTAAAAGTAACCAGTAACTCCTGCCCGCCAATTTGATGAGGCATCGCCATTGCCTCCATGATCTTTTGCGCCACATGCTCTACTGCGTCCACCGATAAAACCTCATACAGTAAAATCATAAACTCGTCGCCGCCTTGACGGCAGACTGTATCGGATTCGCGCACACAAGATTTAAGCCGTTTCGCCACGGATTTCAATAATTGGTCACCCGCAAGATGCCCCATCGTATCGTTGACATCTTTGAATTTATCCAGATCCAGAAACAACAACCCGACTTTGGTTCCGTTTCTGGTGGCATACAGCAGCGCCAGATTGAGGCGGTCGGCAAACAATGAGCGATTGGGCAATTGGGTCAACGCGTCGTAATGCGCCAAAAATTCAATCTTTTGTTCAGCCGCTTTACGAGTGGTAATATCGGAAAACAAAGCGATGTAATTGAGAACATCGCCCTTGCTGTTTTTAAGAACGCCGATGGACAACCACTCCGGATAAATCTCGCCCGATTTACGCCGGTTCCATATTTCGCCCTGCCACTGTCCCGAGGCCAGTATGGACATCCACATCACCCGATAGAAATCGTCTGTCTGCTTACCCGAACTCAATACACTCGGATTTTTGCCCTGCACTTCGGCGGATGTGTACCCGGTGATCGCGCTAAAGGCCGGATTGACCGCAACGATATTTTTATTCGCATCCGTAATCAGGATCGCCTCGCTGCTGGCGTGGAACATTTTGCCGAATAATTCGAGCCGTTCCGTCGCGTGCTCCAGATTGGCCAGCAGCGCATTGAAAGTGCGCGCCATATCCCCGATGTCGTGATTTGTTTCGTCAACATCCGCGCGTTTGGACAGATCATTGTCGCGCTGAATATCGGACATTGCCGCCTGCAATTTCTTGACCGGCTCGGCGATGTTTTTGATGATGAGTGTTCTGACGAACCATGAAATGATGACGGATAGAAATATCTGGATAGCGATATGCCCCGCCCACAACCAGTTTTTTATATTTTGCAGCGTGGCCTCGTCTTTGCTCAGGTCGATAGTCACACTGGCCGCACCATTCACACTCCCCGCTTGGGCAACATGGCAAGACAAACAATTGGTGCCTTTATAATTTTCCCGCGCAATAAATGGCACGATTACCCTGAGCAAAGGCGCGCCACCCGAAGTTTCCGTTCTGATAAAACGCACCTTGCCCGAGTCCAGCACTTCGCGTTCCATGTCATCGACGGCCTGCTCCGCAGGCAATCCTTGCCCGAATTGCTTGATGACGCTTTTCCCGCGGATAATGCGCAACTCTTTAATGCCTTCCGATTGCTGCATTTTGTTCAACAACAGCCGACGATTGTCAGGGTTTGAAATCGCGCCCGTCAGCATGAGCATATTCATGCCATTTATTAAGCCATCCGCTGTTTCAATCGCCCTCTCCTCGGCGGAAACCATGATGTGATCTTCAAAACGGTCTATAACCCATTCCATGGAAATAAAAAACAGGATGATCAGCGAGCCCTGTATCAGAATATGCAGTTTTTCCTGAACACCGAGCCCGTGCCATTTTCTGATGATGCGGTTCATTCTCGTCTCCCCCTGCCCGTCAATTTGCGGGCTTACCCCATGCGCTCACAGCTTGATGAAATGCTCGCGGTAGTGCTTCATTTCCGCGATGGACTCATAAATATCAGCCAGCGCTTCATGCTTGCCGTGTTTCTTCACCCCTTTCGCCATCTCCGGCTTCCAGCGCCTGGCTAATTCTTTAAGCGTGCTGACATCCAAATTGCGGTAGTGAAAATAATCTTCCAGTTTGGGCATCCAGCGCGCCATGAAGCGGCGATCCTGGCAAATGGAATTTCCGCACATGGGCGAGGTGCGCGCCGGCACGTATTCCTTCAAAAAAGCAAGAAACTGCTCTTCGACTTGCGCTTCATCCAGCGTTGACGCCTTGACACGCTCGATCAAACCCGACTTGCCGTGCGTAGACTTATTCCAGTCATCCATCGCATCCAGAACACTATCCGGTTGATGCACCACCAGCGTCGGCGCCTCCACTATCGTATTCAGGTCGTTATCGGTAATTACCATCGCCACTTCGATAATACGGTCAGTATCGGGTAGCAGCCCCGTCATCTCCAAATCCAGCCAGACTAGGTAATTTTGATTTTGTGCCATAATTAGCCGCCTCTTTTATTGAACAAATTCCCAGCGCGTATTGTGGCACAACGGCACACTTCGTTGGCGGGTACAAACTAAAACCAGATGACAACACCCCTATTCACTATCGCATTTATCGGCGCATTGGCACTTGCAACACTCACCAAACTCTGGCTGGCGCGCCGTCAATTGCGCCACGTCCTTGCCCGCCGCAACGAAGTTCCCGCCGCGTTCAGGGAACAAATAGATTTGCCCGCGCATCAAAAAGCAGCCGACTACACCTGCGCCAAAACCCGTTTATCTTTATTTTCCATTCTGTTCGATACCTTGTTGCTGCTCGCATTCACGCTGGGCGGCGGCATCCAACTCATCAGCAATTGGTCGTTTGCCACCTTTGACAACGCCTTGTTGCAAGGCATGGGCATTATCGTCGCGGTGTTGCTCATCAACTCGATACTGGAAGCGCCGTTCGGCCTTTACAGCACCTTCGTCATCGAAGCCCGCTTTGGCTTCAACAAAATGACGCTGGCGCTTTATCTTGCCGACACCCTGAAAGGCTTGCTGATTGGCGCTATTCTCGGCCTGCCGCTGCTACTCGGCATACTCTGGCTGATGGAAAAAATGGGCGCCCTGTGGTGGATATACGTATGGGGCGTGTGGCTAGCCTTCAATTTGCTGCTGCTTTTCATCTACCCCGGCTTCATCGCCCCCCTGTTCAACAAATTTCAACCCATGCAGGACGAAGCGCTAAAACAACGCATAGCCGAACTGCTCAAACGCTGCGGATTCACTGCCGGCGGATTATTCGTGATGGACGGCTCCAGGCGCAGCAGCCACGGCAATGCCTACTTCACCGGTTTCGGCAAAACCAAACGTATCGTGTTCTTCGACACCCTGCTGCAACGCTTGACGCCCGCCGAAGTCGAGGCTGTACTGGCTCACGAACTCGGCCACTTCAAACATCGCCATGTGCTGAAACGTATCGCTTTTACTTTTGCCGCCAGCCTGGCGTTCTTGTGGCTGCTGGCGCAATTAATACAATCCGACTGGTTCTATCGGGGCCTGGGGGTGCACACCCAATCCACCGCACTTGCGCTGCTGCTATTCTTCATGACACTGCCGACATTCACTTTCCTGTTGCATCCGCTCTCCTCCTACTATTCGCGCAAACACGAATTCGAGGCGGATCGCTACGCCGCCGCGCAAACCGACGCCAACGATCTGGGCTCGGCTCTGGTCAAGCTGTATCAGGACAACGCCAAGACGCTCACGCCCGACCCTTTATACGCCACCTTCTATGAATCGCATCCGCCGGCGCTGGAACGCATCGCCCGCTTAACGGGAAAATCCGCATGAAAAAATTAAGTTTGTTATGGCTGCTAATATGCAACACGGCTTTAGCCGCGCCCTTTGCGACTGGTAATGCCGAAACCGGGAAAAAACTGTTTGAGCAAAACCAGTGCAACCGCTGCCACGTTCAGATGGTAGGCGGCGACGGCAGCGAAATATTCACCCGCCCGGATCACAAGGTGCGCAACGCCGCTCAGCTCATCAAGCAGATCAATTTCTGCTCCGGCAATATCGGCGCTCATCTCTCGGCGCAGGACGAGCAAAACCTGGGCGCGTATTTGAACCAGCGCTACTACAAACTGCCATGAGCGCGACATCGTTTTGAACGGGACACCCACACTGCAAGGCCTCATCACTGCCGCGTTCGGACGGCATTATCTGGTTGAGCTGGATGATGGCGAAATACTGGAGTGCGTGCCGCGCAGCAAGAAAAGCGAGGTCGCCTGCGGTGACCGTATCGAACTGCAACGCAGTTCGGACAATCAAGGCGTGATCGAGCGCACACTGCCGCGCAGTGCATTGCTCTACCGCTCCGACGCCTACCGGCAAAAAATCATCGCGGCCAATGTCACCCAGATCATCTGCGTCGTCGCTGTCGAGCCCGCATTCAGCGATGAATTGCTGGCGCGCTGCCTGATCGCGGCACACGACCAGAATCTGCAAGTGCTCATCGTGCTGAATAAATGCGACCTTCCCGCCGCCGCCGCCCGCGCCGTTCTCGCGCCCTACCGCGCCATCGGTCATCGCGTGCTCGAACTTTCGGCCAAAAACAATGCCGAACCGTTGCGCCCTCTGCTACAGGGGCACACCAGCGTGCTGGTCGGCCAGTCCGGCATGGGCAAGTCCACCCTCATCAACAGTTTGCTGCCCGAAGCCCATGCCGCCACGCGCCAAACTTCCACCGTTCTGGATTCTGGCAAACACACCACCACCGCCCGCGCC
>CAZXDK010000062.1:0-16080 GCA_964639585.1 uncultured Gallionellaceae bacterium | reverse complement strand
CGCCGACCAGATGGCGCAGGTGCAGCTTGGCCATTTCGTTGTCGGTGAGGTCGAGTGTGCGCAATTTGTTTTTTTCCAGCGTGGCGACCAGCTTGGGGGTCTTGGACGGGTCGCGCACTTGTATGCCGACGAACACCTGGGCCTCTTTCGGGTTGGCGTAGCGATAGTTGAATTCGGTGATGTTGCGGTTGCCGAGCAGGGTGCAGAATTTGCGGAAGCTGCCGGGCTTTTCCGGGATGGTCACCGCCAAAATGGCTTCGCGCTTCTCGCCGATTTCGGCGCGTTCGGCGACGAAGCGCAGGCGGTCGAAGTTCATGTTCGCGCCGCAGGCGATAGGGATGAGCGTTTGGTCTTTGAGCTTTTCGCGCTGGGCATACAGCTTGGCGCCGGCCACGGCAAGCGCGCCCGCGGGTTCAAGGATGGAGCGGGTGTCCTGGAATACGTCTTTGATTGCGGCGCATACGGCATCGGTGTCTACCAGCACGATTTCATCGACATATTGTTTGCATAAGCGGAAGGTTTCTTCGCCGACCAGTTTGACCGCCGTGCCGTCGGAAAATAGGCCGACATCGTTCAGCGTGACGCGTTTCTGGGCTTTGAGCGAGCGGTGCATGGCGTCGGAGTCAACGGTCTGCACGCCGATAATTTTAATGTCCGGGCGCACCTGTTTGACATAAGTTGCCACGCCGGCGATCAGTCCGCCGCCGCCGATGGCGCAGAAGATGGCGTGTATCGGCGCTTGATGCTGGCGCAGGATTTCCATGGCGATGGTGCCCTGTCCGGCAATGACATCCGGGTCGTCGAACGGATGCACGAAGGTGAGTTTTTGTTTTTTGCCCAGTTCGAGCGCGTGGCTGCAGGCGTCGCTGTAACTGCTGCCGTGCAGTACGATTTCCACCGCGCGCTTGCCGAAATGGCGCACCGCTTCGATTTTCACTTGCGGCGTGGTGGTGGGCATGACGATGGTGGCTTTGCAACCGAGACGGTGCGCCGACAGCGCCACACCCTGCGCATGGTTGCCCGCCGAGGCGGCAATCACGCCGCGTTTGAGCTGTTCCGGCGTGAGCTGGGCCATCTTGTTGTAAGCGCCGCGCAGCTTGAACGAGAACACCGGCTGCATGTCCTCGCGTTTGAACAGCACGTTGTTGCCGATGCGCGCGGACAGGTTGGGCGCGTGCTCCAGCGGGGTTTCGATAGCAACGTCGTAGACGCGGGCGGTGAGGATACGCTTGAGATAGGTGTGCATAGTTCGTGATGGGTATGAATATTATTGAATATTTTTGCGCAAGATTAGCAGGAAACGGACGCAATCCAAAAAGGTTTTGCGGGCGAGGTTTCTAATTTCATAAATTCCTGCAATAATCACGGGATAAAAAACAATATTACTGAATCGGGGAAATAATTATGGCAATGACACAGGATGATTTAAAGCGCGCAGTGGCGCTGGCGGCAATTGCACACGTGCCGGAGGATTGCATAGTCGGGGTGGGTACGGGCTCAACGGCCAATTTCTTTATTGATGAACTGGCCAAGATTAAACACAGGATACGCGGGGCGGTGGCAAGCTCGGAGGCGTCCGCGAAACGTTTGCAGGGTTACGGCATCGACGTTGTTTCGCTGAATGAGGCGGGCGAGTTGCCGGTGTACGTGGACGGTGCGGACGAGATTACTCGCCATTTGCATATGGTTAAAGGCGGCGGCGGGGCGTTGACGCGGGAAAAAATCGTCGCGGCGGCGAGCAAGAAATTCGTGTGCGTGTGCGATGCCAGCAAATTGGTGGACGTGCTGGGCAAGTTTCCCTTGCCTATCGAGGTGATTCCCATGGCGCGCAGCTATGTCGGGCGCGAAGTGGTCAAGCTGGGCGGGCATCCCAAGCTGCGCGAAGGCTTTACCACGGATAACGGCAATATCATTCTGGATGTGCACGGGCTGCAAATTCTCAATCCGGTCGAGCTGGAAACAGCCTTGAACCAATTGCCGGGGGTGGTCACGAATGGCCTTTTCGCGCGCCGGGGCGCTGACGTGTTGCTGTTGGGCGCGACTGAGGGCGTGCAAACGATAATACTTTAAATGCTGTGCCGTAATAAAAGATTCATGGCATATCGTTAGTATGGCTCACTATACCCAAAACACTAACTTTAGATTTGCAGCAGCCTATTCGAGGAAACAGCCATGAACAACACCGAACACACCTCCAAGCAATTTGACGCCGAACTTGAAGCGGTGCGCGCCCGCGTGCTGCAAATGGGCGGGCTGGTGGAAAGCCAGATTCGTCTGGCGATCGAGTCGCTTATTTCCGGTGATGTTGAACTGATGAACCGGGTTATTGAAGACGATCACCGTGTGAACGCGATGGAAGTGGAGATCGACGAGGAGTGCAATCATCTGCTCGTGCGCCGCCAGCCCGCGGCGGGCGATTTGCGCATGATCATGACGGTGATCAAAACGATTACCGATCTGGAGCGCGTCGGCGATGAGGCCGAAAAAATTGCGCGCATGGCCAAGCTGTTGTCGCAAAAAGAACGCCTGCGCCATCCGCGCTACCATCAGATCAAACACGCTTCCGATATTGCGCTGGATATGCTGCGCAAATCGCTGGATGCCTTTGCGCGCCTGGACTTGAGCACGGCAGCCCAGGTGGTGCGCCAGGACGAGCAGGTGGATGAGGAGTTTCGCTCCATCATGCGTTACCTCATCACGTTTATGATGGAAGACCCCCGCACGATTTCGACTTCGCTGGAAATTTTGTTTGTGGCCAAGGCCATCGAGCGCATCGGCGACCATGCCAAAAACATGTGCGAGTATGTGGTTTATATGGTCAAGGGGCGCGATGTGCGCCATGTCACGGTGGAAGAGCTAGAGCGCGAAGTCGGCGCATAAAGAGGTATTGTTTTGTCGCAGCAGCAACCCATACTTGCAGCGGTTGATCTCGGTTCAAATAGCTTTCGCCTACAAATTGCCCGCGTAGATAACGAGCAGCTTTATTTGCTGGACGGCCTGCGCGAATCGGTGCGGCTTGCCGCCGGTCTCACCGAAAACAAACTCCTCGACAAAGAATCCCAGCAGCGTGCGTTGGCATGTCTGGAGCGATTTGGGGAACGTCTGCGCGGCTTGCCGCGCGAGGCGGTGCGCGCGGTCGGAACCAACTCCTTGCGCGTCGCCAAAAATACGCCCGAATTTTTACCGCAGGCCGAAGCGGCGCTCGGTTTTCCCATCGAAGTCATCGCGGGGCGCGAAGAAGCCCGTCTTATTTATCTCGGTGTGGCGCACGGCATGCCGCAGTCGATAGGCAAGCGTCTGGTGATGGACATCGGCGGCGGATCGACCGAATTCATCATCGGCAACGGTCTGGCGCCGATCAATTTGGAAAGCCTGTACATGGGCTGCGTGAGTTTCAGTCTGCGCTATTTTGCGGATGGCAAAGTCACCAAAAACAGCCTCAAACAGGCCGAACTTGCCGCGCGCACCGAATTGCAAACCATCGTGAACGAGTACCGGCGGACGGGCTGGGATATCGCGCTGGGTTCGTCGGGGACGGCGCGCGTGCTCAGTGACATTCTGGAGCAGAACGGCTACAGCGACGCGGGCATTACCCGCGACGGAATGGAAAAGCTGCGCGCGGAATTGATACGTGTCGGGGATTTGCGCCGGCTTGAATTGCAGGGTCTGAGAACGGATCGCATCCCTGTGCTGGCCGGCGGGTTTGCCATCATGTACGCCGCCCTGAGCGAGTTGGGCATCGAGCAGATGTTGCCCGCGCTGGGCGCGTTGCGTGAAGGCGTGTTGTACGATTTGTTCGGGCGTTTCCACAACCACGATATGCGCGATGTGACCGTGCAGCAATTCATGCGCCGCTACCATGTGGATACGCGCCAGGCCGAGCGTGTCAAACGACTGTCCGTCGCGTTGGCGCAGCAGTTTATTCAGGGTGAGCGGCATGAAGAAGCATTGCGTTTGCTGGAATGGGCGGCAAAGTTGCACGAGATTGGCATCAGTGTCGCGCACAGCGGTTTTCACAAGCACACCTCCTACATATTGAAAAATGCCGATATGCCCGGCTTTTCCAAAAAGGAACAGGATCGTTTGAGCCTGTTGACGCTGGTGCAGCGGGGCGGCCTGGATAAAATGCGCGGACAACTGTTTAGTTCATTTACCGAAGAAGATCTTCCTTTGGTGATGGCCTTGCGTTTGGCCACGCTGTTCTACCGCAACCGCAGCGATGTGCAACTGCCGGTGATGCAAGGCCGCTTCAGCGGCGCCAAATTTTATCTCACCCTCGCGGCGAGTTGGTGCGCGCAAAATCCGCTTACCGACACCGCGTTGCAAGAAGAAGCCAGGCAATGGCGCGACTGGGGTGTGAGTCTGCAAGTGGTGGAAGGCTAGTTATTTCTTTTTCCGAGGCTGCTTGCTCCCCGGCTTCACATCCGCCAGCCCGAGCGCCTTTGTCGCCTTTAACACCCGATCAAAATCTGACTCGATCTTCTGTGTCCGATTGAATTCTGCATATTCGGCCAGCGCCTTCTGGTCGGCCTGTGTCTTGCTGATGTTGCCCTTGTGAGTCAGCACCTCGTACTCATTGAAGCTCAGAAATTTATCCACGCTGAAGGCCATATCGGCCATGTTCATCTGCACACGGTTTTCGATGATGTTTTCGATATAGTCGAAGAAACCAGCGACGGTTCGCTCTAGCCGCTTGATCTCCGGTTCGGAGAGGTAATTCTTGGCGATGGTGACATCCGAGGCCAGCACCCGACCGTGCGGAGCATTTTTCCAAGTGAGCAGGCCTGCATGCGGCGCGGTGTGGTCGGTTTTACTGTGGATGATCTCGGCGGCAGTTTGGCCTGTGATGGCATAGTGGAACTTGTTCTGCACCATGGCGTAGAACGTCTTCGTAACGTCGGACTGGGGATCGTAGTCCACGCTGCATTCGGCAAAGATGTCAGTGATCTGCTGGTAGATGCGACGTTCGCTGGCACGGATCGAACGAACCCGCTCCAGCAACTCCAGAAAATAATCCTCGCCGAACACCTGCTTGCCTTGCTTCAGGCGTTCGTCGTCCAGCACAAAGCCCTTGCGGATATATTCCTTCAGAATCTGCGTGGCCCAGATGCGGAACTGGGTGGCGCGCTTGGAGCTGACGCGGTAGCCGACGGCGATGATGGCATCAAGACTGTAGTGCTTGAGGGTGCGCCGAACGGCTCGAGCGCCTTCGTTTTGAACTACCGAGAAATCCTCGGCAGTTGCCTGCTCCGCCAGCTCGCCCTCGGCGTAGATATTCTTGAGGTGCAGGCCGATATTGTCCGGGGTGGTCTGGAACAGCTCGGCCATAAGGCGCTGGGGCAGCCACAGGGTTTCGGCGTGGATGAGCACGCGGACATGCACTTTTTCGTCATCGCCAGCGTAAAGCAGGAACGGCGCTTCAGCGCCTTCGGTTACCGTGATGGGCTGTTTCTCCGTCGGAGTCTTTTTCTCGGTCATGTGCCAAGCTCCCTGAAATATGTTCGTTCAATGGCGGTCATGACACCAACCCCAACTCACTGTGCCAGGCAGCAATGCGGGCCGATTCTAGCATCGCTTCACACAGAGCTTGATGCACTTCGTGATGTGGTTCTCTTGGCGGCAGATCGTTTTGCCACTGCTGCACATAGGTCTGCACTTCGGCCAGTGAATGCCGCGCTTGCGCCTGCTGAACTCGGCGCCGTTCGCGCACGCGAAGTACGTTCTGCTGCTTGGCGTACTCTGCCTTGAATTCCCGCGTCCAGCGGTCGGCAAGATTGAGCAAACGATTTAGGTTGTCCGCCTTAGGTTGATCAATGGGTTGAATTGCTTTGCAGCGCACCGCCAGTTCTGGCAACTCATAATCCAATTTCAATGCACTGCTGCCGGGGCGCAGGTAGGGATGGAACCATTCGGCAAAGTTGCCAGCGGTATGCACTGGCTTGTCACCCTTATTGGGTGCCTCGTTGCAGATGCTGCAAATCAGTTGCAGGTTATCCGCGCATACGCTGAGTAGCGGGAAGGCGCTTTTGATGATCCAATGGTCGACGTGAGGCGTATCACCAAGTGGGCCGCCACAAAGCACGCACACCTCGCGAGCATTTGGGTTGTGGTTCAGACGGTGGGCGTCGCGGAAAGCCTGCACATAGTCAGCGTAGGTGACGCCGGCGGACGACGTCGGCGTGCCATCAGCAAGATATGGCAGGCCACTGCGGAGGCCCTTCTCGTAGAAGGCTTCCATCAACACCTTGAAAGCCTTCCAGGCAGCGTCCCCGATATCAGGCCTGACCACAGGCCAAGCTATCGGTGCGGACTGAAATTGTGCAGCCAAAGCTGAGACTGTCTGAACCCAGGCGGACAACATCGCTTTCTCGTGCGCAGGCATGTCCGCAACTGCGTTCGCTTGATTGAGTAAGGTCTGCCCGGCATCAACTCGCTGCAAAAAGCTCCAGAGCCAATCTGCCTCAACTGCCGAGGCAAATGTGGGAGGTTGCAGGTTTTGCTGAGTGATGCTTGCCGCCGTTGTGGTGGGATCACACAGCCAAAGGGCCAGCAATTGCATCAAGCGCTGGCAAGCTGCCAGCGCGGGCGAGCACGACACTAGATGAATGGGTTTAAGCATTCCCGCCCCGCCACGTGTTCAACAGTGTTCGCAATTCGCTACGGTAAAAGCCCGATCCCATTCGCGCAATCAATCGCTCCAAATCCACAATCTCTGCGGGCGTGCCAGTTGCTTGCTCCAATTTTCGTTCGATGAATTCCTGCGCTCGCTTGCCAATGCTGTCGTCGGCACCAAACACCGTCATCATCAGGGCGCTGGGGTCAGTAGCGAAAGTAGGCTCATCAACGGAACGCACGCCGGAACCATTGGCCGTTTTTTCCACCATGACAATTTCGTTGTTAAACACGTCCGAGAGCACGATGGCGGAGTGGGTGGAAATCAGCACGTCGTTGGCTGTATTACCAATAGCGTCGTCGATGATGTCGACGATTTCGCGTTTCCACTTGTCGTTAAAATGAGTTTCTGGTTCGTCGAGGAGCAGCAAGGCATCCTGCTGACCTTGCAGCAAATGAAACAGCGCCATGCGCCCCAGCACCATCTGCTCACCGTCAGACAGCTCTTCATAGCGCAAAACACCGATGTCTTGTTCTGCCTCGTCTCTATTCGCTTCGGGCACTGGCTGACGACGCAGGCGCAAGAGCACATCATCAAATAACCCGGCCTGATTCAATTCGAGCAAACGGGTAAACAGCTCGAAAGCGGTGGCATCCTTCGCACCGAGTAGCGCCCATAGCGCCTCGCCTTGCGTGGTGCAGGTGCTCAGATCAACCGTCGTTCGTGTTGGCAGGCCTTGTGTGTTAAATGCACCTTTCAAATCGAAAAACAAGGTACGGCGTGATTCAACCGGATGAGGCTCTGCGACCACTTCGCCTGCGCATAGCCACCAGTCGTGGGCGGTTTCACTTAGCTTGCGATCCCAGGTGCTGGCTTGCAAGCGACTGCGAAAGCCCACTGAAACTAGATGATGCCAGCCCCCGCGCTCAAGCAATTCCTGTAAGGCATTCTTGTTGTCGTCGCGGCGGAGCAATTGCGCCATGGCGGCATCGACCTCTGCCCGTTCCGGGTAGTCTGCGGTCGCGACAAAAGCCTGCGGCAACGCCACGGCCAGCAAAGCGCATTTAAGCAGAGTGGCATCCAACAAAATCGGGCGACGATACGTGGCGGATGCCGCCGTGCTTGGGGCGATATCGTTTATCTCGTCGCTTGACACCACTTGCCGTGCTGCTTGCAGTGCAGCCTCTTGGGCGACAGTCCAACCAGCAGGACGTTCGTCGTTGAGATCGACCTCGCCGTCACTATTTCCCAGCAAGCCCTGCGCATCCTGATTGCGGTTCCACACCGAACGCCAAGGGCGCAAATCACCAGTGGTGTAGGCCAGTATCGCCTTCGGCATTGCAATACCTGGCTTCTGCGGCCAAGTACCTGCGGGGACCAGCGATGCGAACACTGGCTCTCTATTCGCACGAACACGCTCGATGAGTTTTTCAAAATAATATTGGGAGGTATCGTCAGACCAAGCGAAATTGGAGGCCACCCATATGCTTGCCTGCGACTTTTGGCCGGGGCAATCAATTACGAATGTGTAATGGTCTGATTGCCCCCGTTGTCCTAACTCGTAGACAAGGCTGACGGGAAATGCGGGCAGACGCTCATCAGCCAGTGCCAGAAAAACCTCGGCCACCGCGCGCAACAGATTGGACTTGCCGCTGCCATTTACACCCACGACAAAACGGATGGCGCAATCCCTCGCCAGTGGAGAACCGCTGGCGAAGCAGACATGGATGTCCTTGATCGGCGGATAGTTCTGAAGATGTAGATAGCGCAGGCGCATCCTTATTCCTCCAACTCAATCTGATCGGCTCGAACACTCAGGCGGCGCGCGATGTCGTTGGCCAACTCGTCGAGCGCGGCGTAGTGCTTGCCTTGGTCTACCAGGTCGGTGCAATCCTTGTCGTCTTCATCGCTCAATGCAGAGACCTGGAACATGCCTCCTGCGCCCGCGTGCTCCGAAGTTTCATAATCCAACACCACTGTGAAGTAATACCTAACCGTTTCATCGCCGGAGGGCAGCACTCTCCGCAGCGTCTCTATATCAGCCATCTTCGTGTCTTCGTCTTCGCGTAATAAACGGAAAGCCTTGAGGTAGTCACGCTCGCCGGTCTGGGGATTTTGCTTGGGCAGCGTTATTTTAGCGATCAGGCCCAGTGACGATAGTTGGCTGAGAGTTCGGCGGATGCGGTTGTTTAGTGAGGGGCCAAAACCCTTGAGTAGTTCAAACACGTTTTCGTCATCGCAGAAGCGGGCAAAGACATCGGCATCTTCAGCCAACAGCGGTTGCTCGGGGTAAGCGCTGAAGGCGACGAACACTTGACGCTGGAATTCGCTTAGTTCAGAGAGCAACCACTGGCGAGCGAGGCGTTGGCAGTCCTTGGTGACCGGCATCAAGGTCGCCGGTTCGGATGGACGACTGACAAGCTTGGCACCGCGCTCGCGCAGGAGAGCGTCGCGGGTCACAGCGGCAGCCGCGATTTCTTCAGGATTCTGAAGCCGCCAATCCTCTGTCAATTCACCAGACAGCGCGTAGATAGTCAGGGCACCACGAAGCTCTTCCGTAGTGTGCTCTGATTGGCTGATGAGTTGCCGCAAGGCTTTTACTTGTAACCAAAACTTTCGGAAAAGTTCTTGCTCAGCAAGGGATGGTATCGGGAGCCGAACCTTGGTCAGGTTTTCACCGCTCAGATTGCTTTGACCTGCTGTCGTGCGAATAGCATTTCGCATCGCTGCACGGCCAAAGGCACTGTTCAAAAAGGCACTTAGGTATTCGGGAAGTAATCGCTCGGTATTGGTGCGAAGCCGGATGAGATACGACGCATAAACCATTTCCGACCGTGCAATATCTTCGGTGATAGGCGCGGATCGACCGACGTAATCAGGGTTTCCATTGGAACGGACAATTAGCACATCCGTCTCTTCCAAGCGCAAGCGCTTTAATTCGGCCTGTGGCAATTCGACATATTTCATGTCGGCTGTATCAACCTCACCACCCATGACATTGGGGATGCGAAGAACTGGTGTACCAGTGTCAGCGGTGGCATCGGCGGATACCGATGTGCCGTAACGAGTTTCCACTGCCTCGCCAAGGGGAACCCAGTCAACTACGTCAACCGCAAGAACGAGTCGATCTAGTGCGGCCTTGATCATCAAGTCGAGTTGCTGCTGTCGCAGCTGCTGATTGCGCCCTATCTCTTGTTCCGCCTGCCGCAGCACATCGACGATGCGCTGCTGTTCGGGGAGTGTAGGAAGCGGTAATTTAACTCTGCCGAGGTCTTGGAGGCGAATGGATGGATAACTTGGATCGGGAACAACACGCGCAGCATCGAATTGTGTTGACCACCAATAAAGGTAATCTGGATCAATTGTGCTAGTCGGCTCAATGATCGCTAGATGTGAAACAACACACGCGTCTATGCCAAGTAAAGCACGTTGATTGAGTAGCGCCGATGCTCCGCTTTTCGGAAACAACAAAGAGTTTTGCTTCCAGTTGCGAAGGCGAAGTTGTTCTATCGCCTCGACTGTGATGCTATCGCGAGACTTGGTCAGCCGATTCCCATCGCGCTCCGATGACAGGTCACTGACACGCACAAACGGAACACCATCCTCGCAAAACCATTGCTCCTCTTGTGGTGCTCCGTCCCCAGAACCTATCTCACAAACATCATTTAGGCGAACTTCGCGCCAACTTTCCGGCAACTTCATTCCCGCCCCTCCACCATCGCCAGCAGCTTATCCAGCCCGCCGATGATCTGCTGCTCAGTGGATTTCAACTCGCCAATCAGCTCGCTGACGCTCTTGTCGCTCTTGAGCTGCGTAAAGTCGAAAGGCTTGTATTGCCCAGCCGAGAGGTTCCAATCACGGGCCTCGATGCAGTCTGGGTCGAGCAGGCCATCCTTGAGTTCGCCTTTGTTGTCGTAGAGACCAGCGGCGAGCATGGCTTCGATATAAGCGGAACGCACCATGCCGTTAACATCGTGGGAGCCGATGAATTGACCATCTGCCGATTTCCACTCGCTATTGATCGCACTGGCGCGCACCGGCACCACCCAGTGCTTGGCCACTTTCAGTGCCGTGACCTGGTCTATGGCCAAGCTGCGCAGGGTGACATCGAAGCCATCAAGCTTGGCGACTTCGCGGGCAATGGCTAACAGCCCTGTCTTCCACTCATCATCCGATAGTGTTTTCTTCGGCTTGAACGCCGGTTTCACTGGAGATGGATTGATCGAATAGGTCGCGCCATTGTGATAATGACTGAGCGCACTTTGTGTTAATTCCGAATCGACCTTTTGCCTCTTCACCAAATTTTTCCAGATTGCTAGCGCGGGCGAGTCTTCTTTTTCGAAACAGGATTCGCACTCTTTGGCCGTACGTTTCAGGTCAATCTCGAATGTCTTGATGGCCTTTTCCCAGTCTTTAGCAATCTGCTCTGCGCTACGATTTCCTCCTTGCTGGTAGGCCGTTCCTGCTAGGGGTGCTAGCCGCTTAATCATCAGTTCATTGAAAGCCGTTTGCGCGTTAGCTATAACGAATGCCTCTGCCTCGTTAGGTGCTGCAGGTAGCTCTGTAAACAGCTCATGAATCCCCCAGACTTGTCCGTCCCACATGCTGGTGTCGGGCAGCTCCGCAAAGGCTTCGCCCGCCGGAGTAAGTTTGTCGGCAGTGTCACGCAGCAGAGCTTGACGCCAGCGCTCGGCGCGGAATGCCGGTTGCCGCAAGACTTTTTCATTTTGCTGTGCTCCGCTAAGGCCTTGAGCACGCCATGCTTTAAATTTTTCCAGTGCGTCCCACAGGTCGTTATTTTGGCCGGGGCGGGGGTTGCGTTTGGCATCGAGCGAATAGCCGTCCTCTTCTACCTCATAGAACCAGACATGCTCGGTGCGTGGCGTGATGCTGCCGGTGAGAGTTTTCTTGTCGTCACGCCGGGTTTCTTTGCGGAAGATAAGGATGGATGTCTTGACGCCGGTGTAGGGCTGGAACACGCCGCCGGGCAGGGAGATGACGCCTTCGACTACATGCTCGGTAAGCAGTTCACGGCGCAGGCGCACATGAGCATCGGTGTTGCCAAAGAGCACGCCCTCGGGAATGATCACCGCGCATCGACCACCGACTTCCAGCAGGTCGAGCATCAGCCACAGAAACAGCAGTTCGCTTTTATTGGTGATGGCGTCGTCTTTCTTCTTGCCCTTCTCGGCGGCGCGAGGGAAAAGCTTGCTGTCTTTCTCCAGATCGTTGCTATCCACGGTGCCAGTAAACGGTGGGTTAGCCAGCACGAAGTGGTAGCTCTCTGGTGTCAGCAACTCGGTTGAGCGCTTGGCCGGATCACGTTTTGAAAGACTGTCGGCTTGGTAGAGGTGCGGGTCGTTTACGTCGTGCAGCACTAGGTTCATCCAGCCAATACGGGCCATGGTGCGGTCGTTGTCGAGACCGACGAAATTGGCACCGTGGTGAATGGCGGCGTATTGCTCGGGGGTGGCAGCAGCACCATCGGTGCGGTGCGGGGTGCCATCCCATTCCAGCACCAGATTGCCTTGCGCCGAATATTTGCGCATCAGATATTGCTGGGCGCTGAACAGAAAGCCGCCGGTGCCCGCAGCGGGGTCGATGATGCGCTGGCCGGGTTCGGGGTCGAGCAGTTCGACCATGAAGCGGATCAAGTGGCGTGGGGTGCGGAATTGGCCGTTTTTGCCAGCGGTAGCAACTTCGCTGAGCAGGTATTCAAAGGTGTCGCCCATGATGTCTTGAGCGGCGGAGCCATCGCCCGCGCGGGCAAAGAGTTCGTCGATCTTGTCGATGGCGTCGCTCAGCACCTTGCCTTTGTTGGGGTCAAGCTGGAAGTAGGCATCGGCCATGCGGTTGTTGAGGCTGGCGAGTTCTGTGCCGTCGGCGCTGGCACCGGTGAAGTGTTTGTCCAGATCACGCAACCAGGGAAACACGACCTCGATCAGGTGGGTGGGGTTGGTTTTGTCCTGCCGGATGTAGCTCCACTTGCAGGTTTCGAAACCAAAGTAAATAGAGGGGAAGCCGCGCTGCTGGCGCTTGAGGTCGATGTCTTCAAGACGCTTGAGAAACAGCAAGTAGGTAATCTGCTCGACAGCCACCAAGGGGTTGGTGAGGCCTGCGGCCCAGAAGCGATTCCAGAGTTCGTCGACTTTTTTCTTGATGTGTGGTGCTAGCATTCAATAATTCCTTTGTGGTTCAGGCGGCCTCGTCCAACAACTGGTTGGCGAGGTGTATGAGTTCTTCGATGTCTTGCGACGGAAACAACGTTTCGACGCGACCGATACGCGATAGCGGCGGTTCGCTGAGTGCGGCGCGGGTGATACGACCATGGCGGAGCACGGCGGCTTTTACTGCCCGCAGAAAGTTGAGCTGATTGGCACGCAAGTAGCCATGCGCGGCAATAAAAGTGTCAAAAGCTTTATTGATGCGCTCTTCGCGGTTGGGCAGTTTTGCATCTTCGCAGAGTATGTGGCGCAGGCAATCGGCCAGCGATGCAGCGGGCGCTTCAAATGCTTTGCGCAAGGTATCTTCGGTGACAAACAGATCGGCCTGATTCAGGGTTGCACTGATGCGGTCGATCTCTTCGTCGTTCAACGTATCACCCTGCTTGAGTTTAGCGAGTTCGGGCAGTTGCTCGGCCATGCGGCGCACCAAGACTTCGACTTGCTCGCGGTAGGTTTCGGCGAAAGCGCCCTCACCGGTAGGGCCGTAGATGATCCAACTGCGCTGGGTAATGCTGTCCGGCAGATTGATTTCAACCGTAGTGCTTGGCGCGGTAGTGCGGTACTTCATCAGTGGTGCAAAGGTGACTTGCAGCATGATGAGTCTTGCAAGGTCTAAGTGCTGCCAGAAACCAGCGGAGCGAACCCATGCACGCTGTTCTTCTACTCGCTTCACCTCGGGTATGTCGTCCGCCAAGCTGGCAACAGCGTCCTGAATTTGTTTGCTTACTTTAGCGAGCTCTCCTTGATCTGATTTCAGCCAAGCGACAGTGAGTCGCTCACACCAAATACGGAATTGGAGTTCATCCAGCCCCCAGAGCGGGGCAAGTCGCATCAGTGGGGCGATGGATTTACTCAGGTGCTCTAGCGAGGCGTGACTGGGCTCAGGCCATTGTTTCAGTAGCGCGTCCAGCTCATCCCAATGCGGTCGAATGTTCACGCTTTGGCGGGGTAATGCAGACAGCATAGCTTGCAGCTCTTCAATAGCGGGCTGTGTATCATGTTGCTGTGCATGTAGGAGCTGCCACTTTTCCAAGCGCAAGCGGAAAAGCCTGACCGGCAAAGGCTCGGTAGGGTGGTCGATTTCACCTTCCGGGTTGAGCTTGAAATAGGCGAAGTTTTTCCAGTGATCGATGATTAGGAAATCTTTCTTGATGTCCCCCGTGGCTTTATCGGTGTGCTGTCGTGTACCGCGCCCTATCATTTGCCAAAATTTTACGCGACTGAAAACTGGCTTGGCGAAAACCAGGTTTTGAATCGCCGGTACGTCGATACCCGTGTCGAGCATATCCACGGAGATGGCGACTCGCGGCATGGTCTTGTACTTGAAGTCGTCCAGTGTTGCGTCTGCACGCTCCATGTGGCTATCTATAATCTCAGCCATGCCTTGGCGCTGTAGTTCAGGGTAAAGGCGGTTGAAACTTTCGTAGAGGCGCTTGGCGTGTGCATGGCTGACGGCAAAGACAATCGTCTTGTGCGGCAAGCCCCGGACATCCTTGCGGCTCTTGTCCATAAACTCGCGCACCATGGCATCGTTGGTGCCTTGGTTGATGATGCCCTTTTCGATTTCACTGCCGTCGAAGTTGAGTTCATCGAGTTCAACGCCTTGGTCGCGAGCCATTTGCTTCAAGGGTTCTGGCAGCGTGTCGCCTTGAATGCCTTTGAGCTGGAAGTTGGTTTGTGCATCCAGCACGCGGTAGTTGACGAGGTTCTTGTCCTCGATGGCTTGCTCGTAGCTGTAGTAGTAGCTCGGCAGGCCGTCGCCGCAATCGAACAACTCAAATGTGTTGTGGTCGATATAGTCAGTTGGGGTGGCGGTAAGGCCGAGTTGAATTGCATCGAAGTGATCAAAAATTGCTTTGTAGCGTTGATAGATCGAGCGATGACTTTCGTCGGCCACGATCAGATCGTAATACCCGACTGATAAACGCTCATAAACCTGCATCATGCTTGGATAGGTTGAGAACTGGATGCGCGCACCAGAAGTTTCCCCGCTTTCAATCCGAGCAAGGCTTTCGTTGGGAAGGTGCGTCTTGAACTCTGACATCGCTTGGCGGACGAGCTCGCGCCTATCGGCCAAGAACAGCACGCGCTGCACTCGCTTGGATCGTAACAGTGTATCCACTAGGGCAATGGTCGTTCGCGTCTTGCCTGTGCCTGTCGCCATGACCAGTAGGAACCGGCGTTTGGCTGCATCAACTCCTTCGGTGACACGGCGGATTGCTTCATTCTGGTAATCACGACCGGCAATATCTGCGTTGATAGTAACTTCGCCCAGTGGCTGAGCATATTGCCTTTGGTGGCGCAGACGTTCGAGGTCATCGCGGGTGTAGAAGCACGCTATTTTTCGAGGCGGATAACGACCGCGATCCCAGAATTGAATTTCTTTTCCGTTGGTAAGGAAGATGAATGGATCGTTACCAAATTTGGCTTTGATGACATCAGCATAGTCTGCTGCCTGGCGCTTCCCGGAAATTTCGTCACGTGAGGTGCGCTTTGCCTCAACTACAGCAATAGGCTTTCCATCAGAGCCCAGTAATACATAGTCCGCAAACTGAATTCCGCCATAAGAGGACTCGGGCGCGGCAGCTTGAAGAGCGTACTCCTCTACAAGAGCCCTACGGTTCTTTGACCAGCCGGAACGAGCTAATTGAACGTCTATCAATTGCGTCCTTGTTGTAGCTTCGTTTTCTGACTGTTGAACCATGCGACCTATGGGTAACTATCAAGATTGAAGGGGGCATTCTACCGGAGGATTCTGATGATTTAATGGGTTTTATCGAATCGCCAAGATGAAGCAGTTCCAGCATTTTTTACCAAACCAAGGGGTAGTTATCATTACATGACTCGTGTTAATGCTGATTAGCACTAGCTGACTTGGTTTTGACGCTGAAAATTAATGGTGACAAGAATTCTAAGGGATTGTTCGAAAATAGTTTGATCGGACATTTCAGTAGACGGAAACGAATCCATTTTCAGAAAATCGCCACTATCTCCTAAGGCTGAGCAGCAGTCGCTCAGTACAATTAAGCCGAACATTTTCCACGGGGCGAATGCGATATACGCGATTGTTACTTGCTATCCGCAAGCTGACGCTTGGGGGCGCTAATGCAAGAGCTTCTGCGGGTGACCTTTGAGTTGGCGCAATTCATTGCCGACTGCTTTTCCAATCTGGGTTAAACTCCGCGCCGAAGCTGGCTAGACAGTCGCCGCGTCCGCAAGGGCGGGGAGGAAAGTCCGGGCTCC
>CAZXDK010000061.1:0-16649 GCA_964639585.1 uncultured Gallionellaceae bacterium | reverse complement strand
TGCGCGGTAAACGCGTGCTGCTCTACACCGGCGGCGTGAAATCGTGGTCTATCGTTTCCGCCTTGCAGGACCTGGGGCTGGAGGTGGTCGCCACCGGCACCAACAAATCCACCGAGGAAGACAAAGCGCGCATCCGCGAGATCATGGGCGAGAAGACCAAAATGATCACCGACGGCAGTCCCAAAGCCCTGCTCGGTGTGGTGAAAGAATATCAGGCCGACATCCTCATCGCCGGAGGCCGCAATATGTACACCGCGCTGAAAGCCAAGATTCCTTTTCTCGACATCAATCAGGAACGCGAATTCGGTTACGAGGGCTACAGCGGCATGATCGAACTCGCGCGCCAACTCGCGCTGACCTTGCAGAGCCCGGTGTGGAATGCGGTGCGCAAGCCCGCGCCATGGGCGAAGGCGGGCGTGCCGGGTGTGGAGTTGGGGGCGTGACATGGCAGAGATACTGAAACGCAACAAAGCGCTCGCGGTGAATCCGCTCAAGGCCAGCCAGCCTATCGGCGCCTCGCTGGCTTTTCTCGGCATCAATAAAGCCATGCCGATGATGCACGGTTCGCAGGGCTGCACCGCGTTCGGCAAAGTGTATTTCGTGCGCCACTTCCGCGAGCCTATTCCATTGCAAACCACCGCGATGGATCAGGTGTCCACGGTGCTGAACGCCGACGAGAACGTGATCGAGGGTCTGAAAGCGGTGTGCGAAAAGAGCAAACCCGCTTTGATCGGTTTGCCGACCACAGGACTTTCCGAAACGCAGGGCACGGACATCAAACGCCTGGTAAAGGATTTCTACGCGGCACATCCCGAGTATGCGCATATTCCCGTCGTGCCGGTGAATACACCGGATTTCACCGGTTGCCTGGAGAGCGGTTACGCACTCGCGGTCAAGGCAGTATTGGAAACATTGCTTCCCACGGTCGCGCCCTCTCCCTCCGGGGGAGGGTTGGGGGGGGGGAATGTCGGCAAGCGCAAAAAACAGGTCAACGTGTTGGCGGGCGCCTTCCTCACGCCCGGCGATATTGAGCACATCAAAGAACTTATCGAAGCATTCGGACTGCGCCCATTGGTGTTGCCGGATATCGCCGACTCGCTCGACGGCCACTTAACCGAACAGGAGACCAGCCCGGTGACGACGGGCGGCACGCCGGTGTCGGATATTTCCAGCATGGGCGCATCCGTGGCCACGCTGGTGCTGGGCAATTCGCTGTACGAGGCGGCGGACTTTCTCAAACAGCAGACCGGCGTGCCCGATTACCGCTTTGATTGCCTCATGGGTCTGGAGGCGGTGGACGGTTTCGTCGCCGCACTCGCCGAGATCAGCGCCAAACCGGTGCCGGAAAAGATCGAGCGCCAACGCGCGCAGTTGCAGGACGCCATTGTGGATTGCCACTTCATGCTGGGCTTTGCGCGCGTAGCCATCGCCGCCGACCCGGATCTGCTCTACGGCCTTTCGCGTCTGCTGGGCGAAATGGGGTGCGAGGTGGTGGCGGCAGTCGCCCCGGCGCGCGCCGCCATTTTGCAGGAGGTGCGCGCAGCACAAGTGGCTATCGGCGATCTGGAAGACATGGAGATCGCGGCCAAACGCAACGGCGCACAGCTCGTCATCAGCAACTCGCATGCGGCGGAAAGCGCGCGCCGGCTCGGCATACCGCTGTTGCGCGCAGGATTCCCGCAATTCGATCTGATCGGCGGTTACCAACGCCTGTGGATCGGTTATCGCGGCACGCGCCAGACGCTGTTCGATCTGGCCAATATGCTGGTTGAGCACGGCCAGCACGAGCCGGCGCCCTACGTTTCTATCTACGCCCAGCGGACAGGAGAAGGTCGTGCGACATCTGCGCCTGGTGGACACTAAGGAGAAAGATATGACGGTAAAGATCGCTTTTGCGAGCAGCGACCGCCGCGCGGTCAATCAACACTTCGGAGCAGCCGAGGCATTTTCCATCTACGAGCTGGATGGGCACGAATCACGCCTGATCGAAGTGGCCGAATTTATCGAGACTGCGATGGACGGGCATGAAGGCAAGCTTGCGGCCAAAGTGGATTTACTGGGCGATTGCGCGGCGGTGTATTGCAATGCGGTGGGCGCATCGGCGATTCAGCAACTGCTGGCCAAGAGCATACAGCCGATGCGGGTGGACGAAGGAACGGCCATCGACGAATTGTTGTCCGGCTTGAAAAAAAGTCTGCTGAATGAGCCCCCTGTTTGGTTGGCGAAACATCTTAAAAAGCAATCCGGCAGCGGCAAGTTCGCCGAAGACGAGGAGTGGCAAGAATGATCGAAACCAGCGCGCGGGTGGTCTCTATAGTCAACGGCATGGCGCGGGTCGAGCCGACGCTGACGTCCGGCTGCGGCGGCTGCAAATCGCGCAGCAGTTGCGGTGTGTCGGGCTTGGGTAAATATTTTTCGGGCAACCGGCAAGCCATCGAAGTGAGTTGCGATTCAAATGTGCGAGCGGGGGACGATTTGCAATTGAGCATGAGCGAGGGGGATTTGCTTAAAGCCGGGCTGCTGGTCTACCTGCTCCCCTGCGTGCTCACCCTTGTCGGCGCGGGTGTGGCCGCTGCGCTGGGCGGTGGAGATGTCAGCGCAGTGCTCGGGGCGGGTGGCGGTTTTGCCGCGGGTTTTTTGTTGGCGCGTTTATCCGGCTGGACGCCAAAGTTACAGGCACACAAAACCAATCTGAATTTATTAAAAGGAGAAACACCATGAATCAAGCAGTAGCGCAAGACCCGTTGTTGACTACCGATTTTATTCTGGAAATGGTCAAGCAGATGCGCGCCATCGACAGCTATGGCACGTATGACGGCTGGCCTGCGGAGCGTATTTTGGCGCCTTATGTTGTCACCAAAGAACAGCGCCGCGAGATTCCCGTGATCGGCGATCCCGACGAAATCCTGCTGTCGCGCATCAAGGCGTTCTACAACGCCATCGCTTCGTTGGTCGAAAAAGAGTGCGGACAAATGGCGGTGCCCATGATCAACATTACGCATGAAGGTTTTGGCCGCGGGGTTATCACTGTGGGCAAGCTGGTGGTGATGGACAAGACCCTGCGCGATGTGCACCGCTATGGCTTTGAAAGCCTGTCCAAGATGAAGGATGAGGCGGATAAGCTGTTGGCTGTGGCGCTGGAGATTGTTGGCAAGTACCCGGAAGTGGCGGGAATGTGATGCAGGATTGAGGATTTAGGACTGAGGATTGAGTGAGAGGCGGAGCTGCGGTTTTTACTCAATCCTCAATCCTGACAACTAAGGACTAGTTTTATGACCGAAGAAGAATTGAAAGCGCTAGACAAGGAAGTAAAAAAACTCAAACGCATTTCCAGCGAATGGGCTTCGCAGTTGCACGATCTGGTCGAAGATAAACTGCCTGCCGGATACGAGCAGATTCCCGGCATCGCGCAGTCGACCTATGACGCCTGCCAGGCATGGGCGGATGCAAACGCAAAATTGATCGCAGCACAAAAAGCCGCACAAGGATAAGCAAAGGAAAAATCATGGCTAACATCACCGGAGTCACCCGAGGCGGAACGCCTTACGAACCCACTTTTGTCACCGATCTGAATGCGGCGAACTGCATCGGCTGCGGTCGCTGTTACAAAGTATGTCCGCGCAAAGTGTTCGAACTGGTCGAACGCAGCGAGGACGACGAAAACTATGACGAGGATGAAGACAACTGCATGGTGATGACCCTCGCCGATGCGCAGGATTGCATCGGTTGCGGTTCATGCAGCCGCGTCTGCCCCAAACAGTGCCACACCCATCAACCTCTTGCGGCAGGAGCATAACCATGGCAAAACCGGAAAAACATGTATTCGTCTGTTCCCAGAGCCGCCCCGCTGGTCATCCGCGCGGCTCCTGTGCGCAGAATGGCTGCGCCGAAGTGGTGGATGAATTCATGAAGCAATGGCAGCAACGCCAACTATTCACCCAGGTGTTGGTGACGCCCAGCGGTTGTATCGGCCCGTGCAACATGGGGCCGAATGTGCTGGTCTATCCCGAAGGCGTCATGTACAGCAATGTCAGCAAAGCCGATGTGAGTGCGATATTCGACGAGCATCTGGTGGGGGGCAAGGTGGTTGAGCGTCTGAAAACACCTGCCGATATATGGTAGAACTTGCCGCATCGCCGCAGCTTCCCGACGGGAGCAAGGCGCTGGCCGGGCGCATCGTGCAAGCGCTGCAACAGGAGGCGGAGCGCTACACGCTGCCGGGCAATGCGCCCAGAATCGAGCTGGCTGCGGTGCAGTTTGTCTGCGTCACCGATCCATCCAACCAGCTTCCGGGCTACGAAGGCATCTGGCGCAATACGCGCAACGCGCGTTGCGGCGTGTTGACACTCAACAGCGACGGCAGCTTTTATGCGGAGTACGATCTGTTCTGCCCGCATCCGCGCGACACACGCTGGTTCGTGGAAATGGTCACGGTGTGGGGGAGCGGAGAAACTATACGCCGCGAAGCGAAACTGATCCCGGCGCTGTAGTTTACAGAGATCGTTCGCCAGAGTTCATCGATAAACTCTGGAGAGTTCTGGTGCAGGCTGCGTGCCTGTTTTGACTGCCCCCGCAGGGAGTGCGCCGGTGGATGCCTCGCCGCTCAACACGAACGGAATTTAATCCTAAGCCGGACGAGCTGGAACCAGCAAGGTGGGGCAGGAGCGCGCCCTGCAAAACCGCCAGAGTGATAAGGAATTTTTGTCGCGTTTTGACATCATTTGACGGGTAAGTGATTAAAGTTATTGGAGAGGCAGATGAGTAGATTCCAAATGGGCGACATGGTGTTCGCGGCGCAAGACCTGTACAACGAAGTGCTGGAGGAAACGGGCGAGAGCAGTATTCCGGGCATGGCGCCCGATGCCTTATTGGCCGCCACGGGTACGCGCGGTGTGGTGGTCAACGTCGGCCATGCGCAGGAAATGCCCGATGAAGAGATATATCTGGTGCGTTTCGAGATGGATGCGGAAGGCACATTGGCCGAGCCCATCGGTTGCCTGCGTGACGAGTTGACCGGATTGAATTAACGATGAACGGCGCCCGTGTCGCTACCGTGTCGGCTTACCACTCGCGTAGCAAACACGCGCTGGATCGTTATGCGGCAGGCCCGGGCACGCTGGATTGGGAAGCGCAGCCCAAGGCGTTCCGTGACTGGAGCGGCGCAGCACAGATTGCGCTGTCGCGCGAGATTGCGGTAGCGGAAATACCATGGGGAACGCTAGCCGAAGCCCGTGTATCTTTGCCGTTTAACACCCAAAGCCTCGGTTCTTTTTTACGCTTGTGCGTGGGCCTCACCGCATGGAAAGAATATGCCGGTGCGCGCTGGTCGTTGCGCGCCCATCCTTCGTCGGGCAATCTGCATCCGACCGAGACCTGGCTGATCGCCGCAGGCGCGGAAGGGCTGGAAGACGGTTTGTATCACTACCACAACCTGCATCACGCCTTGGAGCGGCGCGCATGGGGTGGCTCACCCGCAAGCGGAGTATGGCTGGGCTTCAGTTCCATCCACTGGCGCGAAGCATGGAAATATGGCGAGCGCGCCTTCCGTTATTGCCAGCTCGATATGGGGCATGTGTTGGCGGCGCTGGGTTATGCGGCGGCATTGCACGGTTGGATGCCGCGTTTGCTGGGGCTGGATGCGGCGATGGTTGCTCATGGTCTAGGTCTGGATCGCGCGGAAGATTTTGCGGGTGTGGAAGGCGAAGAGGCCGAGGTGATTGTGGCGCTGCATGCAAGGGAAAGCGCCTTGCCTTTGGAATGGCCGCATTGGGCAGGCAAGCCCGGCTTGCTCGATGCGCGTCCTTTGTACCAATGGCCGGTGATAGAAGAGGTGGCGGTGGCCACGCGCGGCAAGTCGCCAGCGACGGATGCAGTGCATTTCGGCGCAGTGGCAGAGAGCCTCGGCAACAACGACATCCGTGCCGCACAGGTGCTTTTGAAGCGGCGTAGCGCGCAAGCCTTCGACGGGCAGTCGGTGATGCCGCAGACTGTATTCAGGCGCATGCTCGCGGGCCTGCTGCCCGGCGGCTCACCGGTGTGGAATATGTGGACGGGGGCGGCGCGCGTGCATCCGGTGTTGCTCGTGCATCGCGTCGAAGGCGTCGCGCCCGGCGTGTATGTGATGCCGCGAAATAATGCCGCGCAGACATCGCTGCAAGCCGCATTCCGCGACACCTTCACTTGGCAAGCCGCCGATCCCGACTTGCCCTTGTATCAACTCATCGCCGCCCGCGCCGGAAAAACCGCGCGCACCTTGTCGTGCCATCAGGATATTGCCACGCAATGTGCGGTCACCTTCATGATGGTGGCCGAGTTCGCCGCACCTGTCGCCGCCGATCCCGCCGCGTACCGGCACCTGCATTGGGAGGCGGGCATGTTGGGGCACGTGATTACGCTGGAGGCCGAGGCTGCCGGATGGCGCGGCACTGGCATAGGCTGTTTTTTCGACGAGACCGTCCATGAAGTGCTCGGCCTCAAAGATGATGCGTTTCAGGTGATCTACCACTATGCCGTGGGTATGGCGCTGGACGATCCGCGCATCTCCACCTTACCCGCTTACCAATGAATCGAATGGATAGATATGAACGAGCACGAACTTAAAGGTTGGCTGGCGCAAGCAGGATTTGATGTATCCGAGCCGTTGGATATTGAACGCACCATCGCCAACGCCGCCACGCCGCTGATGCATGCCGCCCGATTGGGAAATGTCGGTGTGCTCAAAGCATTGTTGGCGCGCGGGGCGGCAGTGCACAAAATGAACGCCGACAACAACGGCGCATTGTGGTTCGCCTGCTTTGCCGATAGCGAGCCATGCGCCAGCGCTTTAAATCCGGTCAGGCGCGCCGCTTGATACGCAAAATATAAACGGCGCCACGGCGCTGATTTATTGCGCTTCAGCAGGCAAAACACCGCTGGTGAAATTGCTGCTGGAGGCGGGGGCGAATACCGAACTGATGACGCTCGACGATTTCACCGCACTGGAACTCGCCGCGAATCGTGAGTGTATGAAGATGCTTAAGAATGCAAAGATCGCTGCCCATGCCTGAGTCATCTACTTTGCGTTTCGAGGTGAGCAACTCCCGGCATCGTGCATTCGGTAAGTTGATCCATGTGCACTTTGCGGATGATCTCGCGTTGAGGTTCACCATGGCCGAAGCCTCCAGCCTTTCGTTTGCGCTGGTCGCCGTGCGCAATGGGGTAAGCCCGGAGCGCGAAATTTATATGAGCCCGATAGCCAGCGATGCGGCATTCGTTGGTTTGGTACATGACACGGGAATAAGTATTACCACTCCCGCAGGTGCGCTGGAATTGGACTGGATAGGAGTGGGCGTGTTGGCAGAATCGCTGGCATGCAACATCGACCAATAAAAAATATTAAAGTTTTTCATGTGGTTGCCGCTAGGGGGAAGTACGGGTGCTTTTTACATCCCGCCTGCAACATGTAAATCACCTCAGGAAGAGATCATGTTAGATAAATTCAGTCTTAAGCAGCGCTTTGCCGTATTGATCGCGGCAGTGGCGCTGGGCAATTTGGTGCTGGGCGGATGGTTCTATAAAACACTGGAAGAAATGAAAGTAAGCGGCCCGGTTTATACCCAGATCGTATTGGGCAAGGACTTGGTGGCCGACATCTTGCCCCCACCCGAATATATACTGGAGTCGTATTTGGTTGTGCTGCAAATGGCGCGCGCAAAACCGGAAGAAATGAGTGCTCTGGCCGACCGCCTCAAAGCGTTGCACGCCGACTACAACACCCGCCACGAGTTTTGGAAACAGCAGGCTTTGGTTGGCAATATCAAACTGGCTCTCACCGAGACTGCCGATGTGCCCGCGGCTCGTTTCTATGAAATCGCGGAACAGCGTTTTCTTCCGGCGGCGCTACAGGGAAATCATGAGGCGATGACAGAAGCATTAAAATCCATGAGCGAAGCCTATGAGCAGCACCGCAAAGCAATCGACGCCGTGGTCAATCTAACCAACGCGGCCAACGCACAGATCGAAGCCAATGCTACCGCCACATTGACTAGAGCAAACTGGGGAGTACTCGCCGTATTCGTTATGGCATTGGGCATCGTTACTGCCATTGCCGTGCTGGTTGCGAATAGTGTCATGCAACGGATAGGCGGAGAACCGGAATATGCCGCCAACATCGCCGCACGTATCGCAAAAGGCGACCTGAGCGGCACAATCAAAACTGAGGGAAAGAACAAAGACAGCTTGATCGCCTCTCTCGGCATTATGCAAAACCAATTGCGCAGCATGATGGCCGAACTTCGTGGCAGCTCGCAAAAATTGTTCCAGTCCTCCAGCGAACTCGCTGCCTCGATGAGTACCTTGTCAGATTCGGGACGGGCGCAAGCTGATTCAGCCATCGGCATGGCGGCCAGTGTGGAAGAAATGACGGTGAGCATCAGCCACATCAGTGATCGAGCACACGAGGCTCATCAGATGTCAGCAGACGCGGGGGAAAAATCCAGCGCTTCCGGTCAGGTCGTTCAGCAATCCGCCGACGAAATGCGCCGCATTTCAGAATCCGTTACCGAGGCCGCGCATAAAATTTCCGCGCTGGAATCGGCAGCAACTGAAATTTCCAGCATCGTTAAAGTGATTCGCGAAATCGCCGATCAAACCAATCTGCTCGCGCTCAATGCAGCCATCGAAGCGGCTCGCGCAGGCGAACAAGGTCGTGGATTTGCGGTGGTCGCGGATGAAGTACGAAAATTGGCGGAGCGCACCGGACAATCGACCCAAGAGATCAGCACGATGGTCGAGCGTATTCAGGGGATCACGCGCGAAGCGGTAAGCGGAATGTCCGAGAATGTCGCACAGGTGAATCAAAGTGCCGGACTCGCGCAGCAAACAGGACTGTCTATCAACGCCATTCAAGATGCATCACAACGCGTGCTCTCCGCCGTAAACGATATGGCTGCGGCACTTTCGCAACAATCTTCCGCATCGCAAGACATCGCGCGCGGTGTGGAACATATCGCGCAAATGACCGAGTCATCATCGGCTGCTATGGTGCAGGCCTCAGTGCTGGCTGGCACGCTGGAACAATCTGCCAGCGAACTGGACAACATGGTGGGGCGATTCAAACTCTAAGCGGCAGGGCACTGACTTTACTTCAGTCAGTGCTCACGTTTCTGTTGCGCCTTCATGATTTTCGGCAGATTGGTTTCGATCCAGTCGGTCAGCGCCTCAACCTGAGTGCCGACGCCCTCTCCCAGCGGCGTCAGCGAATATTCCACATGCGGCGGCACCACGGGATGCGCCACCCGGTTGATGAAGCCGTCCTGCTCCAACTGCTGTAGCGTTTGCGCCAGCATCTTTTCGCTCACCTCCCCCACCTTGCGGCGCAGGTCGCTGAAGCGGTGCGTGCCTTCCCGCAACGCCACCAGCACCAGCACGCCCCAGCGGCTGGTCACGTGCTTGAGGATTTCGCGCGAAGGGCATTGCACGGCGAAGATTTCTCCTCGGCGCATTTTGGCAGACAGCTTTCGGGTATCGGGCATGACACTTACCTTTTTGTACGTACTTACGAAAAGTCATTGTAGCGGATATTCTTCGCTCCCCCAACTTGATTAACCAACACAGAAAGGAAACACCATGATCGTCGTAACCGGAGCTACCGGACAATTGGGTCGTCTCGTCATCGCAGCGCTGCTGAAAAAAACCGCCGCCACCAACATCGTCGCCGCCGTGCGCAACGTCGAGAAAGCCAAAGACCTCGCGGCATTGGGCGTGCAAGTGCGCCATGCCGACTACGGCCAACCCGCGAGTTGGGATGTGGCGCTGCAAGGCGCGGACAAGGTGTTATTGATTTCCTCCAGCGAAGTCGGGCAACGCACGCAACAGCACCGCAGCGTCATCGACGCCGCCAAACGCGCGGGCATCAAACTGCTGGCCTACACCAGCGTACTGCGCGCCGACACCTCGCCGCTCGGGCTGGCCGCCGAACACAAGGAGACGGAAGCATTGATCCGCGCATCCGGCGTGCCCTTCGCGTTGCTGCGCAACAGCTGGTACACCGAGAACTACACCGCCGGCATCCCCACCGCACTGGCGCTGGGCGCGGTGTATGGCTGCGCGGGCGACGGCCGCATCTCCTCCGCCACGCGCGCCGACTACGCCGAAGCCGCCGCCGCCGTGCTCACCAGCGACAACCAAGCCGGCAAGATTTATGAACTGGCCGGTGACAGCGCCTATACCCTGAGCGAATTCGCCGCAGAAATTTCGCGCCAGAGCGGAAAAGCCATCGGCTACGTCAACCTGCCGGAAGCGGAATACAAAAAAGCGCTGCTCGGCGCAGGCCTGCCGGAATTCCTCGCCGAACTGCTGGCGAATTCCGACACGGGCGTATCCCAAGGCGCGCTGTTCGACGAGGGACGCCAACTGAGTCGGCTCATCGGTAGGCCGACGACAGCGCTGGCAACAGCGGTTGCTGAGGTGCTTTAACTTCCAATCGGGGCAGGCTGCTGCCTGCCCTCATGCAACATCCCTCCAGAATATCTAGGCCGTTTTCTGTATTGCTCGCGCAGCATTTCCTTGTTAGTGTGCGTCCTAGAAAAATTTCTAGCCCCCGTGTTACTTGGATGGGGCAGCAGTGAATCTTTGGTAGTGTGTGGGATTTCTTGATATTGTTGCTCGTAAAGTAAAAGGGGACGTATAACTATGGCGGCAATCGACTCAAGTACAGAAAAGAAATCAAATATGGATGCTCGGCGAGAATTGATCGCTACGATTGATGTTATGGCAACACGAGGAGGAATAACGCGAGATCGTGCGGTTGCAGCATGGTATGCAACCACCATGCTGGGCATTGATGAGGACGATGCAATTGATGCGGCATCTGTAGATGGCCCTGAAGATGCAGGATGCGACTTTATCTATGTAGACGACGAGCAAGAAGTGATTTACGTCTTGCAGGGCTACGTTTCTGATCGGCCTGAAAAAGCCGCATCAATCAGAAAGTGGAATGCACTCATTGCCGCGCTAGCTAATATAAAAGATCCAATCTCGTTTCATCACTCTGGTCGAAGTGATATTTATGAAAGGCTGTCCGATATAGAAACGAACGACTATGGCATCGTTTTTGGATTAGTTTCCATAGCCGCAAAATCTGATCAGATCGCTCGGCAATTAGAAACAACAGTCAGGTCGAAGACGTACGGCGATAACGTGTCATTTTTTTATAAATCTCAGGATTCTTTGTATGACGAATATTTGGTCGCTAAAAAGGCAAGTCGAAATGTTCCCGAAGATACATTAGCTTTTACTGGCGCAGTTGCTGAATTGAAAGGGGGATTTGGTAGCGCTGTTATAGGAAGTGTGCTCGCCAGTGAATTAGCTAGATTGCACTTAAAGTACGGGAATCACCTTTTTGAAGGAAATGTTCGCCTATTTATTGGCGAAAGGAAGGGCGGTATTAATGAAAAAATAATTGATACCGCGACAAATAGATATGACGAGTTTTGGGCACTTAATAATGGCATTACAATCGTTGCAGATTCTTTTGAAGGGATAACTGAAAGTAAATATAAACTTTCCCACTTTTCAATTGTTAATGGCTGCCAAACAACCGTCAGCTTGTCTAAGGCTATTGAGTCTTCTAGTAATGCCGGAAAATCTCAAGTGTTAGTACGCATAGTAGGTGCCAAAAAATCATTACTTACGGATATTGTGCGCTACAACAATACCCAGAATCCTGTTAAGTTGTCTGCTGTTCGCTTATTGGATCCGATTCAAGAAAGTTTGCGCCCTGCTTTTGAAGAAATTGGCTACACCTATGCACCCAAGCAAGAGGGCGCGAGAGTTGCTAAAAATCCAAAGAGAATTGATCTTGACAAGATAGCGCAGTACCTTGCGTCAATGTCGGAAGAAACAGTTCTTGAGGCAGTAACGAGAAAAATGGAACTTTTTGATAAATTTTACAAATCGGTCTTCCCTCGCGGGCTTGCACCTGAGAAAGTTTTTCTTGCTTGGCAAATCGCACAGCAAATTGAGAAAGAGCGAGCGGCATTGCTAGTTGAAAATACTACGAAAGATAAGGTTATGCAGACAATTCTTGGAATTCATGGCACGCCGTGGGGAATTTATGTTGCCAGTTATCTTATTCGGGAATCGGGCTCTGATTTATCAAAACTGACTCTCAAAAAAATGGCAACAGTTGAATTTGGCAACGCCATAGCAAAGTATGCAAAAAAAGGAGCCGAGCTATACGCTGAGCTAGCAGTCAATATTCTTAGTACAGAAGACAGTGGCATTAATGTACGAAATCAAATTCGTGTAAAAACATTCCTCGATAAATTAAATCGGAACCTTTCTTTAAGGAAAGCTAAATTTGCAAGTTATAAGTTACCGAAGCTCCAGAATGTAGCTTCCAATTGATGTTGATGTACGAGCTAGGTCAGTAAAATTAACAAAATCCAGTGCCCCAATTAATCTCTTCGGGGGCGGCCAAAGAGATTAATTGGGACACTGGATTTAGCACTCCGGCTTAACGAATTTAAACCCCAAGTTCAAACTCCCCCGCAATCAATTTCAACCACGCCGCCCCCCGCGCATCGGCGAGCAGCTTCTGATTTTCCTGAACCGGCACCAAGCCGACGAACTCATCATTCACCAACGCCTTTGACGCGATGAAGTCGTAATCGTCGTCAGATTGCTGGCAATTAATGGCATAAACTGCCATACTCAATCTACACTATTTTAGGAGTGCTGCCATGTCAATGAACGTATCTTTACCGCCTGAATTAGAAGCGCGTGTGCGCCAACGCGTTGAGTCCGGCATGTATGGCTCGGCCAGCGAGGTGATACGCGAGGCGCTGAGATTGTTTGAAGCTTATGAGCAGGTTAAAACTGCGAAGCTAGATAGCCTGCGTCAGGATATTGCTTTGGGCATGAGCGATGCAAAAAATGGCCGGGCAAAAGAAGTTGATTTTGCCAAGCTGAAGCAGCAAGGCCGTCAGTTACTGAAAACTCGCAAGGCGGCTTGATGCCTCGCATTCGCTTTACTGCTTCAGCCGAAGCCGATCTGTTGGAGTTGTGGCTGACTATCGCGGAAGAAAATCCCGGTGCGGCTGATGAATCACTGGATTCGATTCAGGCAACCGTTTTGTTATTGTCTACCCAGACTGAAATGGGCAGGGCGAGGCCGGAGTTAGCGGACGGGCTGCGCAGTTTTCCGACGCGAACCCCGTACATCATTTTCTATTTGCCGGATGCGGATGGTTTGCAGGTCGTGCGAGTGTTGCACCATGCGCGAGATATTGACGCAGAATATTTCTCTTAAGAGGAAAGGGTATCGCGCTTCTCCGCGCGCGTCATTGCTACCTATACGCTTAGCCCAAACTCCCCCGCAATCAATTTCAACCACGCCTCCACCCGCGCATCGGTGAGCAGCTTCTGGTTTTCCTGATCCAGCACGAGTCCGGCAAATTCGTCCTCCACCAACGCCTTAGACGCGATGAAGTCGTAATCATCCGCAGGCCACTGGCCGACGACCTTGGCACCGCGCGCCACGACAAAGTGATAAATCTCGCCCATCGCATCGACGAATTCGTCCGGGTATTTGTCCTGATTGCCCAAGCCGAAGATGGCGACGGTCTTGCCGCTGAAATCCACGTCTTTGAGTTGCGGCAAAAATTCTTCCCAGCCGCCGCCCATGCAGTCGGTGGAGAGCCCCGGCAGTTGCCCGCCGCCCAGGGTCGATGTGCCGAAGATCAGATGCGTATATCCGGCGACCAGTTCGGGCGTGGCTTTGTTGACGTTGAGCGCATCGGCCATGGTGTCGTCGTCGAAACGTTTTTTAATCATCTTGGCGATGCGGCGGGTGTTGCCGGTGCTGCTGGCGAAAAATAATCCGATGCGTGACATGTGGGCACCCCGAATGGATGTGGTTTGTTGCGAATGCTACAAAGCGATTGTCGCAGGAGCAGCCGCTTCGGCAGGCTCAGGGCGGGCTTTAGCCGCGAATTTGGCGGAGCCTCATCAATCCCTTCGCGGCTGAAGCCGCTCCCACGAAAATCGTCGCTCCTGCGTGAACCTTATACCGGCCCGCGTCCGGCGCGTTTCAGTTCCACGGTGCGCGTGAGCGCTTCTTCGAACGAGACCTTGTCGCCCTTGGGTTTGTAGTCGGACAGTGCCTTGTGCACGGTGACGATCTTTTGGGTGGGGGACTGGCCTTTGAAGTCGCCTTTATCCAGCGCGGCGAGGTCGATCAGTTCGTTCCAGATCAGCCCTTCCTGCATGCCGATAGTCGCGATGCTCAGGCCGTCAATCTCAATCACCAAAGGTTTGTTGATGTTCACCACAAACAGCAGGATGCGCACATCCGTAGCGAAATCAGCCTTGTAGTAATCCAGCACTTTGGGTAGTAGCGCGAGTTCGTCGAGGCTGCCGACATAGAGTTTGATCTTGTCTTTTTCGGCCAGCACGATGGTGTTTTTGATGGTGTACACAGGAGGTTTGAGGTGGCCGTGAGCGTCGCCGACTTCGCCCAGTTCCAAAACCAGATCACCGCGATAGGAGGCGAAGTTTCCTTCGGCTTCCTTGAAGTTCATGTTGAATAGCAAACCTTTTTGTTCGTAAGCATCGAATAGCATAGGGAGCGCCTTGTCGTAAATGAATGATGGAGCTTTATCGTCAGCAATATTCATACCAGTCGAGATGCAAATATTTTTAAGGTTGTTCGTATTGTTCAAAAAATCATGACGGAAAACTTTATGGCAAACGTCATTGATGAAACAACTGGCCAATCAAGTCGGTAAGCGGGCTGCTCCGGGATAGGCCGGAATCCAGGCAAGTGACGATACGCCCGCGCAGTGTGGCAGTGCCTGAGTTCGGCTAATTGCAGTAAACAGACTGGCCTGTCAACTTGACTATATACGGCTTTGCCGTACAATCATTTATGCTCACTATTGCTGAAACTGAGATATTTAGTCGCTACGTTACCGACTATTGGACGGAAGATGAGCGAGGCGAATTCGCTACATGGCTCGCAGAACATCACGATGCTGGCGATGTGGTGCGCGGCTCCGGCGGTTGCCGAAAAGTTTGATGGGCACGCAAAGGAACGGGCAAGAGTGGCGGTGTTCGTATCATCTACTACAACGTGCTTGAGGATGGCACGATCTGGTTGCTGTTGATCTATGCAAAGAACGAACACGAAAATATCCCTGCCCATATATTGAAGGCGGTGAAGGAGGAACTGACATGCCCATGACAGAAAAAGAATTACAAAAGCGCGATGCAAAACGCGACCTCGGTGCTGAACTGTTGGATTCCGTGCGCCAAATGAAAGCCGGACGCGCTGGAAAAATTCACAAGGTCGCTATTCCTCCGGTTGTCTCGGCGCGTATGAAATCAGGATTGCCTCAATCCTCTTTTGCCAAGCTGCTTGGGGTTTCTGTTCGTACTCTGCAAGATTGGGAGCAAGGACGCCGCGAACCAAGCGGTGCAGCAAAAACGCTTATCGCTATCGCCGAGCGCAGGCCCGAAGTTCTGCGTGAAGTCGCCGTCTAGCAAAATGAGCGGCGCTGATATGTGGTCTACTAATGAAGAAACTGGGAGGTGCTGCTAGATGTAGCCCTTTGGTTTGATGGTAGGACGTGCCAGATTCGAACTGGCGACCAACGGATTAAAAGTCCGCTGCTCTACCGACTGAGCTAACGTCCCTCATCCCAAAAGGAACCGCGCATTATACGGATTTGCCCCTTGCTGTCAACGCAACTCGGGTAAACCTATGTGTTGCGATAGCGGGTGGAGTCTTTGACTCCGGCCTGCTCAAATCCGCTGCGGCGCAAACGGCACGAATCGCACACACCGCAGGCGCGGCCCTGTTCGTCGGCCTGATAGCAGGACACGGTGATGCCGTAGTCCACACCGAGCTTGATGCCTTGCTGGATGATCTCGGCTTTACTTAGATGCAGCAGTGGCGCATGCAAGGTGAGCGGCTTTCCTTCGACGGCGGCTTGGGTGGCGAGATTCGCCATGCGTTCATACGCGGCCACGTATTCGGGGCGGCAATCCGGGTAGCCGGAATAGTCCACGGCATTGACGCCGAAGAAAATATCCTGTGCTTTTAAGACCTCGGCCCATGCCAGCGCGAGCGACAGCATGATGGTGTTGCGCGCGGGGACGTAGGTGAGGGGGATACCGCTGCCCATTTTTTCGGGAACGGCGATGTTGGAGTCGGTCAGGGCCGAGCCACCGAAGGCGGTAAGGTCGATGTTGATGACGCGGTGTTCGACCGCTCCCAGCGTCTTTGCAACGCGCTGGGCTGCGGCCAGCTCGGCGTGATGACGCTGGCCGTAGTCCACGCTCAGTGCATAGCATGTGTAACCCTGTTGCCGTGCCATCGCCAGCACGGTGGCAGAATCCAAGCCGCCGGAAAGTAATATGACTGCGTTCTTCATTTTCCCTGTTGGTTACCCCAAAGCAATTTGTGTAGCTGTAGTTGCAGGCGCACTTGCAGTCCGTCGCGCAATATCCATTCGGCGAGGTCGCGCGCTTCGAGCTGGCCTTGTGCGGACGAAAACAGCACGACGCATTTTTCGGTGAGCGGGTGGGCTTGTAGCACTTGCTTCGCCCAGCGGTAGTCGCCTTCGTCGCACAGCACGAATTTGATTTCGTCGTGCGCGTTGAGATGC
>CAZXDK010000060.1:11721-17331 GCA_964639585.1 uncultured Gallionellaceae bacterium | reverse complement strand
GCAGAATCAAACGAGTTGAGTCAGCCTTCGGATCGCAGCCAACGATCATTACTTTCTTGCCGGATTCAGCAAGAGCAGCTACCAGGTTTTGAGTAGTAGTCGATTTACCGATACCGCCCTTCCCGTAAATTGCGCATTGACGCAGTGCCATGTTAGTCTCCTGAGAGTTACGAAAATGAAATGCGAATGAAAAACTGTTGCTCGCAGCTCTATCATCGCAAGCTCCGTGCCACCCGCCGCTCAAACGCCAACCCAATGAAATATCAATGAAAAATAATTCGCCATCCGCCGCATTGGCAGATGTGGAACCCAACAATGCGGGCCGCTTTGTAGCAGGGGCGACAAGCTTTACGCCCGCGCTGCCGCGCGCCGCGCGTTTACCCATCAATCGCTGCAATCTGCCCGCCAACATTTTGGGCAGTCTCACCTTCCAGCGCTCGCCTGTCGCTCTTGAGCTGGACGGTGTAGCGCAATTTCATCGCGGTTTTTTTTCGCTATTGCATCGTCTCGACGCGGTGCAAGCCCGCGCCAGCGCTTTTACGCTGCACATGAACGCCGCGTTTTATCTCGATGAGCCCGAGCAAGCCGGTTACTCACCGCAGAAAAAAAACAATCGGCAAAAGGCAGACTACCTGCGCATGCTGCGGGGGTGGAGTTTTGATTCGGATGGGCGCGAAGGCGCGGCGCTTAAAGGCTGGGTGGAGTCGCGCTTCGGCTTGCTGCCGCGCCACCATGCGGGCGCGATCCGCGACTTCTCCGGCGATGCCTATCGCCACTATCTGGAAATGCGCGCCGCTGCGCTGTATGGCGCCAACGCCATAGAAGCACAGTTCGATTTGCTCTACAGCTATTGCCAGCACGAGTTGGCGCGGCAATATCCCGAGGCAACCCACCTCAGGCTGTATCGTGGCGTGAACCGTGTGGATGATTACGAAACGCTCGCCACGCTGGACGACAAGCACCGTGTTGTATTGCTCAACAACCTGAATTCGTTCACGGCCAACCGCGAACGCGCCGACGAGTTCGGCGATTACCGGCTCACCACGCTGGTGCCTCTTTCCAAAGTATTCTGCTACACAAAATTGCTGCCCGGCATGCTGCAAAGCGAGGATGAGTACACCGTGATCGGCGGCTTGTATGAAGTCAGTATTGCGGCCTATTGACGCCGCCGGTTGCATTGCCGACAAACCGGGCCAGGCGTTGCGCCCGCCCGCCTAACGACGCCCCTGCGGAGAGTTAACCGGCGGTCATCATGCGCTCGACATAACGAGCAATCAAATCGATTTCCAGATTCACTTTGTCGCCCGCGCTGAGCTGGTTCAGCGTGGTCACGGCCAAAGTATGCGGAATAAGGTTCACTTCAAATTCGGAACCCGCGACATGGTTGACCGTGAGGCTCACACCGTTGATGGTGATAGAACCTTTCACCGCAATATATTTGGCTAAAGGCTGGGGCGCGCGCACGACCAGACGCCAGCTTTCGCCGATGTCGTTAAAAACCACCACTTCCCCCGCGCCGTCCACATGGCCGCTGACCAAGTGACCGCCCAAGCGGTCGGAGAGACGCAACGCTTTTTCCAGATTGACCAACGCGCCTTGCCGGTCAAGACCTATGGTGCAATCCAGCGTTTCGCGCGAGACATCGACAGTGAATTTTTTTCCGTCAATTTTGATCACGGTGAGACACACGCCATTGACCGCGATGCTGTCACCCGGTGACACATCGTCCATGCCGAGGTCCTGCGTTTCCACACTCAGGCGCAGGCCGCCATCCCTGTCCTGTACGCTGCTGATGACGCCGACATCGGCGATGATTCCGCTGAACATATTACCTCCCGATTAATTCATTCCAGACTATCCGTTAGCCAGCCGTAGGGTGGGCACGCTGTTGTGCCCACGCGGAATGCCCCCCGTTTGGAACGCTCACCGCGTGGGCAGCGAGCTGCCCACCCTAGCTTTTTTTCACGCGCGCGATGATGCGCAAATCTTTGCCTACATGGCGCACATCCTGCCACTCCAATTCCACACGCTCATTGAGCGCGATAAGCTCGCCCAGATCAGCCATACCGCGCGCCATATCACCCAACAAGTGCGGCGCATAATAAAGCAGCAACTCATCGACCAAACCTTCGCTCAACAAGGTTCCATTCAGGGTAGCGCCCGCTTCCACCATGACTTCGTTGCAACCGCCGGAGGCCAGGTGCTTGAGTGTTGCCAGCAAATCGACGCGGCCGCTTTCGTCCGGCAACACGGCGACATTTGCCCCCGCGTCCTCCAGTGCTCTGGTTTTTGCCGCATCGTCTTTTGCCGTCACGACCAGCACATGCCCGCCCTGAATTATTTTTGCTGTCAACGGGATGCGCAACGAGCTGTCCAGCACCACGCGCAACGGTTGCCGCGTGGTGGCGACATGGCGCACGGTCAATTGCGCCTCGTCTTTCAACACCGTGTCGATGCCCGTCATCACGGCGCAGGAACGCGCGCGCCAGACATGCGCATCGCGGCGCGCCTCTGCTCCGGTGATCCACTGGCTTTTGCCGTTGGCGAGCGCGGTGCGGGCATCCAGACTCATCGCGATCTTGCTGCGCACCCAAGGCAAGCCTAGTGTCATGCGCCGCACAAAGCCCAGGTTGAGTGCGCCCGCTGCGGACTCCATCAAGCCGCACTCAACCCCGATTCCCGCCGCGCGCAAGCGAGCCATGCCCTGCCCCGCCACCAGCGGGTTGGGGTCTTGCATGGCGACTACCACGCGCGCCACGCCTGCCGCGATGAGCGCATCAGCACAGGGCGGAGTACGTCCGAAGTGCGAACAGGGTTCCAGCGAGACGTATGCGGTAGCGCCGCGCACCTCAAGACCGCGCGCCCGGGCATTCACAAGCGCCTCTACCTCGGCGTGGTTCTGCCCTGCGGGTTGCGTAAACCCCTCCCCCAAGACAATCCCGTCGCGCACCAGCACGCAACCGACGCGCGGATTGGGCGTGGTGGTGAATAAGCCGCATTCGGCCAAGTGCAGCGCTTGCGCCATCCACCGGCTGTCGTTCGCGTTCATGCTTTATCAGTCCGGCGGTGTTGTTTGCTAGGCAGTTTGGTGACGGCGTCGATGGCGTCCGAAAAGTCGCCGACATCCTGAAAACTTTTATAGACGGAAGCAAAACGTATGTAGGCCACCTTATCCAGTTTGAGCAATTCTTTCATCACCATTTCCCCGATTTGGCGCGAACCGACCTCACGCTCGCCCAGCGCAAAAACTTTTTGCGTCACATGGTCTATGGCCGCGTCAACCAATTCAGTGGATACCGGGCGCTTGTGCAAGGCGCGCGAAAAACTGGTGCGCAACTTCTCCTCGTCGAATTCGCTGCGCATCCCGTTCTGCTTCACCACTTGCGGCATACGCAGCTCCACCGTTTCAAACGTGGTAAAGCGTTTATCGCACGACAAACAGCGGCGACGGCGGCGTATGCTGTCGCCCTCCTCATTCTCGCGCGTGTCAACAACCTGGGTGTCGGGGTGTTTGCAGAAAGGGCACTTCATAAAGGGGAGTCGTTAGTCGTTAGGCGCTAGTCGTTAGTTAAATACCGCCGTGCAGCGGCGACAAAATCAACTAACGACTAGCGACTAACATCTAGCAACTAGACTCCGTACACCGGAAACTGCGTGGTCAGTTTTTTCACTTCGCCCGCCACGCGCGCGATCACCGCGTCATCGTTCGGCGCATCCAGCACGTCGGCGATGAGGTGCGCCAGTTTTTCAGCTTCCAGTTCGGTAAAACCGCGTGTGGTCATGGCGGGAGAGCCGATGCGGATGCCCGAGGTGACAAACGGTTTTTGCGGATCATTCGGAATCGCGTTTTTGTTCACTGTGATATGGGCGCGTCCCAGTGCCGCCTCGGCATCCTTGCCGGTGAGATGTTTGGCTTGCAGGTCAACCAGAAAAACATGCGAATCGGTGCGTCCGGAAACAATACGCACTCCGCGTTCGGTCAACACTTTCGCCATCACGCGCGCATTGTCGATCACCTGTTTTTGATATTCCTTGAACTCTTTGCTGGCAGCCTCTTTGAATGCCACCGCTTTGGCGGCGATGACATGCATCAGCGGGCCGCCTTGCAGTGCGGGGAAGATGGCGGAGTTAAGCGCTTTCTCGTGTTCGGCGCGGGCCAATATCAAGCCACCGCGCGGGCCGCGCAGCGTCTTGTGTGTGGTTGTCGTCACAAAGTCGGCGATGCCGACCGGGCTGGGGTAGTACCCCGCCGCAACCAAACCCGCATAGTGCGCCATGTCTACAAACAGGTATGCGCCCACACTGTCGGCAATCGCGCGGAAGCGCTTCCAGTCGATCACCAGGGAATAGGCGGAAGCTCCCGCGACGATCATCTTGGGCTTGTGCTCGGTCGCCAAACGCTGGACCTCGTCGTAATCAATTTCTTCTTTGTCGTTCAATCCGTACTGAATGGCGTTGTACAGCTTGCCGCTGATGTTCACCGATGCCCCGTGGGTAAGGTGGCCGCCATGCGCCAGGCTCATACCGAGTATCGTGTCGCCCGGCTTAAGCACGGAAACATAAACCGCCTGATTGGCCTGCGAACCGGAGTGGGGCTGCACATTGGCGTATTCCGCACCGAACAATGCTTTGGCGCGGTCGATGGCGAGTTGCTCGGCGATGTCGGCAAATTCGCAACCGCCGTAATAACGTTTGCCCGGATACCCTTCCGCATACTTATTGGTGAGCTGGCCTCCTTGCGCCTCCATCACGGCCGGGCTGGTGTAGTTTTCCGATGCGATCAACTCGATGTGATCTTCCTGGCGGGTGTTTTCTTTTTGAATCGCATCCCACAGTTCGGGATCGACAATGGCGAGGGTGTTATTGCGCGAGAACATAACGGCCTTTCAATGGATAGGTGATAACGAAGAAGACGCGCATTTTATCACGCGGCGTCGAATACTCCAGACGGTCAAAACCGCCCCCGCAAAACAGTTTTTACAAAAGCTGCGTAAATCCGCTTGTTTTACTGCGACAACTCTGAAAGGTATGCGAGATGCCGACCAGGCATCTCGCATAAAATTGGGACACTACACTTGACCCGGCCTCTCCCGCGTGCACATACAACGTGCGGGACAGGCCAGACTTCGGTAGCCGATCAGAACGGCAAATTAGGCGAGCTCGATGGAGGTGTGAAACCCGAAGCACCGGCTGCGCCCGCACATATCGCTGGAGGCATACAAACCGGACCACCAGTTGGTGGAGGCGGAGTTGTTGTGCCTCCGGGCTGCGAGCCTGTCGAAGGCGCGGCTGTCTGAGGCGTACCACCCGCTGGAGGCGTGCCTGTCGTAGGCGTGCCACTCGGTATGCTCGGTATATTGGGTGGTGTACTAGGTACAACGCCCGGCCCCGGCTTTGCTATTACTGGTGTGTTGTTGTCAGGTATCACTGGCGCACCCGGTGTGCCCGGTACGTTCGGCGCACCCGGTGTGCCTGCTGTTCCACCCGGTGTACCCGGTACGTTTGGCGCACCCGGAGTTCCCGGAGTTCCCGGAGTTCCCGGAGTTCCCGGAGTTCCCGGTATTACTGGCGCACCCGACGTGCCTGTTGTTCCGCCCGGTGTGCCCGGTA
>CAZXDK010000060.1:0-11621 GCA_964639585.1 uncultured Gallionellaceae bacterium | reverse complement strand
CCCGGAGTTCCCGGAGTTCCCGGAGTTCCCGGAGTTCCCGGAGTTCCCGGTGTTCCCGGTACGTTTGGCGCACCCGGTGTGCCTGCTACTGGCATTCCTCCCACAGGCGGTGGGCCGTTGAAGGAAATCACACCATTGGCGTCAACCTTGACGCCAGCAGGAGGGGTGACCCCGGCAGGCAGGGTGAAAACGAAAGTGCCATCGGGTTGTTTCGTTGCGGGTGAAAATCCAGCGGGGGGCGTGGGTGGCGGTGCTGCATTAAATGTCACCTTGCCATCGCTTCCAATCGTAGCGTTCGGGGGCAGCGTCGCGCCGGGAGGGAGCGTGGTGACAAAATTGCCACTATTGTCCTTGGTGGGCGCTATAAATCCGACCGGCGGGGCAATCTTATAGGTGCCATCCGGCTGAGCAACAGCGCCCGCGGGTGCTGTTGCACCAGCCGGTAGTTTCGGAATGATGACTTGCCCGGTCGTGGAATCCAGTGTCGCCGGTTTGTAGGCGGGTATTTGCATCCCCGTAGTTACGCCCGCAATTGGAGCGTAGTTGGCAGGCATTTTGAAACCGTTGGTGGAGAGCGTGCCATCAGAGCTGACTTGCCCGATAAATACCGGGGGAGAAAATTTTTGCCCATCAGGCATGACGATAGAGCCGTCTGCGTTTACCGTAGTCGGAGTGACAGGCGCCGGGTAGCCTTTCGCCGGAGGCGGTGCGACAGAATAGCCGCCGCTGGAATCTTTAACCACGCCGGCGGGTGGCGTCCAGTTCGTTGGCGGTGTCACGCCTGACGGGATATTGGTGCCGGGCACGACGATAGCTCCATTCGGCAGAAATTGCGTGCCGGCCGGAAGATTCGCTGTCGACACCTGAGTGCCGGGAGGCAACATCAGACCCGGGGGGATCAACACATCCGGCGCCATCTGCACTCCTGATGGAATGCTGACTCCCGCTGGCAACTGGGTGCCGGGCGGGATCGTAAACTTGTAATCGCTGGGGATGGTTACGCCCGAAGGCAGCGTCACTCCCGCCGGGAGCGGCATGTTGGAGGGAACAGCAAATTGGGGGGGGAGCTTAACCTCTTTCGGCATTGCCACACCGGAAGGCGGAACAAAACCACCCGGCAATGTTTGTGCCCCCGGAGATGACCCGGCCACCAAGGGAACAAACTGGCTGCCGTCCGGGAAAGTCACAATCCCGTTGGCCTGCACATCCACATTGGGTTTATTGCCGGATGCCGCGTTAAATGTTCCCTGCTGCGATGCGGGGGGAACGAAAGGGATGTACTGAGTTCCGTCCTTCAAAGTCACTGAACCGTCGGGATTAAATGTGACTGTTCCCGCCGGGATAGCGCCCGCTTTCTCCATGTCAGCGACAAGTGCAGCGGGAGTCTTGGGCGGGACTGTCACACCTGGCGGCAATGGCAGCGCGCTGATGGGAATTAAACCTGCGGGCGGTTGGAAATCGGCCGGCAGGCTATTGCCTGGCAGCGGCTTGAAATTGGGGGGAAATTGCGGCAACGCTCCGGGCGTCGGAGGAGCAACCGGAACAAACTGTATGTTGCCCGATACAAACGAACCATCCGGTTGTTGCTTGAGATCGGAAAGTTTGAGAGACGATGTTTGGGGATTAAAGTTGGGCGGCAGCACCGGCACATAAAGCGTATTGCCCAGCGCCACGCTTCCATCGTTTTGAATATTCGCGCCGGGAAGATTTGCCACATCCGCGGCGAGTCTAGACGGTAGACGGCTCGCGCCAGTCGGCGGTTGCTGATTCGTCGGCTGAGTCAGAACAGGCGGCAATTGCGTAGTAGCAGGAATCGTCTGATTCCCATCGGCGACAGCCATCCCGCTCCCGAAAATAGCCAAGAGCGCGGAGGAAAGCAAAGTTCTTTTAAAATAAATTGCATGAGTCATGATAAAACTCCTTATCAATATTTACGGTTGAACCGTTTTGGCTCAAATCAACATCACAACGAGACACTAAAACAACTAGCTACAACTAAATACATGCTGCTACAAAACACCCGACTATCGACTTCGCATCCTCAATACTGAACGAATAGGCTACTACATTTACGCGCTTCCCGTCCATAAAAAAACATCGCTGCCATTCCGGTTTTGCTCTGGCAAACCGGCGCCCCCTGCGCATCAGTCTGCGGGAGCAACGGGGCGGCATGAGCCCGCCATGTTTAGAACTCTTTGCTAACGCCCACCCTGAGATAGCGGCGGCTAAATTCATAAAAAGCGATGTCGGACGGGTGCCGGATAACACCCACCGTCAAATGCGGATAAAACCCGTGCAGGTTGAGTTTGCGGCTGATCAGATCCAGCTCAAGTTTCTGCTCCGTGTCATGCCGCACGCCAGCAAACACCGGGTCTGCGCCCCGGTAAGCATATTCGCCGTACTGATAGCGCAAGCTGCCGGCCATGCCCGTCCATTCGCGCGCGTAACTTAAATATACGGAGGGGTTGGTGTAAGTATTGTGGGCGTCGCGCGCATTAACCCCAAAAAAAGTCAGCCCGGTTTTTAAGCGGCTGTTGCCGGGCAATACATATTGATGTTCCGCGCTGATAACGTATTGCCAGCCGTTCAAATAGTTAAACAGCGGGTAGGTTTGCTCCCGGCCTTCCGCCATGAATTGCCATACGGAGCGCTCATTCTGGCGCAGAAAATCACTCGCCCTCAGCACGACGCCCGTATACAAATTGCGTTGTTGATATTCAAAATCATGCCCGCCGAATTCCAGCACCAGCGTATGGGTGGCAAAATAAATATACTTCCCTGCCGTTCCCTGGAGATAAAACTGGTCGCTATCCTTGTTTGGAAAATCCGTCAGGTTGGCGCTGGTGCGGATAAACCAGGCGGGGATTTTCGGCTGCGGAAAAAATCCGCTGAGCGACATCATCATTCCCGACACAGGCTTGTCGGGCGCCGCATTAAGCTGGTACGGAAACCCGCCTATTAAAACAGAATTGCTGCTCGACGCCTGCGCGGGATTGCTGTCGCTCATTGCATCCACACTGAAAAAATAAGAAGGTAAATATTGCCGGACAGCCGCCTGATATTGCCGCACCGTGGCGCGCACGTTTTCGGGCAAATCACTCGCCAAAGCCAATTCAAAATAACGCTGCGCCTCAGCGTAATTTTGCGACCAGTACAATGCCAGCGCCAGTTCCAGGCGTGGCCACGGCAGACTTGCATCCCGCGCCAGCATGGCTTTAAATTCATCCGCGGCAGCGTCGTATTTTCCTTGCTGCATATACATCATGCCGGAAACAAAGAGCGCGCCCAGATTTAAAGGCGCTTTGAGGCGTTGTTGACTCAGCAATTCCCGCGCTTTCCCAAGCTCACCTTGCTGAAACAGCGCATTTATCTGCGTCATCAGCTTTTCGTCATCCGCCGCATTGCCATCTGGCGCTTGTATAACTCTGCTCTGCTCCGAGTTGTCCGCCAGAGTTGCCTCGCGCCTGGCATTTTCAGGATTCGCAATTGACAACTCGGCATGGGCTACAGCCGGGTATCCATACGCCAACGCACAGCAGAGTGCAACGATCACAACGGGAGCTAATTTTGCAAAAGACATGTTCTTACCTGAAAAAACAATTATGGATAGCAGGGTCATAGCTCAAACCCGCAGTTTTACCCCATCCCGTCTGGAACATTGAACGGCGACTTGAGAACGAACCCGGAATGCACAAGAGTAGCTGGCGAAATTGACGCATGCGGTAAATTGTAACAGGAGGCGGATTCAACTCTGAAGTGCAACTTTTGCAAGTATATTTGTGTGGCGGACTGAATCCGCCCGGTGATGAAACACCGAATGACGCCAACTTCTCAATCATAATAAACAAATGTAATATGCTCCAAATCTAACTGGTGATTTTGAAATCCGCCACCGCATAACGGGAAACCAGACATGCAACTCAACGTATCCACCGATATTGCCTTGCGCGCCCTTATCTACCTTGGAAAGAAGGATGCGCCTGCCACCATCGCCGAAATCGCGGAGGCTTCCGACATCGCCAAAACCCACTTGATGAAAGTCGTCATGGTGCTGGTTTCGGCTGGAATATTGCTCAGTGAGCGCGGCAGGAACGGCGGCATCAGATTGGCGATGGATGCGCGGAAAATCTCCATCGCCGACATAGTGAGATTGATGGAAAACAATCTGGCGCTGGTTATTTGCATGAAAGAAGACGCGACCGATGATGCCTGCCCGCTGATGCCGCAGTGCCGGTTACGGACACTGTTTTTTAATGCGCAGAAGGCATTCTTCGCCACACTTGGCTCAGCCACATTGGCCGACTTGCTGCCTGTTTCCAACACTAAACGAAAGAAGTAAATCGAGGGGAGAATGCCGGATGCCTTCAAAAGAGCATTGGGAAAAGGTCTACACCAGCAAGGCTAGCGATGCCGTGAGCTGGTTCCAGCAACATGCCGCGCTGTCGCTGAACCTGATTAAGGCAACTGGCGCCCCACTCGATGCTGGCATTATCGATGTGGGCGGCGGCGCATCGACGCTGGTGGACGATCTGCTCAGGGAAGGTTATAGCGACCTGAGCGTGCTCGATCTTTCCGCGGCCGCGCTGAGTGCGGCGCGCCAACGTCTCGGTGCGCAGGCAGACAAAGTACATTGGGTCGAAGCCGACATCACCCGGATCGAACTCCCCAGAACACGCTACGACATCTGGCATGACCGCGCCGTGTTTCATTTCCTCACCACGCAAAAACAGCGCGATGCCTACGTGCGCAACGTGTACTATGCGGTCAAACCCGGCGGCCACATCATCATCGCCACCTTCGCCGAAGACGGCCCCGAGCAATGCAGCGGCCTGCCCGTCATGCGCTACCGTGCAGATGATTTGCACGACGAGTTCGGCGATGCATTCACCCTGCTAAAGCACCAGAAAGAAGCGCACCAAACCCCGTTCGGCGCGGTGCAGCAGTTCGTGTACTGCTACTGCCGCCGGGTCAACACCTGATCTTCCTTAGCACGATGCCGCGAAACCAGCCGTGCGCCAGCATCGGCGTATCGCTCACCACCTCCAATTCGGGCGCGGCAAGCAACACCTCTTCGAACACCACATCCATACGTGTCGCAAAACGGCGCGTGAGCGCATTGAACGCACGGCGCAACGGCGCGCGCTGCTGCATCCGCAAAAACTTGTCGAACACAATGACCGTGCCGCCGGGCTTCAGCACGCGCGCCGCTTCGCTCAGACAGCGCCGGGGCTCCGGCGTCACCGCCACGATGAGATGCAGCACGACATGGTCGAACTGCGCATCGGCAAAAGGCAGCGCCATACTATCGCCCAGCACAAAATCCACCGTCATACCTGCGCCACGTGGCCGGGCGCGGGACAGCATCGAGGAATTAAAATCGAGCGCGGCATAACGATGCTGCGTCGGCAGCAAAGGCAAGTCCAGCCCCGTACCTACCCCACTCACCAAGACACGTTTACTTCCGCCCGTCGGCAAGGCGCTTAGCGATTGTTTGCGCGCCTCGCGCAGCGGGCGCTCGATAAGCGCATCGTAAAGCGGCGCAATGAAGCTGTAGCTCAAACGCAACAGAGGATTCCGGCGATAGGGGCTATCTGTCTTTTCCATGTCGCGAGTGTAGTAGAAATTTGGCATGGCAAGGTATAGAGTGCATCCGCATCCCTTCAACCTCAAAGGAGATCACCATGAGCAAAAGCAAAATTTCCAGTATCAACATCGGCCTGTCGGAAAAAGACCGCAGCAACATCGCCGACGGCCTGTCGCGCATGTTGGCCGACACCTATACGCTATACCTCAAGACCCACAACTTCCACTGGAACGTCACCGGCCCCATGTTCCAGACCCTGCACCTGATGTTCATGGCCCAGTACAACGAAATCTGGCTGGCAGTGGATCTGATCGCCGAACGTATCCGCGCGCTGGGCTACCCCGCACCGGGTTCGTATAAAGAGTTTTCCGCACTCACCAGCATCGAGGACAGCAAGGGTTCCATCAGCGCAAAAGAAATGATCAAGCAGCTCGTCGCCGGGCAGGAGGCCGTGGTACGCACCGCACGCGGGGTATTGCCCATCGCCGAAAAGGCGGGCGATCAGCCGACGGTTGACTTGCTCTCCGCGCGTATGGAAGTGCATGAAAAAAATGCGTGGATGCTGCGGAGTTTGTTGGAAGAGTGATGCTTGGAAGGCAGGCTGTTTGGGTTATGGCAAAACCGTCGGACAATCTCCTACGGTTTTAGGGCGCTTCTAAAAATTCAAATTTCTAAGCAAGATAAGGCGCGAGCAAAAAATTACGACGCAGCATATGTGTGATATGTAAGGAGTAATTTTTTGTGAGCAACGCAGTATTGCAACGAAATTTGAATTTTTAGAAGTGCCCTTTAGTTTTTCAAATCGTATCAAATACCCGGCCCATTGAACTGCGTGCTGTAATCCGCCGTAATCCCCGCCTCGCCCAATCCCTCAACATGAAATTTGATCGGAGTCACATCCCGTGTGATATTCGCTTCGGGCGCTTTAATGAACACGGTAAAGGAAGTCGCGCGCCCGTGCGGCATAAATAATGCGGTATCCGCGCCAACTATCGTTTGGCCTTTGATGCCGTCTTCCGCCGTCACGGTGAAGTGCAAATCCTTATCGGTCTTGTTCAAGATTTTCAGCTCGTATTTATTCTGGATCGAACCGTCGCTCATGCGCACGAACAAAGGTTGTCGTTCCGGTCTGACGCTGAGAGTCACGGATGACATGTGGGTCAGTCCGTACACAACACCTAACCCCGAAGCCAGCAAGATTGACGCATAGACCCAAATCCACGGATTCTGATGCCTCCTTTTAAGAGGCTTGCCCTCGATTTCATCCGGTGAGGCATAGCGGATCAAACCGCGCGGCTTGTCGATTTTGTCCATCACGGAATTGCACGCGTCGATACACAGGCCACAGGTGATGCAGCCCAATTGATGGCCTTGGCGAATATCCACCCCGGTCGGACAGACCTGCACGCACTGATAGCAGTCGATGCAGTCGCCTTGTTGCGCGACGGCTTCGTTACCTTTGCGCAACTTGCCGCGCGGCTCACCGCGATTGATGTCGTAGCTTGGCATGATGGTTTGCCCGTCCGCCATCACCGACTGAAAGCGCGCGTAAGGACACATCCATTGGCACATCTGTTCGCGCATCAACCCCGCATAAAGATAGGTTCCGGTAATCACCAGCGCCAGTGTCACCCAGCCGACCCTCGGCAACTGGAGATGAACCAGCTTGTTCCAGTACTCGAACGCATCAACGAACCAGATGGAGAAACTGATGGCGGTGAGCAGCGACACGCCCAGCCAGATGGCATGCTTGGATACTTTCTTGATGATTTTGTCGGCATGCCACGGAGCGTCGTCCAACTTTCGCCGTGCAGCCGGGTTACCTTCGACTTTGCCTTCAATCCAGGTGAACAAATCTATCCAGGTCGACTGAAAGCAGAAATATCCGCACCACACGCGCGATGCGATGTTGGTCACCACGAACATCAGCACGGAGGCACCCAGCCAGAGCAGCATCAGCATCCAGATTTCGTCCGGCCTGACGGTCAGGTTGAAGCAATGGAACTGGCTATGGTCGATGTCGATCATGATGGCTTGCTTGCCGTTCCAGCGCAGATAGGGCAGCAACAGCAGCGGCAGCCACAAGCCAAGCTGCGCAAAGGTTCTGAGCGAGCGGAAAAAACCGGGCATGCGTTTGGCATGAATGGTTTTCTCCCCGATATTGACCGGATATGACTCCAGCTCCTGATACAACTCTGTGACTGCGCCAACTTCTTGCTGCATGTTGCCTCCCCCTGAATTTGCACTGGCGACCGAAACGCTGTCGCATGGTAGAGAGTTGGCGACATCAGTTACAGAACCAGAATCTGGAAAAAAGACCATATCAGATTCATAATCACAACCCCTGAGAGCAGACAAATCTGAAACATGAAACGATACGAACAACTGGCCGAAGACATTGCGCGCTCAATCAGAGATGGTCTGCTGGCGCGCGGCGAAAAGCTGCCTTCGGTGCGGCAAGCCAGCGCCGCCCGCAAAGTCAGCCCCTCTACTGTGTTTCAGGCCTACTACCTGCTGGAAGCGCGCGGCCTGATTTCGGCGCGGGAACGTTCCGGCTACTACGTCACAGGCGGAGCGCAGCATCTTCCCCCGCTGCCCGAACCCGACATCAACAGCAACTCCGAGGCGACTGAGGTGGATGTCAGCGAACTGGTGTTCGAGGTGCTGGAATCGACGCGCGCGCGCAAAGTTGTGCCGCTGGGATCGGCCTTTCCCAGCCCGCTGTTGTTTCCGATGGCGCGGCTGGCGAAGACGATGGCGGCCTGCGTGCAGGCGATGGACCCGTGGCGCAGCGTGGAAGACATCAGCCCCGGCGATGCCGAGCTGCGCAGACAGATTGCACTGCGCTACATGATCGACGGCTTGCAGGTTTCCGCCGACGAAATCGTGATTACCAACGGCGCGCTGGAAGGATTGAACCTTTGTCTGCAAGCAGTGACGCGACCCGGCGATACGGTGCTAATCGGCTCGCCCACGTTTTACGCCGCATTGCAGGCGATCGAACGCAACGGCTTGAAAGCAGTCGATGTGCCCTGTCACCCGCGCGAAGGAATTGATCTGGTCGCAATGGAGCGTGCATTGAAGCAGCACAAACCCAGCGCCTGTTGGCTGATGACCAATTTCCAGAACCCGCTCGGTAGCCTGATGCCCGATGACAAGAAAAAAGTCATGGTGGCTTTGCTCACGCGCTACAACGTGCCGCTGATCGAAGACGATGTTTACGGCGAACTGTATTTCGGCGACAAACGCCCCACGCCCGCGAAGGCTTTCGATACGGCGGGACTGGTGATGCACTGCTCGTCCTTTTCCAAATGCCTAGCCCCCGGCTACCGCGTCGGCTGGGCAGCTCCGGGGCGCTACGCAAAAACCGTCGAGCGACTCAAACTCACCACCACCCTAGCGACTTCCGTTCCCGCGCAAATCACGCTCGCCAGCTACCTGAAAAAAGGCGGCTACGACAGACACCTGCGCGGCCTGCGCCACGCTTTGCTGTTGCAGCAAATGCAATATATCGAGGCCATTGAGCGTTATTTCCCCGGGGGCATACGCCTGACCGCCCCGAGTGGGGGCTACTTTCTGTGGGTGAAACTGCCGGATGGGGTCAACTCGCTGGAGTTGCATCGTGCCGCGCTAAATCTCGGCATCAGTGTCGCGCCGGGGCCGATCTTCTCTGCGCAAAAAGGTTTTACGGATTATGTGCGCCTGAACTATGGACATCCCTGGAGCGAGGAGATGGAAGCAGCCATTGCCGTATTGGGGAAAATTATCCACCGCTTAGCAAAGCAGTAGGGCATACAGGTGACTGGATCACCTCACCAGATAATCCCCCGCTACACCCGCAAACACCACCGCCCCGAACCAGTTGTTATGCAGAAAAGCCGCGAAGCATTTCTCGCGGCTTCTGTCTTTGATGAGCCGGTAGTGGTACAGCGCGATGCCTTCCGCGACGGCTAATCCTACAAAGTAGATAACTCCCAAGCCCGCCATCAACCCCGCCACCGCCAGCAGCAGCAAGGTGATGCCGTAGCAGGCCATCACCGCGATCACGTCGTATTTGCCGAAGAACAATGCCGAGGAGTGGATGCCGAGATGGATGTCGTCGTCCCTGTCCACCATCGCGTATTCGGTGTCGTAGGCGATAGCCCAGAACACATTCGCGAGCAGTAGCACCCACGCGACAAGAGGTACATCGCCTAACGTGGCGGCGAACGCCATGGGGATGCCGAAGCCGAAGGCGATGCCGAGATAGGCTTGGGGAATGGCGAGAAAGCGTTTGGTGAACGGATAGCTTGCCGCGAGGAACACGGCGGGGAAGGAGAGCATCCAGGTCAGCGGATTGAGCGGCAAGATCAGCAGGAACGAGACGAGCGCCAGCACCACGGCCAGCCACACGGTTTCGCGTTCGCTCACTTTGCCGCTGGTGAGCGGGCGTTCTTTGGTGCGCTTCACGTGTTTGTCGATGTAGCGGTCGGCGTAGTCGTTGATGACGCAACCCGCCGAGCGCATGAGTGCGGTGCCGAGCGCGAAGATGAAGACGACGAGCCACGACGGATGTCCCGCGGCGGCGATCCATACGCCCCATAATGTCGGCCACAGTAGCAACAGGATGCCGATAGGGCGGTGCAGGCGGGTGAGCTGAATGTAGAGGTGCAGGCGTTCGGTGATTTTCATTTTTCAGGATTGAGGATCAAGGATTGAGGATTGAGTGAAAATCCGGGCATGCGGAGGATTCCGGTGTTCTACTCAATCCTAGCCCCTCATTCCTCAATCCTAATTTCAATATCTCCGGCAAAAAAACTTCCGTCACCAGCAGCGGCGCATTGTGCAGATAAAACAACGAGCGGCGCGCCCACAGTTTTTGCGGCGCATCGCCCAGCACGACTGCGGCGCTTTGGTACAAAGGGTGATGGAAGTGCAATGCCTTGAAGTGTAGCGGCTGGCGCTCGACCAGGGGATGCGTGAACAGCAGTGTGCCGAGCGAACGGTTGCCCAAGCCGCGCACCGCGCCCCACGCGCCGCGCAGATGTTCGTGGGCACAGGCGCTGTGCGCGAATACCACCGGCTTGCCGTCGGCGTATAAAAAGACTTCGCGCGAAAAGGCGTTGCGGTCATAGGGCAGGCCGAGCAACGCGGCCTCGTCGCAGGCCACTCGCGCCAAGCCGCTGCGCACTGGACGTACCGTGAATATTTTGCAGCGCTGCTGAATGCGGCGCGTGAGCGAGCCGTGGTCACGCAGCCACGGTGTGTAGCCCGCCGAGCCCAGTATCAAGCTTTGCCAGTAGTCGTCACGCATGCAGAAAATCCGGTTTGTTCGCCATCCAGCGTTGCAGGTGCACGTGGGCGATTTCGGGCGCATCGCGCAAGAGTTCGTCGGCCAGATTGCGGGCGATGTCCAGCAACTTTTCGTCTTCGTCGATGTCGGCGAAGCGCAACATGGCGACACCGCTCTGGCGTGCGCCCAGCAATTCGCCGGGGCCGCGCAGGCGCAAATCCTGTTGCGCGATTTCAAAGCCGTCGGTGTTTTCGTAAATGATTTTCAGCCGCGCGCGCGCCAGTTCGGATAACGGTTTCTGGAACAGCAGCACGCATAAACTTTCCGCCGCACCGCGCCCCACGCGCCCGCGCAACTGGTGCAGTTGCGCCAGCCCCATGCGCTCGGCGTGTTCGATCACCATCAGGCTGGCGTTCGGCACGTCCACGCCGACCTCGATCACGGTGGTGGCGACCAGCAGGTGGATGTCGCCCGCCTTGAATGCCGCCATCACTTGCGCTTTGTCGGCGTTGTCCATTTTACCGTGCACCAGCCCCACGCTGAGTTCGGGAAAAATTTGCGTGAGCGTGGCGTGCGTTTCGATGGCGGTCTGCAATTGCAGCGCTTCCGATTCGTCGATCAGCGGGCACACCCAGTAGGCTTGGCGGCGGTTGACACAGGCCATGCGCACGCGCTCGAACACTTCCTCGCGGCGCGCATCGTTGATGAGCTTGGTGACGATGGGCGTGCGGCCGGGCGGCAGCTCGTCGATCACCGACACGTCAA
>CAZXDK010000059.1:0-17349 GCA_964639585.1 uncultured Gallionellaceae bacterium | reverse complement strand
GTGGCCGACGAGGTGCGCAAGCTGGCCGAGCGCACCGCCACCGCCACGAGTGAAATTTCCCACTTGGTAGGCGCGATTCAAAAGGAAACCTCGGACGTCAAGGCGCTGGTCGAGGTGAGCCCGCAGCAGGCGGAGAGTTTTCATCAGGACGGAGTACAGGCGACCGACAGTATGCGCGACCTGATGCAGGTGACCACGCAGATGAAAACCACAATCGGGACAGCGGCGCTACGCACCTTCGTCGAGGTCGCGAAAGTGGATCATCTCGTCTACAAATTTGAAATCTATAAAGTGTTCTTCGGCATCTCCCCCAAAAAACCGGAGGACTTCTCCAGTCACCACGCCTGCCGTCTCGGCAAATGGTATTACGAGGGCGAAGGCAAACAATGCTTCTCCACGCTGAATGGCTATCGCGAGATGGAAGAGCCACACCATCGCTTCCACCAGTTTGGCGTGGAGGCCGTCACCCACTTCCATGAAGGCCGCTATAAACAAGGCGTAGAAGCCATCGCCGAAATGGAAAAAGCCAGCTTCAAAGTTCTCGAATTGCTAGAGACCATCGCCGAAAGCGGTGCGCAAAATATCGACACGGCGGAATACAAAGGTTGCCGCGAAGCGATACAAGCGACAAAGCATTAATACTCAGATCAGCGCCTTTTTCTCTCTCTCCCTAAGCCGAACGAGTCGGAACCCATGAGGCGAATTGTAGGAGCGTGCCCTGCACGCGACAGCGCTCATTCGCGTGCAGGGCACGCTCCTACAAAACCGCCAGAGTGATGCGAAGTTCTTGTCGCGCGGCGTGTTCAAACGCCATACCGAGCCTCCGTGCAGATGACGTTTTGCCCTTACTTGCGTCCAGCCGAAAGTCTGCCTATGCTGCCCGGCCAAATACAGGAGAACGCATGAACGTCATACAGTCCGGTGAATTGCCTCGGGACGCCCTTCTCAATAAGTACAGACAAGAAGGCGCCTACACAGATTGCTACTACATCGACATTCCCCGTGCGGTGTCGCAAGCAGCGTATGTGGAGGCTTTCTACACCACCAAGCTATTCAAGGTTGAGCGGCTTATTCTGGCGCTGCTTGCACAAAGGCCGTCTACCGATGAGCAAGCAAAACTGCTGGCTTTAGGCGAAGCCACAAATTTCGCCGCGTGGAGCGTCGAGGGAAAAACATCAGACCAATTGCTGCTCTGTGATTTTCTAGGGAGCACCAGGTCATGGCTAATGAGCACCGTTACCAAAAACGGCGATTCATCCACCACACGTTTGTACTTCGGTTCTGCCGTTGTCCCCAAAATTGATCGGGCATCCGGTCGAGCCTCTTTCGGCATCGGATTCCATCTGCTTTTTGGTTTTCATCGCATCTATTCACGGGCGCTGTTGCGGTCAGCGGGTTCACGGCTGCTGCACTCGGTGCGGTGAATTCAGGTGATGACGAAGGGGCATGGAAGGGAGAAATGAGGAGCTGGCGCACCGCACGGACGAAGTAAATCGCGCCATATAAAACTGTTTTATATGGCGTGATTTGCTATTGCGCGCCAAATAAATGGCGCGATACTGCATTACACGCGGGCATCAACGCCGAAACCATCATTGTCCTGCACGCATTTCTTTCCGACGGCCTGATGACCGATCCGCTCACCTGTGGCCGCATACGCAACCGTGCCGTGGAAATCGGCGGCAGCGTCTATTTGCCCATCGCCATGCCGCAACGCATCGAAGAACTGTTCGGCATCGTGATGAGCATGGCCGCAGAAATCCGCGACCCGTTCGAGCAGTCATTTTTCCTGATGGTGCATCTGCCCTACCTGCAACCTTTCGAGGACGTAAACAAACGCGTCTCGCGTCTGGCCGTCAACATCCCGCTCATCCAATACAACCTGTGCCCGCTTTCATTCATCGACGTGCCGCAGCAATCCTATGTGGATGCGACGCTGGGTGTGTATGAACTCAACCGCATCGAACTCCTGCGCGATGTGTTTGTGTGGGCGTATGAACGCTCCTGCCAGCAATATGTCGCTGTGCGACAACAACTCGTTCCGCCAGATACTTTCCGGCTGCGCTACCGCAACGAACTGACCGAAGCCGTGCGCGCCATCGTCCGCAATGGCAAGCCCGCCAACAAAACAGCAGTGCGCGCGGGCACACCAGCGACGGTCATCAAAAAAAATCAGCCGCGATTTGTTGAATTGGTCATCGAAGAATTCAAAACACTACATGCGGGGAATGCGATTCGCTTTGGGTTGCGGCCATTGGAATTTGACTCATGGCTGAAAAAACATATTCGTCGAGACTGACGGCATCGCAGCCCCGTTGTCCGAAGTTCGGCTGACGACTCCACCTCTTGGAAGACGAAAAATCAAGGTAATGTCTTCTATATAATCCCCAAAACCCAAAGTAATATTCCCAATTGGACTGTACTTTAATCCCAGTTAGACGCAATTTAATATTGCGCTAGACGCGAACAGTTCACCGACAATTTTCCCTAGAAACATTGAGCCTATGGTGCGAGAGGCATTAGCTGATACGCCCGTTGTTTTATTGAGCGGCCCGCGTCAGGCAGGCAAAACCACCTTGGTGCGGCAACTTGCTGGGAGTGAGCGTCGTTACCTCACGCTTGATGACGAGTTGACTTTGCTTGCAGCCAAAGAAGACCCCGTCGGTTTTATTCGCAGCCTTGATAGCGCCGTGATAGACGAGGTGCAGCGCGCGCCTAATTTGCTGTTGGCGATTAAAAAAGCCGTGGATGAAGATCGTCGTGCGGGGCGCTTCCTGCTTACAGGCTCGGCTAACTTAATGGCTTTGCCCACCATCGCTGACTCACTCGCGGGACGAATGGAAACTTTGGTGTTATTGCCGCTCGCTCAGTGTGAGATTTCTGCCCATCCTGAATCTTCACTTGCTTGGCTCGACACCTTATTTGCCGATGGGCTATTGAGAGTCATTCAACCCGCCGTAGGCGATGCGCTGGTAGATAAAGTCATTTGCGGCGGCTACCCTGAAGCCCTGTCGAGAGCCGACAGTCGCCGCCGTAAAACTTGGGCAAAGCAATACATTGACTCGCTCATTCAGCGCGACATCAAAGATATTGCCAATATAGATAAACTCGATCAAGTGCCGCGCCTGTTGCGTGCCTTGGCGCAAACAGCCGGACAGCTTTGCAACTATAGCCAACTGGGCGGACAAGTCGGCCTAGACCACAAAACCGCCAGTAAATACATCGCAATTTTTGAACAGATGTATTTGCTGCAACGACTAGCGCCTTGGTCGGGTAATCGCCTCTCACGAATCGTTAAAACTCCAAAGTTACAATTCATGGATTCCGGCTTGTTAAGCGTCTTGTTGGACTTCTCCGACCCCATGCGCCAGCGCAATCTGTACGGGCAGTTGCTGGAAAGTTTTGTGTTTGCCGAGTTGCGCAAGCAAATCACTTGGTCTGAAGGGGAGTACGGCCTTTTCTACTACCGCGACAAAGATCAATATGAAGTGGATTTTGTGATAGAGAATGCCGCCGGGAACATCATTGGTATTGAGGTGAAAGCCGCCGCCAGTGTTTCGCTCAATGATCTCGCCGGATTAAAACGCTTAGCCAGTGTTGCTGCAAACAATTTCAAAGCTGGCATCATTCTTTACGATGGCACAGAAACTTTACCGCTAGGAAAAGTAAATGATCGTCCCCAGTGGGCGATGCCTGTTGCCACCCTCAGCCGCAGTCTAAAAATGTAATCTAACCTTTGCTTGAAACGCAGGAGCTGTTTGCGGCAGGCCAAGTTTTTTGAGATTAAGTTTGAATTGTTGGAGCCAGTGTCTGTTTCTCGGCCTGAGCGGACTGTGGCAACTAATCTAGAAATTTCAATTCCGCACGTCCGCTCTTCCGGGCTTCTAATGAGCCATTTTGCCCCTAAGCGGATATACTCTTCGACGAAAAACAATTTGAACTAACCCAATTAATCTTCAGTGAGGAAAGAGCATGACGCGCATCTCGAAGGTGACAAATGTACGAGAAACTCGTTTATGGTTAGCCCTGTCGAAACAGGCAGGTGAGGACGCTCAAGTACTCGCACCTAATGTCGCAACTCTCTGCACAGAAGCTATGGATCGCATGAAGGCGATGTATGCTTATGCGCCACAATACACGTTACACGACGCCCAGCACTTGCTTCGCACCACTGAGCTGATGGGACTCATACTGGGAGATCAAGTAGATCAACTCAATTCCATCGAGCTATCCCTGTTAATTCTCTCCGCATTCTTTCACGATCAAGGCATGGTGTTATCTGCGGAAGAGTTTGCGTCTTTAGCAGAAGATGCAGACTTCCAACTTTTTAAGAACAATTGGTTACTTGAGCATCCAAATTATGGTGAAACAGCCGCGCAATTAGGCAAGGCAGAACTCGCCGCAGATCGCAAAGCCCAACTTGCAATGCATCTCGCCGAATTGGAAATGGCGCTGCTAACGGACTATATTCGTGTGACACACGGGCATAGAACAGCAAATTTCATTTGCTCATCTTATGGGCACGATAAACGCATAGAGATACAAAAAACTAATCTTGCTCCCTTCCTCGCCAAACTATGTGAATCACATACATTGAGTGGCGATGCACTGAATCAATCCAGAGGATTTCGATACGACGAACACCTTGGCACTTACGTTGTAAATATGCCTTTCCTTGCAGTGGTTCTACGACTTGCTGATATTCTAGACTTTGACCGGGATCGCACACCCGAGGTGCTTCTAAAAAGCATCCATTTCACCTCGCCTGTTAGCTTGAACGAGTGGGAAAAGCACCGCTCGGTAGAGGGATGGCGTATTTCTCATGATCTCATTCGCTTCGCTGTTAAATGCAAGCAACCTGCATATGAGGCGGCCACGCGCAAATATATGGACTGGATCGATGGCGAGCTTTCGACTGCCATTCAGGTATGCCGTATGCAGCCCAGAGATATTAGAGTCTATGAGCTGAATCTCCCGACGCATGTTGACCGCACTAGAATCGAGCCGCTTGATGAAAGTTATCGCTCTCATGATCTTGAATTCAGTCTTTCGCGGGACGAAGTGGTACGTCTTCTGATGACCGATAAGCTCTATGGAAGCGAGCATCTGTGCATTAGGGAATTACTGCAAAACTCGTTGGATGCTTTACGCTATCGCAGTGCTTTATTCGCTGAAGCTGGCTCAAGCTGGAGTGAAGGGAAAGTTGAGTTTAGACATTTTGTAAATGAAGAAGGCCATGAAGTTTTGGAGTGTAAAGACAATGGCTCCGGGATGGACGAAGAAATCATTAGGAACCATTTTATAAAAGTGGGGCGCAGTTTCTATCGCTCCCCCGTTTTCGAGCGAGAGATGAGCCGCCTTAAGGCATCGGGCAACAGTTTCGATCCTTGCTCACAATTTGGCATTGGCTTCATGTCCTGTTTTATGCTCGGCGACAGAATCACAATCAAGACTCGCCGGGACTATGGAGCTGGTCGTGTATGGGGTATTCCACTGCTTGTTGAAATTCACGGCTTAAGTGGTCTTCTTGTTGTTCGAAAAGGAGATGCAAGCCAGCCCGTTGGAACAACAGTAACTATAGTTTCGCGTCAGAGGCCGTCGTTTATTGATCCATGGACTGACAAAATTAAGCTTTGCACTGTTCTTAAGGGATATGCGCTGGCAACGGAATTTCCTATTAATGCGCACTGCACTATTCCGGAAATCAAAGAGACACTGATCGTTCCCGCTAATTTTGAAAAAGCGCCAACTATGCTTGAACTCGCGCAAGTGAATAACCGCATAACTTTTGAACAAGACCTCTCTGAAATATCGCCATCAATAAGAGGTTTCATACGTGATTCCGTTCTATCTGACAGTACAGGTTTACCCTGTCTCGCCAATACTGAAGCCGAGTGGCGCGGCAAAGCCGATGGGCCACACAGCAAGAAGTGGCGCTTACAACTTAAAGTGACGGATCAAGAATTCGACGGTGGTCGCAATGATTACGATGACATACAAGTGTGCATGGATGGAATATTGGTCGCCGGGGAACCTGGTCGCCCCTCTTGTGATGAGAAAGTTCGCATGCGGTTGGGTAATAGAAATTCACAAATCTATTCTCAATCTCCAGCCCTGTTAGACGCACGAGCCGACTTCAAGCCTGAGATAACACCTAGCAGAATTCCGCCAGACAGTATGGGCACAAGACTTCCGCCTGGGTGGCGGCGTCTCGACAATGCGTTCAAAAATGGGCTTGGCCTAATGTGGAGCGCACTAACCGACTATATCTCCAAAGGATTACAGTCAGAAATATTCTGGAAGCTTTCTGTTGTACACGGTGTATCCGTTGAATGGCTACCCAGCAATAGGCTTTGGGAAACATTATCGATCTCTCTTACGGATGGAAATGGGGCTAGCTCTTGGAGTCTTGTCCGTGAGATTGGGGAGTTATCAATGTCCTCCAGCGAAAATGGCTTTGTCCTTTGCGATTCGCGAGGACGGCGAGTGGGGCCAGATTCTGCCCTTGTAGCGTGGGAGCAACAAGGTGAGGAAAGGCCGCATCTTGCTTGGTGTATGAATTCAATTACTTTGCTGTTGAGTTGTCTTGTTGTGCGAGATGGTAGAGTAGTAATTACTCCATTACCCCCTACGCGTTCAGATAGTTCTCTTGCACAATATGCTTATACCTCATCAATTGGAGTCAGCATGTTTCTGATTGGCTATGTGGGCAATGCGAGCGATCTACTTTCAGTCAAAACAGCCTATCCAACTGCAAACCGCAATCACCCACTTGCAAAACTCGCCCTTCAATCTCGCGACGCAAGTGTCAGTTCGGATTTGGAGGACTTTGCCAGATCATTTGTTGAATGCATTTCAAAAACACTAAGCACAAAAGATAAAACACCATCGTTTGAGAAGCCCGGTTATTGGCAAAAGCGAGTCGGTCATCTTTTCTTCTCTGTACGTTGGGATCAATACGATAAATCTTTAGCTCCCCCATATAAATTGTGGAGCGAAGAGAAAGGATTTTTTACTTTCGGTAAAGATGATTTTGAGAAATGGCGTGACTCATCAGAGGGTGTTAATTGACCTGAAGAAGCGGACTTTCACGACCAGCATTGCATAGTACTTATGAGCGACCACTCTGGCCGAACAGTCACCGTTAGGCAACACGGAGGGCGCTAAAAAACAGCAGAAACTCTCATGAGCAAAACCCCCTTTCTTTCCGCCAGCAGCACAGTCGATTTCCACCACCCCGCAATCGAAAAATTGGCATCCGCGCTGCGCGCCAGTTCGCCGGAAGCTACCGCGAAGCAATGCTTCGAGTGGGTGCGCGACAACATCCAGCACTGCGTCGATTTCAAACGCGAAGAGGTGCCTTACATCGCATCGGATGTACTGGCAGTCGGAACCGGATTTTGCACGGCGAAAAGTCATTTGCTGGTTGCTCTGCTGCGCGCAAATAAAATTCCCGCCGGATTTTGTTATCAGCGCTTAACCTTCGACGGCCCCAATCCGCCTTATTGTTTGCACGGCTTTGTCGCGGTTTGGCTGGATGATTTCGGCTGGTACCGCTGCGATGCGCGGGGCAACAGCAAGCCGGGAATTCATTGCGAGTTTGCTCCGGGACATGAAGCGCTCGCCTATCCGGTTCAGTATCCGGGCGAATGTATTTATCCCGAAGTGTGGGCAGAGCCTTGGCCGGAACTGGTGCAAGCCAAACGTGAATTGAAATCGACCTCGGCTTATATGAGCAAGCCGTTTGATTTCGAGCCCCCCTTGGCGGATCAAGGTCTGTATCGGGTGACGATCAGTTAAACTCGGATAACTCATTGAGCCGTCATTCCGGCGAAGGCCGGAATCCAGTCATAGAAAATACTCTGCGAAGCAGACAAAATCATGATGTTGTCTCGCTTGCGCGAGAAATGTTTAATCATCTGGATTCCGGCCTTCGCCGGAATGACGTAGTTTCGGCTAATGAGCCATCTGGTTAAATAAACAGGAACCGCCATGCCTCTCGCCAAAATCGAAGTCCGCAAAAGCTGGCCGCCCGAGCAGGTGCAGGCCATCATCGAAGCCATCTATCTCGCGCAACGGGAAGCATTGCAGCTCCCCGCGCATGACCGCCAGATTCGCTACATCGAGCACAGGCCGGAACATTTTCACGTGCCGCCCGGCAAGAGCGAAAACTACACGCTGGTCGAAATCTCATTATTTGCGGGGCGCTCCATTGAGGCGAAACGCGCACTCTACCAAGCCATCGTGAAAAACCTCGGTGCACTCGGCATTGCGCCGGATGATGTTTTCATCGTACTCAACGAAGTCGCGCTGGAGAATTGGGGCATACGCGGAGGTGTGCCCGCATCGGAAGTTGATTTGGGATTTAAGGTGAACGTTTAGTCTCAGTAGATGCCAGCATAAAGGCAATCAAACCATCCGGCGGGTTACGCTACGCTAACCCGCCCTACGAGTGCGGCACTGTCAAACTCACCCCCGCATCGGCTCCAGCGTCGCATCCAGATTCAAGTCGTCGCAGTAATCGAGAAAATCTTCGCGCAAGGTGGGGATGTGGATTTTGGCGTGGATGCCCACGGTCATGATGATGGAGGTCAGCGGCGAGCCGGTATGCGGGGCGAAAGAAGTGCTGCTGTGCAGCTCTTCGATGTTGATGCCGTTGCGGGTGAAGAAGGCGGCGAGACTGCGCACGATACCTGGCTGATCCATCGTCACGAGTTCAACGGTGTAGGGGATAGCGGCGGCGTGCTCGTTTTTACCGGTGCGCTGCTGCGTGATGGCGAGGCCGAGGTGTGCGGCTAACGCAGGGAGCTGCGCTTCCAGTTTGGAAAGCGCGTTCCATACGCCGGAGACCCGCGTGATAAAAGAGAATTGCCCGCCTATCACGGCCAAACTGCTCTCTTCGATGTTGCAGCCGCAATCGGCGATGCGTCCCGCGAGCTGTTCGACGAGGCCGAGCTTGTCTGCGCCGGAAGCGGTAATGACGAGAAAATTTTTTTCGATTTCTGTGTTCATAGTTGGCGATGCTCTATTGCTGCGAATTAAGAGGCTGCATTGTAGTGGTTCTGCCCGAATATAGGGCGCGCACTAAGCCCGCGGGTGTAATAAGCGCAGCGCATTGCACCGGATGTTTAAGTTTTTTCATCCGGCGCAATGCCCGTTGGTTATTGCGCAACACTATCAGCGTTTCAGTGTCCGCCACAACGCAGGCGGCACCCCCATCTCTCGCTTGAACGCTTTATTAAACGCGGCTTCCGAATCGTAGCCCACCTTGATTGCAACCTGCGCGATGCCTATCGTTGCAGGTTGGCGCAATAGTTCTTGTGCCAGATTCATGCGATGGCGCGTGAGGTAGGCAATCGGTGCGATACCGAGTTTGTCTTTGAAGCGTGCGGTGAAGGCCGACCTCGACATGCCGACATGATCGGCCAACGAGATGATCGTCCACGGTTCTGCACTTTCAGTGTGTATCAGGCGGATGGCTTTGCCGAGTCGCTCGTCCGACAACACGCCTGTCCATCCGGTGTTGCGCGAGCTGTCGTTGAGCAGGTAGGCACGCAGGGTTTGGATGAAGAAAATGTCGGCCAGACTGTCGAGCATTGAAGCGGTGCCCGGCGCGGGTGAGGTGATTTCTTTTTCCAACAATTGCAGCGTGCTTTGCAATGCGGCGAGTTCCGGCTCGCTCACATTGAAGCAGATCAGCGGCGGCAGCAAATCCAGCACGAGCGGATAGCGGTCGTCGGTGAAAATGAACTGTCCGCCGAGGACTGTAGTGCGCTCGCCATTTGTTCCGCAGCGCAACGTTCGCCCCTCTATTCGTTTGTATGCCTCTTCAAACTTTTCGGTGTCGCCATCCGCCGCATGGCGGACGCGGAATGGATTGCCTCGGGGTAACAGATAGCACGAACCGCGCACCAGTTTGATTGGCTGCGCGCCGTCCTTGATGTCGATATAGCAGCAGCCTTCGGTGACGATGCCGAACTTGGTGTGCGGGTAGGCGTCGAGATCCAGTCCCCACGGCGCATGGCCTTCCACGCGCGTGTAGAACGCTTTTTGCACCCGGAGTCCGGGTATGAAATTTTCTAAACCATCCATATCGAGCCGATTGAACAAGGATTAAGGACGCTTGAGCATAGCCGTGTCGTGAAGCCGATTCCATACTCCGCGCCGCGATGGCGACTGATTAACTACGATGGAGAATCTAGCATGGAACTCGGATTGAAAGGCAAGAGAGTATTGGTGACGGGCGGGACGCGCGGTATCGGTTTGGCGATTGCGCGCACCATTGCGCAGGAAGGCGGACATGTGGTCTTGTGCGCGCGCAATGCGCAGCAAGTAAACGAGACGGCCGCTGCGTTTCAGCAGCAGGGGCTTGCGGTAAGCGGCAGCGCCGTGGATGTGGCAGATCAGGCTGCGCTTAAAGCTTGGGTTGAACAGGCCGCCGAAAAGCTGGGGGGAATTGATGTGGTTGTCGCCAATCCCAGCGCATTCGGAACGGGCGCCACGGAACAGGATTGGCAGAACGGTTACGCGGTGGATTTGATGGGCACGGTGCATCTGCTCGAAGCGACGCTGCCCCATCTGGAACAGGCAGCCACTGCTTCCGGCGATGCGGCCATGCTGATCATGTCGTCTGCGCTCATTGCCGAAGCCGATAACGAAACTGCCTACGGCGCTTACAAGGCGGCGCTGGTCTACCATGCCAAAGGGCTGGCACGGCGACTTGCTCCGAAGAAAATTCGGGTGAACACCATTTCACCCGGAACGATCTATTCCGAGGATGGCTTCTGGGGCAATGTGCAGCGGCATGCGCCGGAAATGTATGCGGGCTATCTGCAACGCAACCCGCTGGGGCGCATGGGTACGCCGCAAGAGGTGGCAAATGCTGCCGCATTTTTATGCTCACCGGCGGCGGCATTTGTTACGGGCTCCAACCTGATTGTTGACGGAGGATTCACGAGCCGGGTGAATTACTGAAGCAGCGCCTGGCGCGCCCCTTATTGTTTGATGTGTTTCATTCGATGCTGTGATAGCTTACGAAGCGTAATTTTTCAGTCTTCGCTATGGAGTAAGCCATGCACGGTTGTTGTCTTTGTGGTCAGGTAGAGTTTGAGGTTGCTGGAGAAAACTTAAAGCTCTATCAATGTCACTGTTCGCTTTGCCGCAAACAAAGCGGCTCATCATCCAATACCGGCGCATTTGTGGCTAACGAGCATTTTCGCTGGCTGCGCGGTCTTGAGAATATTTCCTCCTGGAAAATGGAGAATGGTTTCCGCTCCGACTTCTGCTCAACATGCGGTTCGCCCGTGCCCAATCCGTTCGGGAAGCTGTCCTATTTTTGGGTGCCTGCAGGTTTGCTACAGGAGGGCGGCAAGCTTGAGATCGTTGCACACGTATGCGTTGCGTCGAAGGCATCGTGGGATGTGATTGGCGCACAAGGAGTGCGCTATGAACATGTGCCGAATTTGGACGAATTGTTTGCGCTGCTGCATTCACCCGCCTGACAACATGACGCAACATCAACATTGCACTCCGCGCGAATCGGATAAATAAACCGTGAACCTTTCCAGTCTCGTCCGGCTGCTCACTCTTGCCGCCATCTGGGGCGGCTCTTTTTTGTTTATTCGCATTGCTGCGCCGGTTCTGGGGCCGGTGATTCTGATCGAGTATCGGGTCGGTCTCGCGGCGGTGTTTCTGCTGATCGTGGCGATGTTTTTGCATAAGCCGCTCAACGTCAAACAGCACTGGCGGCACTATCTCATTCTGGGCTTGTTCAACGCGGCCTTGCCGTTTCTGCTATACGGATACGCCGCATTGACGTTGTCGGCTTCGGCCTTGAGTATCTTGAATGCCACGACTCCGATATGGGGCGCGCTCATCGCCGCGGCATGGTCGCGCCATGCGCCGGATGGACGCACGGCGCTCGGACTCGGGCTGGGTATCGCCGGTGTCGGTCTGGTCGTCGGCATCGACCATCTGGCTGCGCAATCCGGTGCAGGGCTGGCCATTGCAGCGACACTGCTCGCAACATTCTGTTATGGGGTCGCCACGAATTACGCGAAGAGCGTGACAGCCGTGGATAGCTTTTCCAACACGCACGGCAGCATGTGGGCGGCGAGTTTGCTTATCTTGCCCGCGCTTCCTTTTGCCTCGGCCTCAAGCACACCTAGCCTGGGCGTCATGCTGGCTGTCATTGCCTTGGGTGTGGTGTGTACCGGGATCGGATTCCTGCTGTATTTCCGTTTGATCGGCGACATCGGTGCGACCTCTACGCTCACCGTGACCTTTCTGATCCCGGTCTTCGGTATTTTGTGGGGACATCTGTTCCTGGACGAGATCGTTACCGTGAGCATGATAGTCGGCTCGTCCATCGTCATCGCGGGCACGGCATTAGCCACCGGATTTAATCCGATAGCATTGCTGAGCTCACGCAAAACCCGTTAACCCGAAAATTCGGCTTTGTGTTGCATGGCGGGTTGCCGGTTAACCCTTAGCGCAAGCTATCGAATTCTCTGGAAATAAAGTCCATCACCAGTTGCACTTTTGGCAGATGGTGGTGGCGCTTATGGCACACGAGGTACAAGCTGCCGACTGCATCGGGGCCGAGATCGATATCGAGTTCCCGCAGCTTATGCAGTTCACCCAAACCCGCGTAATGATGCAATATCTGCGGCAAGATCATCGCGCCCACACCCGCCTTGCAGGCGGCGACCTGCACGATGTAATCGTCCGAGGTAAATGCGGGCTTGAAGTCGGGTATCAATGCACTGAGTTCCAGGTTGATACGCAGTTCGGCGTAAGGCGCGGCCCAGCATATCCAATCCAGATCGGCGAGGCCGGAATGCGCCGGAAGTTTTGCCGCATAGGCTTTGCTGGCATACACGCGCATGGCGCTGGAGATTTCGTCCACACACACCAGATCGCTGTCGCCGGGCTTTTCCGAGCGCAGCGACAGGTCGGCTTCGCCGCGTCCCAAGTTCAACACTTCTATGCCGGACAACACTTCGATCTGTATCTGCGGATATTGTCGGCGTATCTTGGCAGCCAGCGGAGCGACCACTTCGTAGGCGATGCCGGGCGGCGCTGCGATGCGCACTTTTCCCTCCGGCAGATAAGTTTGTTTTTTTACGCTGAGTTCGGCTTCGTTGGCCCATTCGGCCATGCTCTGTGCGGCGGGCAATAGTTTTCTGCCCGCCGCAGTCAGACGCGAACCTTGGCTTTGTCGCTCGAACAATGCTTCGCCCGCAGCCTCTTCCAGTTCGGCGATGCGCCTGCTCAATGTCGGTTGGCCCAGCTTCAACACGCGTGCCGCACCGCTCAAGCTGCCTTGCTCATGCACGGCTAAAAACAGTTTCAGGTCGTCCCAGCGCAAATGCATACTCATCCTCCGCTCAATAAATATTGCCTATCCGATAATGGATGATCTCATGCGAATTTAGCCAATTGCTGAATGATATATGGATATGTCAGTATGAATGCACTTTACGGAGGAAGCCATGAAAACCCATCGTCCCTTGTTGCTCTTGCTCGGTTGCTTATTGTTGCCAGGCTGCATGCTGACCAGTCATCCCACAGGCAAGTCCGCGCTGGGCAAGCCCTCCAGCAGCGCCGAGATGGAGCGCCTGATCGATCAACCGGGGCCGATTCAATTGGAGACTATCGACAGCGCGCACTGGTCGGTCACGCTCGCCGGTTTGCTGAATCTAAATAGCCCCGCTGCGATTCAGGCCGGATTAAAAGATCGCGATGAGCCGATACAGATATATGCCCACCTGCTGCGTCACCCGCAACGCGGGAATTATCTGGTGGATACCGGAGTGTCGAAAAAATTGCTGGACGATCCAGGCAAGGAAGGGCTGAATTGGCTGCTTCAAAAAGCGATGCATATCGAAAAGTTGCAGCTCAATAAAAGCACAGCCGAGATAATGCAAGGTATGGATGGAAAATTGTCGGGCATATTTTTCACCCATCTGCACATCGACCATATTTCCGGTATGCCCGACATTGCCAATGACGTGCCGCTGTACGTCGGCGTCGCGGAATCCACCGAGGCTAGTCTGAAAAACATGTTCGTGCGCGGCGCGAGCGATAGGCTATTGCAAGGCAAGCAGCCGCTGCAAGAGTGGCAATTTCAGCCCGATCCGCAAAACAAGTTTGAGGGCATTGTCGATATATTTGAAGATGGCTCGGTGTTCGCCATCCGCACGCGGGGACATACCCCCGGCAGCATCGCTTTTCTGATACGCAGCACGCATGGCCCCGTACTGCTCACGGGCGACACCTGCCACACGCGCTGGGGCTGGGAGCACACGGTTGAACCCGGCGACTTCACCGCTGACCACGAACGCAACCTGCGGAACCTGGAGAGCATGAAAGCGCTGGTTGCACGCCACCCCGGGATCGAGGTTCGTCTGGGACATCAGCATTAAGCGATGTCGCCGTCCACATAAAACCACTGCCCGTCTTCGCGCACGAAGCGGCTGATTTCATGCAGCCGGTGCGCGCGCCCATTTACCTTGTAGCGCGCGACGAATTCGACGCTGGCGTGGTCGGCATCCTGTTGTTCGTGGCGCTTCACTTCGAGACCCAGCCATTTGGTGGCTGCCTCAGCCGCCAAGCCTAACGATGCGGGGCGTGTAGAGGAGTGCCAGGTTGCCAGCAGGTAGTCTTCGCGCAGCAAGGTGTAGGCGGTGTAGCGCGAACGCATGAGGGCTTCGGCAGAGGGGGCGGGTTCGTTGCCTTCCACGTAGCGGGCGCAACAGGTGGTGTAGGGTTGGGTGCTGCCACAGAGGCAGAGGTCTGAATTTTTTTTCATGGGTTAGCGACCACCTCCCCCTTTAGAAAAGGGGGAATGAGGGGGATTTGAGATTTTTTGATTTACATGGCATCCACTGCAAATCCCCCTAGCCCCCTTTTACAAAGTGGGGAACATGGCAGCGACTCCGACATGACGATTAGTTTTGCCACAGCGGCGGCTCCTCCATCAGGGCAATCTGTTCGCGCAATTCGAGGATGCGGTTCTGCCAATAGATTTGCGTGTTGAACCACGGGAAGGCTTGTTTGAAAGCGATGTCGTCCCAGCGCCGCGCGAGCCAGGCGGAGTAGTGAATGAGGCGTAGCGTGCGCAGGGCTTCGATGAGGTGCAGCTCGCGCGCGTCGAATTCGTAGAAGTCTCCGTAGCCCGCGAGCACGTCGCCCATCTGCTTGATGCGGTCTTCGCGTTCGCCCGAGAGCAGCATCCACAGGTCTTGCACCGCTGGCCCCATGCGGCTGTCGTCGAAATCGACGAAGTGCGGGCCTGCGTCTGTCCACAGCACATTGCCCGCGTGGCAGTCGCCGTGCAGACGCAAATTTTTCACATTGCCCGCGCGGTCAAAGCAATGTCGCACTCCGTCGAGCGCCTGTTGCACCACGCTGCGGTAGGCGGCGTCGATGTCTGCGGGAATAAATCCATTTGCCAGCAAATAATCGCGCGGCTCGATGCCGAAGGTGTCGATGTTCAATGCGGGGCGCTGCTGAAAATTTTTGAGCGCGCCGACGGCGTGGATGCGCCCGAGAAAACGCCCCAGCCATTCGAGCGTATCGCGGTTTTCCAGTTCGGGCGCGCGACCGCCGTGCTTAGGGAAAACGGAAAAACGGAAACCCTCAAAGTGATGCAGGGTTGTGCCGTTGATGGTTGCAGCGGGCACCACGGGGATTTCGCGCTCGACCAACTCTTGCACGAAGGCGTGTTCTTCGAGGATTGCTGCATCGCTCCAGCGCGCGGGACGGTAAAACTTGGCGACCAGCGGCGCGCCTTCATCCATGCCGACTTGATACACGCGGTTCTCGTAGCTGTTGAGCGCCAGCAGGCGGCCATCGCAATGCAAGCCGATGCTCTCCAGCGCGTTCAGGACGCAGTCGGGAGTGAGTGTTGCGAAGGTGAGATCGTTGGATGTATTCATGGGGGATACTATAACGTCATTCCGGCGTAGGCCGGAATCCAGATGATTGAACAAGCCCTGCGAAGCAGGACAAAACCAACTGCATATTGAATAACTGCACTGGACACCGGCCTACACCCGCAAGGAGTACGCCGTGGTTGTAAGGGGCTAAAGCCCCGACAACACATGCAGCGCCGGTGTGACGGGTTTATTTCTTGTCCCTCTGCACTTCCGCCAAGCCCAGCGCATTCCAGCCTTCGTGGCCGAGCTTCTGCATGGTCTCGATGTTCTTTTCAAAAATCATCTCGGCTTCGGGAAATGCTGCCACGGCTTCGTCTATGCTTTCTTCGCGCAAGATGTGCAGCGTCGGATACGGCGAGCGGTTGGTGTAGTTGGTGATGTCGTCCAGCTCTGTATCCGCGAACTGGTACTGCGGGTGCATGCTGGCGACTTGCAGTATGCCCGCCAGATCAACATCCTCCAGCGCGTTGTCGACCACTTCGAGGAAGTCGTTGTAGTCGAGGAAGTCGGTCAGCACGTGCGGGTGGATGAGCAGGATGGTGTCGATGTCTGCGCGCCTCGCCTCGGCCAGCACTTCAAATTCGCGCAACACATCCGCCAGTAATTCTTCCGGCGTTTGCGCGGCACTCACCACGTAGCGGACTTGATTTTTGACGTACACGCCTTTGGCGAACGGGCACAGGTTGAGGCCGATCACGGCTTTCTCAAGCCAGAGCTTGGTGGCGGCGATGGCGTCTTCGTTGCTTACGGTTTTATTCATTTGAACCTCATTGAATGAGTCCCTCTCCCGCAAGCGGGAGAGGGGTTGGGGTGAGGGCTGGTGATCTTACTCAAAACTATTTAGTACCCACAAACCCTCATCCCCAGCCCTTCTCCCGCTTGCGGGCGAAGGGGGTTACCGACCGCGGCCGCCGGAGCGATGCAGCACGGGTGCCGCGCCGCGTCCTGCGCCGTGACCACCTGCGCCACCAGCCGGTTTGCCGCCACCTGCTCCGGTGCGCGGTGCGCCGCCGGTGCGGGGCTGTCCTCCACCCGAACGAGGCTGGCCTTGGCCGCGACCTTGCCCCGGTCTCGGTCCGCCCTGACCGCGATTTTGTCCGTTCAAAATCGGTTCGGCTTTAATGCGCGGATCGGGTTCGAAGCCCGGCACTTGCACCACGGGAATTTCGCGCTTGATGAGGCGCTCGATGTCGTGCAGCAATTTCTTTTCGTCGATGCACACCAGCGAACTCGCTTCGCCTTCGCTGCCCGCGCGGCCGGTACGACCGATGCGGTGCACGTAGTCTTCGGCCACGTTGGGCAACTCGTAGTTCACCACGTGCGGCAGTTCGCTGATGTCGATGCCGCGCGCGGCGATGTCGGTGGCGCACAGCACTTGCAGCTTGCCGGTCTTGAATTCGGCCAGCGC
>CAZXDK010000058.1:0-17906 GCA_964639585.1 uncultured Gallionellaceae bacterium | reverse complement strand
CCGAATTCTGGTTGATCGAGGCGCTCATCTGCTCCACCGAGGCCGAGGTCTCTTCCACCGAGGCGGCTTGTTCGTTGGTGGCTTGCGACATGCTCTGCGCGGTGCTCGATACTTCTTCCGAGGCCGAGGCGAGATTGGTCGCGGTGCTGTTCACTTCGCCGACCACCTGCGACAACTTACCGACCATCGCCTGCATCGCTGCCAGCAACATGCCCGTCTCATCTTTAGAGTCCACTTCGATGGTGACCGTCAGATCGCCTTCGGCCAGCGAGTTGGCCACCGCTACGGCTTCATCCAGCGGTTTGGTGATCGAGCGCGTCACCCAGAAAGCGATGCCGACTGCCAGCAGGATGGCGATACCGCCCAGAGTGAGCATCATCGTGCGCGACTCCTGATAAAATTCTTCCGCAGCCTTGGTATCTTCGATGTTGTTCTCAGCCTGACGTTGCAGGTTTGCATCCAGCGCATCCTGCCATTTGGTCACCAGCGGCCCCGCTGTCGCCATCAGCAGATGACGGGCTTCGTCGTCTTTTCCCTGCTCCGCCAATTCGATGACCTTGTTGTTCGCCGCGCGTGCAGCCTCCGCAGCCTCCTGAATATTTTTCCGTAGCTCCTTACCTTTTTCGCTGGCAGGCATTTTTTGCAGCGCTTCCCATGCCTTGTTGTAGTTCTCGCGCGCCTTTTCCAGCTTGGCTTTTTCCGTTGCTATAGCCGCACTGTCGTCCAGCAGGATAAGGGTGCGTAATACGCGCGAAACGATATGCACATTTTCGGACATGCTGTTGGCCAATTCGGACTTAACCATGTTCTCGTTCACGATTTCTTTGAGCTTGCCGTCAATGCCCGACATGCCGCTATTGCCCTCATATATGACGGCGATCAATAACAGCACCACCAAGCCAAAACCCAATCCCAGCCGCGCTCCGATTTTTATATTTTTAAACATTCTCTTCTCCTATTAAATTAACTTATTGATCCGGCCAGATGAGGTTTGAAGTCCGTAGGATGGGCACGCCTCCAGTGCCCATGCGGAAACTCTCCTCAAACAGCGCAGGCACAGACAACGTGCCCCCCCTACTTCGTGTCTTTCTTCACGACAACTTATGAAATTGCGTTGTGTCACGCGAAGCCGCAAAGACGCGAATTACAACCAAACCCTGCGGTGTTGCCCTATCACTGCCCTGCTGCCGCCGTTTCGCGGCTGGCGACCTGCTGCATAAGCCGTGGAACATCGAGAATCAGCGCGACTTCACCACTGCCCAGGATGGTAAAGCCGCCCAAACCGCGCGCGCCGCCAAACACTTTCCCCAGCGGTTTGATCACGGTCTGGTATTCGCCCAGCAGGTTGTCCACCACGATGCCTGCTTTGTGTCCGGCATATTTCACGACCACGATGTTTTCGCGGCGTCCGGCTTGGCCTTCGACTTCAAACAGGTCGCGCAGCCGCAGGTAGGGCAACACTTCGCCGCGCAGGTTGAGGTAGTTGTTATCGCCTTCTTCGGCTTTGCGCTGCGGCAGTTCTATACACTCGATCACCATATCCAGCGGCACGACATAAGCGGAGCTACCGACGCCGACGAGGAAGCCGTCGATGATCGCCAAGGTCAACGGTAAACGAATGCGCATGGTGCTGCCCTTGCCCGGTTCGCTTTCGATGTCGACCGTACCGCGTAAGGCTTGGATATTTCGGCGCACCACGTCCATGCCCACGCCTCTGCCTGACAGGTTGCTCACGACCTCTGCCGTGGAGAAACCCGCTTCAAAAATAAGGTTGTAAATTTCTTTGTCGGTGATCGGCTGGTCGGGTTTGACCAGACCGCGCTCGATGGCTTTGGCGAGTATCTTTTCTTTGTTGAGACCGCCGCCGTCATCCACCACTTCGATGACGATGTTGCCGGAGTCGTGGTAGGCGTTGAGTTGCAGGGTGCCGTGCGCGGGTTTGCCGCGCGCGAGGCGCACGTCGGCGGCTTCGATGCCGTGATCCATGGAGTTGCGCACAAGGTGGGTGAGCGGGTCGCCGATTTTCTCGACCACGGTTTTATCGAGTTCGGTTTCGGCGCCGTGAATTTCGAGGTGGATGTCTTTGCCCAGGTCTTTGCTCATGTCGCGCACCACGCGCTGGAAGCGCGTGAAGGTCGCGCCGATCTGCACCATGCGCAACGACAAAGCGGCATCGCGCACATCTTCGACCATGCGCGAGAGCGTGGCGGTGGCTTCAACCAGTTCGGGCATGCCCGCGCGTTGGGCGATGAGAGTGGTGCCCGCGCCTGCGATGATAAGTTCGCCGACGAGGTTGATAAGTTGGTCGAGTTTGTGCGAGTCCACACGAATCAAGCTCGCTTCGTTGCTCTTGCTATCCTTGATCTGCTTTTGTTTTTCCAGCGCGGCTTCGACCACCGGGGCTTGCACCAGGCTTTGCTCGATCAGCACTTCGCCGATGGGGCGGGAGGTGTTAGCGCCCGCTTGAATGCGCAGCGCGTTTGCCAACTCAGACGGGGTGAGTGTGCCGCAGCTCACGAGGATGTCGCCCAGGCGCTGATTCTCGCTGTTCATGTCGCTGATCAGTCCGAGATATTCAGACATTTTGCTGTGCGGAGGCAGAATGCGGATGAGGCAATCTTCGCGCACAAATTCAAACACGCCTTCGATCACGGATTTGTCCACTTCGCTGTTGAAGGCGATCTCGAAACCCAGGTGGCAATTTTCCGGATTGAGTTCTTTGAGCGGGGGAATCGCATCGGTGAGGGTGACAATGTGCACGATACGCCCCAAAGTAGCCAAGTAACGAATGAACGAGAGCGGATCCATGCCGTTGCGGAACACGTCTTTGCCGAAGCGCAGGGAAATGTGCCAGTGGTCGGTCTCAACTGCACCGCCGCCTTCCTTCTCGAATTTGTGTTCAAACTCGACGGGTACGCTGGCTGGTTTGGCTGTCGTTTGTTCTCCGGCAGGTTTTACGCCGAGATAAGCCTCAAGCTGTGCAATCAATTCGCGGCTACGCTGCTGGCTGGCTTCATGCGGCTCTTCGCCGTTGGCCGCATGATCAACCAGCGTGCCGATGTGGTCGCCGGATTCGAGCAGACGCGCGCTCAAATCGGAGTCGATTTTCAGTTCGCCACTGCGCACTTTGTCCAGCACGCTTTCCGCCACATGGGTGAAGGCGACGATGTAGTCGAGACCGAACAGTCCGGCTGAACCTTTGATGGTGTGAGCCGCGCGGAAGATGGCGTTGATAGTGTCGGCGTCGGCCTGCCCCTGCTCGATGCTCAATAGCGAGGCTTCCATCTGTTCCAACAGTTCACGGCTTTCTATGATGAACGTTTTGAGTGCGTCGTCGAGATTCATGTTTCCCCCTTGCTTCTTTAAAAATAAAGATTTTTAGCGGTAGCGTGGGCACGTTATCGTGCCCACGCTGAAATTTCTTCCGCTCACTGCGTGGGCAGAGCGTGTGCTGTTGGGAATTTATCCCCTTACAGCCACGACCTACTCCTTGCGGGTACAAAAAAACGTGCTCCCTATTTCACTAGCAACCGAGTTCTTTTAGTTAAGCTGCATTGCCGGTAAACTTGCTGAGCTCCCCCACCTATTCCTGCTTCAAAAGATTGGAAATTGTTCAGGAGGTTGAGGTGCTGGCGTTGTATCTTGTGATAGTTTTCGCACAAGGTTCTGTTGCAGGATTCCAGTATTGAAATGCGACGATCCAACTTTTCAGTCCTTTGTTGCACCATCTTTTCAAGCATCAAGCGGTAGTGTCTGAGTTCAGCTTCCAAAGCTCTGATGTAAGAACTGAGCGCTTCATCAATATCAACGGGTTCCCCGGCTTCATTTCCGGGGGGCACGCTAATTAAGCTCTGCGCATTGTTATCCATCATTTCGTCTCCCTCATCCGTCGAGCTTTTTTCGCGTTCAGTTTGCCGCCGATGTGATGACGACCTGGTCGCCAAAAAATTTCCCCAGATCGCACAGGTCTATCATGTCCATGACTGGCTTGCTGTGTCCGACATAGCGCAGGGTCTTGCCGCGCAAAATTGCTTCCAGCTTGATCGCAACCATGAGTTGCATGCCGGACGCATCGACCTCGCTGACGCGCGACAAATCAATCTCGACCTCATCGCTCGCGCTGATGACTGGCATGATGGCTACGCCCAACTCCTGCGCTCTGAAAATAGTCATCTCCCCTTCGATTGGGAAATGAACGACTTCATTGTTTGCTTTGGCTTTACGCGTCATGGCTCCCTCACTCTTTATATATTGAACTTTACGTTTACCCAGTTAGCTCGCTACTCAATTTATCCTTTGATTTACGGCAGCACCAATTTCGATACCGCCGTCAACATCTGTGCCGGTTGAAACGGCTTGACTACCCATGCCTTGGCTCCGGCCGCCTGCCCTGCCTGCTTTTTGTCTTCACCCGCTTCGGTGGTGAGCATGATGATGGGGGTGAATTTGTATTCGGCTTTTTTCTTGGCTTCGGTCACGAAGGTGATCCCGTCCATATTGGGCATGTTCACATCGCTGATGATGAGGTGGATTTTTTGTCCGGTGAGCTTGTTCAGCGCGTCTTTGCCGTCGCATGCTTCGAGGATGTCGTAGCCCGCGCCTTTGAGCGCGATGCTTACGACTTGGCGCAGCGAGGCGGAGTCATCTACAACCATAATTGTTTTTGCCATTTTGCTTTCTCCTAGAAAAAGGTGATTTCGGGTGCTTGGTTGCTTGCTGCTTGCTGGGATTTCCCATCGTGAACGGCGTGCTGTTCAGGCATGGTGTAGGTCTGCGACAGCTCTTGCAGCCAGGTGCGTGCATCAATCGGGCCGTGTTGCTTGCCGCTTGCCAATTCTTGCTCATATTCTGAAAGGTACTTTTCCAGTTTTTCAAGGTCGTTGCGCACATGCGTGAGCACTTGGCTCACGCGATCCTGAAATTGCAATGAAACAAGCACATCGCTGACTTCGGCGCTGATGAGCTGCCCCTCTTGGCGCATGACTTCGGCGGAATTCTCCAGCCCGGTGACGGCCTGCTTGAATTGGTTCAATACATCGGCTATGGCCTCTTCGGATTTGGCGACCATGAGCGCATCCTGCCGCGCATATTCTTCGGATGCCAATAGTGTTGCCGCAATGGATTTGTTGACGGTTTCAACGGTTTGGGCGATCTTTTTTCCGCTCTCTGCAGACAAGGTTGAAAGTTTGCGCACTTCGTCGGCGACCACGGCAAAGCCGCGTCCGACTTCGCCCGCTCGCGCGGCCTCAATCGCGGCATTCAATGCGAGCAGGTTGGTTTGTCCGGCAATGGTGCCCACATCCTTGGCCATCGTTTGCAACAACACGGTGTGCTGCGAAAGTTCTTTTACCTGTAGCAGCATGGCATGCCGCCCTTCCAATGCCGACTGCATGGAGGCAACAACAGTATCGAGCTCCTGATGGCAATGATTAAGCAGCTTGACCATGCCCTGCCCTTCGCCGTCGCCATTGCCGCTGGAAACGTTCATGGCTTTTTCCAAATCTTGCAACAGGCTGGCAAAGCGGTTGGCGAGGTTGATGGTGGATTCTTCGGTGTGCGTGCGCGCCATGTCGATCTGCCGGTACCAAACCGGGAGCACGCCGACACACAGGCTATCCAATTGGTTTATACAAGTTGGCTTTTTGTCGCATACCATGGGAGATACGCTGGCGTGTTCGGCCTGCACCGCGGCCTGAATTTCCGCGCGATATTTTTTGCTCATCCACGGTGCGACCAGCAGCGCCGTCGCGACCAGTGACGCGGACAGCAGCATGGCAAGCGTCCCGAGCCCGCCGACTGCAATCACCGCTAGCGCACTGCCCATACCGAGCAAATAAACCGGCAAAGTTATCCAGCCGGATGCGGGGGAACGTTTATCAGCGCCCTGTTTGCCTATAATGCCGCCTTTGATTGCCAGTTCCATATAGCCTCCCCGTTGCGGATTTAACTGTTTTTTGACAAACGAAAGAATCTCAGAATTCCCCGGGGAAAAATATCGGGATACCCTTATTTTGACTAAGGCAATTCGCAAGGAGCGGAGAGATTCCTGTAAGGTAAACCCTACATCTGACGGGGGAAATAGAGCCTTCAGTGCTATTGCATCAGCACGATGGCGTTATTGATTCGGCTCGAATGAAACGCGATGACCGTTCGTGCTGAGCCTGATGGAACTACTAGCCATTCGACTAAGCCCGCAAGCGGGCAAGTCGCTGCTTATGTCGAAGCATCCGATTGCGCACATTTCGACCAGCTCAATGCGAATTTGTCGGTGCATTGCACTGTTTCTTTTATTGGCTGGACACCGGCCTTCGCCGGTGCGACGAATTTTTAGCGATGCCCATTTCTTGCTACTCCTGCGGCAACCAGCAAGCAGAAAGGGGGTTATACCAAGCCGTATTCGCTGGCATAAAGCACCAGTTCGGCATTGCTTTGCAAGTTCATTTTCTGCATCAGGCGTGTCTTGTGCGTGGTGACTGTTTTGCTGCTGATGCAGAGTTCATCGGCGATTTCCTTGAGCGACTTTCCCTGACCAAAGAGCTTCATGATTTGCAGTTCACGTTCGGAAAGGCGTTGTTTCTGCACCGGCGCACTGGACTGTTTTGCAAACATCATTTTTTCAAGGATCGCAGAGTCGATAAAGGTTGCTCCCGTAGCGACCATACGAATAGCGGGTATCAAAATATTTGCCCCGCTGCCTTTGGATACGAAACCTGTCGCCCCCGCCTGTAGCACCTGCTGGGCAACCTGCAATTCATGGCGCATGCTGAATACGAGGATGGGCAGCTTCGTGTGCTTAAGGCGGATGCTTTTGATGAGTTCGACGCCACTGATACCGGGCATGGTCAAATCAAGTATGAGCAGATTGAATTGCTTCTGCTCAAGCGCCGTCAGCACCTCGTCACCATTTGCGGCTTCCCCCGCCACGGAGACATCACCCATCGAATCACAAACTTGTTTCAGACCATTGCGCATGATGACATGGTCATCGGCAATCAATACCTTAATCACGATTTCTCCTTACACGGTATGCGTACCACGATCTCTGTTCCGGCGCCTGTGCGGCTGTTAATCGACAAAGTCCCTCCCAGCTTGAGGGTGCGCTCCCTAATACCCACCAAGCCGAATGAGTTCATTTTCTTTGCACTCGTATCGAAACCGATTCCATTGTCGCGCACTTTCAAAATGCAGTCATCCCCATCCCGGCACAGGCTAATGCTCAACTTGTCGGCGTGCGCGTGTCTGGCCACATTGGTGAGCGACTCCTGAACGATGCGGAATAATGCAATGGAGCTATCATCTGGAAGCCGGAATTCTTGATCTGCGATATGAATTTCGCACTGGATGCCCGAATAAGTGGCAAAGCGATTCACCAGCCACTCCAGCGAGGCAATAATGCCCATATCCAATTCAACGGGACGCAATGTCGAAGCGACATTGCGTGTCACGCCTATGGCTTGGTCGATCAATATCATGCTCTCATGAAAGTGCTCGCGCAGCGATGCCGATTGTGCCGCGCACTTGTCCGCCACCAGCGCGATATTCAATTGCAGCCCGCTCAGTATCTGCCCCAATTCGTCATGCACCTCGCGCGCGATGAGTTTGCGCTCCTCTTCGCGCGCTTGCTCGCGATGCGCGATCAAGCCGCGCAATTGAGTGCGCGTTTCCTCCAAGTCGAACTCGGCTCGTTTGCGTTCGGATATATCGAGACCGAAAGCGATGATGCCGAGCACTTCGTTTAAGTTGTCCTTTTCGGGAATGATCCAAATCTGATGATGAAGAGTCCCTTCTGCGCTGAGTTCCGAAAATTCGACCACGACCTCTTCCTTCGTCCTCAGCGCTTGAGCAATGCCCTGATCGATTTCCGCGAAACGCCCATCCGTCCACACCTCGCACGGCAGCTTGCCGATCAATTCAGCTAGCGGAATGCCAAAAAATCCGAGCAACGGGGCGTTAACGTAAGTGATCCGCCCCTCAATATCGTAACGGATGATGGAAAATGGCGCGGAGTCCGTCAAAGAGCGCAGCGCAGTCTCGCTCTGGACAACGGCATGCTCTATACGTTTGCGCTCGGTGATGTCGCGAGCCAATGCAAGACTCATCGGTTGCCCCTGGTATTCGATCAACGCCCCCCGGATTTCTACCGGAAACAGACTGCCGTCGCAGCGCCGATGGCTGGTTTCGTAGTTGAATGAACCTGCGGCCTGCATTTGCTCGCGGAAACGCTGAGTGTCTTGCGGGGTAATGTTGGGATCAATATCGAACGGCCCCAGGCCGAGCAGTTCGTCGCGGCTATAACCCAGCGCGCGACTAGCCTCTTCATTGACATAAATGAAACGCGGGCTGCGGTCTATCAGGTAAACGGCATCCCCCGCATGATCGAGGATGAATTCCTTCAGCCTGAGCTGCTCTTCCATGAGCTTGCGCTCCTGAATTTCCTTGCGCAAACGCTGGTTGCTATCGCTGAGTTCACGGGTGCGTTCTGCCACACGCTGTTCCAGTTGTTCGCGATAACGCTGCAATTGTGCATTCTGTATTGCCAACCGTTTCTGCATGCTGCTCAAATTAAATTGAGTCTGGACACTGGCGATAACTTCGTCAACGTGCAACGGCTTGCCGAGGTAATCAACTGCGCCCGCATTGAAACAGGTGACTTTATTCATGATCTCCGCCGGTTCCGTCATGAAGATCACCGGGATGTCGCGCGTCGCGGCCAATTTCTTTAAGCGGCGGCAGACTTCAAATCCGTCGGCCTCCGGCATCGTTACGTCCAGCAAAATGATGTCGGGCAGCTCGCTACCAGCGCGTTGCAATCCTTCTGCGGCGTCCTGCGCCAGATATACACGGTAACCTTGCTTTTCCAGACTTTCCGCGATCCCGCCGGGGCTATCAGAGGGGGCGGCCACGATCAATATCGTTGGCAATACTTCTTTCACCATCAATTGCGGGTTCATATTTCCAGATTCCATTCCCAATACTGTTCGTCAGCTTTGATCGGGGGTTTGCTGCGCCGCACAAGCTCCGGCTTCATATCGGAGCCATCACCACTTCTGGGATCGTCAATGTACGAGTCTTATGCGAAGCGCAGGTTCTCGCAGCGTATCGCGCAATAAAATTGCCAAGCACCATAACTGGCTAACAGCGCCAAGTCAATCATACGGAATAGCCATCGCTATTCCCGCTATAAATCCAAATAATCCATTAGAAAATGCAGCCCCTCCCTCTTTGACAGTGGAATGGTCGCCGCACAGCAGCTGGGTATTGGGTCGTCTGAATTAAAATCTTTTGAATGCCATTATTGGGAGATGCGAAATATCTGCACTGCCATCAGTAAACGCCGTAGCGCTACTAAAAATCGCGAAAAAATGACGGCGTTTTTAGCGTGCATCAAACGACATGCATAACGTAAAACGCAAGGTGCGCGGCTCGGCGGGATGAGTGTGGACATCATTGACCGGAGCGGTTTCTCCCGGCAGTTGCGAGGCATAGTAATAGTCGATGTCGCTCACGCGAGTATCCAACAAATTGAGTATGTCGATGCTCGCACGCAATTGTTTGTTGATCTTGTATCCAGCCTGCAAATTCACCAGCGTGGACGGTTTAGAGCGCACGGAATTGTCTTCGATCAGCGGACGCGGGCCGAAGTAACGCAAGCGCAACCCGCCCGACCACGGCTCGATCTCCTGCAAGCTCACGCCGATGGAGGCCGCCTGCTCTATCGCACCGGGAATGCGGTCGCCCGCAGGATCGGAGTCGGTATAGCGCGCTTCGGATAATGACAAGTCGCCGTCGATCAACAGCCAGTTTGTCGGCGTCCAATAGTTGGCCCATTCCACGCCTTGCCGACGGCTTGGGCGCGATGGGTTGGTCGTGCCCGCATCCCCCACGAAAATCAATTCCGAATCTATGTCCAGGCGCCATAGCGTCAGGGTGCTTTGCAGCCCGGAAAACATGGCAGTGCGCACACCGACCTCGTAGCCTTTGGCGGGCACCAACGGCTTTACCGAACTTAGTGCATCGCCGGTGCATGCGCCGATAGTGGTATCGGTGCATGCGGAGCGAGTACCGGGACGCGGATCGGGATTGACCGTGGTCAACGCGCCGCGCGCATCATTACTGTGAAAGCCGTAGCCCGCATTGACGTAATACTCGGTTTTCTCCCACGGGCCAAATACCAAGGCCAGCTTGGGTGAAACGATGGCATCGTTTTTACTGCCGGAATTTGCCGCAAGGTTGCTGGCGACATCGAAGCGATAACTGTCCGCCCGCACCCCCAATGTTGAACGGAATTTCTCTAGCCATTGCACTTGCGCTTCGCCCCAAACTGCAACACTGGTTTGCTTGACTGTATCGCTGCGCACCGTGCCCCAAACATTGCGGCGCTGCGTGAGGAATACGCCGTTCTGAATATCATCCTGACGCAAGTCCGTGCCGACGGTAGTCTCAACAGCTTTATCGCTGACGCTGCTAAACCAGGTATGGGTGGCATTGCCTCCCATAATGCTGCGCTTATCCGATTGCAAAAATTGATCGCCATGTACGGTATCGGTGGCGTAAGTGAAATTTGACCAAAGGTCGAGCGCGTAGTCGATGTAATAGGCGTTGAGCTTGCTGATACCAGTGCTATTGCTGCTGGCGTAATCTGCGGAAAGACTATTTCGGTGCGTATTGCCACCCGTAGTGGGGTCGAGACTGCCATAGCGACCGACAGTATCGAACGCGCGTTGTGCGATTTGGTCGGTTGCATCCCACTTGGCATCATATCCCAGTAGCGCGACAGACCAACCGTCACTCCGGTTACCCTGCGCATAACGCGCCACCACATTATTTTTGAGTAAATGTTCGGGTACGACCCACGAGCCATCGTTGTGATAAACCTCGCCAGCCAGCAACAGATTACCGTCACCATCCTGCGTCTGCGGAGAGGCTGCCGCCAACAAGCGCGAAAAGCCGCCGTCACCCAATGTCGCCTGTGCGAACGGCACGCCCAGCTTGCGCACATAGTCGATACGCGCAGAGCCAGCCGCCGAGAAATCGCCGTCGCCCGCATAGTACGTACCCTTGCGGTACTGAATGCGATCCACCAGTTCTGGAATCAAAAAATTGAGGTCGGTATAGCCTTGACCGTGAGCATGTGTCGGCAAGTTCACCGGCATGCCCATCAGCGAAGTTGAAAAGTCCGTGCCGTGATCCAGATTGAAACCACGCAGATAATACTGATTCGCTTTGCCGTCGCCCGAGTGCTGGCTGATGATAAGTCCCGGCACCACCTCCATGACTTCGGCGGGACGCAGCAGCGGACGGTTCTCCAGCTGCTTGGCAGTGACCGTACCTTCGCTGGAGGTTGAGGCCACACCGAGCAGATCATTGGCTTTCGCCGACACCACCACCTCTTCCAGCGTTGGAATACCTGCAGCCGCCGCGCTGCCAACCATCAAATCAAGCGCAATTAAGACGAATAAATTTTTCTTCATAACCACTCCCGAAAGAAAACAACGACGATCAACTATTTATATTGAAACTCAGGCTGGAGCAGATGCGCGCTGCCGACTGTAACGCGCAAACAGAAAACTCACGGCGATCACCGCGATGATGGAGCAGCCGATGAACAGCTCGCGGCCATCTTGCCAGGAAGAAGCCTCCGGGAAAAATCGGCGCGACAAGCCCAAGGCAGCCACGAACAGACTGAGCAGCGCCACGGTCACGCCCATGATGCGCGAGGCGGCACGCGCTGTGGCATCGGCGCGCCGCAACAGGTGAGATATCCACAGGCCGTTGGCGGCATCCGTGAGCATCATGCCGAACATGAAACACGCTGCCAGCAACAACGCTGAGAGCACACCGCCGTATTGCGTGGAGGTGGCAGAGAACAACGCTGCTTGCGTAAGGGTATCGAAAGAAAATGCGAACAATGCGCCCACCAGCGCGATCATGGCCGGATGTCCCGCGTGTTTGAGTTTGCCCAGCCAGCGCCCTTTGAGGCCGACCATCTGCACCATCTCATGCGCTGGAGTAGTGAGCACCGCATACAGATTGAGCATCCCCAGCAGGATCAGGAAAAACGCAGACACCCATGCCCCCACGTCGTTCATCCACTCCGGCACGGCGCCCTGCTGAAACAAAAAACCGGTGGCAACTGCCACGACACACACCACACAGCCATGCCCCAGCGAGAATAGAAAACCGCACAAACGCGCCAAACGGCGGCGTCCTGCCGCTGCATTGAAACGCGTCAACCCGTCTATGGTCGCCAAATGATCGGCATCCATGCCGTGTTTCATACCCAATATCAACGCCAGCGTGAGCAAAGGATAAATACTGCCGTGTATCGTTTCCATAATATCCGCGAGTAAGATGATTTACATAAATATCATACAAGATTTGTGCCAGACAAATTCAATTGACGGCATCTCTGTGCATTACCTGTAACACAGAGGGGATTAACACCCGTTGTTTGCCACGACGACGAAAAGCAAGTTTCCGAATTATTTTCGATTTGCGCCCGGCAAATACAGCTTAAACTGCGCCCCGCCTTCACTTGTATTGCTGACCGATAGCTGCCCACCGTGACGTTCGATGATGCCATAGCTTATCGACAAACCCAGCCCGGTGCCCTTGCCTACGGGCTTGGTGGTATAAAACGGATCGAATATTTTGCTCATGGCAAACGCTGAAATCCCCGGCCCATTGTCGCTAAACAGAATGACAATATTCGCTTCATCCACTTCCGCCGTGATGCTCAATTTCGGTTCGAGTTGCGCTTCCGTGGCATCCGACGCGTTCTGCACCAAATTGATAATGACCTGCTGTATCTGGCCGGGAGAGCCAACGAAAGGAATTTCTTTGGGGATGTCCATCGACACACGAAAATTTACCGGGGTGGCTCGTGTTACCCAATGCACCGAGCGTTCAATTGTTTCGGCCAAGTTGAATTCGATATTTTCATTACGGTCAGCAGCAGAAAATCGCTTCAGCCCATCCACAATATCGCGCGTGCGTTCTGCGCCTTCCACTGCCCCCGCCAACAGCGGCGCCAAATCGTTCAGAATATGGTCAATGCGCAGTTCGGTGCGCAGCTTATCCAGCGCCTCCAGCGTCGCGCCCTGATGCACCGCATCCAGATAGCGTTTCAAACGCGGCGTGTAACGCTGCATGGCGTGCATATTGCCCAACACGAAGCTGATGGGATTATTCAGTTCATGCGCCACACCGGCCACCAACTTGCCCAGCGAGGCCATCTTCTCGGATTGCAGCAATTGCTGCTGGGTGCGCTTGAGCTCTTCGTGCGCCTCGCGCAGCTTGTGATAAGCGCGCCGCAATTCTCCCAAAGGCCGCCCGGTGATGACTACACCCAGCAATTTCCCCGCGCCGGACAGGCGCGGCGTAAAGTTGAGCGCCACCGGTGTCGCGCCGCCGGCGCGCGTTTTGAACTGCAATTCCACATCGTTGGCCGGTTCGGTGGTGAGTCCGGTGATCACTCTTTTCGCCGCGACGCATCCGCCCTCGTCGGAAAACAACGAACCCAGCTTGGCGCCTTTGAGCTCCTGCTCGGTGCGCCCGGTAAAGGCAATCAAAGCATGGTTCACTTCTTCGATCACCGTATTGCGGTCGCACACCACCAGCAGGTCGGACATTGAAGTCAGGATGCTGTAGATAAATTGTTGCGATTCTTCCAGCTCGGTATTTTTCTGTTCCAACACGACTTCGTGTTGCAACAATTCGTTATAGACCTCGTCCATGGAACGCACGACATCTATCCAGGCGGATTCCGAGAACGCCTCCATCACATTCGGGGTGGGCAATCTGGCGGGTGAGCCGTGCGCGCGTGAACTCATATTGGCTCAGTTCTTGGGGTGGCTGTGCACATGTCCATGCCCTGCCTCCATATCGACCGGCACCAGATTGACCTGCCCGTGACGCACGCCGCGCTCGGCGATCAGCGTATCGGCAAAACGGCGCACCACCTCGGTCTTGCCGCGCAACATCACCGTCTCCAGGCAGTTCTCGTGATCCAGATGCACATGCGTGGAAGCGACCACCAGATCGTGGTGGCGATGTTGCAGCCCGGTGAGACGCTCTGCCAGATCGCGCTCGTGATGGTTGTACACGTAGGACAGGCTGGCAACGCAGAACGGCGCTTGCTTTTCCTGCAAGCGCAAAGCATCCAGCTTGCCGCGCAACATATCGCGCACCGCCTCGGAACGGTTCAGATAACCGCGCTCGCGGATCAGCCGGTCGAATTCGTCGGCAAGTTTTTCATCGAGTGAAATAGTGAAACGTTCCATATGTTTCCTCAAATATAAAAACTAAAACCTTAGCCACAGAGTACACAGAAAATTCGTCACCACTTGTCAACCCACTGCTTTTAATACAGAGCGCTTCATTTGGCACATCCACCCAACCTCTCTGTGATCTCTGTGGCAAATTGTTTTTCAAGTTTTAATGCACCGTACACACCATACACGGATCCAACGACCTGACCACATGTTGCACCGCCAACGGCGCAGCGTCGCTGCCCTCGTCGGCGGGCAGACCGACCAGCGCCTGCTCCAGCGCACCCGCTACGCCTGCGGCATCGCGCGGCGAAAAGTTCCATGTGGTCGGCGCGATGATCTGGTAATTGTAGATTTTCCCCTCGCGCACATCCAGCCAATGACCGAGACCGCCGCGCGCCGCTTCGATCAGACCGACTCCGCGCGCTTCCTCCATCTCCGTAGCCTGCACACAAAACGGTGCGCCGGGGTGTATGCGGTGCAACCAATCTTCCATCACGGGGATCACCAGCGCGAGTTCCAGCATACGCGCCACGACGCGCGCCATCACACTGCCACCGTGGCGATTCACCAGATCGTGCACCAGCGGATGTCCTGCCATCATCTGCCTGGCCAATGCGCCCGTCTCCACTACCTGCCCCGACAGCCGGGGCGACTTGCACCACGAGTACGCGCCTTGCTTGTCCGGCTGGGGCAAGGTGCGCCCCTCTTGCGGTGCAAGCGCAATATCGCCCGCCATCCAGCTGCTGCTCACATCTTCACGTATGGCGCCGATATCCAGCGGCTGCAACTTGCCGTCCGCCCACAAACCGGAGCGGAACAATGCCGTATCGCCATCGCGGTAAGCGCCGTAACTGATGAAACGATCCGAGGAACGCCCCGTCTGCTGCAATTCCAGATCGCGCGCGATGTGCAGAAAATGCGGGAAGTCGGCATGCCGCGCACGCGCTTCCATCCATGCGTACAGCGCCGCTTCGGAATCGAGCGCCGCGACCATTTCCAATCTGTCGCCAAATAATGTCCGCTCAAGGAAGCTACGAAACTCGGCCAGCAATATCTTCAGGCGCAATCTTTCCGCCTCTTCCAGTGCACGCGACGAACCGCCCGGTTGCAAAGCCAGTGTATGCGGCCAACGCCCCGCCAGATAGCTCATCACGTTCAGAAATTTGGCGCGCACCGGCATCATCTCTGCCGTCGCCAAACCCGATACCGCTTTGAAGCGTGATTGTGCAGCGGCGAACCATGCGCGCTCGCGGTAGCCGTCGCGCGCGAAATCCGGCATGAAGAACAGATAGAAGTGACTGAGGTGATCGGCCAGATTCTCCGCTGCCAGCGTCAGATTGGCGGCCAGCCTCCCGTTCTCCGGCACTTGCAAGCCCATGCCCTGCGCCAATGCCTGCGCTGCCGCCGCCGATTGCGCCGCCGAACAGATGCCGCAGATGCGCGGCACATACACCAGCGCATCCAGCGGATGTTTGCCGACCAATATCTGCTCGAAACCGCGATACATGGGCGAGTTCACATAGGCCGCGCGCACGCGTCCGGCTTCGATGTCGAGCGTGACTTCCAAATCGCCTTCCACGCGATTGAAGGGGCCGATGATGCGACGAGTCATTTTGGTCTCGACCTTTTTGTGACGGGTGGGATGACTTGATGGTCGGCCACCGCATTTTCTTTGACGCGCTTGGGCGTGGCCGATTTGGACAAAGAGGCCAACGCCACGAACCACGCTTTCGGCATATCGGTCGGTAAACCGATCGGTATGCCCGCCACTTTCGGCGTGACGCCGAACGGATGACCGGGCTCCTCGAAGCCCGGCTCGGTGCAGGCGATGCAGGCATAACCACCGCGCACGCAAGAGCCCTCGCCATTCCACAAACGGATGTTGCAATCGGCATGCACCTGAGTGCCCTTGCAGCCCATGTTCTCCATCAGACAGCCGAGGTCGGACGGTTTGTGCGCGCTGGCTTTGAATTCGTAAAACTCATTGCGCGTACAGCCGTGATGCACCAGATGATCGGCATACAAACGCGGACGCCTGTAAATATCCAAGCTCTCTTCGCGCAGCTCGCCCGCCGCAAGCGCGGCCAATGTTTCCACTACCCAGTTGGGATGGATAGGACAGCCCGCGATATTGACCACCGGCAAACCGCCGGATGCACGGTAATCCTCGCCCAGTAATCCGCCTTGCACATCGCCCTCGTATTGCAAACCGCAGGCATCGGTCGGATTGCAACCGCCCGAAGTCACGCCGCCGAAAGCCGCACAACTGCCCACCGCGACGGTATGGCGTGCAACTTTGGACAAGCGTTCCAACATGCTTTTCATCGCGTCGCCATGCTTGGTCTGATGGAACCCGCCGCTGCCGAACGGCCCCCGCAGCACCGCACCTTCAAGGCACAAAATGTCGAGGCGCAGCGCGCCGCTGGCGCAATCGTCGATGATCTTGCGCGCCTCATCCGCACTCTGTTCGGACAAGGCGGGATGCCATAGCAAATTGATACCCAGCCCCTGCAGCGTGTCGAACAGATTGCGGCAATCCGCATTCAGCAGCGACAGCGTGCAACCGCCGCAACCGCCGGACTGCAGCCAGAGAAGATTGAGCGGCTCACTCACCCTTCTTCTCCATGCCGTACCGCGCCAATTTGCTGCGCAGACCGACACGCGACAAGCCCAACTCGGTCGAGGCGCGCGTCTTGTTCCAGCGGTGACGGATCAGGCATTCGCGCAGCACGCGCGCCTCCAGTGCGTCCATGCGATCCTTGAGGCTGCCATCCAGCCCGGCGAGGATGCTCATATCCTGCGACTGTTCCGCCGGTGCGGCACGCAACACCTTGGACGAAAACAGATGCGCACCGATGTATTCGCTGTCGCACAACAGGGTGGCGCGCAGTATCTCGTTCTGCATCTCGCGCACGTTGCCCGGCCACTGATAATGCGACAGGCACTCCAGCGCTTCCGGCGTGAAGCCTTGTACCTCCTTGCCCATCACCGACACCGCTTCACGCAACAAAGCCAACGCGATGAGCGGAATGTCCATCTTGCGCTCGCGCAACGCCGGCATGGGCAATACGAACTGGGTCAGGCGGTAATACAGATCTTCGCGGAAACGGCCTTTGCGTACCTCTTCTTCCAAATCGCGATTGGTCGCCGATAACACACGCACATCGACCTTGCGCGAACGCGAACTGCCGACCGCGCGGATCTCGCCCTCCTGCAACACGCGCAGCAGTTTGACTTGAAACGACGGCGATGTCTCGCCGATCTCATCCAGAAATATCGTGCCGCCATCGGCCTGCTCGAATAATCCGATGCGATCTTCAAACGCACCGGTAAAACTACCGCGTTTGTGGCCGAACAGTTCCGACTCCAGCAGTTGATCCGACATCGCGCCGCAGTTCTCGATGACAAAAGCCTTCGTCGCGCGCGGGCTGGAATAGTGGATGGCTCGTCCCAGCAACTCTTTACCGGAACCGGATTCGCCGGAGATATGCACGGCGATATCGCAACTCGCCACGCGCGCCGCCAGATCGATCACCCCGTTCAATGGACTGGCCGCCGCACGCACGATGCGCGAAAATTCGTAATGCGTGCGCAGCTTGTCGTGCTTGGCCGCCACGCGTTTCTGCATCACCG
>CAZXDK010000057.1:1884-17972 GCA_964639585.1 uncultured Gallionellaceae bacterium | reverse complement strand
AACTTTCCAAACCGGAGAATTTCATTTCATCGCGCAGCTTGTGCAAAAAATCCACGTGCAGATGCTTGCCGTAAATCTCCCGCGCGAAATCGAACAGATGCACTTCCAGCACCGGCTTTCCGTCCACCTCCACCGTGGGCCGCACGCCCAGACTTGCCACGCCTTCGTGCATCTCGCCGCCTTCGATGCGCACGCGCACCACAAAGATACCCGTGAGTGCCAACCGGTTGTGTTTCAACTGGATGTTGGCCGTGGGATAACCCAGCTTGCGCCCGACTTTCTCGCCATGCTCCACATGCCCGCTGATGCTGTAAGGCCGCCCCAGATAGCGCTGCGCCAAACGCAGATTGCCCTCGGCCAAGGCCATGCGCACCGCCGTGCTGGAAATGCGCACACCGTCCTGCAACACGCTGCTCATGGATGCAACCGTCACGCCCTGCTGCTCGCCCATTTTTTCCATGAGCGCAAAATCGCCGCCGCGCGCATTGCCGAAGCGGAAGTCATCGCCAATCAGCACATGCTTCGCCGCCAATTCCAGATAGAGCGTATTGATAAACTCCGCCGCGCTCGTGCGCGCCATGCGCTCGTCGAAACGGCAAACATGCACCCGATTCAAACCCTGCGCGGCAAAACGTTCCAACTTTTCCCTCAGATTGGTTAGCCGCGCAGGCGCCTGATCCGGGACAAAAAATTCGTGCGGATGCGGCTCGAACACAATCGCGGCAGTAGCCAAGCCGCGCTCGCTCGCAGCGAGCTGTAACTGTTCAAGCAAAGCCTGATGCCCAAGATGCACGCCATCGAAGTTTCCGATGGTCAATGCAATAGGCTGTTTGTCAGGGGAATGAAGTCCGCGAAGTATCTGCATAACGGGCGGATTATACCGTAGGGCGAGCAAGTCGTTACCCGCCATGATGCCGCAGCAGGAAAGTCTACGCCGTTCCGCCCACAACCAATCCCTCGATACGAATGGTCGGCTGCCCCACCCCGACCGGCACACTCTGCCCCTCTTTACCGCAGGTGCCCACACCGGGATCGAGCGCCAGATCGTTGCCGACCATCGTCACATGCGTCAAGGCTTCAGGGCCGTTGCCGATAAGGGTTGCGCCTTTGACGGGATAGCTGATCTTGCCGTCCTCGATCATATAGGCTTCGGTGGTGGAGAACACGAACTTACCGCTGGTGATGTCCACCTGCCCGCCGCCGAAGTTGGCGGCATACAGTCCGTGTTTGACCGAGGCGATAATCTCGTCGCGCGTCTTGTCGCCGTTCAGCATCATGGTGTTGGTCATGCGCGGGATGGGCAGATGCGCGAAGGATTCGCGCCGCGCGTTGCCGGTGACCGGCACGCCCATCAGCCGGGCGTTCATGGTGTCTTGCAGGTAGCCGCGCAGGATGCCGTCTTCGATCAGCACGGTGCGCTGCGTGGGGTTGCCCTCGTCGTCCATATTAAGCGAGCCGCGCCGGTCTTTAATGGTGCCGTCGTCCACCACAGTCACCCCTTTGGCAGCCACGCGCTCGCCGACGCGACCGGAAAATGCCGAACTGCCTTTACGGTTGAAGTCGCCTTCCAAACCGTGCCCCACCGCCTCGTGCAGCAAGATGCCCGGCCAGCCGGAACCCAGCACCACGGTCATACTGCCCGCCGGAGCAGGACGCGCATCCAGCGCCACCGTAGCCTGATGCACGGCCTCTTTGGCATAACGCTGCAACACCTCGTCATCAAAGTAGCCGTAGTCAAAACGTCCACCACCTCCGGCCGAACCCTGTTCGCGCTTGCCGTTGCTCTCGACTATCACTTGCAGCGAAAGGCGCACCAAAGGTCGGATGTCGGCATTGAGCAAGCCGTCACTGCGCGCGACCAACACCACTTCGTATTCGCCCGCCAAGCCGGCCATCACTTGTGTCACACGCGGATCGAGTGCGCGCGCATATTTTTCCAGACGTTCCAGCAACGCAACTTTGCGGGCGGCATCCAGACTGGCAATCGGATCATGCGGCAGATATAAATTGCGCGTTTTTGCTTTATGCAACAGCGGCGCATGTTTCTTTTTGCCTGCCCGTGCGATAGCGCGGGTAGTCAATGCGGCGGCTTCCAATGCGGCCAGGCTGATGTCATCGGAATAGGCAAAAGCGGTTTTCTCGCCGCTCACGGCGCGCACCCCCACGCCCTGGTCTATGCTGAAACTGCCTGATTTAACGATGCCCTCTTCCAGCGACCAACTCTCGGCGCGCCCGTACTGGAAATAGAGATCGGCGTAATCCACGCGATGCGTCAACATCTTGCCGAACACGCCACCGAGATCGCTGACGTTAAGACCATGCGCGGCAAGCAGCGACTGCTGCGCCAGTTTCAAATAGGAAATGCTCATTGGGCTGTTTTCTTGAGGGGTTGGCAAACTAATGTGCGATGAGACAAGGCGGGCAAACTGCAACGCAAGCTGGCCTGGTAGCCGGGATTGACCTCGGCCACAACAACACCGGAGCCGCGCGCCAGTTCATCCAGAACGCGCCCCCAAGGATCGACGATCATGCTGTGACCATGTGTTTCGCGCCCATTGACATGATAGCCGCCCTGCCCCGCAGCGATGACATAACACAGGTTTTCGATGGCGCGCGCGCGCACCAGCGGTTCCCAATGCACCTTGCCGGTTGAGGCGGTGAATGCCGCAGGCAATACGATGATATCCACATCCTGCATGGCGCGAAATAACTCGGGAAAGCGCAAATCGTAGCAGATCGCCAGCCCGATACGCCCGAACGGGCTCTCCACCACCACCACTTGATTGCCCGCCTCTATGGTGTTGGCTTCGTTATATTGCTCGTTGCCGAGTTTGAGATTAAACAGATGAATTTTGTCGTAACGCGCCACCTGCTCGCCCAGATCGTTATAGACCAGACAACTGTTGCGCACTTTATCCGCCACGTCCGCCACCAGCGGCATCGAGCCGCCAACCAGCCATATCTTGTGGTGACGCGCTGTTTCGCTGAGAAAGGCTTGTATCTGCCCGCTGCCCGGTTGTTCGCACACCGCGACCTTATCGCTTTCCTGCATACCCATGATGGCGAAAAATTCCGGCAGCACGACCAGCTTTGCCCCCTGTTGCACTGCTTTTTCAATCAGCCTACCCACCTCATTCAAATTCGCGGCGACCCTGGGACCGGAAGCCATCTGCACGGCGGCCACCTTGAAAGCGCTTGCTTGTGCGGCCATAGCCGCCTGCGCGGAATTAGGGAAAGACATGATTAATAACTCTCAGACAGTTCAGTTTTCGGGGTTGTTTTGCGGCGGCGCGTTGACTCTGCCGACTTTTTCAACTTTGGGTTCCTTCCAGCTACCGCTGACATTGTATTCAAATGCAGCCAACTTATCGAGCGGATCGCGCAATAATTTATTCGCGATAAAGACCCCCGCTCCCACAGCCGGGCCCGCCGCAAAAGCCAACAAGGAGAAGCCATCCCCAATTTTCGGTGTTACCCGCGCGCGCAGGTTCTGTGTCTCGCGCGGCCAATCAACCTGTCCGGACAAAATGACATTCGCCGCCGGGCCATTCACTTTCACCTCGTTTGCCGACAATATCCCTTTGCTTATCTTCGCCTCGCCGGACACCTTGTCAAACTCAAACCCTTTCCCCGGACTCGACTCTATCTTGGGGAATTGTCCCTTGCCCATTTCCATACTCAGATGCCCGTCCAGATTTGCGCGCAAAAATTCAAAAGGCGCGCCCGCCCATACCACATCGCTGTTCAATGTCCCTCTGCCGTCCTTCACATAGTTCACGATATCAATCCGGCCCAACATATTGCCGAAATTATTGAAATCCAACCTGGATACAAGGTGGGTTTGCGACGGGAATAAATTCCACTTTCCGCTCCCCGTCAACACTCCGTCCGAATTGGAGATAGTCATACTATTCAGCAGGATGCTGTCTTTCTCCAGCTGGCTGATATGCAGTTCAAGGCGCCCATATTGCTTGCCCTGATACACGAAACGGTCAACGGCGACGTCGATCAGCGGAACAGTGATATTCCTGAACGCCTCATTTGCAGTCAGCTCCGGATTGCCCGCTTTTGCCGCTTCGGTTTGTTTTTCCACAACACCCAACACGGCATTTTTCAAGCGCGCAACAAACTTGCCTTTGCCCTGCGGCGTCCAGCTTATTTCCCCGTTTAAATCTTTGGATGCCAACTGCGCCGTGGTTGTCCCATTGCGGTTGCGCGCATGTATGCTCATCCCGTTCACGACACTGCCATAGCCTGTCACTTTCTGCACCAGGACATCCGCACCATCAATTTCAGGGGCAGTTAAACCGGTGCCGGGGCTGCTTTGAAACATTCCCTGCCAACCTTCCAGCGAGAGCACCGGCACTGTGCCGGTGATCCATACGCCGTCCTTGTCCAGCACCCGTTGCGCGGGCCCGAAATTGATATAACCGCGATTGAAAATTTTTACGCCATGCGCATCCTCTGCGCGCACCATGCGCGCATTGATCTTGTCCCCGTACTGCAACCACATCACATCCTGCGCCGCCCCCGCACTTCTGAGTTCGTATTTAACCGGGATGGATTCATGCGCGGGCTTATTGAAGGGCGCGGGAAAATCCGAGCCCAGCCCGTGCAGATTGGAAGTTATCAACACGGCAAATTGCTTTTCGAACACAGTGACTTCGCCATTCCAGTCCGCGCTGCCACTAAGCAATGGCAAACGGGGATCGGGGTTCACTTTGCGCCACACTGCGGGATCTATTTTTCCGCGAAGATTCACTTTCAGCAAACCGTTTGCGGCAGTCTGGATAGACATTGAGGTTGCCCCCCCCAGCACCTGCGCCGAAATGTCTTTGGCTTGCAACGCCGATTCCGTGAACAGCAAATCGCCGTTCACTTTCCTCCCCACGGGAATACCTTCATCCAGATTCACTTCATTGTCGAAAAAATGGTATTTCCCTTTCACCCTGACCGGCTTGTTACTCAAAGGAAGGTCTATTTGCAGACTCAGTTTGCCGCTTCCAAGCGCGGTGGAATTATCGGTAAAACCGTTTATATAGTTGCGTATCGGGCTGTGCTTGATGAAATTCAAACCCAGTCTCGTTTCAGCGCTGGTCTCGCCGCCGATCTGCAGCAATGTCTCCTGTGCGGTTAAATCCGGAATAACGGCATTTCCTTTTTGGATTTTGATACCCATGATCGTGGTATTGCTTGAATCGATTTGCAGCCGCTGTCCTTCGATCAACATGGTCGCGCTCGCATTGTCCACCCGCGGCCAGTCTTTGGCGTAATCAACAATCAAATCTTTGGCTTTTACCTTGACCTGGAAAATCCCTTTTTTGTTGTCGGGAAACGGAAAGTCTTTCAGGTCGCCACGCAGGCGCAAACTAATCTCCTCCGCCTCTCCCCCCAATAACGCCGCCTGCAACCAGGTCATGGTTTCTTTACCCATGAGTTCTTTGGGCAGATAGCGGGCAATATGGCGCACGGAAGCGCGAGTCAGATTCAAAGTTATATCCGCGATGCCCAAGCCGTTAACTTCGGTCTGATAATTGCCGAATACAGTGCCGGCCAAATCCTGATTGGCAATGGAAAAGTTATTCAGTTTTATATCCCATCCGTCTTGCTTGCGCTGCCAGCTGGCTTTGGCGAGCAGCGTATCGAAAGCCACCGGTTCCAGCAGAAGCTGCGGCACATCCAGCTTGATGCGCGGCGCATTCAGGGATAGCACTCCGCTATTGTCGTTTCCCTCCACATGCCCGCTAAGCCCTCCAATGCCGGGAAAGTTTCCAACACGCCGCAGCGACACCCCGTCAAAACGCGCCTTCACATCGAAGCGCGCAGGGCTCTCTTCGCTCACCTGCCATTGCGCCTTTATATCCGTGACATGCCCGCCGGGAGAAAAATCGCCCAGTTTTTGTTTAAGCCCCTTATCCAGCGGCAAGTATTCCGCCAGCACGGCAAAATCGGCAAGCTCAATGGAATTCGCCTGTAGCTCTCCCGCCGCAAAGCGGTTTTGCTTGTCCCCCGCCAGTCGCAACTTGATATCGCTGGAAAACAACTGAAAACCATTCGCCATCTTTAAGGCCAAGCCTCGCGTTGACACCTCGAATCCTCGTTCCAATGCACGCCAAGCCACGCGCCCGTGCAATGCGGACAAATCCAGCACCGGTAAATTTGCCGCCAAATGGCTACGCACTTCGCTCAAATCCAGATCTGCGGTGATTCGATTGAGTTGCCCTCCGCCGACCTCCAGCCACGCGCGCACGCCCCCTTTCGCGCGGCTAAACTCTTCCGGAAGAGTTAGCCACGCCCCCCATGCAGCCACATCCGCGCGGGAGATTTGCGCATAAACTTCCCCGCGCCAATCCTCCCAATTCAAGAAGCTGCTCCCAACCAAATCTCCGCGCACATCCAAGGGCGCCGACACTGTGGCGAGCGGTGCAAGCCGTATCGCAAAACGATGGTGTTTGCCACTGTTATCCAGGCGCAGTTGCGCCCCGCTGAACAGCAGCGGCGGCCGGTCATACAAGTCGTCTTGCCAGGTGATCTTGCCGTTCCGCACTAAAATGTGCGACTGGTGCAACAACCAGTCGGACAGTTTATCGTCAGCCGACTGACCGGAAATTTGCAATCCGGCGACATGCAAAACACCCTGCTTGTCGCGGCGCACCGACAAATCGGGCTCATCCACTTCCAGCGTTTTGAGGCGCAACTCACCTCTCAGCAAAGTCATCCAGGAAACCACGTTATCCACCCGCTTCAACACGAGCGCGCTGTTTCCTTGCCCATCCAGAAGCCGCACATCGGTGAACAAAAGGTGCGGCGACAGCCCATACCAATCCGCCTTGATTTGGCCGATGGTGACTTGCAAACCGAGCGCACGGCTGGCTAAGCGGGTGACATCGTTATGGTATGTTTCAATATCTGGCAACACCCAATAACGCAGCGCAAGCATCACCCCCATCGCGAAGATGGCAAACAACGCCATGAGTATGAACAAGATGCGCCCGATTTGGGCGCACTTGGAAATGGAGAAACGCAACAGGAAATTCAGCATCGTGATCATGCGCGGCGCAGCCGCGGGTAGCGTATCCTTAAGCGAAACATGCAAAACACAGGAAACATATAATACGCAAATTAACTGCGCTCATTTTACCCTGAACCCGGTCACCATGAATACCAACATTACCCGCACCCACTTTAATCATCTCGTTCAGCATGCCCGGCATTGCAGCCGCTATTTCCAGCGGCTCACCGAAGCGGAACCCCTGCTGCTGGATAATCTGGCAGTACACTACCAAACACCCTGCACTGCCGCGGAAATGCACGGCATTCTGGATAATACTCCCACCGATAGCGAAGAAACCCTGTCCCGCGCCCTGCGCGACTTGCGCAAGCGCGTCATGCTGAAGATTATGCTGCGCGATCTGGGCGGGCTGGCCGACCTCGACGAAGTCATGCTGAGCATGACGGCTTTGGCCGAATTGGCCGTGCAACGCGCCTTGAGTTTCGCCACGCAGGCATTGACTGAACAGCACGGGCAACCCATCGGCGCTGAAACCGGCAAGGTGCAAGAACTCCTGGTCATAGGCATGGGCAAATTGGGCGGGGGAGAACTGAATGTCTCTTCCGACATTGACCTGATCTTCGTCTTTGCCGAAAACGGCGCAACCAACGGTGCTCGCACTATCGGCAATCAGGAGTTTTTCACGCGCGTTGGGCGCAAGCTCATCACCCTCATCAACGAACTCACCGCCCACGGTTATGTGTTCCGCGTGGATATGCGCTTGCGCCCTTACGGCGACAGCGGTGCACTGGTGATGAGTTTTGCCGCACTGGAAGAATATCTGGTGACTCAGGGGCGTGAATGGGAGCGTTATGCCTGGATCAAAGCCCGCGTCATCGCACCCGAAAATGCCGCATCAGGCGGCGAGTTGATGGCGCTGGCGCAGCCTTTCATTTTCCGCAAATACCTGGATTACGGCGCATTCGAGTCGATGCGCAAACTGCACGCGCAGATACGTCAGGAAGTCGAGCGCCGCGACCGCGCCAACAACATCAAACTCGGTCCCGGCGGCATCCGCGAGATCGAGTTCATCGCCCAAGTTTTCCAGCTGATACGCGGGGGACGCAACGCGGCGCTACGCATACGTCCGACGCAGGCCGTTCTGCGCTTATTGGCAGACAACGGCCAGCTCGAAGCACATGTCACCCAAGAGCTGGGCGATGCCTATGTTTTTTTGCGCAATCTGGAACACCGCTTGCAGTACCGGGACGATCAACAAACCCAATGCCTGCCCGAAGAGGATGAAAGTCGCGCTGTACTCGCTCTGGGCATGGGGTACAGCGATTATGCGGCACTGCTCAACGAGCTGCATGTTCATCGCGAACGTGTCAGTCGCCATTTCAGCCAAATATTCACGACCCGACAGGACGAAGCCGCCGATAGCCCGCTGTGGAACGAACATCTGGACACTGAAACATTAACTCGAATACTGGCCGAACTCGGCTTCGGCAGCGCATCCGCATTGGCCGAACAACTCGTGCAATTGCGCAACAGCCATCGTTATAAACAATTGCCGGAGATCAGCCGGTTGCGCATCGACAAAATCGTGCCGCAACTGGTTGCGTGCTGCCAAACATTGAGTCAAAGGGATGTGGCGCTGCAGCGCCTGCTCAAGCTGCTCGACCAAATCAGCCAGCGCAGCACCTACCTGGCTTTTATGACCGAACACCCGCACGCCCTGGAACGTCTGGCGCGTTTTGCCGGCGCCAGCGAATGGGCGTGCAACTACCTGGCCATGCACCCCAGCCTGCTCGACGAATTGCTGGATGCGCGCGAGATTTACCTGGCCCCGGACTGGCGCAAGCTTGACGCGCAATTGGCCGCCCAGTTGCAAGAGCACACGGGCGATCTGGAACGGCAAATGGATGTGCTGCGGCATTTTAAACAGGCGCAAACCTTCCAATTGCTGGCGATGGATCTGCAGGGACTGTTGCCCCTGGAAAAACTGAGCGACCACCTCAGCGATTTGGCAGATTTGATTTTGCAACAGGTGCTGCAACTGTGCTGGCGCGACGCACGCAAGAAGCATAGTGAACACGCCCGATTTGCCATCATCGCTTACGGCAAATTGGGGGGGCGCGAGTTGGGTTACGACTCCGACCTCGATCTGATTTTCCTGTTCGATGACGAGCATAACGATGCGGGAGAAAACTATGCCAGGCTGGCGCAGCGTATCAACAGCGTGCTGAGCAGCTACACCTCGGCGGGACGCTTGTACGAAACCGATCTGCGCCTGCGCCCGAATGGCGCCAGCGGGCTACTGGTCAGCAGCATTTCCGCCTTTACGGACTACCAGAAAACTCAGGCTTGGGTATGGGAACACCAGGCGCTGACACGCGCCCGCTTTAGCGCCGGAGACGCCCGTGTCGGGAAGCTATTTGAAGAGACCCGCGTTGAGGTATTGCGCCAGCCGCGCGAAATCAACGCGCTACGCCGCGAGGTTGTCGGCATGCGCCAGAAGATGCACGACGGACATCCGAACAACACTCCCTTGTTCGACATCAAGCACGACCGCGGCGGCATGGTGGATATCGAGTTTATGGTGCAGTTTCTGATTCTTGCTTATGCCTGCGCGCATGTTGAACTCACCGCCAACAGCGGCAATCTTGCGCTATTGCAAGTCGCCGCCGATCTGAACTTGATCAGCGCGGAAAACAGTGATGCAGTGCGCAACATCTACCGCAAGCTGCGCCGCCTGCAACACCAGATGCGTTTGAACAACCAGACGCAGTGCCGCATCGAACAGGGCGTCATCGACACCGCATGCGTCCCGGCTTTATGGGAGGTGCTATTGGGAAATCAAGCCGATTTCGACTTGCGGCCTGATTCGACGGAATAAGGCAAACATGCTCTGTTGCTTCATAAATTGCCCCGTACAGGCTAGAATCGCATACTCACTGTCACTCAATAATTTTTTAAGGAATCTCCACTATGTCCATGTCCGACCGCGACGGCTTTATCTGGCACGATGGCAAGCTTGTGCCTTGGCGCGAAGCCACCACCCATGTACTCACCCATACTTTGCACTACGGCATGGGCGTGTTCGAGGGGGTGCGCGCCTACAAAACCACTAGCGGCACCGCCATTTTTCGCCTGAAGGAGCATACCGACCGCCTGTTCAACTCGGCTTACATCTTCAAGATGAAAATGCCGTTCGACAAGGAAACACTGATGGAAGCGCAACGCGAAGTCGTGCGCGCCAACAAGCTGGAATCCTGCTACATCCGCCCTATCGTGTTCTACGGTTCCGAGGCGATGGGCATCGCGGCCACCAAGATCAGCACGCACGTGGCCGTGGCCGCCTGGCCGTGGGGCGCTTACTTGGGCGAAGAAGGCATGGCCAAGGGCATACGTGTAAAGACATCAAGCTTTACCCGCCATCACGTGAACATCAATATGTGCCGCTCCAAATCGGTGGGCACGTATACCAACTCCATCCTCGCGCATCAGGAAGTGGCGCATGACGGCTACGACGAGGCGCTGTTGCTGGATGTGGACGGTTACGTGGCCGAAGGCGCGGGCGAGAATATCTTTATCGTGAAAAAAGGCAAGCTGTATACACCCGACCTGACCTCCTGCCTGGAAGGCATCACACGCGATTCCATCATCACGCTGGCGAAGGACTTGGGCATCGAACTGATCGAAAAACGCATCACGCGCGATGAGGTGTATTGCGCCGAGGAAGCGTTCTTCACCGGCACCGCCGCCGAGGTCACACCGATACGCGAACTCGACAACCGCACCATAGGGGCAGGTTGCCGCGGGCCGATCACGACAAAATTACAGTCGCTGTTTTTCGACATTGTCAGCGGCAAAAATGCAAAATACGCCGACTGGCTGGATCATGTTTGATCAACCTAAAAAACGCAGTTAGCCACAGAGATCACAGAGGAGAAGCCAACGGCGATCACGAAATTGCGATTCACCTTTGGAGTGAGTCAGCAAAACATGAAGAAACCACTTCTTTCTCTGTGAACTCTGTGGCTTGAATTAAGGTTTTTAGGATCAATAATCACCGAGGTGCAAAATGAAAACCGAACATACCGTCCGTTATATCGAGATCACCGCAGCGGCGCTGCCGCTGTTTTGCCCGACACCCAACCAGCCGTTGTGGAGCTCTCATCCCAGAGTGGCGATCCCCGTGGAAAAACTGGGTGTCGCAAGCTGTCCCTACTGCGGCGCCACATACAAGCTGAAGGGTGAACTTCCCAAGGGTCACCACTAAACCGCCGCTCGCTTCCCCATGCAAAAAATCCTGATAGTCGCCCCCAGTTGGGTGGGCGACTGTATGTTGATGCAGCCCATGTTGGCGCGTCTCAAACAACGTTTCCCCGGTAGTTTGATTGATGTGCTTGCGCCGCCCTGGACCGCCACATTGCTGCGGCAACTTCCTGAAATCAATGTGGTCATCGCTAATCCGTTTCCGCATGGCGCCTTGCAGTTAAAGGCACGTTATCGCCTCGGCAAAGAATTGCGTTCCGCCAATTACGATATCGCCTACGTCCTGCCCAATTCGCTCAAATCGGCGCTGCTTCCATTTTTCGCCAACATTCCCGCACGTATTGGCTATATCGGCGAGCTGCGCTACGGCTTGCTCACCGATGCGCGCAAGCTAAATAAAAGAAAACTCCCCTTGATGGTGGAGCGCTTCGCGTATCTGGCGGAAGATTCGGGCGATGATCTCCTTTTCCCGGTTCCGCAGCCGCGCTTAACCGTTTCCGATGAAAAACGCACCCAGGTGCTGCGCAAGTTAAATCTTGCGCTGACGCGCCCCGTTGCGGTTTTTTGCCCCGGAGCGGAATACGGCCCCGCCAAACGCTGGCCGATTCCCTACTTTGCCGAATTGGCGCAACGCCTGCGCGAACAAGGTTACGAAGTGTGGCTGCTGGGCGCGTCAAAAGATGCCGAAGTCAGCGCAAAAATCGTCGCGCTGGGCAATCCGCTGTGTCGCAATTTGTGCGGCGCAACAGATCTGGAAGACGCCATTGCTCTCTTGTCTTGCGCAACACTGGTCGTGAGCAACGATTCCGGTTTGATGCACCTTGCTGCTGCGCTGGATCGCCCCATGCTGGCTATTTTCGGTTCCAGCAGCCCGCAATTCACCCCGCCGCTGTCAAAACAGGCGCAGGTGCTCAAACTTGACCTGCCATGCAGCCCCTGTTTCAAGCGCGAATGCCCGCTGGGCCACTTCAACTGCATGATGCAACTCACCCCTGCCCGTGTCGCACAACATATTCCCATTATTCTGGAGAAACGCACATGACTACCACCATACCCAAAGAAATTTTCAAAGCCTATGACATTCGCGGCATCGTCGGCAAAACGCTGACCGACGAAATCGTCGAGCAAATCGGCCACGCCATCGGCTCGGAAGCCGTCGCGCGCAAACAGCACACCATCGCCATCGGACGCGACGGGCGCTTGTCCGGCGCAGGCTTCGCCCAAGCGCTCGCGCGCGGCATCCAGAAGAGCGGCATCAACGTCATCGACGTGGGACGCGTCGCCACGCCGATGGTGTATTTCGCGGCATTCCAGTTGAACACCGACTGCGGCGTAATGATTACCGGCAGCCACAATCCGCCCGACTACAACGGATTGAAGATGGTGCTGGCGGGCGAAACACTGTCCGGCGACACCATCCAGTCACTGCGCACCCGCATCGAGAACGGCGACCTCGCGCACGGCGCGGGCAGCTACTCGCAATACAACATCGCGCCGGAATACCTCGCGCGCATCGTTGCCGACATCAAGCTGACCAAGCCACTCAACATCACCGTAGATTGCGGCAACGGCGTGGCGGGCGATTTCGCCGCCGACCTGTACCGCCAACTGGGCTGCACGGTGACCGAGATGTTCTGCGAAGTGGACGGCAATTTCCCCAACCACCATCCCGACCCGTCCGACCCGCACAATCTGGAAGATCTGATCGCGGCACTGGCACAGAACGACAGCGAAATCGGTCTCGCCTTCGACGGCGACGGCGACCGCTTGGGCGTAGTTACCAAGGATGGCAAGATCATCTATCCTGACCGCCAATTGATGCTGTTCGCCGCCGATGTATTGAGCCGCAACGCGGGCGCGGAAATCATTTTCGACGTGAAGTCCACTCGCAACCTGTTCACCTGGATACGCGAGCACGGCGGCAAGCCGACGCTATGGAAGACCGGACATTCGCTGGTCAAAGCCAAGATGAAAGAAACCGGCGCATTGCTGGCGGGCGAAATGAGCGGCCACGTGTTTTTCAAGGAGCGCTGGTACGGTTTTGACGACGGACTTTATGCGGGAGCGCGTCTGCTCGAAATACTGAGCAAGGTCGCCAATCCGAACGCGACGTTGAACAACCTGCCGGACGCGGTGAGCACACCGGAGCTGCATATTCACGTCAAGGAAGGCGAGAACCACGCGCTGATCGCACGCCTGAAACAGGAAGCGGAATTCGACGGCGCGCGCGACATCATCACCATCGACGGTCTGCGCGTGGAATATGCGGACGGTTTCGGGCTGATGCGCCCGTCGAACACCACACCGGTGATTGTGCTGCGCTTTGAAGCGGATGATGAAGCGGCGTTGAAGCGGATACAGGATAATTTCCGTGGCGTGTTATTGGCAGCGAATCCGGCATTGCAGTTGCCGTTCTAATTCGCTGCACAAATTCCGTCGCGAGTTGCTCGGATTTGGGGCGAACAGCGGAATCAGCAGGGGCGCGATTTTACGTTAGAATGCGCGCCGCGTCGTAAACAAAAGGCAGCCATGAATCGCATTGACCATGACACAGAGGAAGCTGTTCGTCGATTCCTCTCTTTGATTCCCAGTCGCTACGACATGGCTGGCGCAATTGTTTACGGCAGCAGAGCGCGCGGAACGCACCGTCCCGATAGCGATGCGGATGTTGCCATACTGCTGAATGGTGAACATCAAAAGGTGCTAACAACAACCCTGGCGATGGCGGATATTGCTTTTGATGTGCTGCTGGAAACCGGCATCAATATCACCCCGTTACCCGTGTGGATCGACGAATGGGAGCACCCGGAAAACCATTCAAACCCCGCATTGCTCCAGAATATCGCCAGAGAGGGTGTGCGGCTGTGAAGGCAAATGACTTGATGGCGAAAGCTATTCAGGCTGCGGCATCGGCAAGAGTGCTGCTCGACACCGGAGATGCCGATGGCGCATGTAACCGCGCCGACTATGCAATGTTCGATGCCGCCCGCGCTGTGCTGTTGGCATCAGGCGCTGATGTTGGCAAGACCCACAAGGGTGTTCTCAACGCTTTTAGTGAACGCCTTATCAAAAACGGGCAACTACCAAAGGAAATGGGACGTCTTTTAAAGCACGCAGAAACGTTCCGCTACGTGGCCGATTACGAGGGCGATCCGGTTGAACTGAGCGATGCGCAGACGCAAGTGGAGCAAGCGGAGACATTCGTATCCGCCATGCGTGCCGAATATCCGCCAATGTAGCAACCTCCCATCTCAAGGTTACAGAGTTGGCAAATAACGCCTTACCGAACGCCTCCCTGAATACCAAGCTACCTGAAACGGAACAAAGCACGACAAAACCTGCTGATGCAAAACCATAAACGAGCCAAGCGAGTTTTATACAAGCAAAACAGGATAAAGCGAGAACGACTCGTCATCTGAAACCAGCGTCATGTCTTCGACCAATGCTTGGGAGATAAGCAACCGACCAGGATGTGCGTATCCAGCAGTAGCTTCACTCTGCCGTTTTAGTTTGCGGCGCCGAATTGCTTGCGTTGACGGGGCTGCAACCAGTAGGCGGTTAAATCAAGCAACAAAGTGCTGAATTGCTCAATATTGCTCGGTTTGCTCACAAAACTGTTTGCCCCAACCTTGTAACTCAATACAACGTCCGAAGCCTCGTGCTCTTGGGAATAAACGACGATGGGTAAATCCAAAGTCAGCGCATTCATGCGCAAGCGTCGCAATACGGCCAGTCCAATGAGTTTTGGCAGCTTCAAATCGAGCAAAATCAAACTTGGCAAAGGAGCGTTATTTTCGGAAGAGTACGCCAACCACTCCAACGCTTTTGCGCTGTCTTCCACAACCACCAATTGCAATGTCGGCAAAAACAAATGGCACGCAGAACGTGCCATTTCAATCTCGATGAGATCGTCTTCAACCAACAAAATTGTGTTTCGATTAGCGTTCACTCTAGCCCATTCCCTTGCAAGCAACAGCACAGATGGCGTTACCGTACTATGGTTCAAAGTATTTTGCAAGAGGTCGCATCTAAATAAAACATATAGTTGCGGTTAATTCTTAGAGCTTCAACTTATCTGCACCTCGTAATCTTCTCTAAAGCTTAGCTTTTACCCAGGCTGGAACAGAATTGAACCTAAAAAATTCAGTTGACCACAGAGATCACAGAGGAGAAACAAACGGTGATCACGAAATTGCGATTCACCTTTTGGGTGAGTCCGCAAAACATGGAGTAACCGTTTCTTGCTCCGTGTTCTCTGTACCCGCAAGGAGTAGGCCATGGTTGTAAGGGGCTAAAGCCCCAACAACACACGCTCTGAACTCTGTGGCTTGAATTAAGGTTTTTAGGTTTAATGCGGAGATAAATGCCCCGCTTGCGTACCGGCTGCTTGTGCCATCGATGGGTAGTGGTCGTGCCAGTGTCAATTCTGCACGAGCGCAGCGAAGTAGCAGATTGCCTACCTTTGGCGTGGTGGCGGCGTAGCCGCTAAGTGTTCCGGTTGCGTGCCGCCTGCTTGCGCCATGGAGGGGTCGCGGTCGTGCCAGTGTCAATTCTGCACGAGCGTAGCGAAGTAGCAGATTGCCTACCTTTGGTGCGGTGGCGGCGTAGCCGCTCTGGTGCACCCGCAAGGAGTACGCCGGTGTGTACCCGGCAGCTTCGCTGCCACCCTTCCGCTGCGGGCACGACATGCAGCCCGGACTCACCAAACTACAACTTCGCCTTCACCCAATTTGAAACTGAGGCCAACGCAGTCGCTAAATTTTCCGGTTGCGTGCCGCCTGCTTGCGCCATGGAGGGGTCGCGGTCGTGCCAGTGT
>CAZXDK010000057.1:0-1784 GCA_964639585.1 uncultured Gallionellaceae bacterium | reverse complement strand
AATTTTCCGGTTGCGTGCCGCCTGCTTGCGCCATGGAGGGGTCGCGGTCGTGCCACGGTGGCGGCGTAGCCGCTCTGGTGCGGGCACGACATGCAGCCCGGACTCACCAAACTACAACTTTGCCTTCACCCAATTTGAAACTGAGGCCAACGCAGCCGCTAAATTTTCCGGTTGCGTGCCGCCTGCCTGCGCCATGTCCGGGCGACCGCCGCCTTTGCCGCCAACTTGCTGCGCGACAAAATTCACCAGCTCGCCCGCCTTCACTTTGGCGGTAGCATCGGCGGTTACACCCGCGATCAGGCTCACTTTGCCGTCGCTCACCGCAGCCAATACGATGGCTGCGGATTTGAGTTTGTCTTTGAGCTTGTCCAGCGTCTCGCGCAAGGTTGCCGCATCCGCGCCATCCAGTTTGGCGGCCAGCACCTTCACGCCGTTGATGTCCTGCGCCTGCGCCAGCAACTCGTCGCCTTGGGCCGAGGCGAGTTTGGATTTCAATGCGGCCAGTTCTTTTTCCAGCGACTTCATGTTGTCGAGCACTTGCGCGATACGCGCGGCAGCTTCGTGCGGTTGGGCTTTCACCGCATCGGCCACTTGCTGCAACTGGTCTTGCTGTTGCTGGATCAACGCCAATGCGCCCTCTCCCGTCACCGCTTCCACGCGGCGCACACCGGCCGCCACGCCGCTTTCGGCCACGATCTTGAACAGGCCGATGTCGCCCGTGCGCTGCACATGCGTACCGCCGCACAACTCGATGGACGAACCGATGTCGATCACACGCACCACATCGCCGTACTTCTCGCCGAACAGCATCATCGCACCGGTCTTCTGCGCATCTTCGATACCCATCTCGCGCGCCTGACACGCCGCATTGGCGAGGATTTCGGCATTCACAATCGCTTCCACTTTGCGGATTTCGGCGTCAGACATCGGCTGCGTATGCACGAAGTCGAAGCGCGTCTTGTCGCCATCCACCTGCGAGCCCTTTTGCTGCACATGCGTGCCCAGCACCTCGCGCAGCGCCTTGTGCATCAAGTGCGTGGCGCTGTGGTTGCGCATTGTGCGGCTACGCGCCGCCACATCCACGCGGGCTTGAACACCGTTGCCCACCGTCAGCGTACCGGTCTTCACCACGCCGTGATGACCAAACACCGTGGCCTGAATTTTTTGCGTGTCTTCCACCGCGAAGATGCCGTGCACGCTGCGCAACTCGCCGCTGTCGCCAACCTGACCACCGGATTCGGCGTAGAACGGTGTGTCATCCAAAACAACCACGCCCATGTCGCCTTCGTTCAGCGCATTCACCGATACGCCGTCCTTGTACAAAGCGAGGACATTGCCTTTGTGATCCAGCGTGGAGTAACCGTGGAAAGTCGTTTTCGGACCTTCGTATTCGAGGTTCGCCGCCATCTTGAATTTACCGGCAGCGCGCGCCTGATCTTTCTGGTGAGCCATCGCTTTATCGAAAGCAGCGGCATCAACTGTTACGCCATGCTCGCGGCATACGTCTTGAGTCAGATCGAGAGGGAAGCCGAAAGTGTCGTGCAACTTAAAGGCGATCTCGCCTTTAAGCACCTGATTCTCGCCGGGCTGCTGTATAAAACCGATCTCCCTATCCAATATCGCCATGCCACTTTCAATCGTGGCAAAAAAGCGCTCCTCTTCCTGCTTGAGAATGTCCATTACGCGCACTTGCGCAGCGGCCAGTTCGGGATAAGCGCTACCCATTTGCTCGACCAGATCAGGAACGATCTTGTAGAAGAAAGCTGCACGCGCGCCCAGCTTGT
>CAZXDK010000056.1:0-18291 GCA_964639585.1 uncultured Gallionellaceae bacterium | reverse complement strand
TGACTTTGAATTACCCAAACGCGGGGCGGCTAAACGTCGCTCAGCGACGGCTGCGTAAAGCGCAAAATGTATCTTCTTGACACCAATGTTGTCTCGGAACTGCGCAAAATTCGCCCCCACGGAGCGGTGGTCGCTTGGCTCGAAGCCGTGGCCGATGAGGATATTCACCTGAGCGCTGTAACGCTGGGTGAAATACAGGCAGGCATAGAAATAACGCGTGAACAGGATGCTCCCAAAGCCGCAGAAATTGAGGCTTGGGCCGATCAAGTCGCCGCCACATACAATGTGCTCCCCATGGATGTCGCCACCTTTCGCGTGTGGGCGAAACTGATGCATCGGCAATCGGATACCGTTTATGAGGACGCCATGATTGCCGCCAGTGCGATTGTGCGGCATCTGACGGTTGTCACCAGAAATGTGCGCGATTTTGAACGCTTCAACGTGCCGCTATTCAACCCGTTCGGAGATTAGCTTTTCGAAATCATCCCGAACAACGGGTGGATAGCCCGTTCTAACGCCACACGATGCGCGCGAGATTGTTGACGAAATTCAAATCACCATTTAAAGCCACTGGCAAGCAGTGTTTTATGAAGCGGGCTTGGGCGATGAAACGATGCGGGAAACAGAAGGGGGCGCAAACTGGCGTGAGCTTGCGATATGTCGATGCGCATGAAGCTTGGGGCAGAGTAAACGGGCAGATAAAATCTGCCCGTGGTCTATTGCCCGTTCTGGTTTGTTGGCTATGGCGAAGTGATGAGCACTCGATCACCGACCACAACGAACTGGTTATTGGCGAAATCGATGCTGCTAAGCAACTGCGTTGTGAGTGCGGGTAAGGCTGTCCAGGTAACTCCGCCATCTCTCGATTCGATCATGGTGCCGGTATATCCGACCGCGACATACTTGCCGTTGCCATAAGCTACGTCAAATAAAGTATTCGGGGTAACTGCGGTTCGTTTTGTCCAGTTAATGCCATCCAGTGATGTCAGGATCAGACCATTATTTCCCACCACGACATATTGGCCTCCGGCATATCTGACCGAATAGGGGGATGCTTCATTGCCCTTTGCCAAGCCAGTATTCTGATTGACCCATTTAACGCCGTCGGTCGAGGTGAAAATCATTGCATCATGGGGGTAGCTACCGCTGTTAATGCTTTCTTTGCCAACAGCGACGAATTGCCCGTTGCCAAAGGTGACACTGCTGAAGCTGGGAGAATAGCCTGAAATAACCGTGTGAGCCGACATGTCCACCGTATTCCAGGTGATCCCGTCGGTCGAGGTTTGAATCTGTAATGTAGGTGCGGGCATGTAAATACTATTCGGATCTTTCCCTGAAGAAACCGCTACAAATATACCATTGCCATAGGTGATGGAATAAATGGGCACACCTTGGGATGCAGGGACTCTGGATGTCCAGCTCGTTGCATCCGGCGAAGTGATAATGGTGTTGTGGTCGCCAACCGCAACATAGAGGCCGTTGCCATATGCCGCACCGTAAATCGAGCCGCTCGTGGGAATGATGATCTTGTCGTTGATCAGATTGCCGTTCAACGTTAATAAGCTGTTATTTCCGGCGGCTATCCACTGCTTGTTCAGATACCTGACGACATTCAGGCTTGGAATTGAAAAACCCGAAATATTAGTGAGACTCCAGCTTGTTCCTGCGGAGGCCGTTCCGGTGGACGATGGCGCTGTCCCGGTGCTTGGCGTCGTAGTGTTAGCAGCAGGCGTCGTAGAGTTTGCAGGTGATTGCAATGAATAAGTGTTTATGAACCCTTCTGAACTAGTTGTCGTCAACGTGTTGCCATTGACCGCAACGGTGTCAGTCCTGACTCTCCCGACGGGAGCGCAAAGTGTGCCGCTGCCAGGGCTGGCCGTTACTGTGGTCGTTAAGGCGTTGCCATTTAACGTCCAAGAACGTGTTTCGGTGCAGGCCGCGTAGGTTGCTCCTGATTTTGATGTAAGAGTAGGAATTGAAAGGGTATACGTCGATGCATCGATACGGACAGTCAAACCCAATGCAGTTACGTCTGATGCTGTGCCGCCGCTCGACGCTGACGTCATATTCTTCCATGTGCCCAGCAGGCTGGTGGACAGTGACGTGCTGGGGGCAGTTGACTGCAATTCGTATGTTTCCACGTATCCATTTGCGCCGGTTAACGTCAACGTGTTGCCATTGAGCGAAACGGTTTGTTTGCCAACTGTCCCGACGGATTCGCAGAACAATAAGCCGCTGGTCGAGCCGCCGACCGAGCTGGATGTCACGGTTCTGTTCAACGCATTTCCGTTCAAAGTCCATGAATCGGATTCGGTGCAGGCGGCAATATTCACTCCACTAATGGCGACAGCGGCGGGAACGGTAATGGTTAAGGTTGATGGGCTGAACTGAAGGAGAAGTCCGATGGCGGACATGTCCACCGGGGTGGTGCTGCCGCTCGGAGTAGCGTTTTTCATCTTCCATGTGCCCTGCAAACTGCTTGACAGTGACGCGGCTGTGCTTGCCTGCGCAGCTTCCCAGGCCGTGACCGCACCTTCGAAGGCAGACACCGTGCCAACTGAAGTAATTTGTCCGCCACTAACAGGGCCCAGAATATAAACTATCCCGGAGGTGTCAACCGCCAAGTAGTTGCCGGTAGCCGGATAGTAACGATAGTAATATTGCTGGTATTGACCTGACGTGGCAGTCCCCGCAAATAAGCTGGCGTAGTTTGCTTCCGCATAGGCGAACACCTGGTTATTGGTAATGGCTAACGCCGGAGTCGCACTCAAGCCTAACAACAAAAAGGCAATTATTTTATTAAACACGTTCATGGCTACCCTTTAAAAAATATACGGCAAGTTGTAATGTCCCAAGGGAAATTCGACTTAAAATTGACGACATAGGCGAACTGTGGAACAGTCACGGCAAAGGCCACTGTGCTTAATGCCCACAGACACAAGGCCAACCCAGTGGCCAACAAGCGAAGATAACTAGAAAGATTCACGGTGCGTACTCCAGAACGCATACTCGATGTCGCCAATGCCCCATTAAGGCAAGAAAATATTCTACGGGAGCAGAGTAATTGTTGCTCCCAATAATCATGAGAATATTGCTGTGCGACGCGTTTTTTGTCTTCTGTTTACGGGAAGCGCGAAGAATTTTTAATTCCATTATTTAACGGGAGAACTCTACCGTGAACTCGTAATAGGACGGGAGCATGTTGTAGCGCTTATCGAGAATCTTGTGATCTTTGTAGCCATGCTTTTTCATATAGGCATCAATTTCAGGTTTAACTTCAGTTGTTGCAGTCTCTGCTCCTGAAAATCCACCCACATAAATTTTGAATTTAAAAGTATCTTGCCGATTATCAACAGCAACCGGCATGTCGCCATATTTTGCGGTTGTACATCCGGGCAGCGAGAGCAGGGGAGAAAGCAAGGCAATAGCGAGAAGCACTTTTTTCATTTTTTAGTCCTTAAGAAGTTAGGATGAAGTCATCAAGCAAGATTTTCCGGGGAGATACTCGCAACTCTTCCGGCATCAAACAATAGTACAAATGACCTATACCTCGAATCGAACTTATCTGGTGTTTCACGCTATCAGGAAAATAAACTGCAACTTGCAATGAGCTAGCAGCCTGTCGGACTTCGCATTAGCACGCCAAGCGATTCTGATCGTAATTGCATGACCTACACTTTCAGTTTTTCATCAAATAACTTTTCAGTCGTTTACGAATCGTCTTTTCCGTCGTGAATCACTCTGGGGTGATTCCAAACTACCCAGCCAACACAAACATTCGCTTCAAATTCCACGCCATCGCGATCAAATTAAATTCGCCTTTGACGTTCTCTAATCCGCGTAGTGAGAATTGCCGGAATCCCAGTATCGCTTTAATGATGCCAAGCACGGGCTCCACCGTGCATTTGCGTTTCGCGTAGAGCGCCCGTCCAGCCTTTGTCTGTAGCAGATGTTGCATCTGCTCAACCTCCGTAGCCTCATCCTTCAACGGCGGCGGCTCTGTAAAGCGGGCCATCGGGTCGGGGTGATGCTCCTCACGTTTCATCGCAATCAACGGGGTAACTTTTTGTGCGACGCAGGTTTTTACATTGGATGCAGAGAAGTAACCCGTGTCTGCGACCATATTTGCCAGTTCGCCCAACTCATCCGGCAATGCCTTGAGCTGTTCGAGTATCGGTTCAACTTGCTGCGTGTCATTGCACGACTGCACCGTATGGGTTGTCACGATCAGCATGCTGTCCATGTCCACGGCAATCTGCCCGTTATAGCATTGGTCAAATCCGCCACCGGATACTTTCATGATGCGAGATTCTTCATCGGTGAGGTTGATCTGATCCTTATCTTGCGCGCCCTCTACGGGAGGTGCAGGCGGTTTGCCGCGAGGTTTCTTGCCGCTATCGGTTGCCTTGGTGTGACGCTTGTCCAGTTTGGATTGATACTCCGCTTGCTCTTGTTCAAACCGTTCGCGGGCGCGTCCTTCAATCTTGATTTTAGCTTCGCCAATCGCTTTGATGCGGTCTTCGCGACGGGCGATCTCGTCGGGCAGGTTCATGCCATCGGGTATCTTCTCGTTGTCCGCCGCTTCCGCCAGTTCCAGAAGCTTTTTAACTTCGCCCTTCAGTTGCTCTTCCAGTTTCTTGATGTGCCCATAGCTCAATGCACTGTGTCTGGATGCGTTGGCTTTGATCTTGCTGCCATCCAGCGCAATGTTGCCGAGGTTAACCACCCCCAGCGTGCGTGCGATCATCAGGATTTGCACCATCAGTAGCTCAATCTCTTTCAGGAAGCGCTTGCGAAAGGTGTTCAGCGTGTCGTGATCCGGGTGTTCGTCTGCGGCCACAAAGCGGAATGCAACTGAGTCGTAGGTGGCGTTCTCCAACTTCCGGCTGGAGAACACGCCCGTGGCATAACCGTAAAATAAGATAGATAACAGCAATGCGGGATGGTAGGGGCTGCTTCCACTTGTGCCGTAGGCGCGTTCCATCATCTTTAAGTCTAACTGCTCGACAATCTCAACAACAAATCGCGCCAAGTGATGTTCCGGTAGCCAGTCGTTCATCGACGGCGGGAACAGGTAGTTTGTGTTACGTTTGATTGGCTTAAATCGACTCATAAAAAATCATTAATTCAATGATTAATAATGCTAATTATATCACGCCAGAGCTGCAATTCATTGTTTTCATACGATCATTTTGTTGCGATAAGTCCGACAGCCTGCTAGGGGGGCATTCCCGGCAACAAATTAAATGTCGATAACGTGAGCTTCCATCACATCCGACACCCTCTCGCATTACTCAGCGTATTTCATCAGGGACAGAAGCAATGCGCTTCACTTAAAGTTCGAGTGCATGGCTGCAATCTTTATATATTAAGTGGTAACGAGCGCCTTGAATTCATCCGACTTGAGCAGTTTGCCGATCAAATTCTGCACAGCCGGAAAACAGGCATCCGGGGCGCGTTGGCAGGCAACACTACCCACTATGCTTGAAGCTTGGATAGAGTAAACGGGCAGATAAAATCTGCCCGTGATCTATTGCCCGTTCTGGTTTGTTGGCTATGGCGAAGTGATGAGCACGTATTCGCCGGCCACAACGAACTGGTTATTGGCGAAGTCGATGCTGTTGAGCAACTGCGTGGTCAAGGCGGGCAAGGCTGTCCAAGTAACTCCGCCGTCGTTCGATTCGATCATGGTTCCCGTATCGCCGACCGCGACATACTTGCCGTTGCCATACGCCACGTCCCTCAACACGCTCGGGGTGACGGCAGTTCGTTTTGTCCAGGTGATGCCATCCGGTGAGGTAAGTACCAGTCCACTCCAACCTACGGCAATATAGTTCCCACCAGCAAATTTTACTGACGTTAAACTAAGTCCGTTTCTTCCAGCAGGCAAACCGGTATTTTGCTTGACCCAGGTAATGCCGTCAGCAGACGTGAAAATTCCGGCATCATTAGAAGCATCTAAACCCACAGCAACAAATTGCCCGTTGCCAAAAGTGACGCTATTAAATGTGGGTTTGTAAGAATTTGAAAAATGGGGCGTCATGTCTGTTGCGCTCCAAGTAATACCGTCAACAGAGGTCTGAACAACATCTTGAATATCAGTCAACCATCCGTAACTGGTTACCGCGACAAATTTGCCATTACCAAAGGCCACGCTGTCAATCCTACTGTTTCCGTTTGTAAATCCAGATACTCTTGCCGTCCAATTGATTGCATCCGGTGAGGTGATAATGGTGTTGCTGCTGCCTCCGGCTACATAAAGGCCGTTGCCATATGTCGCACCGTAAATCCAACCGGTCGTGGGAATGGTGATTTTGTCGTTGATCAGATTGCCGTTCAACGTTAATAAACTGTTATGTCCGGCGGCGATCCACTGCTTGTTTAGATATCTGACGACTCTCAGGCTTGGAATCCAAAAACCCGAAATTTTAGTGAGACTCCAGTTTGTTCCTGCGGAGGCCGTTCCAGTGGACGATGGCGCTGTCCCGGTGCTCGGCGTCGTAGTGTTAGCCGCCGGCGTCGTAGAGTTTGCAGATGATTGCAATGTATAGGTGTTTACAACTCCTGTGGAACTGGTTACCGTCAAAGTGTTGCCATTGACCTCAACTGTGCCTGTAGTGACTTTCCCAACGGGGTCGCAAAGTGAACCGCTGACAGGGCTGGCCGTTGCTGTGGTCGTTAATGTGTTGCCATTTAATGTCCACGAATCTGTTTCGGTGCAGGCTGCGTAGGTTGAACCTGCAATGGTCGTTGCGGCAGGCAATGTAAAAGTAAGCGTTGAGGCATCAATCCGGGTAGTTATACCCAATGCAGATACGTCTGTTGCGGTGCTGCTGCCACTTGATGCTGATGTCATATACTTCCATGTACCCAGCAGGCTGGTGGACAGTGGCGAGCTGGGGACGCTTAATTGCAATGAATAAGTGTTTACGAACCCCGCTGAACTGGTTATCGTCAAGATGTTGCCATTGACCGCAACTGTGCTTGTAGTGACTTTTCCGACAGGGTCGCAAAGTGAGCCGCTGACAGGACTGTCCGTTACTGTGGTCGTTAATGTGTTGCCCTTTAATGTCCATGAACTTGTTTCGGTGCAGGCTGCGTAGTTTCCCCCTGTCTTGGTTGTAGCGCCAGGAAATGCAACGGTATAGGTCGATGCATTGATCCGAGCAGTCATACCCAATGCAGATACGTCTGTTGCGATGCCGCCGCTTGAGCTTGACGCTGACGTCATAAGCTTCCATGTGCCCAGCAAACTGCTTGATAGTGACGCGGCTGTGCTTGCCTGCGCAGCTTCCCAGGCAGTGACAGCACCTTCGAAGGCAGACACCGGGCCAACTGAAGTAATTTTTCCGCCGCTAACGGGCCCCAGAATATAAATTATCCCGGAGGTGTCAACCGCTAAGTAGTTGCCGGTAGCCGGATAGTAGCGATAGTTATATTGTTGGTATTGACCTGACGTGGCAGTCCCCGCAAATAAGCTGGCGTAGTTTGCTTCCGCATAGGCGAACACCTGGTTATTGGTAATGGCTAACGCCGGAGTCGCACTCAAGCCTAGCAACAAAGAGGCAATTATTTTCTTAGCAACAGTCATGGCTACCCTTTAAAAAATAAACAGCAAGTTGTAATGAATCAGGGGATATTCGGCAACAAATTAAATGTCGATAAAGTGAGTTCCAGCGCATAGGAATCCCTTCATTCACATATGCCCCACGCCGTTTATAGCCCTTAAGAAATTTGGATGAAGCAATCAGGCAAGATTTTCCGCGGAGATATTCGCAACTCTTCTGGCATCAAACAATAGTACAAATGACCTATGCTCCGAATCTGATCGAAGAAATGCCGAGCCTGCAACGATATGCAGGCTCGGCGGGGCGGAGGTTTGAAGGGGGCTAGAACTGGCTCAGGTATGCGGACAACGCACCTTTGTCGCTGAGGCCCAGCTTTTCGTAAGCGGTGTTTATCTGGTTGCGGATGGTGGAGGGCGAGACATCCAGATGCAGCGCAATTTCCTTGTTACTAAGCCCCGATGCGAAGAGTTTGGCGACTTCGCGCTCGCGCTTGCTCAGTTCGTCGATTGCCAGTTTCGGGCGGGCGGAAAGCAGGCGCAAAGTTTCATTGCCTTCCAGCGACAGTACGGTGCGTTCGCCGATAAATTGCTGTGGCGCTTCGCTATGGGCAAGCTTGTTCCATGCGTCGGTCGGCAGCCACGGGCCTTGCCAGTCCGGCCATTCTGAGCGCAATGCGGCAAGCAAGCGATCCTCGGCAAAGTGGATGACGCCTTCGGTATCTACAATGGCCTTGGCTGCCAGACCGATGAGCGGCGATTCGTTGAGGCGTTTGATCTGGGTGATCTGGCAGGTGCGCATCGCACTGACCAAGTGGCGCGCGACAGCCTGGAAAACACCTCTCTCGGATTCTGTGAATGGAATGCCATCGGTTCGATATAGCGACAGGGCGTGGTATAGGCCAATCTGGGGCTCCAGTAAATAAATGGACATAAAATCATGAATACCCTGTGGGCCAAAAACCTGAGTGAATGCCGGGTGATTCGGTGTTCGTGACGCGCTAAAAGATAAAGCTTGCCCGGCATTTTCCACCATCAAGCAAGTGATGTCAGCGGTGTCCTCTTTGTGGGCTTCCCATACGGCTAAGTGTGCTGGATTAATGTCGTGAAGATAGATGTAATGCAGTATCGGCGCATTGGCGGGCGGGCGTCCTCCGCCCCAGAACGAGGCCTGATGCGGAACGAGTTGTTTCAAGCTGTCCATCACCAGCTTGGGAAATAAATCCAGCGCTGTCGTGGTGCTCAGTTCTTGCAGCTTGAAGAGCCAGTCGGAAATGGTTTGCAGGGTATCGACATCATAGAGGGCGGGAGCGGTGGGGCGAGTGCGGGCGTCCATGTGAGTAAAGGGGTTGTTGAATGACTTGGCGCAAATTATAGGTGAATGCGCGCGTGTCGTGAACTGGCCGGGAGCGGTGGGTTATTTCCCCGTCAAATACTCATCCACATCGAAATTGAACACCGCTTCCGGTTTTGAAACCGCGAAGGCGGTGATGAGTGCGCCGGTGGCGAAGGCTTCGGCGAAGACGATGATGGGGGCGGCGATCAGGTAGTTGCGCTGCACGCTGGCCCAGGTGTTCGGGCTCAGACCGGTGAGCAGGGCGGTGGCCGTGGCGACGACCATTATCATGGCCAGGCCGCCGCATAAGAAGCCGTTGAACAAGACAAACATAAAAAAATTCTTGGGCAAATAACGTTGGGCGAAACGCAACACGGCTTCGCTGAAATAGACCGGGACGGCAACCATCATCAGCCCGTTGATGCCCAGCGAGATGAACTGGATGTCGGTGCGTATCCAGGTGGCCAGCATGATGCACGAGATGCCGACAAAGGCGGCTTGCCAGCCGAACATCAGCACGAACAGGGTGGCGCCGATGATGTGGTGGTTATAGCCGGGGCGGAAGCCCGCGTTGAGTTGCCAGAACAGGAACACGCCCAGGGTTAATCCGACCAGTGCGTTGGTGCGTATTTGCGTGCCGAGGACTTGCTTCCACGGGGCGAACCAGAATGCGCGCGCCAGCAGGATTGCGAAGACCAAGTTCGTCAGCCATAGCAAATCGCGGGTAAAGAATTGCGCGGGCAGGTTCACCCGCCGCTTTCAGCAGGGAAGGGGTAGGGTAGGGTTTGGAAGTGGAGCACAGCACCTTCCGGCGATAGACTATGCACCGCGCGCCCGTCTTTTACGGTGCCGATGTGCAACGTCGCGAGTACATCGTAGCCGCCTTGCGGCGCGGGGGCGGCGTTGAGGATGTTGCCGCCGACCTGTCCGGCGTAGTCGTCGCTGTATAGCGGATCATTGGGTTGCGGGGCGGTGTCGCTGTCCACGTGCGCGAGGTAAGTGCGCTGCTTCAGCTTGCCCAGATGATGCAGGCGTGCCACGATCTCTTGCCCGGGGTAGCAGCCCTTCTTGAAGCTCACGCCGCCGAGCACATCCAGATTCAGCATCGGCAACACGAACTGTTCTTGCGTGGCGGGCAACACGACGGGGATGCCCGCGCGGATGTTGAGCCAGTCCCAGCAGCTTGCCCCGACCGGGCGCGCGTGAGCGCCGAGTTTTTGCCACAGCGCAGGCGCGTGCTCTGGCGTGGTCACGATTTGCAGTCGGTGATGGTCGATGCGCATGATGCTGGCGCTTGCATGCTGTACTACCGCGAGTATGGTTTGCGGGATTTCGCCGACATGCGTTTCGAGCAGGGCGGCGGCCTCATTTCCGGCCAGTCCGAGACTAACAAATTGCGCGCTCACATCCTCGATTTTGACCTTGGCGCGCAGCACGTACATTGTCAGTTTTTTCTGGATAGAGCTTAGCAAGGGGGTGGGGAGATGCAGGAAATAATCCGCACCGGTTTGCCAAATTAGAAAGGTTGCCAGCACACGCCCTTTGGCGGTGTTGAGGCTGCTGAGTTGTGCTTGTTGCGGCGATATTTGCTTGATGTCGCTGCTGCACAAGTTTTGCAAAAAGGATTGCGCCTCTTCGCCGCTGACTTTCAATATGCCGAACTGGCTCAAATTGCACAACACCGTGCCGTCGCGCGCGGCGAGGCGTTCGGCGGGTGCATCGCCGAAGTTCAGGATTGCTCCATCCCGGATGTGCGCGCCCTGCTGTTCGAGGAATGAGTCCCAGTTTGAGTTAGGCATAAGTATTGATACGCCCCCCGCCGTGGTTTTCCCTGGCCTGCACAGCATGGGATTCTGCGCCGGTTGGGGCTTTTGCCGCGATTGTAGCGGCTGCGGCAGAGTTAACGTTATGCGGAAGTGGCGTCTGGTTGATCCTGCCTGGGCTTGGTGCGGAAGCGCTTTCAGTCAGACTTAGCCTTTTGGCCTGGGCGGAAATTGTCACGACGGTCGCGGGCTGTCCACGGTCATTCGCCTTGGCGTTGTTTACGGATTGCGCCGGTGCGCTTGAAGTAATGCCGCCTACGGATGCGGGCAGCTTCGCCGGATTGATGCTGGAAATGGCCATGATGTTCTCCATAGATATTTAGCCGCTACCGTACTTGTTTTTGCGAATGTTTGCAATCTGCATGATTACTTTCCAGACATGACGCGGCAAGCTCATTCCGCTACACTCCCGCGCCATGAAAAGATTTGTTGGACTCATCCTGTTAGTGCTGCTTTGCGCCTGCGACAGCGGCGTTTGGAATAATCCCTACCCCGCCGGCGATGCGGGGCAGTCGGTTTTGTATACGGCCTTTACCGAGCGGCCCAAGCATCTCGACCCGGTGCAGGCCTACAGCGAGAACGAATATATTTTCCTCGCCCAGATTTACCAGCCGCCGCTGCAATACCATTACCTGAAACGCCCATATATGCTGGTTCCGCAGGCGGCTGCCACGATGCCGGTTGTGCGCTATCTGGATAAAAACGGACGCCCGTTGGCCGAAACTGCCCCGGTGGAGCAGGTCGCATACAGCGTGTACGAAATTCATTTGCGCCCGGATCTGAAATTTCAGCCGCATCCCGCGCTGGCGCAGGACGCAAACCAAAAACCGCGCTACATGGCGCTCACGCAGCAGGATTTGCAGGGCGTTTCCGCCCTGACCGATTTTGCGCAAACGGGGACGCGCGAGGTGCGGGCCGCCGACTATGTTTATCAGATCAAGCGCCTTGCTCACCCCGATTTGCATTCGCCGATTTTTGGCGTGATGGCCGAGTACATCGTCGGGCTAAGCGATTATGCCCGAACCTTGAAGCAAGCACGCCAAGCCCAGCCCAACGGTTGGCTGGACTTGAATGCCTACGCATTGCCCGGTGTGGAGGTGGTGGACGCGCATACTTACCGCATCAAGGTGGTCGGCAAATATCCGCAGTTCGCCTACTGGCTGGCGATGCCGTTTTTTGCGCCGATGCCATGGGAAGCCGAGCGCTTTTACGCGCAAGCCGGGATGCGCGAACGCAATCTGACGCTGGACTGGTGGCCGCTCGGCAGCGGGCCGTATTATCTTGCCGAAAACGATCCGAACCAGCGCATGGCGCTTGCGCGCAATCCGAATTTTTCCGGCGAGTTTTATCCAGCCGCAGGTGAGGCTGGAGATCGGGAAGCGGGATTGCTGGCGGATACGGGCAAGCCGCTGCCGCTTATAGACAAGGTGGTGTTCAGTCTGGAAAAAGAAACCATACCCTATTGGAATAAATTCCTGCAGGGGTATTACGATGCGTCCGGCATCAGTTCGGACAGTTTCGACCAGGCCGTGCAGGTGAGCGTGGGCGGCGAAGCGAATGTCACCGAGGAGATGAAAGAACAAGGCATTACGCTATCGACCTCGGTCGCCCCGTCCAATATGTATATGGGATTTAACTGGCTTGATCCGGTTGTTGGCGGAGTATGTGAAAACTCAAAGAGTGCTCCCTCTCCCCAACCCTCTGATGAAGCTACTAGCCATTCGACTAAGCCCGCAAGCGGGCAAGTCGCTGGTTATCCCGATGGGAGAGAGGGCAATCGAAGAGATTCATCTTGTAACCCTGAGCAGGCGCGCAAGTTGCGCCGGGCTATCGCCATTGCGATGGATTTTGAAGAGTTCATTTCCATCTTCGCCAACGGGCGCGGAATCGCCGCGCAATCGCCGATTCCCCCCGGTATCTTCGGTTACCGTGTAGGCGAGGCCGGTATTAATCATTATGTGTACGACTGGAAGAATGGCGCACCGCAACGCAAACCCATTTCCGTTGCGCAACAGCTGCTCGCCGAAGCGGGCTATCCCAACGGGCTGGATGCCAAGACCGGGCAGCCGCTCATTATTTATCTCGATACGACAGCCAGCGGGGTCGGGAATAAATCGCGCCTGGATTGGCTGCGCAAGCAGTTCGATAAACTCAATGTGCAACTGGTGGTGCGCAGCACCGACTACAATCGTTTTCAGGACAAGATCCGCCGCGGCGACACGCAGCTTTTTTATTTCGGCTGGAACGCGGATTATCCCGACCCGGAAAACTTTTTGTTTTTGCTGCATGGCGCGCAAGGCAAGGTAGCCAAGGGCGGCGAGAACGCGGCGAATTATTCGAATCCCGCCTATGACCGCTTGTTCGAGCAAATGAAAAACATGCCGAACGGCGAAGCGCGGCAAAAAATTATCGACGACATGCTGGAAATCCTGCGCCGAGACTCGCCGTGGTTGTGGGGGCACCACCCCAAGGATTATGTGTTGCACCATAAATGGCTGCACAACGGCAAACCCAACAAGATGGCGAACAATAATCTGAAATACTTGCGCATTGATGCGGCGCAACGCGGCGAGTTGCGCAAGCAATGGAATCAGCCCCGGCTGTGGCCGCTGGTGTTGGGCGGGGCGGCGCTCATCGCCCTGGCGTGGGGGCTGCGGCGCGCGTTAAGGCAACGCGAAGAAACAATATAGCGGCATTAAGTGCGGCGCTGCAACGGCGGCCAGATTAAAACAGTTGCATGTCGTTGGAGTAGTGCTCGCCGGAAAGCTTGCCTGCGCCCACCAAGTCTTCGTAAAAGCAAACCCGGTTTCTGCCGTGGTGTTTGGCGTAATACAGCGCCTGATCCGCTTTGCCGATGATGACGGAAGACACATCGACCTTATCCAGGCGAACGAAACCGATGCTGATGGTGACCTTGCCGATTTGAGGGAAATGATAGTCTTCTATCGCCGTGCGAAAACGCTCCAGAACGGCTTTGGCGCTTTCCTCGCTGGCCCTGTCCAGCACCACGATAAATTCTTCGCCGCCGAAACGGAACAATTTGTCGCGCTGCCGGAAAATACGCCGCATGTTGCGGGAGAGCAACAGCAACACCTCGTCACCGTACAGATGCCCGAATTCATCGTTGATTTTTTTGAAGTGGTCGATGTCGATGATGGCCAGCCAATGCGGCAGTTCCGCGCCTTCAATGCGGCGCGAGGGGCGATCCGGTTTCGAGTCGGCCAACACCTCATCCGGTTCGGCATGTTCGGCAATGATTTTCTCAATATTGTTGTCGAAGGTGCGGCGGTTCAGTAGTCCGGTGAGCGTGTCGGTTTCACTTTCATCGAGGATAGTAAGATAGTTGCTATACACTTTTAAAAACGCTGAAATGAGGCGTTTGTCATGCTCGCTGTGGACATCCGAAATCATTTCCAGCAGACCAACCGTGCCGTGCTGGCCGATGATAGGGTAGACGGATAGATACGTCATACCATTGATGGGAAGCTCATAAACCTTGTGGGTGTTAAAAACCGCATTAAAATCTGTCCTGCTGGTGACGAGGATGCTCATGTCGGGGTGCGGCGAAGCGTAATCCGGACGGTCGCAGGCTTCCGCCACCAGAAGCGCTTCTTCGCCGTGGTCGCCGGGTAAAATGCGGTACATGGTGATGCGGTGACTGTGTATCAGCTCTGTCAACGTGCCGACCAAGCTGCGCGCCAGCAGGTCGCGATCACGCTGCCCGGTGATCGTGGCAACAGACTGTAACACGCTGGTTGCAGTTGTTTTTTTAGGTGAAGTTGGTGAAGCTAAGCCCATAGGGGTGTCGTTTCGGATTCTGTATAGAGTGTTTATTCCTCGGCAATCATATCATTTCATCAGGCGGAAAAGGGTGGGGGTGGCTTGAGTGTTAGTCAGCTTTCGCGCTTGACAGTCCAATGAGTTGTCATTTAAATTACCGGCCGGTCAGTCAGTAATTCTTTGCCATGAAAAAAATAGCCATACCGGAAGCACCTAGCCGCCAGCGTCGCAAAGAGGCTCGTCCCGCCGAATTGCTTGCCGCCGCATTGGATTTATTCGTCGAGCGCGGCTTTGCGGCTACCAAGCTGGACGATGTTGCCGCGCGCGCCGGAGTGTCGAAAGGCACGCTGTACCTGTACTTCGCCAGCAAGGATGAGTTGTTCAAAGCGGTGATCCAGCAGGGCATCTTGCCTGTGGTGGAGCAGGGCGAGGAAATGCTGGCGCAGCACAGCGGCGATGCGGCATCGCTGTTGCGCGATCTGATCTATCGCTGGTGGGAACTGGTGGGCAGCACCAAGCTGGCGGGGGTGGTTAAGCTGATTATTTCCGATGCGGGAAATTTCCCGGAGGTGGCTGGTTACTTCCATGAGCATGTGACCCGGCGTATCGACGATTTGCTGGGCAATGTGTTGCGGCACGGCATGGAGCGCGGGGAGTTTCGCCGGGTTGATGTCGAATCGGCTATCGACGCGATCACCTCGCCTATTCTGATGCGGGTTATCTGGCAGTACTCGGTGCAGCCCTATTGTTGCGGCGGACAAAAAGATTCTGAAATTTATATGGGCACATATATCGACTTGTTGTTGAACGGATTAACGGTGAAGGAGTAATCGCATGAATAAAAAACTATTGATTCTGGCGCTGCCCGTGTTGTTGGTTGCCTGCAACAAGGAAGCGGCTGCGCCTGCCAAAGTAGAGCGTCCCGCATTGACCGTGGTGGTCGGCGCGCAGGCGGCGGACAGCGGCAACATATACAGCGGCGAAGTGCATGCGCGTTACGAAACCGTGTTGGGTTTTCGCATCGGCGGCAAGATTGTCGAACGGCTGGTGGATGCCGGGGCGTTAGTCGGAAAAGGCCAGGTGCTGGCACGGCTGGATGCGGCGGATACCGGGTTGCAGGAAAGCGAAGCCGCTGCGCGTTATCGGCAAGTGGAAGAGGATTTGAAACGCTACCGGGAATTGCGCGCGCAGGGCTTCGTGAGCCAGTCGGCCTTGGATGCCAAGGAAACCGAGTTGAAGGCGGCCACCGCACAAGTCGGATTGGCGCGTAATCAGGCGGCTTACACCAGTCTGATGTCGGATCGCGATGGCGTGGTATCGGCCACGCTGGCCGAGGTGGGGCAGGTGGTGAGCGCAGGTCAGCCGGTGGTGCGCGTGGCGCAAGAGGGCGCGCGCGAGGTGCTCATATCCATACCCGAGTCGCGTTTCGCTTCGACCAAAGTCGGCGCTCTGGCCGAGATTGAGTTGGGCGCAGCGGACGGCGGCGTGGCTACAGTTTTGCGCGGACACGTGCGGGAAATTTCACCCGCCGCAGATAGCGCCAGCCGCACCTATCCCGCGCGCGTGGCCTTCGATGCAGTGCATGCCAAGGTGGCGCTGGGCATGACGGCGCGCGTGAGACTCAGCCCAAGCGGGAAAGAGGACGGGAAAAAAGAGGCTGGCTTCCTGCTGCCGCTTTCTGCCATTTTTCAGCAGGGCGACAAGGCCGCTGTATGGATTGTCGCCGCCGACCGCAGCGTTAGCTTGCATCCGGTGGTGGTGACAGCCTATCGCGACGACGGCGCGCTGGTCGCTAACGGCATCGCGGCGGGCGAACGCATCGTTGTTGCTGGCGTACACAAGCTGACGGCGGGAGAGAAAGTTAAATTGGCCGACGAAGGTAAAGCGCCATGAACATGCCTAACCTTTCCGAATGGGCGCTGAAACACCAGCAGATGGTGGTGTTTCTGATTCTGGTGTTGTCGGTGGCCGGAGTGACATCTTTCTTCCAGTTGGGGCGAGCCGAAGATCCCAGCTTTACTTTCAAAACGATGGTGGTGCGCACGTTGTGGCCGGGGGCAACGGCTGAGGAAGTGGAACGCGAGCTGACCGAGCGCGTCGAGAAAAAATTGCAGGAAGCGCCCTGGGTGGATGTGCTGAAGTCTGTCTCCAAGCCCGGCGAGTCGATGGTGTTTGTGAATCTGAAAGACTACACGCCCAAGGAAGAGGTGCCGGAAGTTTGGCGGCAGGTGCGCAAGAAACTTGAAGAAATCCGCCACACCTTGCCGGACGGCGTGCAGGGGCCTTTTCCGAACGACGAGTTCGGCGATGTGCAGGTGAATATTTTTGCACTGACCGGTGACGGTTACGATATGGCCGCGCTACACCGTTATGCCGACAAAGTGGCGCTGGAGTTGCGCCGGGTGGACGGGGTCAAGCGCGTCGAGCTGATCGGTGTTCAGGACGAAAAAATATTCATCGACGTGCTGCCCAACCGCATGGCGACGCTCGGCGTTAATCCTTTGCTGATCGCCGAAGCGCTGCAAAAACAGAATGCGGTGACACCGGGCGGCTTTATCGAAACGGAGAGCGACCGTATCCGCATGCGGGTGAGCGGCGCTTATGACAGCGTCGAGCGCGTGCGCGACACCGACTTGCTGGTGAACGGCAAGCACTTCCGGCTGGGCGACATCGCTAAGGTGAGTCGCGGGCTGGTCGATCCGCCAAGTTCGACCATGCGTTACGGCGGACAGCCCGCCATCGGTCTCGGTGTGGTGATGGATAAAGGCGGCAATGTGATCGCGCTGGGCGAGCATTTGCGTGCGGAGATAGCGCGGCTGGGCAACGAGCTGCCGCTGGGCTTGGATGTTCATGTGGTGGCCGACCAGTCGGAAGTGGTCGCGGGCTCCATCCACTTGTTTGAAAGCTCGCTGGTTGAGGCCGTCGCCATCGTGTTGGCGGTGTCGTTCCTGAGTCTGGGCGTGCGCACCGGCATGGTGGTGGCGCTGTCCATTCCGCTGGTGCTGGCGATTACTTTTTTTGCCATGAAATTTTTTGGCATCGACTTGCAGCGCATTTCGCTCGGCGCGCTGGTCATCGCGCTGGGGCTGCTGGTGGACGATGCGATCATCGCCGTGGAGATGATGGTGGTGAAAATGGAGCAGGGCTGGGATCGCTTCAAGGCCGCGACCTTTGCCTACACTTCGACCGCTTTCCCGATGCTCACCGGCACGCTGATCACCGCCGCCGCGTTCACGCCGGTGGGCTTTTCCAAATCGGCGGCCAGCGAATACACCATCTCGATCTTCCAGGTGGTGACCATCGCGCTGCTGGTGTCGTGGATCGTCGCGGTGGTCTTCACGCCTTACCTCGGCTATAAATTGCTCGACCCGAAAAAACTGGTGGAAAAGGCGCAGAAGCACGGCGCGGATGTTTACGACACGCCGTTCTACCGGCGCTTCCGCGCGCTGGTGACCTGGTGTTTGCGCAACCGCTGGAAGGTGATCGGCGCCACGGCAGGGATCTTCGTGTTGTCCATCGTCGCCTTCAACATCGGGGTGCAGAAACAGTTTTTCCCGGCCGCCAACCGTCTCGAATTGATCGTCGATGTGTGGCTGCCGCAGGGCGCATCGCTCAAGGCGACCGAGGTCGAGACCAAACGCATCGAGCGGATACTGGCAGGCGATCCGGCGGCGGCTTCCTATTCTTCCTATATCGGCAATGGCGCGCCGCGCTTCATCCTGTCGCTCGACGTGCGCCTGTTCAGCGACAACTACGCGCAAGTCGTGATCGTCACCAAGGGCCTGCAA